>CADBBK010000014.1 GCA_902792895.1 uncultured Bacteroidales bacterium | reverse complement strand
AAAAAATGCGGAGAGAAAGGGATTCGAACCCCTGGAGGTAGTTAGCCTCAACGGTTTTCAAGACCGCCGCAATCGACCACTCTGCCATCTCTCCGAAAGTGCATTTGCTGAGCAAACACACTCATTTGGGGTGCAAAGGTACTGCCATCTTTCGTTTTATGCAAATTTTTTGGCGATTTTTCGCTTTACAAGCATTTTAAAGTGCCAGCAGCAGGTATTCCCGGGAGCCTCGTTGGACTGGATAAAGTGCTGAGGAACGGTATCCTAACACCCAGATGATGTCGCCGTCGGCTTCAAGGATCCAGACCGTTTGTTTGTCGTTGTGGTCCAGCTTGAAATCGGCAAACAGGTCGCTCAGCAACTTGCTCCCTTTGAGGCCGAACGGCTTGATCCTGTCACCTCGTCGCCAGTGGCGCAGCACAATGCGCCGACAGTTCAATAATTGTGTGTTGAAGGCGACAATGCGTTTGCCGTCGCACAGGGTGGGGGAGAATGGTACACGGCCACGGGTAATTGTAATGGCTACGGGTGCCTTGATGCCGGTAGTTAAATCCAATGGAATCTCGATATCCTGCTGCATATCGGATGGACTGATGTCCAAAGAGTGCCGGTTGACAACAAGCAGGTCGTTGTAACCGTGGAATTGGCGGCCCGTATGCCCTTCGCGTGCTGCTTGTACGGCTTGTGCGCACTGCTCGTGGTTGAAACCCAGGTGACGGATGCGGTGATAGAGTAGTGTGGGGGCATGGTCATGGCTACACATCTGCTCGATGTCGATGTGGCGGTAATTGGGTAAAATCTGGTTGACCAATTCGTCCAGCAGGTCGTTGTCGCGTGCAAGATTGTCCATCGTGTCGAGGATGCGTGCTCGACTCTCCTTGAATTGCTCATCGATAACGGGTAACACGATGTTGCGCAGGCGGTTACGTCGATAGTCATTCTCGGCATTGGTGCTGTCGGTAACATAGTCCTGGCCGATAGCTGTCAGATAATCGATGATTTCATCGCGGCTGACGCCCAGCAGCGGTCTCCAAATGCAACCGCTTAACCGCTGCATTCCCGACAATCCTTTTACTCCGGTGCCACGCAGCAAGTTCAGGAAGAATGTTTCGACCTGGTCGTCGGCATGATGGGCTATGGCGATGCGTGAGCATCCTTGTTGATCGCGTTGCTGCTCAAACCAGGCATAGCGAAGCTCACGGCACGCCATCTCGACCGAGCCGCCGTGCTCTTGCTGCCATGCCGTGACATCGAAGTCAGTGACTGACAAGGGTACGTTGAGCCGTCGGCACAGGTCCCGCACGAACTGTTCGTCGCGCATCGACTCCTCGCCACGCAGATGAAAGTTGCAGTGAGCCGCATGGCAATCGCATCCTGCCTCGAGCAACACCCGCAACAGTGCCACCGAGTCGGCTCCGCCACTCAGTGCCACCAGCAGACGTGCTCCCTTCATGAACTGGACCTCGTCGGCCGTGAATACCTTATTGATGAACTCCTCGTGTTTCACTGTCGCAAAGGTAGCGTTTTTCCCGCATCTTTACAACAATTAGCTGCTCGTTGGCATACATGTTCCTGCTCAATGACAAAAAAACTGAATATTGAAAGTAGACAACCGAAAACTTAATCGTACCTTTGCACCGTAATTCTCATGGGACAGGTAAAAAAGAATAGCGACTTTTGGTATCATGTGGCGGCATTCGCCATGATTCTGGTGTGGGGCATCTCATTCCTCAACACCCGTGTGCTGCTTGACGCTGGCCTGACACCAACCGAGATTTTTGTGGCCCGTTTCACTATCGCTTACCTGTCATTGCTGGTGGTCAGCCGTTTCAAGGTGCGCTACACCGGTTGGCGTGACGAGTTGTTGTTTGTCGTGTGTGGAATTGCGGGTGGCTCGGCTTACTTTATTGCTGAGAACACCGCTCTGGAGCTCACGCTGATCAGCGATGTGGCCGTCTTGGTGAGCATTGCCCCGTTGACGACGGCATTGATGGGAGCCATTTTTTATCGTGACGAGCGCATCTCGCTACTGACGTGCCTAGGCATGATCATCGCTTTCATTGGCTCGGCGATGTTGGCGCTGAAGGATGGATTGGTCTGGGGCGACAGCGTGGTCGGTGACCTGTTGGCTATGCTGGCGGCCCTGGTATGGGCCTTCTATTCGATGGCCTTAAAACGATTGAATCGCACTTACTCGACTTTGTTCATCACCCGCAAGCTGTTTTTCTATGGCGTCTTGTCGGCTTTGCCCCTGCTTGCAGCCCAAGACAGTAAGATGGACTTGGCTGTGTTGAGGCAACCCGAAGTGTGGGGCAACCTGCTCTATTTGGGACTGATTTGCTCGATGGCGGCCTACTTCATCTGGGGCATCACGGTCAAACGCATCGGCGCGGTGCGGGCGAGCAATTATTTTTACCTGAGCCCGATCATATCAATGATTGCTGCAGCCATCTGGTTCGGCGAGCGGACTAATGCCATTGCCTATGTGGGCTGTGTGCTCATTCTTGCCGGTGTCATTATCGCCGAGAAGTTCAAGCGCACACCCGCTAATCAATAACGCTTTTCATCCACCGTTTGGACGATAGCCACAAGAGATACACCGTGCCGCGGAAACACAACTCAATGGCCATTGCCATCCACACGCCATACAGGCCCATCGTGGTCACCATAATGGCCGACAGTCCCAGTCTTACAATCCACATGCTCACCAGATTAATGCCACAGGGCACCAAAGTGTAGCCGGCTCCTACAAACACGCCGTAACAGATGATGGCAGCAGCAAACAGCGGCTCAGACCAGGCCTCGACGCGCAGGCAGCGGGCTCCCAGTTCCACCACCTCAGGCACTGGCGACATGAATCCCATCAGTTGGGTTGCAAACACATACATGAAGACGGCCATCACGCCCATAATGGTCATGCCCGATAACACAGTAATCCACGCAAAACTGCGTGTCAAGCGCTTGCGATTTGCTCCCAGGCTCTGCCCGATGAGGGTGGTGGCTGCGTCGGCAATGCCGTAACCTGACATGTAGCATAGACTCTCGGCCGTGATGCCGAACGAGTTGGCTGCAAGGGCGATACTACCCAGAGGTGCCACGATGCCCGTAATGACGATAGACGCACTGCACATCATGATGTGCTGCAGACCCATTGGAGTAGATATCTTGACCGATTTCTTGAACACTTTCCATGTGGGCTTAAATGAGCCTCTATCCAGCGTTAGACGCAGTTCACTGGAGCGGAACACTAGATAATAAATCATCAGCAGAGATATCACTAGTCCTGCAGATGCTGTACCCAATGCGGCACCCACCACTCCCAGACCAGCGCCCGGCATCGTTATTTCTTGGCCCAATAGGGATATCTGACGAGTGGGGAAGATAAGCAGGTAGTTGAACACCACATCCAGCACACACATCAGGATGTTGAGGACACTGGGCACTCGCATATTGCCGCTGCTGCGCAACATGGAGCTAGCCACAATGTCGAGCATAAAGAACGGGACAAAAAGCATAAATGTGCCGAAGTAGCGGGTGGCATTGGCTTGGATGTGGGCTTCGGCTCCGAGCCAAACAGGGAGCGGCTTGCAGATTATTAGGCCAATTCCTGCCAGCAACAGGCTGAAGATCAGGCATGCCGCGATGGCTTGGCGCACCACTTGGCGTGCATCGGATGAGCGTTTAGCACCCAGCAGATGAGCTACCTGCACGGCATATCCTGCAGCGAATGCGCTTAAGACGCCCTCAAAGAGCCATGACGTCGTGCCCATTAGTCCGACTGAGGCCGAGTCATCGGCGCCAAGTTGCCCCACCATGGCAGCATCGATGAACTGCATCACAACAGCCGATGCATTGGCTAGAATGGCTGGCAGACTCAGGGCAAAGGTCAGATGCAGCTGCTGCCTCGTTGACAGCGGCTGTCCCTCTCTGATGAGTTTCAGTAATGAGTCTTTAGCCCTCTTTTGTGCCATTAATGTCTTTCTTCTCAGTCAGCAACTGCTATATATAATATAATGTGGATGCAAAGGTAGTACAAAAAAGATGTTCCACCGTGATGGGCGGAACATCTTTTTGTTGAGTTGATACCGTTAAGTAATCTGATTACTTGCGGTGGATGGTAACGGCGCGGTCGAGAGAAGCGCACTTGGGACCATAGTTGGTCAGCTCGCCGTTGTTGATTTCGGTCTCGAGACGGCTGTCAGCAACACCCTTGTTAACGAGCTCTTTCTTCACGGTAGCTACACGACCCTTACGCAGGCGAACGTTGATCTGATCGTTGCCAGTGTAGTTGTCGGCCCAACCGGTGAGCAGGTAGTTGCGGTTCTCACTCTTCATGACCTCAGCAACAGCGTCAAGCACGTTGCGCTGTACGCCCAGAACCTCGGTGCGGTTGATGGGGAAGTAGATAGTAGCCAGGGGAGCCTCAGCCTCATCAACACGAGGAGTGTTCTTGCTCTCAAGGCACTTCTTGAGCTGATCCTCGAGGTCGGCAATGCGACGGTTTGCGTCGTTCAGGTTAGCAACCAGAGCGTCACCCTCAGCATCGGTGTACTTCCACTCGGGGCAAACGGCGGTAACGGGAGCGTTCCACTCGCTCTTGCCCAGCTTGTAGGTCATACCGAGCAGGATACCGGGATACTCGTTCCAGGTCCTGTAACCCATACCAGCACCGTCGATGTGCTCCTGCATGAGGTCGAAGCGCAGGTCAATGTTGAAGTCTAACTTCTTGGTGATGGCAAAGCTGTTGAGCAGACCGACCTGCATGCTGTAGTTGCGGCTGTGGTCGGGGTCATCGTTTGCGCCATACTTCCAGGGACCATCCGAGTAGGGACGAGCACCGTCACGGGCATATACCCAGTTAACTGCCATACCTACATACACGATTGCGTTGTAGAAGCGGTAGGGCTTGTAACCTGCTAACCAATTAGAAACATTGAAGAGCACGTCTCCAACCAAACCGAAGTTGTTGAAGTGCTGGGGAACATACTTGCCACCATCGAGCTGGCGGGGCCATGAGCGATAACCGAGGGCTGCGTAGTTACCAGTCCAGGTTGCACCCTTAATCTGCTCGTAGTCGAAACCACCACGCAGACCAAGAAGGGGAGAGAACCACTTACCAACAAACAGGTCAGCCTTGGCACCGATACGGTGACCAAACTTCTCGTGCTTGTCGTAAGAGGACATCATGATACCGACACCACCGTCACCAGTGATGAACCAGTTGTCCTTCATGCGGTTGAACAGGTAGCCCTGAGACGGGTCTTCAACATAGGTTACTTCTTGTGCACTGGTAACAACGGGAACCAGGTACGATGCAAAAAGAAGAGCTAGTAGAGCAAATTTCTTCATAATTAAATTGGTTTTAATATTTTGTTAAACTTTTTATGATTTCATTAATCGGTCTGTTTTATCCTGCAAAATTAAGCTTTTTTTCGAAAACACGATAATTATTTTGAAAAAAATTTTTTTTAATCGTAAAAATCATCGTTTTAGGGACGCAATGATGCTTTTAGCGACGTTTTCAGGCGTGAAACCGAACTTTTCATCAAGCACTTTATAGGGCGCTGAGGCGCCGAAATGGTTCAATCCGTAAATGGTTCCGGTGGGCACTACACGGCGCAGCGTGCTGGGCAGACCCGATGTCAAGCCGAAGGCGGGAACTCCTGCGGGAATAACAGTCTCGCGGTAATCGGCATCCTGGTCGAGGAACAAACCGATGGATGGCACTGAAACCACCTGGGCATTGATGCCCTGCTGCTTGATGATGGCTGCTGCGGCGACAAGGGTGGCTACCTCCGAGCCGTTGCCAACGAGCGTAATGTCGGGCATGTCTTGTCCGATAATGACGTAGCCGCCTCGCTGGGCACCCAAAGCATCGTTGTAGCGGTTGCCCGATGCGCTAGGCAGATCGTCGATATTCTGGCGTGAGAGGATGAGCGCAGTGGGGGTGAGGTTGTTCTCCATGGCCATTTTCCATGCAACCGATGTCTCGGCAGCGTCGGCAGGACGCAGCACGAGCATGCTGTTGCGGCCATGGTGGTTTTGCAGCTCCTCCATGAGGCGGATCTGTGCTTCTTGCTCCACGGGTTCGTGGGTGGGGCCGTCCTCGCCCACGCGGAAGGCATCATGGGTCCAGATGAACTTGACGGGCAGCTCCATCAATGCCGACAGGCGAGCCGCGGGCTTGATATAGTCACTGAACACAAAGAACGTGCCACAGGCGGCGATCATGCCACCATGCAGGGCTATACCATTGATAATGGCTGCCATGGCAAGCTCTGATACACCAGCATGCAGGAATGCGCCACTGAAATCGTGTGTCTTGAATGCGCCACGAACCTTGAGGAAACCGTCGGTCTTATCACTGTTTGCAAGGTCGGCAGACGATACAATCATGTTTTCAACATCTCTTGCGAGAGTGGCGAGCACATTGGCCGATGCCGCGCGGGTGGCGATGCCGGGCTTGTGCTCGATGGCAGCATAGTCCACCTTGGGTGCCTTGCCGTCGATGAATTCCTGTAAACGCTTCATGGCCTCGGGGTTCTGCTGTGCCCACTGGTCGATTTCCTGCTTGCGCTGGGCTACGAGCTTACGCTGCTCGTCAGCACGCTGGGCATATAAGGCTGCCACCTCGGGGAATACGGTCCAGGGATTCTCAGGATTACCACCCAAGTTCTCAATGGTCTTGCCGTAGTCGGCACCCGACTTGCTTAACGGATTGCCGTGGGTACTGCACTTGCCCTCAAAGTTCTCGCCATCGGCAGTCACGCAACCTCGGCCCATAATGGTGCGGCCGATGATGATGGTGGGACGCTCAGTTTCGGCAAGGGCCTTGTCCAGTGCATCGGCAAGCGCAACGGGGTCGGTACCGTCACACTCGATGACGTTCCATTTCCATGCGCGGTATTTCATCGCGGTATCCTCGTTGCTCACGGCGTTGCAGTCAGTCGAAAGCTGTACCGTGTTGCTGTCGTAGAACATGATCAGATTGTTCAAGCCCAGATAGCCAGCGATACGGGCAGCCTCCTGCGAAATGCCTTCCTGAACACCACCGTCGCTGATGAACGCGTAAGTCTTATGGGCGAACACTTCACTATAGTGTGTAGCGATAAACCGCTCGGCGATAGCACAACCAACTGCCATTACATGGCCTTGGCCCAAGGGGCCGCTGGTGTTCTCCACGCCATGCTCAATGTCCAGTTCAGGATGACCGGGCGTGATGCTGTCCCAGCTGCGGAACGCTTTCAGGTCGTCGGTCGTGTAGCGGCCTGCAAGGTGCAGCACGCTGTAAAGCATCGGCGACATGTGGCCGGGATCAAGGAAAAAGCGGTCACGGGCAAACCATGATGGATTGTCGGGATCAGTCACGATGTACTTGGTAAACAGGACGTTGACAAAGTCAGCACCGCCCATGGCGCCACCTGGATGTCCTGACTTGGCCTGCTCTACCATTGAAGCTGCCAGAATGCGGATGTTATCTGCCGCGCGTGTCATCAACTTGGAATCAATCATAATCTTGAGATTTTGAGGTTTTATAAAGCGTTTTCAAGCTACAAAAATACTGATATTTTTTGAATGTGTCTGTTTTTCGTGGATAGTTTTTTCAGCAAAAAAAGATTTGTGGCCGCACTTTTTTAGCGCGGCCACAAATAGATGGTTGAATATCAGTCGATAATGACTATTCTGCAGTCTTCGAGGGCTTGCTGCCAATCAGGGCGTAGAACAACATGTAGCCCAGCATGGCGATAATCAGCCAATAGCTCTCGATGTCACCCACTACATCGGCCAGGAAGTTCTGGATGAGCGGCATCACGCCACCACCGACAACCATGGTCATGAACAGACCGGATGCTGCAGCAGTGTACTTGCCCAAACCTTCGGTGGCAAGGTTGAAGACAACACCCCACATTACTGAAGTGCAGATACCACACAGGATAATGAACAGCACCTTAACGGGAACCTCAGCACCCTTGAGCGTCATCTTGATGTCCTCAGGCATAAAGATGGCGACAAGTAAGAGGATGATAGCCAAGGTGGTTGTGAAGACGAGCTGTGTTCTAGGCGATACCTTGCCCGAAATGAGCGAGCTGCTGAAACGTCCTACCAGCATGAGCAGCCAATAGATGCCTGCGATGGTGCCGGCAATGGGTGCGCTACCCAGGACGCCGCCTTCGGCAACAGGCTCAGTGAGGTAGAACAAGAGCTGTCCGGGAATACCTACCTCGATACCCACGTAAAAGAAGATGGCGATGATACCCAGCACCAGATGACGGAAACTGAGTGCGCCTTTCACACCTTCTACTACATTCTGGGCCTCGGTCTTGGGCTCCTGAAGCTTCGTGAAGTAAATGATGGCAAACGAGATAAGGAAGATTGCCATGGCGATGAACAGCAGCGGCTGAACAGATTCCATGGTCGTCTTCTCGGTCGTTTCACCCACGAGCATACCCACGAGCATAGGGGTTAACGTTGCTGCCAGAGAGTTGAGAGAGCCACCGGTCTGAATGAGCTGATTTCCTCGGTTGCCACCACCGCCCAACTGGTTGAGCATCGGGTTGACCACCGTGTTGAGGATGCAGACACAGAAACCGCAGATGAAAGCACCAGTAAGATAAACAATATAGGTGCTGATATCACTCGCACTCAAGGTACTGGATATGTACTGGACCGCCATGCCGATGAAGCCGAGGGCAAGAGCTACCAGAGCAGTCTTTTTGTAGCCGATTTTGGTGATGAGAATACCTGCTGGAATACCCATAAACAGATAGGCTGCAAAATTCATCATGTTGCCCATCATACCGGCCCAATCGTAATGGTCATCCCAAATGGTGCCAAAAGGCGCTGCCATGTTGGTCACAAACGAAATCATGGCAAAGAGGAACATCATGGCGATAATTGACACCAATGCTCCGTTTTTCTTTTCTGTTGTCATTTTGGTTCTAAAATTGATGATAAATGTTCAAATATTGTTCAAAAGTGATAAATTTTGGCAAAAATACGACATTTTTTTCAAAATGCCGTATTCTAAATGATTTTTTCTTGGAAATCAGTATTTTCTAGGGCCGAAAATCGCTGTGCCGATGCGGACCAGCGTCGCTCCATGCTTGACAGCGACTTGCCAGTCATCGCTCATGCCCATGCTCAATTCATTAAAGTATTCGCTCTCGTCAAAGCAACCGTCCTTTAATGTCAAATAGGTGCGACGAACGAGGTCGAATTCTTCAGCAACCTGTTCCATATCATCTGTCAATGAGGCCATTGCCATCACACCACACACGTTGACATGAGGGTAACAGGTCAGTAGGTTATTCTCTCCAGCCTCCAGGACTTCCTGGATACTGAAACCGCTCTTGGTCTCTTCCTTAGCCACATGGAGTTGCAGCAGTACATCTACCGTGCGATCGATGCGGGCGGCCTCTTTCTCAACGAGTTCCAGCAGTTTCACGCTGTCGATACTCTCGATCACGCTCACGTAGGGCATGATGGCGCGCACCTTGTTCTTTTGAAGATGTCCGATAAAGTGCCAACGGATGTCCTCAGGCAGCTGGGGCGCCTTGGCGATGAGTTCCTGGGCACGGTTCTCTCCAAAGAGTCTTTGTCCTGCTTCATAAGCCTCGGCAAGTTCTTCAACTGCATGAAACTTTGAAACGGCTACAAGACGCACTCCAGCAGGTATTTTAGCTAGTACTTTCTCAAGGTTTTCTTTAATGTTCGACATGATGTGAACCGTTATGTTTATTAGTTCTGGGCTTTCTGACGAGCCTCTCGATCAGCACGGGTCTCGTCGAGGTCGGCGGGGAAGACGTCCATAAGGGGCGTCTCGGTGATTGAGGCAATTTCAAAGTCAGCCATAGTGTCGTGCATGCCTTCCATGAAGGTTGATAGCGCTCCCTGGAAATCGCTGGCTTGAACAAGCTGATAGGTGGCAGTGCGTTTCTCTACGGCTGTCTTCTCATCAATGGTGATGAAATTGGTCTTCACCTTATACCAGCGGTCGCCGGCTTCATTATAAAAGATATCGCTCAAGTTCACGCGTTTCACTGCGTCAACATTGAACTCACCTGAGATGAAAGGCTGCATCTTGTCGGTGATGCGTGCTTCGGCCTCGGTAAACGAGAGGGCGTCAACGAGATAAGGCTCCGATACGGTCTTCATGACACCGTTATCCATCATGCGGTCATACTTTACTTTGCATTCAAACCACTGTGACATAGTTATATGATATTGTTATTTTAAAGTGATGATTTAAATAAGTGTATTACATTAAAGTTCTTCTTGACATTTGCTCTTCCATAGCCTGGTTGATGAGCTGTTTACGAGCGATGTAGTACTCTTGAACGAATCGCTGCATCACAACATCCACTGGCTCTATTTCACGACCTTTAAGCAGACTTGCCGCTTGTCCGATTTCCAGTTCTCCATTCTCGACGTCTCCCTCTAGAATGCCTATGCGGGTTTTGCCGATGCCGATGAGTTCAAGCAGCTCTTCCTCGCTGGCACCGCGGTTTTCAGCCTCTTGCACAGCGTTTTGGAATCCGTTCTTGACCAGTCGAGTGGGTGAGAGTTTTCTGAAATGCAGCATGGTGTCTCCCTCTTGAAGATTGAGGCACAGGCGCTTGAAATTCTCATGGGCCGCACTTTCCTGCGTCAAGGCGAACAATGTACCGATCTGTACGCCGTCAGCTCCCATGGATTCCACTGCCAGCATGGCATCACCAGTGGCAATTCCTCCTGCAGCTATCAGAGGCAGGTTGGTGGCACGACGCACGGCAGGAATCAGACACATGGTCGTGGTCTCCTCCTTGCCATTGTGCCCGCCGGCTTCAAAGCCCTCGGCAACTACTGCATCTACACCGGCTTCCTCACATTTCACGGCAAATGCCGATGACGAAACCACATGGGCGACCATGATGCCGCGCTCATGAAGCCAACTTGTCCACTTCTTGGGGCTGCCAGCCGAGGTGAACACGATTGGAACCTTCTGCTCGGCAATGACTTCCATCAGTTCGGGCGCCTGCGGGCGCATCAGCGGCACGTTGACGCCGAAGTTGTAGCGCGTTGCTTTGCGGCACTTGATGATATTATCGCGTAAATCGTCGGGTCCCATCGATCCGGAACCGATCAGTCCCAGTCCGCCAGCATTGCTCACTGCTGCAGCGAGTTCCCACCCACTGCACCACACCATTCCGCCTGAAACCACTGGATAGTCGATTTCAAACAGCTCGGTGATTCGGGATAGCATAGCCATAATACTTCTCGATTTGTAGTAACGTAAAAAACTATGGTTTAGCTATTTATACAATTCCAAATGCTACATCCATCATTTGGGTGAAGTTGTTCTGGCGTTCTTCGGCAGTGGTTACCTCACCGGTTACCAGCGAGTCACTGATGGTGCACATGCACAAGGCGCGGGCTCCACTGCGGGCGGCATTCATGTACAGCGCGGGTGCTTCCATCTCCACGGCCAGAACGCCCATCTTCTGCCACTGGTCGGTGTCGGGACTGTCATCGTAGAAAGTGTCTGACGAATAGACGTTACCGACTTTGTAGCGGTACCCCAGCTCCTCAGCCTTCTCTACGGCAGCACGCAGCAGGTCGAAGTCGGCAATCGGGGCATAGGTGCCAGGAAGACGGAACTGCTCAGCGTAAGCGCTGTTGGTGCAAGCGCCCATCGCCATCACCAGGTCTCCAATGTGCAGATCGGGGTGCATCGAGCCGGCAGAACCTACTCGGATGATGGTTTTCACGTCATAGAAGTTGAACAACTCATAGGAGTAGATGCCAATGGATGGAATACCCATGCCGTGTCCTTGAACAGAAATGCGTTTTCCCTTGTAGGTGCCCGTGTAACCGAGCATGCCGCGCACCTGGTTGTAGAGCGTGGGGTTCTCAAGGTAACGTTCTGCCATCAACTTGGCGCGCAAGGGGTCGCCTGCCATAATCACTGTGGGTGCAATCTCGCCATACTTGGCGCCGATGTGCGGAGTAGGTGTTTTGTCTGCCATAATAATATAATTTTAAGTGTTTGTCGTGTTTTTTGTCGTGAAGGCAAAGGTACGCAGATTTTCTCACATTTAACCATATCAGTTAGTTTTTTTTCGTTTAAATCCGATAAATTCTTAATTGATAGAATAATATCGTTTGTAAACAATTCGGGTTTATTCATTCGGTCTTTCGCTCCGGTCAATCTCGCTAATCGGTTGAAAACTCAATTAATGCTCATGAATTGAGGGCTTAGTTGGATTTTATTACTAATTTTGCAGGTCCTTTCTGTGATTCATTTCGCCCGGCTTGCTGCAGCACTTTTCCGGGCTGAATCACGAACAAGACAACATTCATGATAAAGATAATTCTGCTTTTTAGATAGAGAAATGGCCTCAAGAGAAAAATTTGAGCAGTTTATGTTGAAATTATGGGGAAATCAATACTTCTTGATTCTCTTCATTGTCAACATTTTATCTAATATGATTGCTGTAGTCCGGTTCGATGATGCATTGTCGGCTTTCGTCATTTTGTGCATCTCGGCTGTTTCGGCTACAGTAGAATCTTGCATTTGCCGCTTATTCCGCAACACTACTTTGAGCAAGTGTGTGCTCTGGTTTCTCGTTACGTTACACTTGATAGTGGCTATTATTGATATCTTCTTAGCGGTTAATTTCCAGAAACTTTTATCTGTAGCTGTCGTTTGCATTGTTGCAGAAACTACATCTTCCGAAGCGTCTTCGTTCCTGTCCACATATCTTGACATCAGGACTGTGCTATGCCTTATTATCGCTGTTGTTGTCGTGATATGGTTCTCTTTGTGGTTCTCGCGACGTTTTGAACGCAACCGTGTGGCCGCTATTATTTCGATGATACTCACAGCATTGGGCGTGACGGCGTATCTTTCTGTAGCCTCGGGCCACACCTTTAACGCTGATGGTATCAATTCCATTTCTCAGCTACATTCTTTTACTAGATTGTGCCATGCATCGGTCAAGTTCAAGGAAATCTTGGGCAACATGCAGAGTATTAGGGACATCAACAGACATGTCACCGCCTCTTCACATCAGGATGAGGCTCCCTCGGTTATTGTGGTTGTTGGTGAGAGCTTTAGCAAGTACCATTCTTCATTGTATGGCTATCCCAAGCAGACTAATCCTCTGTTGGCTGTTAGGGCTGAGGATGGTTCTTTGTCTGTCTTTGATGATGTGGTATCTCAAAGTGACCATACTGGAGTTGCGTTGTTCTCTATATTCAGTGCTAACGGATCTAATGAACCCGGAAATACTGATGTGTTGTTCCCCACTTGTTTCAGGAAGGCTGGCTATAAGACGGCTTTGCTTGATAACCAGTATTTTACAGGTGGCTATACCTGGATCACTGACATTCCATTGTCTGAGATCATGTTTGATTATCGCAATCAGCACGAGGTGGGGCATGATGCCAATTTGCTCAAAGAGATACCTAATTTTGCTGATCCCCAGTTGATTGTGATACATCTCATCGGCCAGCATTATACCTATGCCGACCGTTACCCATCAGAGTTCAAACACTTCACCGCAGCCGATTACAGTAGCGCATTGACTGAGGATGAACGTGAGATGCTTGCCCACTACGACAATGCGTCGCTCTATAATGATTATGTCGTGGAGAGCATCATCAGGAAGTTCCAGGACAAGAACTGTTTGGTCGTTTATTTCTCGGACCATGGCGAGGAACTCTATGAGATTGACGATTTCATGGGCCATGGCAATGCTGCCCAACGTCCTACTATTGACTATCAGATCAGAATCCCGTTCATGGTCTGGACATCACCTCAGTTCCAGTCCAAGTATCCCGATGTGGCCAAGCGCATCAAGGAATCGGTGCACAAACCCATCATCACTGATTATCTCGCTCAATTCCTGTTTGAGGCCGCTGGTATTGATACCAAGTATTATTGTCCTGAATTGAGTTTCATCAATGAGAAGTATCCCGCGGATATCTCTCGAATCGTTCTCGATAATATCGATTTTGACCATCGGGCAAAACAAGAACCCATTAAAACCCGGTACTGATTAATCCATTCGTGTCACTATAATAGACTTTGGATCGGCTGGTCCAAAGCTTGACGCTATGTGTCATTCTCAAGTGGTGTTCGGGTGTCAAAAACAAGTTTTTATGGCTTTCATCAGGCGCAAATTTTTTTATACTCCCAATTTGCAGTACCTTTGCGGCCAAATTCGGAATAGATATGTTAAAGATTAATCCCAAGAGAAAGTTGTGGCAGGAGGTGATAGCCTATTTCCTGCTGGTTATTGGTAGCCTGTTGTTTGCCATTGGCGACGTGATGTTTGTTAACCCTTACCTGATGGCGCCTGGTGGTACCTATGGTCTTTCCAACGTGTTCAACACCCTGTGGCCTTGGAAGATTTCGCTCTATGCCATCTGCATGGATATCCCCCTGCTCATTATCGGCACATGGATTCTTGGCCCCAAATTCGGTGTCAAGACCATTGTTTCCACGGCATTGATCTTTTTGTTCACCTTTGTGCTTGAGAGCCAGTGGGGCTATAATCCCGTCATCCACGATGGTGGTATCGTAGCCAGTGTTGATCCGTCGATGATCAAGTCGATGGTCGAGATTCCCCATCATGGCGGATGGTTCCATCCTGACTATTTCCTGAATACGGTAGTAGCCGGCATTATCTATGGTGTTGCTATTGGTCTGATTTTCAGGTCAGGTGCTACCAGTGGCGGTTCGGACATCATCTCGATGATTCTGCACAAGTACACCAAGATTTCATTGGGTACTCTGGTCATGATCGTTGACGGTATCATCACCTTGAGCACGCTTATCGCCTTCGGTGACATCCGTCTGCCCATTTATTCGATTATCATCATCTTCATCGAGGGCAAGGTTATTGACCTTGTCGTCGATGGTATGAAGAGCTACAAGACGATGTTCATTATTACCGACACGCCCGATCCCATCCGCGACTACATCATCAACGACATCAAGCGTGGTGGCACCTTGATCACGGGCAGTGGCCTGTACAAGGGCACTGAGCGCAAGATGCTCTACGTCACCCTTGACCGCTCAGACATGATTAAACTGCGTTCGGTGCTTTATCAGATCGATCCGCACGCGTTTGTCAACATTCTTGAGAGCAACGAGATCCTGGGCGAGGGCTTCCGTCGTCTTCCCCGCGAGTGAGCATAACTTTAACGGCGAGGCACTGTCAGCTTGTCGCTGGTCATGCGCTGCATGTATTGCTGGATGACTGATTTCATCTGGCGCTGCATGCGGTCCAGTATGGCCGGCGGCATGCTGTTTAATACATTGTTGCTGAACGTTGAGTCGGTGCGGTAGGCGTAGGCCGAAGTAACCTGCTTGCCGTCGAACTGGAGCGCATAATCACCCCAGACATACTCATAACTGCTGGACTCGGGCAGCCAGTGCAGGGCAAAGCCCTCATCGGCGCTTCCGTTGAGCATGTCGCGCCCAAAGGCAATGTACGGCTGGTCATAGTGCAGATAACTGAGCACGGTGGGCATAATGTCGATCTGCTCCACGACGCGTTCCTCGTCATAGCCGCGCAACGATGCGTCACCTGGTGCATATAGGATGATGGGCACGCAGTAGTTGCCCAGTGTGGTGCAGTAGAACGGGTCAATCTGCTGGCTTACATGGTCGGCGGTAATGACAAACAGTGTGTTCTTGAACCAGGGTTGCTGGCTTGCTGTCTCAAAGAATCGCTTCAACGCGTAGTCGGTATAGGCAACACACTCCTGCAAAGGACGCTCGCCCTGCGGGAAACGGCCCTTGTATTTCTCGGGAATGACAAACGGGTCATGGGACGATGCACTGAACAGGGCTGTCATGAACGGCTCACGCATCTTGTTCATCTGCTGGGCATAGAACTGGAAAAACTCCTCGTCCCAGATAGCCCATGTGCCGTCAAAGTCGTCATCACCATTGAAGTTGGGATCGGCATTGTACTCGTCTCGGCCAAAATACTGTTTGAAACCCGTTGCGCGAGCAAAGGCATGGAACCCCATTGAGCTATTCTGCGCACCGTGGAAAAATGCGGTGGTATAACCCTTGTGCTCTCCCAGTTCCCGTGCCAGACCCGACATGCTGTTCAGTGATGCCGGTGTGAGGAACAGCGGCTCGACAAAGTTGGGCAGCGACGACAGAACCGACGGCATCCCCTCAATACTCTTACGCCCGTTGGCATAGGAGTACTTGAAAGTCATCGCTCCTGCCTCGATGAGTGAGTCCAGGAAGGGAGTGAAGCCCTTGTACGTGCCGTTCCTCAGAGTCTTGTTATAGAACCCGATGTGCTGCTTGCTGTAACTCTCCAGAATGAGCACGACCACGTTGCGCGGCATGAAGGCGATGCTGTCATGGGGCTGGTGGAGTGGGGTGTAGAGCGCTGTGGCCTCTTCGTCACTCATGTAATCAGGGACGACAAATGGCGTTTTCTTCAACGTCCTGAAGATGGAGAAAGGTGTGTTGAGTACGATGCCTGTTTCGGCAGGACGGTTGACGTACTGGTTGGCATTACTGATGGTGATGGGGCGTGTCGCCTTGGTGAAACCACCACGGATGGCGGCGATGCACAGGGGGATAGCCACCAATAGAGCGACGATGCGCAGCAGGTAGTAACGCGATAGGCCCGTGGGACGCTGGATGTGCTCCGGCACTGGGCGGAACAGTTTCCAGAATGCCCAGGTGATAGCGGCTGCCAGCAGCACCAGATACCAGTGGCTCAGGAACTGGCCTCCGAAGATTTTAAGCATCTCGCCTGTGCTCTCGTTGCTGAACTCGGCGAACACCGATGCTGTGGTGCGTTTGCCCGTAAAAGGGAAATAGACGCAGTCCATCAGGTTGACATACACAGCGATGCTGTTGACGATGACATATATCCATCGCGCCACCCGGTAATAGACCGGGCTTTCCTTGTAGTGCAACGGCAGCAGGAACATCAGCAGGATTGCTGCATTGGTATACAGGATAGCGGGAGTATCAAACAGCAGACCGGCGCCGAACAGCTCCATGGTGTGGCTCAGGCTCAATGTGCCGGCATACAGTGACCAGTTGAGGGTCAGGAAGATGGCGCGGCACAAGGTGTAGGCCACATAGACCACCAGCAAGTTCCACGCCAGTCCCCAAACGGGAGATGATGATACGGGTAGATGTCGTTTCATGCCACAAATTTACACAGAATTCAGAGATTTCTATTAATTTTGCACGCAAAAAGAAAAATGTACTATGGCTGAAAACGCATTATTGCAGCGCCTTGACGGCCTCGATGCTCGATTTGTGGAAATCGGCACACTGATTACCGATCCCAGTGTCATTGCCGACCAGCGGCGCTATGTCAAGCTCACCAAGGAATACAAGAGCCTTGAAACTCTGCTTGCCGCTACACACCGATACCGCAAACTGCTCGAGGACATCGAGCAGGCCAAAGCTGTCCTTGAAACAGAGTCCGACGAGGACCTGAGGGCCATGGCCCGTGAAGAGATCGAGACCAATCAGGCCGAGGTGCCCAAGATGGAAGAGCATATCAAGATCCTGCTTATCCCTGAGGATCCTGAGGACAGCAAGAACGTGGTGCTCGAGATACGCGGCGGCACGGGCGGTGACGAGGCCGCTCTGTTTGCCGGCGACTTGGCACGCATGTACACCCGCTACTGCGAGACCAAGGGCTGGAATGTGCAGATGTCCAGCTGCAGTGAGGGCGCTGTGGGTGGCTTCAAGGAGGTAGTGTTCAGTATCACGGGCGACAACGTCTATGGCACGTTAAAGTATGAGTCGGGCGTCCACCGTGTGCAGCGTGTGCCTGTTACCGAGACCCAGGGCCGTGTGCACACCAGCGCTGCCAGTGTGGCTGTGCTGCCCGAGGCTGAGCCGTTTGACGTGCACATCAACGAGGGCGAAATCAAGTGGGACACCTTCCGCAGTGGCGGTGCCGGTGGTCAGAATGTGAACAAGGTGAACAGTGGTGTGCGTCTGCGCTACATGTGGACCAACCCCAACACGGGCGAGCAGCAGGAGATCCTCATCGAGTGTACCGAGACACGCGACCAACCCAAGAACAAGGAACGCGCCTTGGCTCGCCTGCGTACATTTATTTATGACCACGAGCACCAGAAGTACATGGACGACATTGCCTCGCGCCGCAAAACCCTTGTCTCGACTGGTGACCGCTCTGCAAAAATCCGTACGTACAACTACCCGCAGGGACGCATTACCGACCACCGCATCGGCTACACCATCTACAACCTACCAGCCTTCATGGACGGCGACATTCAGGACTGTATCGACCATCTCATCGTCGCTGAGAATGCCGAGAAACTGAAAGAAGCCGAACTGTAGGGCATGGCCGTTCGCTTAGTCTGCGAATTAAACTGATTATTTGCATCCGCATGCCGTCATCACAGTGTTAAAGTACTGTTAAAAAGCCTTTTTGTTGTAACAAAGCGGCTTTTTCATGTGTCTATATAGCAAACGAGAACCGGTTTCTGAGAACCTGAAGACACAGCAGTAATTACAATTAGTGATGTTTAAATGAATGGACACTGGAGTTTCATCGCTCCAGTGTTTTTGCTCAATGTGTAGTAACGAAATCCTGGATTATTTGGATAATAGTGGCAGGATCATCAATCTCTCGGCTCAGGCGCTCCATCGGGCACCAATCGGTGCCGGTGCGGTTTATGATGTGGTCCACCAGGGTGCCGCATTCAGCTTCTACACGATATGCTCGCAGCAACGTCATCGCGGGCTCGCTCATCACGTCGGCCCATACTTGCTTGGCGCCACCTTGGACCATGCAAGCCGCTGCGGCCTTACCCACGGCCTTATCAGCAATGATGGCACTGTGCAGCACTTCGGGAGCAGTGGTCACGAGCGTCAGCAGGTCCTTCACACCGCGCTGGGTGAAACGGTGGATTGTGCCATCACCGCTTTTCACCACCAGCGTCAGGCCTTCGCTATGCAAGATGTCTATCAATTGTTTCATGCGGCAAATATAGTCCAATTAGAGAAATTTTATGTAATTTTGCAGCACAAAAATTTATTGAGACAAAATGAAGATAGGAATCATAGTTGCAATGCGCAAGGAACTGGAACTGTTGCTGCCCCTGCTGCAAAATAGTGAGGAGAGCCGTATGGGTGGTATGGAGTTCCACTGTGGAAAGATGGGCCGTCACGACGTGATGGTCATGCAATGTGGTATTGGTAAGGTCAATGCTGCAATGGGGGCCCTCATGTTAGTCAACAATTTCACCCCCAATTTCGTCATCAATAGCGGTGTCGCTGGCGGTGCCGACCTGTCGGTCAATGTGATGGACGTGGTGGCAGGTGCCCGCGTCGCCTACCATGACGTGTGGTGCGGTCCCGAGAGCGAGCTGGGTCAGGTCCAGGGCTTGCCCTTATATTTCGAGGGAGCCAAGCGCTTGCTTGACCTTGTGCCCGAGCGTGATGACATCCACAAGGGGCTGATTTGCTCTGGTGACCAGTTTATCGACAAGAAAGAAGAGGTGAATCGCATCAAGGGCAACTTCCCTGATGCGTTGGCTGTGGATATGGAGTCTGGAGCCATTGCCCAGGTGTGCCATCTGAGCAAGGTGCCGTTCCTTGCCCTGCGTGTCATCAGCGATTCGCCGGGTGCCAGCCACGACAACACTAAGCAGTACCTTGACTTTTGGACCGATGCTCCCCGTGAGTCGTTTGCCCTGCTCAAGGACATGATCAGCAGGCTTTAGTCATCACGCAACACAAATCTTACTTAAACTAAAAACTAAATATCAATGGAAAAGATTGCAAGTTTCAAGATTGATCACACCAGGTTGTTGCGTGGCATCTATGTTTCCCGTAAAGACTATCTTCCTGGCGGTGATGTGATAACGACGTTTGACATTCGCATGAAGCTGCCCAACCGTGAGCCAGCCGTGAGCCAGAGTGCCCTGCACACCATTGAGCATTTGGCTGCGACCTACTTGCGCAATCATCCTCAGTGGGGCGACAAGGTTGTCTATTGGGGACCGATGGGATGCTGCACAGGTAATTATCTGTTACTGAAGGGGGACTTGCAGAGCCGCGATATCGTTCCGCTGATTCAGGAACTGTTCCACTGGATTGCCGACTTTGACGGCGAGATTCCCGGTGCCAATGCCCATGACTGCGGCAATTACATGCTCAACAACCTGCCGATGGCCAAGTGGGAAGCCCGCAAATACTACATCGAGGTCCTCATGGACATCCAGCCCGAAAACCTCATCTATCCAGAGGATTGACACGCATTCCGTCAATCATGACAACAATCATTTAACGACAAGGGACAACCGATAGAATCTATCAAGTTGTCCCTTGTTGTTTGTTGAACGGGAGTTGAGTATTGTTACAGCTCTAGGGCGTCTTTTACCTTTTCGGGCAGCAGCGCGAGGTCAAGCACTTCCTTGATGGTATTGACGTAGTGGAACGTCAAGCCCTTGAGGTACATCTCGTTGATTTCCTCAATGTCTTTGCGGTTGTCCTTGCACAGGATGATGTCCTTGATGCCGGCACGCTTGGCGGCGAGGATTTTCTCCTTGATGCCACCAACGGGCAGCACCTTGCCACGCAGGGTGATTTCGCCGGTCATGGCCAGGTGGTCCTTCACCTTGCGCTGTGTGAACGACGAGGCCAGCGAGGTCACCATCGTCACGCCTGCCGACGGGCCGTCCTTGGGAATCGCGCCCTCGGGCACATGGATGTGCACGTTATACTTGTCGAAGAGATCGGGGTCAATACCCAGCAGCGAGCAGTGGGAACGCAAGTATTGCAATGCAATCACCGCCGATTCCTTCATCACGTCGCCCAGGTTGCCGGTCAGGGTGAGCTTCTCGCCCTTGCCGCGGGCCAGCGATGACTCAACAAACAGAATCTCGCCACCCACGGCGGTCCATGCCAGACCCGTTACCACGCCGGCAAACTCATTGCCCTCATACTTGTCGCGGCTGTAGTCTGGTGCGCCCAGGTATTCTTTCAGGTTTTCCACCTTGATGTTGGTGGGATAGGGATCACCACCGGCTTTGTGGCGTGCCACGCGGCGCAGCACGGTGGCTATTTTCTTCTCCAGCTGGCGCACACCGCTCTCGCGGGTGTAGTCCTCAATGATCTTGAGCAGCACCTGCTTGCCAAACTTGATCTCGTTCTTCTTGAAGCCGTTGTTCTCCAGTTCCTTGGGTACCAGGTGGCGCTTAGCGATTTCCAGCTTCTCCTCGGGGATATAGCCGTTGATCTCAATCACTTCCATGCGGTCGAGCAAGGGACGGCTTACGGTAGCCAGGCTGTTGGCAGTGGCAATAAAGAGAATCTTGGACAAGTCGTAGTCCACATCCAGGTAATTGTCATGGAAATGGCCGTTCTGCTCCGGGTCGAGCACCTCGAGCAATGCCGAGGACGGATCGCCCTTGAAATCCTGTCCCACCTTGTCAATCTCGTCCAGGACGATGACGGGGTTGTTACTGCCGCACTTGGCCAGGGCGGCGATGATGCGGCCGGGCATGGCACCGATGTAAGTGCGACGATGGCCACGTATCTCGGCCTCATCGTGCAAGCCGCCCAGCGAGATGCGGGCATACTCGCGGTGCAGGGCATCGGCAATGGACTTACCAAGCGATGTCTTACCCACACCCGGAGGACCGTACAGGCACAGGATGGGAGCCTTGAGGTCTCCGCGCAGTTTCAACACTGACAGGTGCTCCAGAATGCGGTCCTTGACTTTCTCCAGTCCGTAGTGGTCGTCGTTGAGTTTCTGCTCCACCTTCTTGAGGTCGAAGTTGTCCTCAGTGTAGGTGTCCCACGGCAGGTTGAGCATGTTGTCTAGGTAGGCATACTGCACCGAGTAGTCGGGTGTTTGCGGATTGAGGCGTTCCAACTTGCGCAGCTCCTTGTCAAACTGTTTCTGGACGCTCTCGCTCCACTTCATCTTGCTGCCGCGTTCCTGCAGTTCTTCGATGTCATCAATATCGGTACCCAGTTCCTCTTGGATGGTGCGGATCTGCTGCTGCAGGAAGTGGTCACGCTGCTGTTGGGACAACTCCTCACGGGTGCGCGACTGGATGTTGGCTTTGATCTCAACCAACTGCTCTTCACGGGTGAGCAAGGCAAACAACAGGTAGGCGCGTTTCTTGAGATCACGCTCCTCCAGCATCTGCTGTTTCTGTTCCGGCTCAAAGGCGATATTGGTGGCCAGGAAGTTCATCAGATACATGGGGTTGTCGATGTTCTTCATCGCAAAGGCCAACTCGCGGCCGTTCTGGCCCATGTTGCGCAGCATGCGCAGGGTGACCTCGGCAATGGACTGCATCAGCACCTCAAATTCCTTGTCACGGGGCTGGGGCATGCGTTCCTCGACCAGCGTGATTGCTCCACGCATGTAGGGTGATGTCTGGATCACGCGTTCCAACTGGCAGGCCGAGCGGCCCTGCAGGATCACGTTGGTCGAGCCATCGGGCAACTCCAGCACCTTGACGATAGTGGCAATGGTGCCGTGGCGGTACAGGTCTTTCTCTGACGGATCCTCGACATGACTGTCAAACTGGCAGAAAACGGCCACCGAGCAGTGACTTTCCTCTGCATCCCTGATCAGCTTCATGGACTTCTCGCGACCCACCGACACAGGCATGGTCATCGAGGGGAAAAGCACCATGTTGCGCAACGGCAAGATGGGGATATCGTCGGCCTTATCATCCTGAATGTCAGTGTTATCGGTCACCTCGTGAATCTCGGTAATAATCGGGACGACACGGGCACCGCCATCGCTCATTTCGGCATCTATATTGTCTAGAAAATCTATCATATTCGTTTTGATGGGTTGAATTTAAATGATATCAACGCAAATTGAGTGCCAAAGGTACAAAAAACCGTTGAATTGCAGCTAAGGGCAGACATCTATTTATAGAAAAATAACACAACGAGCGACCCGTTTTGTGCGGGCCGCTCGTATAGATGATTAGTCAACTTGACTACTGTCGACGATTACTGGTTAAGCAATAAGTCAATCAATGCCGATACGTCAGCGATGCTTACTTCACCATCAGTGTCAATGTCGGCTGCACTCAGGTTGATTGGTTGAGGATCATATCCCAACAGGTAGTCGATGAGGGTGGAAACGTCAGCGATATCGGTTTCGCCATCGCAGTTCACGTCATTGCCGGCACTGGGAACATTGATTACGCCCATTGCAGGAGTGGTGTGAACGTTCTCATCGGTCGGCATCGAGTACATACCGATATTGCTACCGGAGCAAACCAGGTTACCGGCATAGTCAAATGCCATCTGGAAGATGGAACCACTACTGTTGCGGGCATCAGCCTTGTACGAGTACTTGGGCGTGATGTCGGGCGTGCTGCCGTCCCAAGTCAGGTCGAAGAACTGCAATACTCCGCTACCATCGTTCATGACAAGCATGTCGCAAGCGTCGTTGATGGCAAAGCCGGCACGTTCACTACCATTGAGCATCTCGAAGTAGGGTGCACGGCCCGAGTTGAACGTTACGTTGCCCTCATTATCAACAAAGATGAGCGAGGGAACACTAGCGTTGTTCTGGCCGGCGCTACGATACTGTGCTACCCATACACCGCGACCTTGACCGTCGGCAACAACATTACCATTACCGTTGATCTCAAGGCTGTTCACGTTGTAATACTGGCTGGGAGCCGTGCTCCAAGTATCAACAACGCTGCCGTCGGGCTGACCGATGTTGTAAACACCAACACCGTTGCCGAAGTCCTCAAGATATACATATAGCTTGGTGTCGGCACCACTGCCACCGATGCCTACGCCAGGCGTCGAAGAGCCAACATTTACACCGTTGTTGGAAATCAGACCGTCACTGTTGCGGGTACCGATGAAGAACTCGGTCCAGGTGCCGGAGAGGTTCTCAGGATCGGCGATGTAAATGCCCGAGGTGGGATCACCCCAATCAGGAACATAGAGCTTGCCCTGGGCATCAACCGCCATGCGGTAGTTGCTGCGCCACTCGTGGCCACCGCGATACAGCGTGCTGCTCTCGCGAACACCCTGAGCATCATAGACGTATACACCATTGCTGGCACTGGCACTGCTGGGACGGTGGCCAGCATAGATGGTACCCATCTTGGGACTCATCGGCGACTTGTCAACAGCCACAAACAGTTGGCCTGTGTAGGTCGGACCTGCGGCGTTGATGCGCTGGATGGTGGTGATGGGATCACCCGCTACTGTTACAGCCCAAGTCAGAGTGCTGCCAGGCTGTACGCCCTCGAGCTCACTGACATTGATGGTTACAGTGTTTTCACCCTCATGAACGTTGGGAACATTGACTGTAGCCACTGCGTTGCCCTGACCGTCATAGAACGTGATGTAGGCATTGTTGGCGGCGTCATTAACATTGAATGTAAACTGGTCGCCCTCCATCTTCAGGCCATAGGCGTAGATACCCTTGACCGCGGGCTGAGCATTGGCATTGGCCTGCCACTTAGTCATCTTGTTGTCCTGCATCAGGTACAGATAGATGTCCTCGCCCTTGACGTTGGCACCCGTTGACATGAACTGGCAAGCGAGCGGGTCAAGGTCGGTGTTGGTCGTTGCCACCAGAGCGGCCTGATCAAGACCTGCGGTGATGTCATACAACTTGATACCACCTACGTTAACACCATCTTCTCTCAACGGTGCGGCATAGGGCGTTACCATAAACTGGTGCTGGGCATACTTGAAGAAAGAGGTACCCTTGACGGGAACGTCGGCCTCATCACTGGTGAAGCGTCCAACCACCTGGCTATCGGTGCCGTTGGCATCAGCGGGATCAACCTCCATGATCAGGGTGTTCTCACCATCGAGCATTACCTGGTCGTCGTTGCGCGGCGACAGAACGATCTGCGGCACGCCAATCTTCGACTTGGTGAAGTTGCTGGATGCGCTGATGGTCTTCTCGGTATAAATCGTGCTGGCAATCTGGCCATTGGAAATGATCAGCTTGAGGAATCTCATACCGCCGGCGCTGCTGGTAGCGTCATTGGTACCGATGATGTTCACCGTGCAGTTCTTGGAGTCGCCATCAATGGTGAGAGACTGTGCACGATAGTAGTAGAAGTTGGCAGAGCTCTGGGTGGTTACCCATTGAATGGGATCGCTGTCAAAGTCTTCCCACTTGTACAAGCGCAGGGTGCCGCGCTCAAATCCGGCATTCACTTGATCGGCGCCGAACTGGGTCTGAACGCAGTTGATACCCACGAGCTGGCCATCGGCGGTGAAGGCGATATCATTCAGGCGGCTGTAGAATCCTGCATTGTTGGGCTCTACTGGAGCAACATTGACAATGCTCAGTTCCTTGACAATCACCTTGTCTTCATTGTTGATCAGGTAAACGTGGGGCGTGCCGTCCTCGGCATTGGTCAGCACAACAGTGCTGTCACCACGCACGATCATGCGCTTGATGGTGCCGTCAAAGTCGTATTCGGTGCCCTCGTCACGGGTGAGTTCGAGCTTTGTGGGTGCGGTCACATAACCGGGCAGCTCAGGCTCGGGATAGTTCTCGTACAGGTCTTCAGGAGCCTCATAGTCTGCTGCCTCGATCAGGGGAACGACATAGGTCGTCTTGTTGGCTTCGACAACGATGTTGCCAGCAGCCTTGTTGATGAGCTCCTGCCACTGAGTGTCAACGGTTTGATCCGTGTATTCGCCCAGAGGTTTGAAGCCCTCGGCCTCTACAGCTATGGTGTAGGTGCCTGGATCCAGGTTCTCGAACACAAATACACCGTTATAGTTCTGGTCGGTGGTGTAGCGTGCAACTTCCTGGCCGTTCTTGTACAGGATGACTACCGCTCCATTGATGGGAGCAAACTGGTCCATTGTTCCTGCATTGAACTTGTACAGGTTGTCAACCAAGCTTTCCTGAACGTTCTTCACCGAGCCCATGATGTATCCTTTGTTCTCGGGATTGAGGCCGAAGTACTGGCCAATACCGCGAGCGATGCGGATACCCTCCTGGTGGCAGTAATCCATGTTCAGGGCACGGTGACGTGCAGGCTGATAAGTGTGGAAATAGCCTTCAACCAGGAAACCCGGGGCGCCATGCTTGAGCACACCCAGATAGCCGGTATAAGCGATACCTGTCACGGGGTCAACTCGGGTTGACGAACTGCCGTAGAAGCTGATGTCACCACGGATGTTGGGATTTGTGGGACTGTAGCTGGTCATCGGGTCAATCTCGTTGGTGTAGAACAGCGGCCAGCAGGTCGATGCCATGTCGCGGCTGCCAGGGGCAAAGTCGCCACCTGCTCCGTCATTACCACGATATAGCATGAGCGGATAATTGGTGGACGAGCCATCGGTCAAGGCATTGGAGTGATGTGACAGGAACATGTCATAATTGCCCACCTCTACTTCCTCACAGATCTCTGACAAGGGACGGTTGTAGATTTCGGCATCGGGAGCTCCCTGTACATAGGGGTACGGGCCGTTGAACCACCTCGACATGGTGATGTTCTCGGGTTTCACACCCATCTTGATGAGGGTGGCACGTGTTTGGATCGACTTCCACAGGTTGGTGTTCGACTCATAGAAGCCGTTGGTGTCGGGACGTCCCGTTTCGGGCAGCATGGGATAGGGGATGGTCGCCATGGGGCGGTCATTGGGTCCCCAACTGCCGTGACCGGGATTCAAGTAGATGCGTATCTCGTCGGCTGTCTTAGCCTGCATTATGCCTGCTGCCATGATGGCGGCTACGGCAAGTAATAAAATCTTTTTCATAGCGGTCATCATTTGGTTACGTTAATAATATAAGCTTCTCCGGCGGGAGTGCTGAAGGCGATCTTGCCGTCGGCAGCATGGGGATACATGGCGATGGTGTCATCGCCGGTGAGCACCTGAGTGGTGCCGTCGAGCGTGGCGGCTACGATGGTTGATGCGTAGATGTACTCTCCGTCGTCCAGGTCCATCATGCCCACGATAGTGTTGTCGTCATACCATACCGGAGCGCGCATCTTGCCGACTTTGCGGACATTGGTGCCGTCCAGGTTGCAGACGTAGGTGCCATGGGCAGCCTGATAGTACAGCACCTTGGTGCCGTCGGGTGACAGTGAAGCCCACATGTAGCTGAACTGTTCGCCGTTGGGCGAAAGTTTGCGAGTCTTGCCGTTGATGGTGATCATCAACTGGCCTTTGTTGATCGAGAGCACGGGTACGTTCTGGGCCTTGGCATTGCCGATGGCCTTCTTGTTGTACTTGCCCTTGTTGACGGCAACCGCACTGGTGGCATCAACAGCATAGCCCTGCAGATCGCGGGTGGGCTTGACGAGCATCTGGCTCTCGCCAGTGGCGATGTTCACGCTCTTGAGCGATGACATGCGCAGGTGCTTGTCGTTCAGTGACCCTTCACGATAGACAATGGTCTGTCCGTCGGGAGAGATCTTCACGTTGTGGCCGGCGCTCATGGCCGTGCTGAGCACTTGAGTCTGCCCGCTGGTCAGGTCAAACTTGGTGAGGCCCTGGTTGGTAGAGCTGGTCAGCAGCAGGTAGTCGCCCTGTGGGCTGATTGCCGCCACTGCAGCTTTGTCAGGCAGATTGACCTTTTTGATCGAGGTCACATTCAGCACCTGACCCATTGCGCTCATCGAGAAACCCAACGCCAATAGGAATAGAAGTTTTCTCATCATGATGGTTGAATGGTTTAAAGTTAAACAAATTGAAAATAGATACTATTGAATTTAATGATCTTCAGTGCTTGAGTGCAGCAAAGATAATCAAAATAAATGTAAACAACAAATAAAAAATGTGTAAAAACTATAATCTGATAATAACTTAACTATATGGATAGGTGAATAGTAGATGCAGACATATAAAAATCAAATGGACCGATCATGTGATCAGTCCATTTGGCTAATTAGTCCGGCTTGTTCGGTCAGCCGTTATTTGAACAGGAAGAGGTCGTTGATTGACTTCTTGATGTTGACATGCTTGATGGCGTGGGCAAACATCTTGTCGATGCTCAGTACCCTCACCTTGGGACAGCGGTCGGTGTCAAATGGTATACTGTCGCTAATGACAAGCTCATCAAGGCCGCTGGCCATCACCCGTTCGCTGGCAGGGTCGCTCATCACGGCATGGGAGATGTAGGCGCGCACGCTGCGGGCTCCGTTATCTTTCATCAGCGATGCAGCCTTGCAGATGGTGCCTGCGGTGTCCACCATGTCATCGATGAGGATGACGTCCTTGTCTTTCACGTCACCGATGATGGTCATGCTCTCGACCACATTGGCTTGCTGGCGGTGTTTGTGGCACAGTACGAGCGGGGCATTGAAGTATTTGGCATAGGAGTTGGCACGCTTGGCACCGCCTACGTCGGGCGAAGCGATAACCATGTTCTCGAGATTCAGCGAGGCGATGTCGGGGACAAACATCGTGGAGGCATACAGGTGGTCGACGGGAATGTCAAAGAAGCCCTGGATCTGGTCGGCATGCAGGTCCATTGTGATCAGGCGGTCGATGCCAGCGGCAATCAGCAGGTTGGTGACCAGTTTGGCGGCAATCGACACACGGGGCTTGTCCTTGCGGTCCTGGCGTGCCCATCCGAAGTAGGGAATGACGGCGATGACCGACTGGGCTGATGCGCGCTTGGCGGCATCAATCATCAGCAGCAACTCCATCAGGTTCTCACTTGCCTTGAACGTGGACTGTACGAGATAGATCTCGGCACCGCGCACAGGCTCCTCATAGCACACCTCAAACTCGCCGTCGGCAAAGTGCGAGATGTTGATTTTACCCAGTTCTACACCCAGTTGTTTAGCAATTTTCAAGGCCACATAACGTGAATTTGTGCCCGAGAACACTTTCATTTCAGCCATAACAGAATACCTTTATTTTATAGTTTAGAAGATTTAGTGCAAAGGTAAACAATTATCCCCATTCTGCACCTACGTTTTTCAATAATAAAAAAAAATATTTTTATCATTGCTAGAATTCAGCAGTTTTAGCCCTTAGACTTTAGTCCATTAGGCTGAAAAAAGCCCTAACCCCTCACTAACAATTGATGGTGAGGATAACGGCGTTGTGCGGGGCCACGTGGACGGGTAGGGTGGTATCGGCCGACAATTTGACCTCGGTCTCAGCTCCTGTGAGGTGCTGATGGCAGCGATAGGTGCCATGAGGCAGCTTTGCACAGTCGAGGGCATGCTGGGGAACGAGTACGTTGATATCGGCTTCGTGGTCACCGAAGTTGGCCACCACCAGCGTCATCTGGCCGTCGCAGTGGCGCAGGTAGGCGTAGTGATACCTCGTGTCGAGCGTGTCCTGGTTGACATACATCAGGTCATAGAACTGCCCTTGGGCCAGCGTCGGCTCGCTTGCAGCGAGTCGCAGGATCTTGCGGTACAGCGCACGCAGGCGGCGCTCGTCGCTGGTCGGTTTTCCTTGGTGCCAGCGGCGCAACGAGGGCACGCTCCAGTAGTCGAATATGGTCGTGCGGCCGTCTAAACCGCTATACCCCTCGGCATCAGTGGCTGGCTCACCCAACTCTTGCCCGGCATAGAACATAAACGGCCCCGATGTCATCGTGGCGCTCACCACCAGTGCGGGCAGTGCTTTGAAAGCGTCACCGTACCACAAGGGCGATGCCAGGCGCGGCTCATCGTGATTCTCAAGGAAATTGAGGGTGTGCCCCGCGATAAATTCGACGGTCTGCCAGCAACGCGTCAGTTCACTTGCCGGCCAACCGTTCCGCAGGATGCCCATCAGCGTGTCGTAGAGCGTCACTTTGTCATACAGGTAGTCAAAGCCACCCTCGTACACATAACTATGATAAAGCCCCACGTCATAGATCTCGGCAATAAAGCAGATGCCGGGGTGGGACGATTTGACTTGTCTGATAGCCCACTGCCAGAATGCTACCGGCACCATGTGCGCCATGTCGCAGCGGAACCCGTCAATGCCCTTGTCAGCCCAGAACTGCAGGATGTCGAGCATGCGCGTCCAGGTCGATGGCACAGGGTCGAAGTGGGTGCTGCCGTTCCACGGGTCAATGCCGTAGTTGAGTTTCACGGTTTCATACCAGTCGTTGCGGCTCGGCGACGCACTATAGCAGTCGTTGCCTGTTGCGCGGGCAGGATATTCGTCATAGGCATCGTCGCCTTGTCCCAAATCCACATCCCTCGGTGCGAAACGCTGCCCTGTGAGATAATAGAAATTGTTCTGCGGGTCAAAGAATTTCTCTTGGTTGTCGCCCTCACCCAGATCTTTTATTTTTGCGTTTTTTGCGTCGCTTGCGTATTCGCGTGCCACATGGTTGGGCACGAAGTCGATGATGACCTTGAGACCAGCGCGGTGGGTGCGGTCAATCAGCGCCTCAAACTCCGCCATGCGGTCCTTTACTTTCATTGCCATATCGGGGCACACGTCGTAGTAGTCGCGGATGGCATAGGGTGACCCCGCTTTGCCTTTCACCACATGGGGATTGCACGGTTTGATGCCCTGGCGGGAATAGTTGGTGGCCGTGGCATGCTCGATGATGCCCGTGTACCACACGTGGGTAACACCCATTGACTTGATGGACCGCAGTTTAGTCAGGTCAATCTCATTGAACTTACCGCAGCCGTTCTGCCTGATGCTACCGTTCTTGACACAATGATCGTTGCAGTTGGTGTACCATCGGGGCATCAACTGATAGATAATGACTTTTTTCTGATGATTCATACTGCAAAGATAGTGTTTTTTAGTTAGAAGTTAAGAGTTTGGAGTGAGGAGTTTGTCAAATTTCTCCATCACGCGAAAAATTCCACCGAATGGTGTGAGTTAATGAGATTTTATGCTTATTTTTGCCATGCCATTGATGATTTTGCTTGTTTTGAATTGCAGCACTAAGATAAGTCAAAAATCTGACATGGCAGTATCTAGAGCAACTTTTTGTTGCTCAGTAACTTATAAAAATGTTTAACTAAAGTGCTGCGGATTTTTGGGAGAATAGAAATGCTTCTTTGTAACTAAAAAAAGAAAGTTTATGAAAAAATCTCTATTGCTTCTTTTGGCTGTGACAACCAGCCTATATGCGTTGGCCACCGAATATCATTCATTGGAAGAAATACGCGACCAATGGACGATACGCAACATCAAAGTGCCCCAGGAGGGCAACAACCCAGGAATTGTGCAGTTGCTCAAGGCATTCCAGGACACTTGGCACGCCTATATCATCAGCCCTGTATTAGAGAAAGCCAAGAACCCCAACTTCACCTTTGAAGCCGATGAGGAGTATGGAGGGGGCATCACTGTAGACCGCAAAAACGGATTTGTGAGTCTGGACAGTGGTGGCTCTGACAGCGGCTACATGGAGGCTTGTGTGTGGCGTCGTGACAACGGACACCGGCTATTTGCCATCGTCCTGGGCCAGCCCGTTGATCCGGAGATAGAGTTCGTATGCTTCTACGACTACGACCCCAAGACCTTCACCTTGTACCCTGAGGCATGGCTAGAGCAAGAGTTTCACCCTCTCAATGAGGACAACCACGTCAGCTACAACCTGCCCAAAAAGGGAAAGGATTTCATCATTAGCGAATACGACTTCAACCTTCAAAGCAATATCAACCACGTCTTCTCCTGGGATGGCAACAAGCATCACTTCTCGCACATTAGCATCGATGACCTAAAGTACGGGTATCGCTGGTTCAACACAAAAGAGACGGATTATCTTGTCGAGATGACCAAGATTGCTCTCATAACCCTTCCTGGACAGGAAGACTATTTTTACCTGTTGAGCGACGAGGAAGAAGAGGGTATGCTGGCCATCGCCCCCTACAAGGGCGACATCGAACTGATCGGCATCAACAACCCCATCAGCTATCATAAGTTGAGCTTCTATCCGAATGTGGTGGTGACTGAGGCGGAAATCTATGAATACACCAGTTATGCTTTCCTCAAGGATGGCTATGTGTTGCAGATGATAACCGAATATCCTGCCAAGGTGGGTGCTGACGGACGGTCGAGAATCACGGTAGAGGGTTGGGAGGACATGGACGAAGATACCGCCCGTGAGAAAATCAAGTCATTGGGCCAACCTGTCCAAATAAAGCCGGAATGGAGAAAGGTGAGACTGAACGACTGAAGCTCCATCTCCCGTTCGTTTATCGAGTAATAGAGTGATAATCTAGAAAAAGAAAGGGTGAATACCCCGAATTAATGATTATCCGTTCCTTACCGACCCTAAGGTTGTAATTTCTCCATTTCGTGAAAAATTCCTCCGCATGGGGTGGGTTAATGAGATTTTATGCTTATTTTTGCCATGCCATTGATGATTTTGCTTGTTTTGAATTGCAGCACTAAGATAAGTGAAAATCTGCCATGGAAAAGTCCTGAGCAACTTTTTGCTTCTCAGGAACTTATAAAAATGTTTAACTGAAGTGCTGCGGAATTTAGGTACAACTAAAAACTTGTAACGCAGATGATATCCTTTGAGAGCGATTACAATAACGGCTGCCATGAGGCCATCCTCAAGCGCCTGATAGAGACTAATGACGAACGTGCGACGGGTTACGGACTGGATGATTACTGCACCGCAGCCAAGGAGAAAATCCGTGCTGCCTGCTGCAAACCCGATGCCGATGTGTTCTTCCTCGTCGGCGGCACCCAGACCAATGCCACCGTCATCGATGCCTTGTTGCGAGGCTATCAGGGAGTGTTGTCCGTCGAGAGCGGCCACATCAATGTCCACGAGTCAGGGGCTATCGAGTTTGGAGGCCACAAGGTGCTGGCTTTGCCCTCCCACGATGGCAAGATGGATGCTTGCGAGCTGCGAGAGTGGCTCGAAGCGTTCTATGCTGATATTGCCTACGAGCACATGGTGTTCCCGGGTATGGTCTATATCACCTTTGCCACCGAGATGGGCACCATCTACTCGCTCGCTGAACTGACGGCCATTAGTGACGTTTGTCGTGAGTATCATCTGCCGTTGTTCATCGACGGTGCGCGCCTGGGTTACGGCCTGATGGCCGAGGGCTGTGATGTGACAATCGAGCAGCTGGCCGACCTGTGTGATGTGTTTTACCTCGGCGGTACCAAGTGCGGCGCCCTTTGTGGTGAGGCCGTGGTTTTTCCCAACCCCTATGCTCCGGCGCCCGACCATTTCTTCACCACGGTAAAGCAGCACGGCGCCCTGTTGGCTAAGGGCAGACTTTTGGGCATCCAGTTCGACACGCTGATGCAGGACGGCCTATACTTCAAGATTGCCCGCCATGCCGTGGAGCAGGCTATGCGCTTGCGTGATGCCTTCGTCGCCAAGGGTTACAAGATGTACAGCAATTCACCCACCAATCAGCAGTTTGTCCTCCTGGACAAAGACACCATCACCCGCTTGGAGAAAGACTTCGTCTTCGAGCAATGGTTCCCCGTGGGCGACCTGATGAACTGCCGCTTCGTCACTAGCTGGGCCACCCGCCCCGACGACGTCACCGCCCTCATCGCCGCGATACCCCGCAAACAATGACATTATTTAATACATTATCTTTTTCCATCCAAGAACACTCATGTCGATAAACTATAGATTACTGCCGTTGCTGCTTGTTGTGGCTGCGATGGCTGTTGGCAGCATGTTGAACATTCAGGCTGCGACACTCAATGCCGATGATGCTCGAGCCATTGCCACGGATTTCTTGATGCAAAATCAATCAACAATTCGGTCCGGCAATTCGGCTGTGGATCTCTCGCTGGCTTACACCCGCAATGCTGATGCCAGGCATCACAGCCCGCTATATTATGTCTTTGCCGACAACAGCCACGGCGGGTGGGTTGTCGTTTCGGCTGACGACGGAGCGATTCCGGTGTTGGGATACAGTGAGAAAGGCCATTTTGACATCGATGCCCTGCCTTGCAACATGCGGGCTTGGCTCGACGGTTATTGCTCACAACTGGAATACCTGCAATCACATCCCGATGCCTCGGGTGCGCCTCGCCGCGATGCGCCCTTGAACGAGATTTCACCCATGCTCTCGACCGCATGGGACCAGACGCAACCCTTCAATCGCCAGTGTCCCAAAGTGGGCAATTATCCGACCTACACGGGATGTGTGGCCACTGCGATGGCTCAAGTGATGTACTACCACCGTTATCCATCGGCCGAATGCCTTGGTATTCCTGCCTACACCTCCAAGCGGGGCATCAATCTGCCTGCTCTGCCGCCAACTTCTTTTGATTGGGACCAGATGCTCCCGAACTATTACAGTTACAACTCCGAACAGGCCGCGGCCGTGGCTCAGTTGATGCGCTATTGTGGCCAGTCGGTCGAGATGGACTATGGCACACAGGTGAGCAACGCTGTCTTCCAGACGATAGCCTTTGCCATGAACTATTACTTCGGGTACAGCAATTCAGCCACGACTTGGATGCGAGACGCCTCCAACGATGCCGATTGGGACCAGATGATGTATGATGAGCTGGCCGAGGGGCGTCCGATCATCTTTATGGGCAGCGACGCCAGCAATGGTGGTCATGCGTTTGTCCTCGACGGCTATCGTAACGGCATGTTCCACATCAACTGGGGGTGGGGCGGTAACCATGACAGCTACTGGCAACTGTCGGCCTTGACGCCCAATGGGAATAACTATTCCACACGACAGTATGCAGTACTGGGATTAGCCCGTGACTACGCAGATGTGGATGGCGACAACGAAATCGGCATCTCGGATGTCAGCGAATTGGTGGACCTGCTGCTGTCGGGCACTGCTACCGGCCGCATTGGTGACGTGAACAATGACCATGTGACAGATATCTCAGACCTCAGTGACTTGATTGACATGCTGCTGGCCGGCTCTGGACAAATGGAGGTTGATGGAGAGTCGTTTACCGTCAATGGTGTGACCTTCAAGATGGTCAAGGTTGACGGCGGATCGTTTGACATGGGTGCTACCGATGAACAGCCCGAAGATGCCTACGAAAATGAGTATCCCGTGCATCGTGTCACTTTGTCCTCGTATTACATCGGCCAAACCGAAGTCACGCAGGGCCTCTGGAAAGCCGTGATAGGCACCAATCCTAGCAGTGTGCATGGCGTTGAACTGCCCGTTGCCAATGTGAGCTGGAATGATTGCATGACCTTTATCAGCAAGTTAAATACCTTGACCGGCCGCTCGTTCCGTTTGCCCACCGAGGCCGAATGGGAGTTCGCGGCTCGTGGCGGGAACAAGAGCAAAGCATGTCTCTATGCCGGCGGTGATGATATCGATGCCGTGGCTTGGTACTATGACAATGCCTGTTATTCCTATGGCCGGCGGGTTGCCCAACTGCGGCCTAACGAGTTGGGAATCTATGACATGAGTGGTAACAACTATGAGTGGTGTGCCGATTTTTATGGTGAATATTCGTCTGAGCCTCAAGTGAATCCGCAGGGTCCTGCCTCGGGCACCGATAGGGTGATTCGCAGCAGTAGCTGGTACACCCCTGCAAACGAGTGCCGCAACACGTCGCGTGTGTATGGCGGCCCGGATGAGGTCGCTGTCCACATTGGGCTGCGCCTTGCCTTGTAATCGGGGGCAGAAGGCTGGTGACGGATGCTGTTTTCGGCAAAAATCGATGGGAATGGCCGTGATTTGTCGTCTATGTCAACAATTTTGAGTACCTTTGCACGTTTTTAGGTATTATAAAGTAGATGGCGACCATTCTGAACATAGAAACTTCGACCGAGGTGTGCTCGGTGGCATTGACTAGCGAGGGCCAGGTGCTGGACCACCGTGAGAACTATGAGGGCCAGACACATGCCACGATGTTGAGCCAGTATGTAAAAGAAATGCTCGATTATGCCCGTTCGAGGGAAATCAAGCTGGATGCCATCGCTGTGAGCATCGGGCCTGGCTCCTATACGGGCCTGCGCATCGGGCTGAGCGAGGCCAAGGGCTTGGCGTTTGGCTTGCAGGTACCGCTCATCGGGGTAAATACGTTGCAGCTGATGACGGTGAGCACAATGTTCAACCACTTCATCGAGGACGAGGAGCCGCTGCTCTATATCCCCATGATTGACGCCCGCCGCATGGAGGTCTATACTGCAGGCTACAATGCTGCACTGGAACCGGTGCTGGAGCCGCAGGCGCTGATACTTGACGAAAACTCGTTCGGCGACCTGCTGCAGCAGGGCTACACGCTGGTGATGATGGGCAATGGCAGTGACAAGGCCCGTGGCGTCTTCAAGAGCGACAGGGTGCGTTTCATCAGCGGCATCAAGCCCGTGGCGGTTGATATGCTGGCGCTGGCCGAGAAAGCCTATCGGGAGCAGAATTTTATTGATGTTGCCTACAGCACCCCGCTTTACCTCAAGGAGTTCCAGGCCACAAAGCCTAAAAACGCCCTTGAACAGTTAACGACAAACAACTAACGACAAAACATAATGCTGACATACAACTCACAACTCAAGAAACTGGTGTTGCCTGAGTACGGGCGCAACATCCAGCAGATGGTGGACCACTGCCTGACCATCGAGGACCGCGACGAGCGCACCCACTGCGCTTATACCATCGTCCAGAACATGGCCAACATGTTCCCTCAGCTCAGGTCCGAGACCGACTATCAGCACAAGCTGTGGGACCACCTGATGATCATGAGCGGATTTCAGCTGGACATTGATTTCCCCTTCGACGACATCATCAAGGAGGAAAATCTCGAAACCAAGCCTGAGCCCATCCGCTACGAGCTGCAGCCCATCATCTTCCGCCACTATGGCAAGAACATCGAGCGCATGATTGCGCGGGCTGCCGAGTACCCCGAGGGTGAAGAGCGCGACGCGCTGGTGATGCTGCTGGCCAACCACATGAAGAAACTCATTTTCCAAATCAACAACGAGGATGTGGAGGATGCCAAGATCTTCAAGGACCTGGAGCGCTACAGCCACGGTGCCATACGCCTGGATCCCGCGATGCACCACCTGCATGAGTATCAGATTGTGAAGGCTGCACAGCCTACCGGTAAAAAGAAGAAAAAGAAATGATTTAGCTGTTAGCTTTTGGCAATTAGTAAAGCCTAACACCTAAAGCCTAACACCTTTAACGAAACGATGATTACGCGTGAAGAACTCATAGCTATCGGGCACTATAACAAGCCCCACGGTGTCAATGGGGAGATATCGGCCACGGTCGATGTGGACATTGACCTGGTGAGAGCCCTGTCTTGCCTGGTGAGTGACATGGATGGCATCTTTGTGCCGTTCTATGTCAACGCGTGTCGTCCCAAGACCGCCGAAACTATCCTGCTCACCATCGACGGCATCGACAACGAGCAGGAGGCTTCTCGCCTGGTCAACCACGACATCTACGCCCTCAAGACCGAATTCAGTCTCGAGAGCGAGGAGGCCGATGCCGACGGCTATCCGCTGGACTACTTCATCGGCTACGAGCTGCGTGATGCCGACGGGACCAGGGTGGGGGAGATTACCGGCGTTGACCTCTCGACCGAAAACGCTATCTTCATCGTCGACCGCGACGGCGATGAGGTTATGGTTCCCGCAACCGACGAACTGATTGTAGAATTTGACACTGACAATAACCTGATGGTCATGGACCTGCCCCAAGGGCTCCTGGACCTGAACGATTAATAGAATGGATCGAATCATGCAACGATATCTATCACGCCTGACTCTGACGGTACTGCTTGCCATGACGGCAACGCTGCCGCTGGCTGCAGGTGACCACATCGACGACATCTATGAGATGTCACTCGACGAGAACCTGATGTCGCCCGAAATCAAGAACGATAGACAGGCCGACAAAATCCAGGAATTCCAGTACGATATGGCAGTGGCCTTCAAGAGGACCAATTACGAGGTAGAAATCATGCGCGACGACGAGGTGATAGTCATCACCATCCCGGCAAGCCAGCTGTTCAACCCCAACGACACCGTCCTCACCGAGCTTGGCGAGGCTCAGCTGAAGCCATTCCTGCGCATGATCAAGAATCCGGGCTTCTACAAACTGTTGCTGGTGATGCACAGTGACAACACCGGCAGCTCGGAATACACCCTCAACCTCACCCGCCAGCGCGTCAACGCCATCTATGACTGGTTTGACGAGAATGGCAGTGTGGATTATGTCGTGCCCTATGCGCTTGGCGAGACCGACCCTATTGCCGACAACAACTCGGTAGAGAACCGCAAGCGCAACCGCCGCCTGGAAATCTATCTGGTTCCTGAGCAAACGATGCTCCAGCAGGCCAAGAAGGGCAGGATTAACATGCAGCAAAAGGGGAAGTAAACAATAACAACATTATATATACATATAGACAATGGCAAAAGAGCTTAAAGATTTAACGAAGAGAGCCGACAACTACTCTCAATGGTATAATGAACTGGTGGTGAAAGCCGACCTCGCCGAGCAGTCGGCAGTGCGTGGCTGTATGGTTATCAAGCCTTACGGCTATGCCATCTGGGAAAAGATGCAGCGCCAGCTCGACGATATGTTCAAGGCAACGGGTGTGCAGAACGCCTATTTCCCCCTGCTCATTCCCAAGTCCTTCCTCAGCCGTGAGGCCGACCACGTGGAGGGCTTTGCCAAGGAGTGCGCTGTGGTAACCCATTACCGCCTCATGAACGACCCCAACGGTAAGGGCGTCGTGGTGGACCCCGCTGCCCGCCTCGAGGAGGAACTGGTCATCCGCCCCACCAGCGAGACCATCATCTGGAACACCTATCGCAACTGGATCAACAGCTATCGTGACCTGCCCCTGCTCATCAACCAGTGGGCCAACGTCTTCCGCTGGGAGATGCGCACCCGCATGTTCCTGCGCACCGCCGAGTTCCTCTGGCAAGAGGGACACACCGCTCACGCTACCAAGGAGGAAGCCGAGGCTAAGGCCATCGAGATGCTGAACGTGTATGCTGAGTTTGCCGAGAAATACATGGCACTGCCCGTCATCAAGGGCATCAAGACTGCCAACGAGCGCTTTGCCGGTGCTCTCGAGACCTACACCATCGAGGCTATGATGCAGGATGGTAAGGCTCTGCAGTCGGGTACCAGCCACTTCCTGGGCCAGAACTTCGCCAAGGCATTTGACGTGAAGTTTATCGACAAGGAGAACAAGCTGCAGGATGTATGGGCCACCTCGTGGGGCGTATCGACGCGCCTGATGGGTGCCCTGATCATGACGCACAGCGACGACAACGGTCTGGTACTGCCTCCGCACCTGGCTCCCATTCAGGTAGTCATCGTGCCCGTTTACAAGACCGATGACCAGCTGCAGCAGATCAATAAGGTGGTTGAACCCATCGTTGCCAACCTGCGCGGCATGGGCATCTCGGTGAAGTATGACAACGCCGACAACAAGCGCCCGGGCTTCAAGTTTGCCGACTACGAGCTTAAGGGTGTTCCCGTGCGTCTCGTGCTCGGTGCCCGTGATATCGAGAACGGCACCGTCGAGGTGATGCGCCGCGATACTCTCGAGAAGGCCAACGAGCAGCTGGCCGGTATCGAGATCCGCGTCAAGGAACTGCTTGAGGAAATCCAGCAGAACATCTACACCAAGGCCCTGAACCAGCGTGAGCGCATGACCTACAAGGTCGACACCTGGGAAGAGTTCAAGGAGCAGATTGAGAAGGGCGGTTTCATCCTGGCACACTGGGATGGCACCAGCGAGACCGAGGACAAGATCAAGGAAGAGACCAAGGCCACCATCCGCTGCATCCCTCTGGATGCCGTTGAAGAGGAGGGTAAGTGCATCTATACCGGCAAGCCCAGCAAGCGCCGCGTGATCTTCGCCCGCAACTATTGATTAGTTAGGTTTTAGGCTTTAGGTATTAGGCTTTAGGTTTTAGGTTTTAGGCTTTAGGTATTAGGCTTTAGGTTTTAGGCTTTAGGCTTTAGGCTTTAGGCTTTAGGCTTTAGCTGGCATCTGCCACACTCCTAACCCCTAACCCCTAACCCCTAACCCCTAACCCCTAACTCTTAGCTTCTCACTTGATAACGGGTGGCAGCAAGTATTCTTGCTGTCATCTGTTTTTTTACGATTTTTACGGTTCTTACGGTGCGCATGCGTTTATCGTGTGTACACGCATGCACCGCAAAAACCGCAATAAACGTAAAATCTTACTACACCACCTTGAGGTGGTAGTATATTATTAATTTTGTGTTAGTACTTGCGATAACACAAGTAATACGTATATTACGATTATTACGTTTTTTGCGTTTTTTATATATAAACCGCAAAAACCGCAAAATGCATGAAGTGGAGCGGTTATAAAAAAAGCACTTCGTTTCACAACGAAGGTGCCCTAGGAAAAAATAGTATGAATAAAAGTTTGATTTAAGGTCATGCAAATGTACGCAGATTATTTGAATTGCGCAAATAATTTGTGCAAAATATACTATTTAGATTGTTTTTTTCATTTTCTTGCAATTCTTATAGAATGCCATGGAGCATTTTTTGAGGTCAAGTGGAATAATTTTTTTTCAAATTTCGCCACAAGTCAAGAGATTTTGTTAATTTTGTCGTTTGATAGTTATAAACGTTTTTCTGTTACGATAGTCTAACGGCAAAATCAACATTAAAAACAAGGGATTTAAATATGAGGCAAACAGGCGTTAATCGAGTCGCGAAGCTGTTCTTCGGCATCTTTATGGTGTTTGTGTATCTAGGCATGGCGGTATTGATGGCCATCAACTACTTTGATTGGTCAACATCCGGTCCGTGGCAAGTGGTGAGATGGCTCTTTGCAGCGGTATTTGCCGCCTACGGCCTCTATCGCGGCTACCGTGAGATCAAGGGTGAACACACCTATGGCATGCGCCGCTATGACGAGCCCGACGAAAACGTCTATACTACCTATTCCAAATCCCAGGAACCTAAAATTGACAACGATGATGAAAAGAAGTAATATATGGCTTGTGGCCGTCATGTTGGCGGCACTGGTGATGACCTCTTGCGGCAAGAGCATGCCCAAGAGTTCCAGCACCCGCGGAATTGCCCGCATCATGTGCGAGGAGTCGTTCGAGAGTGTACTCGAGCAGGAGATTGCCGTGTTTGAGTACCAGTACCCTGAGGCTAGCATCATGCCTGAGTACATCAACGAGCATGACGCCCTGGATTCCTTGTTCAAGAACCGGGTGGACGTCATCATTATTTCCCATGACTTGACGCCGGAACAGAAAAATAGCCTGAAGAAGATCGGTCGCGGTTACCGTTCCAAGATGATTGCCGTGGATGCCATTGCTGTCATCGTCAACAAGCAGAACGACATCGCCGAACTGTCGATGGACGACCTGCGGGACATCTTCACTGGCAAGGTGAAACGCTGGGGTGAGGTGTATCCCACCAAATTGAAGAACGATACTATCAAGGTGATGTTCGACGGCTCGGGAACGGGCGTGGTGCATTACATGAAGGAAAAGTTCCTCAATGGTGGCAAATTTGGCCCCAACGTCTATGCCCGCTCGTCGAGTCAGGATGTGTTTGACGCTGTTGAGCAATACAAGAACGTCATCGGCTTTATCGGGGTGAGCTGGATTACCAGCGACCTGAAAGCTGCCGAGAAGCCCATTGACCAGAAGTATGAGGAACTCAAGACCAAAAACGAGGTCAGCGTCATTGACTTCACCGACCGCATCAAGGTGATGCCCGTGCGAGGCGACGACAAGGTGCAGGGCGTGAAACCCTATCAGGCGCACATCAACAGCGGGGACTATCCCCTGGTGCGCACGATTTGGGCCATTGATGCCTCCTACAACGGCATGCTTGACCATGGCTTCTACACCTTCTTGACCGGTGTGATCGGCCAGAAGATTATCCTCCAGACCGGCATACTGCCTGCTGCCGAACCGGTTAGATATGTCGAGGTGGTAAATTAAGGTATCAAGGAACCGATAATCTTGAAGGCCTGAAAACCGAATTCCGAGGCTTGAAACCAAATTGGCACGGAATTTGCTATTATGACAACAAAATGAAACTAACTAACGGATATTAACATTAAATTGTTACTACAATGAAAAGGAAATTCTTTATTGCATCACTCATGTTGATGGGTGCATCGCTGGTAGCCGGAGCGCAAGGCTACAAGGACGGTATCGAGTACTACAAGGTAGACAAACTGGACAACGCCAAGGAGCTGCTGGAGCGCAATCTTAACTCACCCAGCACCGACAAGGCCGAGGCTTACTACTATCTGGGTCAGATCGCTCTGCACCAGGGTAAGGTCGCAGATGCTGCCGCCAATTTTGAGAAGGGTATCGCAGCCAATGCCATGAATCCCTACAACTACGTGGGACAGGCAGCTATCGCCCTCAAGAACGGTGGTGACGTGAAGACTCTGCTTGAGAAGGCTCGCAAATTGTCCAAGAAGGATGCCAAGTTGGAAATGGAGATCGCGCGTGCATTCTATGATGCCAATCCCACGACCTATGCCAAGGACATTGAGAAGTGCATCAAGAATGCCCGCAAGTGGAACGCCGACGACCCCGACAGCTACATCTTTGAGGCCGACACCAAGGCTGACAAGAAGGACTGGGGCAACGCAGCCGGTATCTATGAGTTGGCTTTTGACAAGGATCCTAACAATATCGAGGCCTATGTGAAGTATGCCAACACTTACTTCAACGTGAACCCCGAGATGGCTATCGGACGACTCGAGGAGCTGCAGGCTAAGGTGCCCAACTCGGCCCTTGTTCAGCGCGAACTCGCCGAGAAGTACTATGCCGACAACTTGGGTGCCAAGGCAGCCGAGCAGTACGGCAAGTACATCAAGAACCCCAACCACTTTGCCCAGGACGAGGTACGCTATGTGCAGCTGCTGTTCTTCGGCGAGAAGTACCAGGATTCCTATAACCTGGCTACCCAGCTGATCAATAAGCTCAATCCTGCCGACAGCAAGGTGTTCTACATGAAGCGCATGCAGCTCTACAACCTGGTGCAGCTGCAGAAGTGGCCCGAGGCCGTTGAGGCTGGTAGGTCGTTCTTCGCCAACGCTCTGCCCGCAGGCTCCAACTACGAGGTGCGCGACTATACCGACTACGGTCAGGCACTGCAGACCGCTGGTCATCCCGAGGAGGCTATCGCAGCCTACGAGAAGGCCATCGAGCTCAACCCCGGTAATGTGGACTTGATCCGCTTCATGGGTGACAGCTATGCCGACGCCGAGAACTTTGTCAAGGCTGCCGAGTACTACCAGCGCCTGGTTGACAGTGGCAACAACAAGTCCAACGACCTCTTTACCCTGTCCAACTACTATCTGGGTATCGCCAGCACCGAGGATCTCGATGATGCTACCAAGGCTGATGCTCTTGCTAAGTCGCAGAAGTACATCGACGAGGTGGACAAGCTGGTTCCCGATAACGTTCAGATTGTTAACCAGAAGGCCAAGATTGCCAAGTTCCGTGAGGGCGACAACAACAACGGTGCTGCACTGAGTGCCTATAACGAGCTGCTCAGCATCTTGGACAAGAAGGAGAACAAGTCCGACTACACCCGCTACTACAAGTATGCTTACAACTATCTTGCTACCTACTACTTCAACAAGGGTGACAAGTCAACTGCTAAGATTTACTACCAGAAGTGGCTGGAGAACGACCCCGAGAACGAGTCCCTCCGCAAGTATGTCGAGAGCTTGAAGTAAACAATTCACTGATTTGAACCATCGCCCCGGCGGCAGTCCTCACACGACAGTCGCCGGGGCTTGTTTTGCCTTGTTTTTACTGGTGTCCATCATCGTTTTTTTCATAATAATGTGTTGATGAGTCGATTTTTTAGTAATTTTGTAGTTTGAAACAAATTTTGCGTTCAATAACACTAAATACAAGATGATGAAAAGGTTGTTTATATTGCTCACGGCTTGTGTGCTGATGATGGGCGGTGCCAAGGCACAGAATACCGCCAGCAGTTACTACGAGGCATTTATCGAGGTGAACACCACTACGCTCAAGGACTATCTGCTTGAGGCAGTGGGTGTGGTCATCACGGCCAAGTATGACGGATTCTATACCGTCAAGATTCCTGAAGGCGTTTCGCCCCAGACTATCAAGGATATTGAGGGCGTGGAGCACGTGTCTAAGGCGTTGACACTGGTGACTTGCAGTGACAGCGTGCGCTATTTCTCCAATGTCGATGATGTGCATGCCGGCTATCATTTAGACATGCCCTATACGGGCAAGAATGTGATTGTCGGTGTGATCGACTGCGGTTTTGACTTCAACCACATCAACCTGTGCGATGCCAACGGTGCGCCGCGTGTCAAGGCGGTGTACATGCCGCTTGACGACACCGGTTCACACCCCGTTGTCAATCATCGACAGCTCCCCGGCAGTTGCTATGAGACCCCGACACAGATTATTGCCCTGACCACCGATGACCCGAATACCACCCACGGCACTCAGACTGCCGGTATCGCTGCTGGCGGCTATCGTGGCAACGATTGGTACGGTGTGGCTCCCGAAGCCGACCTCGTGCTGTGTGGCATGCCTGAGGGCGAGTTGACCGACGTGCGCGTCGCCAACTGCATCTCCTATATCAACGACTATGCTACCCGCAAGGGCAAACCCTGCGTCATCAATCTCAGCCTGGGTTCCAATGTGGGCCCCCATGACGGCACGTCCTATCTGAATCGGGTATTCAAGCAGTATTCGGGCCCGGGTCGTGTGTTTGTCGTCTCGGCAGGCAACGATGGTGAGGATGACGTGTGCGTGCATGCCTCTATCAAGAGCCGTGAGGATACAATAACCACGCTGATGAGCGGTTATAGTGGCGGCACCCAGTATTCGGGCTATGTTAATGCCTGGAGTCTGAAGGACAAGCCTTTCAACACGCGACTGATCGTGTTCAACCGCCAGACGGGCGAGATGCTTTACCGCTCGCGTGCGCTGGGTGCAACGTCGACTAATGTAAGCGCCGTATTCTCGTCTGATAATGATTCCATCCTGGCAGAGTACTGTGTGGGTTCAGTCGAACTGCAGGGAACGATTGAGGGCAACGGCCGTCCCAGTTCGCTGTGCAAGTTGAACATGCGTTCACGCTCGGCCTACTATGTGCTTGGCCTGCAGTTTTACACACCCTCGGCGACCGATCTGACGATCTGGACATCACAGTATGCCTATTTCAGGACTTATGGCTACAGCACATGGGCTACTGAAGGCTCTCCTCGTGGCTCCATCAGTGACTTGGCAACCTGCGATAGCGTAATCTCGGTGGGTTCCTATAATTCAAGACAAACAGTCCCCCTGCGCGATGGCACTATTTATTTCCGTCACTCCAGCACCCCGACCGAAATCTCCTATTATTCGGCATACGGTCCTGACGAGAGCGGCATCAACCGTCCCGATGTGTGCGCACCGGGCAGTGTTGTGATTGCCTCGGCCAACCGCTATGACACTGAGGCCCCCAACATGAAGTACTGGCAGCCGTCGGCATTTGTCGGTGGTGTGGAATATCCCTATTGCCCTGACTTGGGTACATCGATGTCTGCACCTGTGGTGACGGGAGCGGTGGCCTTGTGGATGCAGGCTAACCCCAATCTGTCTACTGCCGATGTGCGTGAAGTGCTCCAGAACACGAGTTACGCCGATGCTCAGGTGATGCTCGGCGATCCCACAAGGTGGGGATATGGCAAACTTGATGTGTACGAGGGCATGCGTTATGTGCTCCACATCGAGTCTAAGAATGGTGATGTGAACGATGATGGCGAGATTACTATTGCCGATATCAATCTGGTTATCAGCATTATTCTCGGCTCTAAGGTTGACGATGATACCCGCCGCCGTGCTGACGTGAACAATGACGGTGAAATCAGCATCAGTGACATCAATGCCATCATCGAGTTCATCATGCATAAATAGGCTTTAGGCTTAGTTTTTCCTGCCCTCTTGGTGAGAACAAGGTATCTGACATCTTGTCTGCTGCTGATGCTCGTCACGCTTAGTGTGCGGGCAACTGGTCCGTTGACTGCGGCATCCCGCGTCTTGCGCCATCAGCATGCGGCACACCCGTCACTGACGATGTCTGGCCGTGCTATGGACCGCTGTCAGGCCTTTATCACCTTGGCTGATAATGAAACTATCATCGAGTCGTTGCAGCGTTGCGGTGCTGTGGTTAATGGACGCTTCAACGGCTTTGTGAGCGCAACTGTTCCTGTCAGTGCGTTGGATGATGTGGCCATGCTGAGGGGCGTGAGCAGTATCTCCCTTGCTATGCCGATGAGCTTGTGCAACGATAGTGCACGATACTGCAGCCGGGTTGACTGGGTGCATGACAGCCGTGGCATGGTTGCTCCCTTTACAGGAAAGGATGTTATTGTGGGCGTTATCGACACCGGCATTGACTTCAACCACATCAACCTGTGTGGTTCCGATGGGCGCTCCCGCGTTGTAGCGGCTTATCTGCCCTGCGACACTACGGGATTGGCTCCTGTCATCGGTGGATTTACGTTGCCTGGCAGCTGCTATGAGACGCCAGGCGCTATAGCAGCGCTCACCAGTGACAGTAACGGCTCTTCCCATGGCACCCACACGACAGGCACAGCCGCGGGCAGTTATGCCGGCAACGGCTTGCAGGGTGTGGCCACCGAGGCCGATATCGTTGCTTGTGCAGTACCTGGCAATCAGTTGACCGATGTCAATATCGCCAATTCGCTGAACTATATCTTTGACTATGCGACTAGAGTAGGGAAGCCCTGTGTGGTGAATATGAGTTTCGGCAGCAATTACGGGCCCAACGATGGCACGTCGTTCTTGTGCAAGACTTTTGAGGCGCTGTCGGGCCCTGGACGCATCTGTGTGTTGTCGGCCGGTAACGACGGCGATTCGCCCATCTGTTTCCGCAGCACGATCCATGACCGTGGCGACACGGTGACCACATTGCTTCGCCACCGCAACGGCAACTTGCGGCGCGAGGGCTATGTGAGCATGTGGAGCGATGCCCTGCAGGAGCACAGCACGCGCCTGGTAATCATCAACCGGGAGACGGGTGCATTGGAATATGCCTCACCGCTGCTGACCGCATTGCCTGAGGACAGCGTATTCGTTCTCTCGAGCGACAATGATGCGGATTTTGCGGTTTACTATACGGGCGAGATCCTTTTTGCCAATGGCCACGAACCGCAATTCGCTGTTGGCGGGACCGACGTGATGGGAGAGCGCTTCCACTCTTATTGTGAACTGGATGTGACCTCCAATCAGGCTGGTCATCTGCTGGGTTTTCAATATGTGTGTGAGGAGCCAGTCAATCTTGTTGGCTGGAGCACGCGTGACACCTATTTTTATACCTTCGGCATCGAGGGTATCACCGGAGGTTCCTCTGTGGGCTCCATCAGTGACCTGGCAACAACCGATAGCGTCATTTCGGTCGGCGCTTACTGTACCCGTGACCATTATATTGACGCTCATGGTGATACATGCTCGATTTCCAAGGCTCATCTCGGACAAATTGCCTATTTTTCATCCTACGGGCCCGACGAGAACGGCATTCAACGCCCCGACTTGTGCGCACCGGGCCATAGTGTCCTCTCATCGGCTAGCCGTTATAACGAGGGCGTAAACCAGCAGCACTGGCTGGCGCCTGTCGTGGTCGATGGTGTGGAATATCCTTATTATTCCAACATGGGCACATCGATGTCGGCGCCGATGGTGGCAGGCACCATTGCCTTGATGCTGCAACTCGACCCGTCGTTGACAGTCGCCGATGTGCGCCGCATCCTGCAGGAGTCATCGGCTGTCGATGATGCTGTGGCAGCGGGAAATGCTCGTCAATGGGGGAGTGGTAAACTGGACAGTTGGGCTGCATTAGATAAACTCCGCCGGCATCCTCGGCTGCTCGGTGACGTGAATGGAGATGGTGAGGTGACTGTGGCCGATATCATGGCCATCATCAATATCATCCTGGCTCCAGGACATACCGATAAAGCAGTGACATTGACGCGTGCCGACACCAACTTTGACAATGAAATCGGCCTGGCCGACATCAGTATAGTGATTAACAAGATAATTCACCAACAATAATGATAGATTACATCTCAGGCTTGTTAGCCGAACTCACTCCTGCCTATGCCGTTATCGACAACCATGGCATCGGCTACATGATGAACATCTCGCTCTTGACCTATGACGCTCTGGTCAGCCACAAGGGCGAAGAGGTGAGGCTGTATGTCCATGAGGTCATCCGCGAAGATGCCCACCAGTTGTATGGTTTTGCCGCCAAACAAGAGCGCGAGGCGTTCCTGCATCTGATATCGGTATCGGGTGTCGGCCCGAATATCGCCCGCATGGTACTGTCCTCGATGAGCGTAGACGAATTTTCGCAGGCCATTGCCTCGAGCAATGTGGCGATGTTCAAGGCGGTGAAAGGTGTCGGTGCAAAAACGGCCCAACGAATAATAGTTGACCTCAAGGATAAAATAAAACCCACTGGTGATACGTTATTAATACAAACTAATGGCGCCGCTGGTGAAGTCTTTGACGAAGCACTTGCTGCCCTTGTGATGTTGGGATTCACCCAGCAAGCATCGCAAAAGGCACTTAAGTCGCTGTTTTCCAGCAATCCGTCATTGAGTGTTGAGGCTGCAATCAAGCAAGCGCTCAAAATGATGTGACTTTAGCAGTCAACTGTCGGCCCCTCTTTTCATGGCTGGCAGCTGACGATTGAGAACTGAGGACTGTTCATGCTGAACCGAAAAAAAATAATATTTCTGATTGTTATCGGCGTTCTCATAGCTGTGGGGGCGGGTAATATCACGTCGCTGGCACAATATGTGACCAGCACATTGCCGCCACCCCCTCCGCCTCCTGACACACGCCCCTCGGCACAGCAACAGAGCACCCCGACCATCGACCTGCACTTCAATGTCAAGCCCACGATTCCCAAGACCTACGATGACGTGCAGCAGATCGGAGAATACTCGGCTGACCTGAAAACCCCATCCAATATCACGTCCGAAGTCGAATTTGACCCCGAGACGGGTTGCTATGTCATCCATACGCGTTTGGGTGACCAAGATATTGTCACCCCCTACATCATGTCGCCCGACGAGTACAGCAACATGGACTTCAGGCGTTCGATGATGGAGTACTACCGCCAGAAAAATGCCGAGAGTGCCCAGGATAAGGAGAAAGACCCCTTTAACTTCCTAGACATGCAGTTCGGTATGGGCCCGCTGGAAAGCGTCTTTGGCCCCGGTGGCGTACAGTTGAAGACCACTGGATCGGTAGTCATCAACATGGGTGTGAAGAGCAATTCAACCGATAACCCTGCCTTGTCGGTGTCGCAGCGCCGCAAGACCTACTTCGACTTTGAGCAGAAGATCCAGGCCAACATCACGGCGTCGGTAGGCGACAAGATGCGCTTCAATATGTCCTACAACACTGGCGCTACGTTTGACTTCGACAGCAAGAACTTGAAGCTGGCCTATGAGGGTAAGGAGGATGAAATCATCAAGAACATTGAGGCCGGTAACGTGAGCATGACCACTGGTTCATCGCTGATTCACGGTAGCGCTGCCCTGTTCGGTATCAAAACCAAGTTACAATTTGGTAAACTTACTGCTACGGCACTCGTGTCTCAGCAGAACAGTGAGACTCAGACGGTGAGCACCCGAGGCGGTTCTCAGACCAATGAGTTCTCCATTACCGCTGACAAGTACGACCAAAACCGCAACTTCTTCCTCTCGCACTTCTTCCGTGACCATTACGATGAGTGGTGCTCCAAACTGCCGCTGGTGTCCTCAGGTATGCACATCACCCGCATCGAGGTGTGGATTACCAATAAGCGTAACAACTATAATGAGTCACGTAATATCATGGCCTTTATGGATGTGGGTGAGGGTGATGAGAAAAACATCTGCAACTCTCACTGGAAAGGGGTTTCTGGTGCCATGCCCTCCAACAACGCCAACACGTTGATGAGCGAGATCAAGGAGATGTACCCCGATGCCCGCTACATGAGCAAGGCCTCGACGGCCCTGCTGCCGCTGCATGACTACGGCTTTGAAGGTGGTAAGGACTACGAGAAGATCGAGAGCGCCCGACTGCTCTCCTCGTCGGAGTACACGCTCAATGCCAGCCTTGGTTATATCATGCTCAAGTCTGCCCTCTCCAGCGATGAAATCCTTGCCGTTGCTTACGAGTATACCTACGACGGCCGCACCTATCAGGTGGGTGAATTCTCGGGCGATATCACCTCGACCGACCAGTCATTGTATGTGAAAATGCTCAAGAGCACCACTTCCTCGCCTGCTTTCCCGATGTGGGATCTTGCGATGAAGAACGTCTATGCCCTGGGTGCTTACCAGATTCAGAAGAACAACTTTAAGCTCAACATCAAGTACTTGAGCGACACTACGGGAAATGAGTTGACCTACATCCCCGCAGGACGCATCAATGGCACGCCGTTGCTGCAGGTGATGAATCTGGACCGCTTGGATGCCAACCAGGAAACCAACATCGATGGTAAGTTTGACTACCTGGAGGGTTATACGATCCAGGCTTCGACCGGTAAGGTCATTTTCCCGGTTGTGGAGCCCTTTGGCGAACACCTCCGCACTCAGTTCCAGGACGATGCCATCGCTCAAAAGTATATCTACACCGAGCTGTATGACTCCACGTTGACAGTGGCGCAGCAGTTCAGTGACAAGAACAAGTTCATCCTTGCGGGTGAGTACCAGTCGAGTTCGGGTAGTGTTATCAAGCTTAACGCCACCAATGTGGCCCGAGGTTCGGTTGTCGTGACTGCCGGTGGTGTGCCATTGACCGAGAACAGTGACTACACCGTGGACTACACGATGGGTACGGTAACCATCACTAACCAGAGCATCATCGATGCGGGCACCAACATTAGCGTTTCGCTCGAGAACCAGTCCACATTCAGTATGCAACGCAAGACACTGCTAGGTTTGGACTTGGATTATGCCATCAACAAGGATTTCCATGTTGGTGCTACTGTCATGCACTATGGTGAAAAAGCCATCGGTGACAAGGTGGCTATCGGTAGCGAGTTGGTCAACAACACGATATGGGGCGTAAACATGTCCTATAACAGCCAGTTCATGTGGCTCACCAATCTGCTCAACAAGATACCCACTGTCAATGCCGTGGCTCCTTCCAGTGTAAGCTTTAAGGGTGAGTTTGCCCAACTTGTTCCTCATCAGGCCAAGCGTGGTTCCAATTCAGGTAGCTCCTATATCGATGACTTTGAGTCCACACAGTCGGGTATTGACATGAAGTCGCCCTTCTCGTGGTTCTTGGCATCTACGCCCTATGATCCCAATGGCCTGTTCCCCGAAGCCGCCAATAGCAATGATATTTCCTACGGCAAAAACCGTGCGCTGCTGTCGTGGTACTATGTCGACCGCCTGTTCACACAGCGCAATTCATCTTATGCTCCCGGCTATATCAAGAACGACCTTGAAGCGTTGTCCTATCCCTATGCCCGTGAGGTGGCTTTCAGCGAGGTGTTCCCTGGCCGAGAACTCAACTATGGCGAGTCGTCGGTCATCCAAACCCTTAACCTGTCATTCTATCCTCAAGAGCGTGGTCCGTACAACTTGGATGCTACCAATGTCTTTCCTGATGGAACGCTAAAGGAACCTGAAAAGCGTTGGGGTGGTATCATGCGCAAGATTGATAATACCAACTTCGAGCAATCCAATATTGAGTACATCCAGTTCTGGTTGCTTGACCCGTTCATGGATCCCGATCTGGGTAATCAAGATGGTGGCTCACTGTACTTCAACCTGGGTGAGGTGAGTGAGGATATCCTTAAAGACGGTCTCAAGAGCTATGAGAACGGTCTTCCGGTTAACGGCGATAACACTTATGTGACCAATACCGTTTGGGGTAAGGTGTCATCGCAGACCTCGTTGACCTACGCCTTTGACAATACCAATGGCGCCCGCATTCTACAGGACGTGGGTCTTGACGGATTGTCCACTACCGAGGAGTTACAGCACGAGACCTATACCAGGTTCCTTGACGAACTGAGGAATGTCCTCTCCGAGAGCACGATAGCCGCAATGCAGGAAGACCCGTTTTCGCCATTCAACGACCCGGCATCTGACAACTATTCCTTCTACCGCAGCAATTACTACGATCAGCAGAAGAGCTCGATCCTCGAACGGTACAAGCACTATAATGGCACTGAAGGCAACTCGTTGTCCCAGACCGATGTGGCCGATACCCAGTACCAGACATCGCGTTCCACGCCCGATGTCGAGGACATCAACCAGGATAACACCCTCAATGAGTACGAGCGATACTTCCAGTACAAGGTCGCTATTCACCCCGACTCGATGCGTGTGGGCATGAACTACATTACCGATAAGCAGGTGGCCAGTGTAACCACCCGCAACGGTGAGCGTCAGGTGGCTACTTGGTATCAGTTCACCATTCCTCTGTCAAACTTCCAGAAAAAAGTCGGTTCCATTCAGGACTTCTCTACGATTCGTTTCATGCGCATGTACATGACGGGCTTCAGTACTACGACTCACTTGCGTTTTGCTTCGCTGGAACTCGTGCGTGGTGAGTGGCGTAACTATAAGTATAACCTGAACATGCGTGGTGATCAGCCCGCTAACGGTACCATCAGCATCAACACGGTAAACATCGAGGAGAATGCCTCGCGCGAGCCTGTCAACTATGTGCTGCCTCCTGGCGTGTCGCGTATTATTGACAGTGGACAATCCCAGATTACCCAGCTCAATGAGCAGTCGATGCAGCTCACTATTAATGACCTTGATGCCGGAGATGCCCGTGGCGTTTACCGCAACACCGATATGGACCTGCGCACCTATAAGCGCCTCCAGATGTTTGTCCACAACGAGGCAACGATCGGAAATGAGACCAACCTGCGTAACGGAGACGTGTCGATGTTTATTCGCATCGGTTCCGACGTGAAGAACAACTACTATGAGTATGAGATTCCATTGACTGTCACTCCTCCCGGCCATTACAGCACCAACAGCTCGACTGACCGCTTGAAAGTGTGGCCCGAGGAAAATATGCTCGACCTTAACCTCGATGTCCTGGTAGAAGCCAAGAAGCACCGCAATGCCGCCAAGATGGCCGGTATGTCGGGCGTGGGTTATGCTATCCGCTACCAGGATGTTGACGATGACCATCCCAACAACAAGGTTTATGTGATGGGTAATCCCTCGTTGAGCAAGGTGAGGGTAATCCTCATCGGTGTGCGCAACAATTCGCCCACGACCAAGAACTGCGTTGTTTGGGTAGATGAGCTTCGCGTGACCGACTTCGACAGTGAGGGCGGCTGGGCAGCACAGGCGTCAATGACGCTTAACATGAGTGATATCGCAACGCTCAACATGGGTTTCCACAAGGAGACTGAGGGCTTCGGGTCGGTTGACCAGAGCCTGTCAAACCGTCGATTGGACAATTATGACCAGTACAATATCGCTGTGCAGTCTGATTTGGGACGATTCATCCCCGAGAAGGCCAAACTCCATGCGCCGATTTACTATTCTTATAGCAATGAGCGCACGACGCCCAAGTACAATCCTCTTGACCAAGACGTAAGGCTCAAGGAGGCTGTAGACATCTGCGAGACCAAGGAGCAGAAGGACAGCATCATGGAGTTTGCTGTCACTCAGCGTACGGCTAAGAGTTTCTCGATCTCCGGCCTCAAGTTCGATGTCAAGACGATGAAGAATCCCATGCCCTGGGATCCCGCTAACTTCTCGTTCAGCTACTCGTTCAACAAGCAGCACTTGAATGATCCCGAGAATGTGTACGAGAACACCAACGACTACCGCGGTAGTATGCAATACAGTTGGACTCCCTATGCCAAACCCTTCAAGCCCTTCTCGCATTTCATCAACGAGAAGAACAAGGACATGAAGTTCTTCCGCGACTGGGAATTCCACTGGTTGCCCACCAATATCGCATTCAGCACCAACATCTCGCGCTATTACTACGAGCAGCAGACGCGTAACGAGACCGGTATCGACATCGAACTTCCGGTGTCGGTCAGCAAGAACTTCTTGTGGGATCGACAGTTTGCCCTGTCATGGAACTTTACCAAGTCGTTGTCGATGTCATTCAACAGCAACACCACGGCCCACATTATGGAGCCTATCGGTCAGGTCAACAGGAAACTCTTCCCCGATGAGTACCGTGACTGGCGCGACTCCGTGATGGCCTCAATTAGGGGTCTGGGAACTCCGTGGGCCTACAACCAGACGTTCACGACCACCTACAAGGCTCCGTTCTCGCAGATTCCGTTCTTGAGCTGGATTACAGCCAACGCTTCCTATAACTCGACCTATCGTTGGGACCGTGGTACTGTCATCGAAGGTATTTCATCGGGTAACAACATCATCAATCAGACGTCGCGTTCGATTGATGGCCGACTGAGTCTGGACCAGTTCTACACCAAGATTCCTTACCTCAAGAAGGTGGATGAGCGATTCTCGAGCAAGAACACCAAGCGCAGCAAACCCGCCAAGAAGGAAAAGCCTAAGAAGTTCAGCCGTACGATAAAGTTGAGCCCCGACTCGGCCGTGGTCATTAACCACAAACTGGGTGTCAAGAATGTCAAGGTGCAAGCCACGACTACCGATGATCAACCCTTCAAGGTTGAATATAAAGTCAAGGATAAGGATAACGTGATTATCCAGACCCTCAGCGATGAGAATCTGAAGTTCACGATTACCGAGGTCCAGAAAGAAGAAGTCCACAACTTCTTTACCGAGGCTGCACAATATGCCTGTCGTGTCCTCATGAGCGTGCGCAGTGTCAATGTCCGCTGGAAGATGACCACATCGCTCTCAGTGCCCCAGTACATGCCCGAAATCGGTGACATCTTTGGACAATCGACACACTACGATGTCATGGCGCCTGGTCTGGACTTTGCCTTCGGCTTTGTAGACCAGTCCTATATCCAGAAGGCCCTCGATCGCAACTGGCTCAAGGGTGACCGTACTCAGACCACGCCTGCCCTTTATGCCAAGACGCAGGAGTTCAATGCCGAGGTGCAGATTGAGCCGATTTCCGGCCTCAAGATTGTTCTTACCGGTAACCGGACGGACAACCGTACCAACCAGATTCAGTTCATGTACGAGAATCCGACCATTATCTACGGTGGTAGCTACACTAAGACTCATGTTGCATTGGCAACGGCTCTGAAGAGCGTATCGTCGAAGAATGACTACAAGAGCGCTACCTTCGACAAGTTCCTGGAGAATATTCCTGTTGTGGCCGATCGCTTGCAGCAGCGCTATATGGGCGTGACCTATCCCGAAGTTGGCTTCTGCCTCGAAAACGGCTTGGCCGGCAAGACCTACAGCCTCGAGAACGGTGCCATCAACGCATCAAGCAGTGATGTGCTGATTCCTGCCTTCATGGCTGCCTATTCGGGTAAGGATGCCGCTAAGATTGACCTCAATCCGTTCCCGGGATTTAAGGCCATCTTGCCCAACTGGCGCGTGACCTATGATGGACTGATGCGCATACCGTTCTTCAAGAAGGTCTTCAAGTCCTTCGCTATAAACCATGCTTACCAGTGTACCTACAGCGTCGGTCAGTTCAGTTCGTTCAGTGATTGGGTGACCATCGGCAACGGCCTTGGTTTCACGCAGGACGTACTGACTGGTGGTGCTATACCGTCGTCGCCCTACAACATCTCGTCGGTAACATTGACCGAGAAGTTCGCTCCCTTCCTGGGCTTCACGGCGACCTTCTTCAACGACATGTCGCTCAATGCACAGTATAACGACCAGCGTACTTTGACGCTCAACTCGTCGGCAGGACAGCTGGTTGAGGCCATGTCCAAGCAGTTCTCGCTGGGCCTCAGTTACAAGATCGCTAACTTCAACCAGGTGCTCAAACTGAAGACCAAGCAGCAGAATGTGAACAACGACCTGACCATCAACCTCAATGTGCAGATGGCGAGCAACACGGCCCTCATCCGCAAGTATGAGACCAATACCGCTCAGCCCACCAGCGGCACCCGCACTTGGGGTGTCAACTTCACAGCCAACTACGTTGTGAGCAAGCGCATCACTATGGGCGCTTACTTTGATTACCAGGCCAACACACCGCTTGTCTCGAACACTTCTTATCCGACGACCAGCAGCAATTATGGCCTCTCGATCAACATGTCACTTGTCAGATAACCCGTTTGCTGAACCTCTCATAACATGATACTCAGCTTGATAGTCTATACCGGAACAGCCATAGCGATGGCATGGCTGGGTAAACATGTCAGCGACAGGGAACAGCGGATAATAGGTAAGGGTGGGGCACCCTTATCCTGTTGGTCATGGGAAATCGTGATGGGTGTCCTGCTGTATGTTGTCATCTCGGCGCTGCGCTGGCAGACCAGCTGGGACTACAACATGTACTACAGCTACTATGTGAGCATGCAGTCGCTGGGTGAATTTTCCAGGGAAAACTTTGAACCGCTTTTTGCGTTGCTCACCCATCTCATGGCGAGGGCGGGCCTGCATTTCTCGCTCTATTTCGCTTTCTGGGCTGCCGTGCAGATTGCTTTGCTCACCTATGCCCTGCGTCACCGCAAGATTCTGCTGCCCTGGATTGCGTTGTGCATCTTCATGGGTCCTTATTACATCTTCTGGATGGGTTTCATCAGGCAGTCGGTAGTTGAATGTCTGTTCGTTATCATGGTGGAGTCAATTGTGCGTCGCAAGTATTGGCAATATCTCTTGTTGTCCATCATCGCCATCTGCATCCACAAGATGTGTGTGTTGTTCATACCCTTGGCCTTAGTGCCGCTGGTGCGAGTGCATCACATCAAGCGCTGGGTACCTTTTGCATTGCTGGCCGCCTGTGTCGTGTTGGGCACTTTCCCACAATGGATTCAGTGGATTTTTGACCGCTTGGGCCAGTTTGCCGATGTGCTCCATTACGGCCACTATTACCGCTTGTTCATGTCCCACGATTTGGAATACGCTTTCAGGCCAGTGATTGGACCCTCGCGGTTGTTCCCGCTGTTGTCCTGCTTCGTGGTGATGTGGTACTATCCTGCCCTCAAACGTCGTTTTGCCTCCGATGTGTATATGTCGGCGATGTACCGTTTTATGCTGGTGTATATGGCCTATATCAATCTGCTGGCCAATACTACGCAGTACCTGAGCCGTCCTGGCGAACTCATGCGGGGCTGTTTCCTCGTCATGGTGGGATACACGCTATACTACCTGTGGCATGAGCGCAAATGGTTGCCCTTTGCTGCCATGGCCGTGTTCAATTTCTATTATGCTTTCTATGAAATTCTCAAGGCTGGGTTGAATCCGGCCAGCATATACTATCCCGAACTGTATCACACCTTCCTGTTTTGATGAAGGATTGTCTTACTAATAACAGAAACTCGCCCACATGCATGGGCGAGTTTCTTGTTAGGGTAGAGAGGCAGATGATTACTTCTTGCCGCCGAATTTGTTGTAGCTGATGTTGTCCTCACGGAACTTGTTTTTGGGAGCGGGAGACTCGGCGGGATAGCCGACGCGGACGACAGCCAGCGGGATGATGTTCTTGGGGCACTGGAGCACACGTGCTACCTCGGCAGTGCGTTCAGGAATGGGATAGACGCCTGTCCATACAGCACCCAGTCCTTGGGCATGGGCTGCCAGCAGCAGGTTCTCGGTTGCAGCCGACACGTCCTGGATCCAGAAGTCGGGCAGCTTGCCCTTGCCGTCAGGCATGGTGGTCTTGTCAGTATCGCCGCATACAGCGATCAGCAGCGGAGCGTTGGTCGGCTGTTGGGACGAGAGTTGGCCGATGAGTTCCTTGTCGTCGATGACGATGAAATGCCAGGGCTGCAGGTTCACAGCGGTGGGCGCTGCCATGGCTGCCTTGAGCATGATGTCGATTTTCTCCTGCTCAACAGGCTGGTTGGTGTATTGGCGAATGCTCGTGCGCGTCATGATGTTTTCAATGGCTGCCTCCTTGTTTTGGGTGCATGAGCCCAGCATGAGCAATGCACCAGCCATTAAAATGATGATTTTGTTCATAATACTTGAATGTTGTGATAATGTGAATAAAGAAGAGTGATAGATGATCTTGTTTATTTGTCGTTTGCAAAGATACTTGATTTTTTCTTCTATCAGTAAAAATGTGGCATAGTTTTTGCTATTGTAAATTTAATTTCCTCAATTCAGTTTGTATTTGTAAATAAATGTGTATCTTTGCACCCGCAATTTTTGGTATGAGTATCTGGCATAACATATTTTGTGTGATTACCGCCCCGCGCTACGGGTGGGAAGTAATCAATGAATCCAATATCCCCACGGGTAAAGTGCTTCACTCTGTCTATCAGCCGCTGTTGGGACTGTTGGCATTGTCATGCTTTGTGCCCATGCTTTACGACACGACGATTGGCTTCAGCACCTCGCTGATGAACGGTATTGTCATGTTCTCGACCTTTTTTATCAGTTATTACATTATCGTCTATCTCTTGGGCGGCTTTTATCCCGAGTTAGTCAAGACACAGGGAGCCACCGCAAGGCTTAACGACTATATCCTGTATAACCTGATTTTCCTTGTGTTGCTCCTCATCCTGCGCAACCTGTTGCCCAGTGATTTCACTCCGGTACTCTTCCTGATGGCCTATCTGCCATGGATGGCCTACCGTGGAACCGACCACCTGTTTGTCAAGAAAGAGAAGGTCACCAAGTTTGTCGTGATTTCGTCAGCACTGCTGCTTGGCATACCCTTGCTGCTGACGGCAATCCTCAACCTGTTTGTTGTTAAATAAAAAGTATCTGACCGATGGCATCCAAGAAGCCCAACACCAATACTATCAATATCAAGAACCGCAAGGCGACGTTCGACTACGAGATTATCGAGACGTTTACCGCCGGTATCGTGCTCACGGGGACCGAGATCAAGTCCATCCGCCAGGGTAAGTGTGGCCTGACGGATACCTACTGCATGGTCATCAACGGTGAGATCTGGGTTAAGAACATGTATATTGCCGAGTACAGCTACGGCTCCTACAATAACCACACCACCCACCGCGACCGTAAATTGCTGCTGAACCGCAAGGAAATCCGCCACATTGCCAAGGACACCATGCAGCCTGGTTTCTCGATTGTCCCGTTGCGTCTGTTCATCAATGAGCGCGGCTTGGCCAAGCTGGTCATTGCCATTGCTCGAGGCAAGAAACAGTTCGACAAGCGTCAGAGCATCAAGGAGCGCGAGGACAAGCGTACCATCGACCGCATGTTCAAGCAGTAATTCACGATACATCCATTATCAGCCATAATAACAAATCAGGCGGCCCGAGTGGGTCGCCTGACTTGTTCAGTGGGTAGAAACACCGTGTTATCCCAGGAAGCCCAGGAGGACACCGGCGGCAACTGCCGAACCGATTACGCCAGCCACATTGGGACCCATGGCGTGCATGAGCAGGTAGTTGCTGGGATCGGCCTTGAGGCCCTGGTCGTTGCTGATGCGTGCTGCCATGGGCACTGCCGAAACGCCTGCATTGCCGATAAGCGGGTTCAACTTCTTGCTCTTGGGCAGGATGAGGTTGAAGATCTTCACGAACAGCACACCAGAGCAGGTGGCGATGATGAAGGCACAGAAACCGAGGAAGAAGATGAACAAGGTCTCCTTGGTCAGGAACTGCGAGGCCTGAGTAGAGGCACCCACCGTCATACCGAGGAGGATGGTCACGATATCGGTCATCGCGTTGCTGGCAGTGTTGGCAAGACGCTTGGTCACGCCACTCTCACGCAGCAGGTTGCCGAAGAACAGCATACCCAGCAGGGGGATAGCAGAGGGTACCACAAAGCAGGTGAGCAGCAGGCCGAAGATGGGGAAGACGATCTTCTCGAGCTGGCTGACCTTGCGGGCGGGCTTCATGCGCATCGTGCGCTCCTTCTTGGTCGTCAACAGGCGCATGATGGGCGGTTGAATCACCGGCACGAGCGCCATATAGCTGTAGGCACTCACGGCAATAGCACCCATCAGGTTGGGGGCCAGCTTGGACGACAGGAAGATAGCGGTAGGACCATCGGCACCACCGATGATGGCGATAGCACCTGCCTGGTCGGGCATGAAACCAAGTGCGAGGGCAATCATGTAGGCGCCGAAGATACCGAACTGCGCAGCAGCACCCACAAGCATGAGCTTGGGATTAGCCAGCAGAGCGCTAAAGTCGGTCATCGCGCCGATGCCCAGGAAGATGAGTGGTGGATACCAGCCGTTGCGCACACCCTGGTATAGGATGTTGAGCACCGAGCCGTCCTCATAGATGCCAATCTCGTTGCCCGGTTGGAAGGGGATGTTGCCAATCAGGATACCAAAGCCGATGGGCACGAGAAGCATGGGCTCAAAGTCGTATTTGATTGCGAGGAAGATGAAGAACAGTCCCACCGCAATCATGATCAGGTTAGTCCATTCAAAGTTGTAGAATCCGGTAAAATGCCAGAAATCCAGCAACTTGGTGAACAGGAAATTGTCAAGCAGTACCATAGTAGCTCTAAAGTTTTTAGTTCTCAGTCTTTAGCCGTAAGCATACTTAAAAACTTACAGCTTAAAAACTTACAACTGTGTTTAGCCGATTACCATGATTGTATTACCCTCGAGTACCGAATCCTCCTTCGATACCTCGATGCTCTTAACGGTACCGTCAACGCCGGCGTGGATCTCGTTACCCATCTTCATGGCCTCGAGGATGCACACCACGTCGTCGGCCTTCACTTGCTGGCCAACCTTAACAAAGATGTCCTTGATGACGCCGGGCAGCGGCGACTCAATCACGTGACCGCCGGCAGCAGCGGGAGCAGCCTTGCGTGCAGGCTTGGGAGCGGCAGCGGGAGCGTCGCTCACGGCAACACGCTTCACGGCAGGAGCGGCCTTGGGCTGTTCAGGCAGTTCAACGTCATAGGCGACGCCATTGACCTGAATATGGGCGATGTTGCCCTCAATGTTATCGACGGCAACATTGTACTCGTTACCATTGATCTTATATTTGTATTCCTTCATTTGTGTTTAAAGTTTTTAGTTCTCGGTTTTTTAGTTGTCAGTAATGACACCTTTATCTAAACGATGTCAGGCAATGGTAGCCATACTTGAAATTAACAACTTGAAACTTACAAACTGAATAAGTGATTATTTCTTGATAACGGGTAATTCGCGCATCAGGCCAGCCCTGGAAGCCCAAGTGGAACCGTCACGGGGAGTGAGCGTCAACACGCCGCTCTCCTGGTCGTGGGCGTTCAGGTGCTGATACAGTGCAAAGCATATAGCAGCCATTGTCTCGCCGTCGGCATCGCCGGTAGCGGGTACTGCGGCAGCCTGGGCTACTGCGGGAGCAGCGGCCTGCTGCTTGTCATCATCCTTCAGATTCTTGCTGGCAAACTTGCCGAACAACTTGAAACAGATGTAGAGCAGTGCGAGGGCGATGAACACAACCGACATTGCGAGCAGAGCGATCCAGTAGCCATGGGGATCCTTGATGTGGAAAGCCTCGATGTTCTCGTTCACCTCACGGATGTTGTAGTTGCCCTTGGTGATAGCCGTTTCGATGGTCTTACCGTCTTTTACGGTCCACTCGGTCTTGCCATCGCCGAGCACGCTCGGCAGGCGTCCTTCGGCCTTGATGGCGTAAGTCTCGCCGGGCTTGAGCGAGGCGGGAATCGTCACGTCATCGACCAGGTCACCATTCACGTCATACAGTGCAATGTAATTGTCCTGACCCTCTTTGAAGGTGAAAGGCATGTGGAACGTGCCTGCCTTGGGGTCGCCGTCAGCCTCCATGACGAAGTGGCCGCGAGGAGCAATCTTGGTGTTACGCTCATCTCCACGGGGAATCTCATAGATATCCATGGGCTGGGCCTCGCAAAGTTCAACCAGAATCTGTTTGGGCTTTTTCTTGTTGCCCTTGTTCTTGTCAAAGACGTTCTGGATGTCCTCGCGGCTCAGCGTGGTGATGAACATCTGCTCAACGGCAGTGGAGCTGTAGGACGAGTTATAGAACTCGACCCAGCCGTTGCCGCCCGTGCTGTCCTGCTGCACCATCACCTCGTTGATGCGCACGTTGCGGCGTCCTTGGGCGAACGTGGGCAGTGCGAGGATGGCGCAGAGCAGCAATAATGTCAATGCTTTTTTACTCATAACAGTGTGCATTGATGGATTACAGGGGGATATTACCGTGCTTCTTGGCAGGGTTGGTCAACTTCGCGGAAACGGGTGTTCCTCGGCTCAATCACGTCATCGATGTAGCCATAGCGGGCTGCATTGTAAGGCGTGCAGAAGAGGTTGTTGTACTCGTCTTCCTTCTCCTGGATGAATTTCTTGCCAGCCTCGAGCAGTTCCTTAGCCTTGGCTTCGTCGCCAGCAGCCTTAGCCTCCTCGGCCTGAGTCTTGAAGTTCTTGCTGTCCTTGGCATAGAGAATCTCGGCAGCACCGGCAGCACCCATCACAGCGATCTCGGCGCTGGGCCAAGCGTAGTTCAGGTCACCACGCAGCTGCTTGCAGCTCATCACGATGTGCGAGCCACCATAGCTCTTGCGCAGGGTTACAGTCACCTTGGGCACAGTAGCCTCGCCGTAGGCGTAAAGCAACTTGGCACCGTTCATGATAACGGCGTTGTACTCTTGGCCAGTACCGGGCAGGAAGCCAGGCACGTCAACGAGGGTTACCAGAGGAATATTGAAGGCATCGCAGAAACGCACGAAGCGGCCGCCCTTCTTCGAGGCGTTCACGTCGAGCACACCTGCCATGCAGTTGGGCTGGTTGGCAACAACGCCGACAGCCTGGCCGTTGAAGCGGGCAAAGCCGACGATGATGTTCTTGGCGAAATCCTTGTGGACCTCGAGGAACTCACCGTTGTCGACGATGGCGCTGATGACCTGGTACATGTCGTAGGGGTCATTGGCGCTCTCGGGAATGATGTTGTTCAGGGCATCCTCCACGCGGTCGATAGGATCGGTGCACTCCACACGGGGAGTCTCCTCCATGTTGTTGCTGGGCATGTAGCTCAACAGCTGACGGATGATGGCGATGGCCTCTTCCTCGGTCTCGGCTGCAAAGTGAGCCACACCACTCTTGCTGGCATGTACACCAGCACCACCCAGTTGCTCCTGAGTCACGTTCTCACCAGTCACGGTCTTAACCACCTTGGGACCGGTCAGGAACATGAACGAGATACCCTTGGCCATGATGATGAAGTCGGTCAGGGCAGGGGAGTAAACGGCACCACCGGCACACGGGCCAAGGATGGCACTAATCTGGGGAATCACACCCGAAGCATTGATATTGCGCTGGAAAATCTCGGCATAGCCTGCGAGAGCATTGACGCTCTCCTGGATGCGGGCACCACCCGAGTCGTTCAGGCCGACAACAGGAGCACCCTGCTTCATGGCCAGATCCATCACCTTACACATCTTCAATGCCATCGTCTCACCCAGCGAGCCGCCAATGACGGTAGCATCCTGGGCAAAGACGTAAACCAGACGACCGCCTACGGTACCGAAACCGGTCACAACGCCGTCGCCGTCATAGGTCTTCTTCTCCATGCCGAAGTTGGTGCAGCGGTGCTGAACGAACATGTCCAGTTCCTCAAAGCTGCCCTCGTCAAGGAGCATATTGATGCGCTCACGGGCAGTGAATTTGCCCTTCTCGTGCTGCTTGGCTATGGCCTTTTCACCACCGCCCAGGCGCGCTTTCTCGCGACGCTCAATCAGCTCTTGGATTTTATCAAGTTGTTTTCCCATTTTTAAATTTCTGTTTTCAGTTTTTAATCGCTCAAAGCCCATAGCCTGTAGGCTAGAAGCTAATCGCTAACAGCTAAAAGCTAATTACTCGGGCTTCTCGCAGAGCTCCAACAATGCGCCACAGGTGGTCTTGGGATGCAGGAAGGCAATGTTCAGGCCCTCAGCACCCTTGCGGGGCTGTGCGTCGATAACGCGGCCACCCTTCTCCTGTACCTCGTTCAATGCGTTCTGTACGCCATCCTCAATGGCAAAGGCAACGTGCTGGATGCCACCACGGCCACCGTTCTTCTCGATAAACTTAGCGATTGCGCTCTCGGGGGCAGTAGCCTCGAGGAGCTCAATCTTGGTCTGACCTACCTGGAAGAAAGCGGTCCTTACCTTCTGGTCAACAACTTCTTCGATAGCGAAGCACTTGATGCCCAACATGTTCTCGTAGAAAGGGATTGCCTCCTCGAGCGAGGTAACGGCGATTCCCACGTGTTCGATGTGCGAAATGTTCATAACTTACTGATTTTTAAACGTTTATTTGATTAAATTAAGTGAATTTTCAAAATAACGCACAAAATTACAAAAAATATATTTTATATAATGTGGTAACGAGCCGAAACATTGACTACCTTTGTTGAAAATAACATTTTTTTAACATTGAAAAATCAGCACTATGCAGCAATTCAGACCTATGCGCCGCTTCAAGCAGCAACTCACCAATGAACGTTGTGTCATAATCCTTGAAAACGCTTCGTCGGGGGTATTGGCATTAATCGGTGACAATGACCATCCCTATGCCGTGCCGCTCAGCTATGTCTATGCCGACGGACGCCTCTATTTCCACTCGGCCTTAGAGGGACACAAGGTGGATGCTATCCGGGCTAATCCCAAATGTTCCTTTTGCGTCATCGACCAGGATGAGCTTCATCCTGAGTCTTTTACGACTCACTTTAGGAGCGTGATCGCCTTTGGAAAGATACACATCATTGAACAGGAAACCGAGCGATTGGCAGCATTGCGACTGCTGGGTCATCGCTATGCTCCCGGTGACGAAGCCGGCTTGCAAAGGGAGATAGACAAGGATTTTACCCACGTCCTCCTGTTGTGCCTCGACATCGAGCACCTCACGGGGAAACAGGCCATAGAACTCTGCAATAAATAGACTCTTATTTCAAACGGTAAAAATAGCCCAGCGTGACACCAACTGTCATGGAGTTGCTGCTGGAGAAGATGTCGGTCTTGTGGTTGGGAAAGACATCGGTCAGGCCGTAGTAGAAGCGTCCCTCGAGCAATAGGCTGTGGCGGGAGTTCAGATTGATTTCCATGCCGGCTCCGGCACAAATGCCGTAGTCAAACCGTCGTTCGATTTCCATCGTCATCTGCTCGATGTGGCGAGTGTTGGTGATGAAGTAGTCCAACCCTCCAGCGTCTTGATAGGCGAAATTGGATTTGATGCCGTCACCGATCATGACATTCAGTTCAGGACCCAGGTTGAAGAATCCCTTAACACGCTGGTTGCCAAAGAAGATATGCGTCATGATGGGTAGTTCCAAGTAGGAGAAATTGTGGCTGTAAGTGTACGCTGATTCCTCAAGTTTTTCGCGCCACCCCCGCTGCGTCAGGTTCAGTTCAGCCACAAGGCCAAAGTGCTTTTCCTCGATGTAACGGAACATTACCCCAGCTGTCATGCCCGGCAGCATCGATTGCTGTACAGTGGGGTTAAAATTGACGCGCGAAAAGGTAGCACCAGCCTTACCACCTACGGAAATCGTGCCTTCGTAGTGGGTTTGTGCAGTTGCTAACAACGCTGCCAGTGCTGCTAGGATAAATGCAATTCTTCTCATTGTCGTGACATGAAACAGCCATTCACACCAGTCATTTATGAGCATTCACTCATTGTCCGGTGCAACCAGCAAAACCGGTGTCATTATTGGCCGGGAACGAGAACAGTAATCTGGTGGTCGGTCGAGAAGTGTACGACCTCAATAGCCTGGTTGGTGTAGCCGCGCCAGTTGTCACCGCGCTCCCAACGGAAACTCGTCTGGATACCCTTGTACAACGGTGTCTCCTCGTCGATGATGCCGTCCACGCCAAGCGACTTGAGCAAGTACATGCCCGTGTCGAAGCCGTATATTGCCATGTGGGGCACCGCCTGCAGCGCTTCGCCACCAAAGTTAGTCCTGTAGGCCGTCTCCAAGTCGCGGGAGCGGAATCCCTTAGCATTGAAGAAACGGGTGAACATCCAGGTGTCCACGTCCTGCAGGTCGGTTTGATAGTCCTTGAGGTAGAGCACATACTCTGGGTAGCCCACCAGCGACAGGTCGCAGTCAAAGCGTTCTTTCTTGACCTCTTTCAGGGCCTTAATGAACTTGCTGATGAGCGCCTTATCGCCCGATGAAGGAACGAAGACATACTTTGAACCGGGATTCATCTTGTTGGACAAGTCGCTGTAGCCCAGTTCGCCACCAACATTGATGGTCGCAGTGGAGTACTGCTTGCGTGTGATGTGGTTGCGCATCTGCTCAAACATCTCCTTGTCGTTATCGCTGGCTGCATTCAGGAAGATGACGTTGTATCCCTTGAATTGCTCGTCAAACCACCGCATTACGCCATGCATCATCTCGTCGGTGGGCGTGTTCACCTGGTACACGTAGGGGTTGTCCAGGTAGTCCTCGTTACGGGTAGTGAAACAGTTGAGCACGGGGATACCGTTGGCCTTGCCGAAGTTGTTGATGCGTGCCAGCTGCTGAGGCTCGCTGGGAGCAATGATCATGTTCATGCCCCTGAGTTCGGGCAGCAGCAGGATGCTGTCGGTGACGTTGAGGTTGTGCTGCGTGTCATAGACCTTGAGGTTGATGTGCTTGTCGGTCACGCGGGCAGCACTGTCAAGCGCCAGCAGGAAACCCTTGTAGAAGTCGGTGTACAGATAGGCCTGCTTGGGAGGAGCACTCTTGTGGAGCTGGAAGGGCAGCACCATGGCAATGTTCATCTCGTTATCCAGGCGTGCCTGTACCAGATTGTCGTACAAGTTGTCGATGCGGGGCTCGTAATAAGCACGCAGCTCGTCGATGGGAATGGTAGACATCTCACCGTTGACGCGCTCGCTGTAAGGCTTGGGCACGGTGAGCGTTTTGCCTTTCTTCACCTTCTTCAGGTCGGGGTTGGCGGCCTTGAGTTCTTGCTCGGTGATACCGTTGGCAGCAGCAATAGTAGCGAAGGTCTCGCCGCGCTTGGCCTCGTACTTGTACATCCTGTATCCCGTGCGCTCATAAATGAAGGGCAGCGCAGAATTGGGAACGACTTTCACCCGTGCGCCTTCCACATAACCTTCAGGTTTAAGACCGGGATTGGACGTGATGATGCCCTCGATAGTGGAGTTGTATTGTTTAGCAAGGGTATAGATGTCCTCACCGGATACCATGGTATGGATAATGGGATCGGTCCCCAGGGGTATTGTCGTTTGGGTGACACCTCCGACACCACTGCTGCGACTGAATGCGTCGCGCACCTGCTCACCCGCATTCACGCTGCTTGTGGCAATGGCAGTCGCCTCATCGGTGGGAATGGTAAGCACCTGGCCCACTTTGATGCCATTGTCTGCATTGGGATTGGCTGCAACCAGTGCCTCGACAGTGGTTCCGTAACGCTTAGCCAGGCCATACAAGGTCTCGCCTTGCTGGACGGTATGGGTTGCCACTGCTTTTTGGCGTGTGGCCGGGGCAGCATTCTTGTCTACAGGGAAATATAACCTCATGCCGTTCTCGATACCGTCGGCAGCGTCGGGATTGTGCTTGATGATTTCGTCTTTGGTGACGTTCAGCTTGGCTGCGATTCCGTAGATGCTCTCTCGTTCACCAGCATCATAATAATAATACTCGGTGCCTTTGACAACGGTTTTGGGCAGATTCATTTGTGCCATCGCTACCTGGGCAGCAAAGGCAAATGTCGCTATTGCAACGATATGTTTGAACTTCATAATCAATAGGTTAAATATTTCAGCTTAAAGCAATGGTTTTGTACGTGCGCCTTATAGGCGTCAATAATCACGGCAAATTTAGTAATTATTGACAAAATAACATGCAATAAGACCAAAAAATGATGAAAAACCTATCAACTCATGATTCGGAAAGAAGGCAGACTGCCTTCTTGTTTTTGCCGCAGCAGAAGCAGAATAGCCCTTTTATTTCGGGTTCACCACACGGTCGCCGATGACCGAGGCCAGCTGATGCCTTACCTTGTATAATTCCTGCAGATATTCCATCAGTTGCGGCTGCTGTTCGGCCGGTGCTGTGGCAATCTGGGCTTTGGTCTCGTTGATTTTCTGGACCAACAATGCATTCTTCCAGTTGTACAGGCGCTTGGGCACCAACGAGGGCAGGCGGTCCTTATCCTCGACAATTACGGTATATTTGGTGTGGATTTTACTCAGTTGGGGCAGACTCTCGGTGGCAATGTCACAGGCCAACTGCCTCAATGCGTCGTCATCGAGGGAGCACAATGCCCGCTGCAGGTAGTCGCAGCTGAATTGCTGCTGGGCCTGCTGGGCCCGTAGGGCAGCACGCGCGTTGATGGCCTGCCGTTTCTGCTCCATGGCATTGATCAGGGCGGCGCTGTCCATAGCATCGGGGTCGATGTCGTCGCCAAGCTCTTGAGCCATCTCCTCGGCAATGTAGCGTTTTGTATCTTCGTCTTGGGCAGTCTGGAATGCTGCTAGATCGCGGTAATAAGGTTCGATGTACTGCTTGGCGAGGTCAAAGGTGCGGCGGTACAGCGGGTTAGCGAAAGCCATGTTATCGAGCTGCATCTCATTGTTGATGTACTCCAGCACGGTGGTGGGTTGCCTGTGGCCATCGTCATAGACAGTGTCGCACAGGTAACACATGCCATAGTTGACGATGAGTTTGATGACTTCAAGCTCCTGAACCGACACTTGGCTGCCTGTAGCGATGTGCTGCTCTGTGGCCGGAGTGACGGAAGGCCTTGTTGCGGTTTCTGGTTCCACCTCCAGCAGTTCGGGTGGTGGTGGAGGCGGGATGGTTCCAGCGTCATCGCCATTGTTCGCCATACGCTGCTCACGAGCTTGCTGTTGCTCTTTTTCCTTGCGCCACTGCTCGAGGTTCTTTTGACGGAACTTCTTGATCTCTCGCAGGATAGTCTGCTCATCGATGTCAAACAGGTTGCTGCACTCCTTGGCATATACCATTCTTGCGATTTCGTCAGGGATGACGGAGATCGACTTAATCACATCGGTGATGGCCGCTGTGCGCTTGATGGGATCGTTCTGGGCATCCTTGAGCACCACACTCGACTTGAAGTGGATGAAGTCGGTCTCGTGCTGCTGGATATATTCCTCGACCTGGGTGTGGCTGTTGGCGCGTACAAAGGTGTCAGGGTCATCTTCGGGTGGTAGGGGTAAAACCTTGATGCTCAGACCTTCCTTGAGCAGCATATCCACCCCGCGGATGGCGGCCTTGATACCCGCCTCGTCGCCATCAAACATCTCGGTTACATTGCCCGTGAATCGATGGATGGCATGGATGTGGCCCTCGGTCAGGGCTGTCCCCGACGAGGCAATCACATTCTTGAATCCTGCCTGATGCATCGAGATCACGTCGGCATAACCCTCGACAATAAAGCATTTGTCCTGCTTGCTTATTTCGCGCTTGGCCTGATAGAGGCCATAGATGACACTACGCTTGGAGTATATGGCCGACTCGGGAGAGTTGACATATTTGGCGATATTTTTGTCTTTCTTGAGCGTTCGGCCGCCAAAAGCGATAACCTTGCCGGCTATGTTCATGATGGGGAACATGACTCGGCCACGGAAACGGTCATATCCGCCTCCGCGGTCATTGGGGATGCAGAGGCCCACGTCAAACAGCAATTTGGCATTAAAGCCTTGAGCAATAGCCGCTTTATAGAAGTCGTCATATTCTTCGCTGGAGTATCCCAGCCTGAACTCCTTGATTGTGGTATCGTTAAAACCGCGCTCGCGAAAGTAGGAGAGTCCTATATCTTGGCCGTCCTGTGTCTCATGCAGCTGCTTCTCGAAGTAGCTGCATGCCCACTCGTTGAGCATCAGCATAGCCTCACGCTCGGTTTGGGCCTGCTTTTCCTCGTCGGTGAGTTCCTTCTCCTGGATCTCGATGTGGTATTTGCGGGCCAGGTAGCGCAGCGCTTCGGGGTAACTGAGCTGCTCGTGCTTCATGATGAAGTTGACGGCACTGCCGCCCTCGCCACAGGCAAAGCACTTGCAGATGCCTTTGGCCCTGGATACATAGAATGACGGCCTGCGGTCATTGTGGAAGGGACACAGGCCTATCCAGTTGGCTCCCCTGCGCTTGAGTGCCACAAAATCGCTTACCACGTCAACAATGTCGGCGGCATCTATAATCTGTTGGACTGTATTGTGGTCAATCATTTCTTTGGCTATTAGCTTTAAACGGCATTTTGTGGAGAGGTGACTGCATCAGGGATGAGGGTCTGATCGACTGCCGACACGCCATGCAGCCTCAGTTCCATGGCATCGCTCTTAAAAGCGTCGCGGAACTTCTTGGTCACTCCACCCATGAGCGCAAGGGATCTGCGGTAGGCTTCGATGGCTTGCTGCGTCTTACCTTGGCACAGCAGCACATGCCCCAGGTTGAGCATGTCCTGTGCCGTTGGCTCGTCCTCACGGGCAATGCGGTCATAGAAGTCGATGGCACGGTCATAGTCACTCAGCAGGAACGAGCACCAGGCGATGGGGCGCCATGCACGGTGCTTGGCCGATTCTATCAAGTCGGCCTTGAAATACTGCTGCAGGGCTTCGTTGGTGCGGCGTTGCTGCAGCAGCACGTGACCGATAGTCAGCGCCAGCGACACATTGTTGGGCGACAAGGCCTCGACGCGGCGGTAGTACTCAAGAGCCTTATCCAACTCGCCGACCTGGCGGTAGCAGGCAGCAATGTGGCGCATGTTCCATGCGTCATCCTCGTGGAGCAACTCATAACGCTTGTAGTAGCTGAGAGCCTTGGTCGTCTCGCCTGCATTCTGGTAGGCAAAACCGATCTTCTGGTAGATATGGTCATCGGTGGCTTCATCCATGGTCTCGAGGCGGGTGAAGCACTTGATGGCATCGTTGTAGAAGGCGTTCTTGAAATACAGCGTACCGAGCAGTTCCAGCACATGGGCGTCACCTGTCACCCGGGATAGCGGTCGGCAGTCGGTCATGTCCAGCCCGGGATTGTCCATCACGGCGATGAATTCGCGACGGCGCGAGAAGAGTTTGAAGAAGCGGTACAGGTCCTGCACAAACGCATTAATGATGCCCACGCGCTTCTTGCGCTCATCGGGCAATTCGGCTTGCTGGGCTTCGCGCAACGCCGCATTCTGCTCCTCGAGCTGTGCCGACATCATCGACCGCTGTGAGTCGGGTAGGGCACCTAACGAGAGGCAGAAGGAGTATTTGTCGCTGTTACATAGATAAGGTGCATGCTGTATGACCTCGGCAAGGCCCAAACGACTGGGCCCCAGATTTTCAAATACTGACGAATGTGCTGCATAGAACGGCAGGAACCAGTTGCTCAGCGTCTTGAAGAACGTGAAAGTCTTCAAGTGTGAGAACGTGGCGATGAACACGTCACTGCCTTCAATCTGCATCTCGTTGAACTCCTCGATGCGGCGTGTGATACCGCTCCGGTCGAGCCAATCCTGCCATTCGGGATTAGCCTCAATGTCGCTCAGGTCAACAATCTGCGAATCCTGGTCTTTGAGCTTGTCGATGATATCGGGGCGCATCTTCATGATGTTAGGTATCAAGTCGTTGCGCACACGTTCCTTCACGTTCTCGGTGTTGCGGGAGCGCGCCAATTGGGCCTGTATACTCCACACGTCATGATTGAAGTCGGGGGTGTCGAGCATGGCGTCGATGCGCGTCTGGATAGCCCGCGATGTGGCTGTGCGCTTCTTGTGGGCCAGCATTGCCAGCATGGCGCAGGTCAACGAGCGCAACTGGACCATCGCATCGTCGCTGAGCGAGTAGGCCTCGAGCAATATGAGTAGTTTGTTCTCGTCATAGAACTTCATCAAGCCCAAGAACAGGGCTGCAACCAGCAGGCAGCGAGTGTGCGGGGGCAGGATGTCGCCGCTGATGCACAGTTTCAGGCTTCCTGCATCATCACTCGACAGCGGGAACGTTGACCACACGCGATTAAACAGTTTGGTCTCTAGTTCCTCGGCATGACGTAGGCATGACATAATGGCATCTTTGTCACTCTGTTCTGCCGATACCGACTGGGCCAGCTGCACGTCCCGTTGGGCATTACGGTACTCCTCGACGATGCTCACGAGTGAAGAGCCTCCCAATTCACGGCGGCGTGCGTAGAACACCTCAGGGCTAGTGGGTTCCATCAACCCGATGTAGCACTGGTCGTTGAGCGTGTATAGCGATTGTATGATGTTGGACAGAATCTCGTCGCGCTGCGGGTCCATCACTCCCTGTTCTAGATACTTGAGCATGAAGGTATAGGACATGCGCAACCGTTCGAGTGAGTCGTTCAAGTCTGCACGGCCCAGTTGATGTGCAAGGTCCGACACGAGGTTAAAGCTTTCATTCACCTCGGCATTACCGAGGCATTCTGCAGCCTTGCTATGTGTATTCTCTATTTCCTGGAAAGTCATCTGATGATTTTTACATTATTTTTGCTATGGAGTCTGCAAAAACTATGCAAAAATAACAATAATTGCCGTTTTGGACGAATTTTCTTGGGCATTTATGATGATTATTGAAAAATTTCCGTAATTTTGCCAAAAATTAGTTTTATCATTCAATCTATAGAATTATGGTTATTCAACGCATCCAATCAGTTTTCCTGCTCATTGCAGTGATTTTTATGGTGGTGTTTGCATTCTTCCCTGCGCTGTCGTTTGAGATGGCCGACAAGACCGTTCTCTACGGAGCACTCGAGACAGGCCGTGCTGGCAGTATGCATATTGATCCGTTGTTGCTCACGCTGACCATCCTCATTTCGCTCTTGGCGCTCATCGACATTTTCCTGTTCAAGAACCTTCAGCGCCAGATGACAGTATGCTTTGTGGATATCCTCATCGGCATTGCTATGCTCGTTGCCATCTGCATTCAGGCGTTTGTTGTTGCTAACCGTGATGGTGATGGTTGGGTGGTCAATTGGCAATGGTATCTTATCTTGCAGGTGCTTTCCATCATCTTCCTGATGCTGGCCCACAAAGCAATGTCAAGAGACAAGAAAACCCTTCGTGACGCAGATCGGTTGAGGTAAGCATTCAACCATTGCATCAACTAATAATTAAGATTCCCGTCAACATTCAAGCCGTGCATGGCACGGTAAACTGAAAACCAGTAACTGAAAACCGACGATGATTGCTGCGATGATAGTCATCTTTGTGTTGGGCTATGTGCTCATCACATTGGAGCATCCTCTTCACATCAACAAAGCCACCTTTGCCTTGATTACTTGTGGTGTGTTGTGGTCAATCCTTGCCCTGATGGGCAATGATCCGCACATCCATGACGCTATCGTTAACCAGCTGGGTGATGCCTGCGAAATCGTGGTCTTCCTGATTGGCGCCATGACAATCGTGGAGATTATCGACCGCTACGGCGGCTTCTCATTCATTACCGAGAACATCAATGCCAAGAGTAAGCGGCACCTGCTATGGATCATGTGCTCGCTGTCGTTTGTCATGTCGGCCGTGCTCGATAACATGACCACGACCATCATCATGGTGATGATGTTGCGACGGCTGCTCAGTGACCAAAAGGAGCGTTGGCTTTTTGCCGGCCTCATCGTCATTGCAGCCAACGCCGGTGGTGCATTTTCACCCATCGGTGACGTGACCACCATCATGCTGTGGATGGACGAAAAGGTGTCTTCGGTGGGACTGATTGTCAATCTTCTCATTCCCAGCATTGTGGCCATGGTTGTTCCCGTGTTCATCGCTCAGTTCTACATCAAGGAGGGACGCATGCAGACGCTCACCAAGATGGCCGATAAGAATCCCGGGCTGCACGACCGCCATCCTCACTTGAGCAAGGCGATGCTCATCATCGGTATTTCGGGATTGCTGTTTGTTCCTATTTTCAAGACTGTCACTGGACTTCCCCCGTTCATGGGCATCATGTTGTCGCTGGGCGTTATCTGGGGCATTACCGAGATATGGGTGAAACGCTTCAAGATTGATTCCAAGATGGGTGGCCGCGTTTCATCGGCACTGCACACCATCGACATGCCAACCATCCTCTTCTTCCTGGGCATCCTGATGGCCGTATCGGCACTCTCCGAGGTTGGTGTGCTTAACACGCTTGCCGACGATATGAATACCAGAATCCACGAGCCTGTGCTCATGACATCGATCATCGGTGCGTTGTCATCAATTGTCGACAACGTGCCTCTGGTATCGGCTTGTATCAAGATGTTCGAGAATATGGCTCCTGCGGGAACTGTCGATCCTTATCTGCTGACTTTTGTTGAGGATGGATTGTTCTGGCACTTGCTCACTTTCTGTGCCGGTGTCGGCGGTTCGCTGCTCATCATTGGCTCGGCTGCAGGTGTTGTCGCTATGGGAATCGAGAAGATTCCGTTCTTCTGGTACTTCAAGCGTGTTTCGCTGCTTGCTCTGGCGGGCTATGTGGCTGGTATCGCTATCATCTATGTCGAGAGCCTCTTGCCGTTCTTCCTTCAGGCTGGAGAAGCGGTACCGGGAACGTAGCTTTAGGATATCCTATAACAAGTGGGTGTGTCATCATTGCAATACTGCAAGAGTGACACACCCACTTGATTTATTCTCTTGGATTAATTGTCGGTCTTGTCCTCGTCCTCCTGGGTGAGGCTTTTTGCACGGTAAGTCCATCCGTAGTGCTTGTAGATGTCAACCAGATGGGGAAGACGGGCCTTGAAGTCCTGATAGTCCTTGTCCTCGGGTTGGAGCCACTGCACTTCGGCCAAGGCTGCCATGCGTGGGAGAATCTGGTACTGGACCTGGGACTCGCAGGTGATATACTCTGTCCACACGTTAGCCTGTGCGCCCAGAATATGGTGGCGCTTGTCGGCAGGTAGGTCAGCAGCAACGGGCTCAAAATCATAGACCTTCTTGAGCGTGTTACAGCCACCGAAGGCTGTGGGCTCGTTCCAAGTTTTATCAGTTTGGTAATAGTCAAAATATAGCGGTCCCACAGGAGTCATGATTACGTCATGTCCCTGCAGGGCACCTTGAGCACCAGGCTCTGCACCCCTCCACGACATAATGGTCGCCGATGTGTCGATGTCACAGCCTAGCAGCTCGTCCCAGCCGATGATGCGTCTCCCGTGGTTTGACAGGTATTGCTGCATCTGGGTGGTGAACCATCCCTGCAACAATGCCTCGGGGCTCTGCTTGCCTCGGGCTTTGAGGCCCAGGTCACGGATGCGCTGCTGGCACAATGGGCACTCTTGCCACCGCACGCGGGGAGACTCGTCGCCACCGATGTGGATATACTCTCCGGGGAATAATTCCATGACCTCGTCAAGCACATCCTTGACGAACTGCAGCGTGTGGTCCTTGCCCACACACAGGATGTCATCAGTCACGCCCCACTGGCCCCACACCTCGTAGGGACCGCCCGAGCAGCCCAACTCGGGATAAGCCGCCAATGCTCCCAGCATGTGTCCTGGCATATCCACCTCGGGGATGATGGTGATGTAGCGCTCGGCAGCATAGCGCACGATGTCGCGGATTTCTTCCTGCGTGTAGTAGCCGCCATAGCGGATACCGTCATTCACAGGAGAATTATGGCCCAGCGTGGTGCCGTTGCGCCAGCCGCCCACCTCAGCCAGGCGGGGATATTTCTTGATCTCGATGCGCCATCCCTGGTCGTCAGTCAGGTGCCAATGCAGGCGGTTCATGCCGTGCAGCGCCATGATGTCGAGATAACGCTTGACTGTTTCAACACCGAAGAAATGGCGTGAGCAGTCCAGATGCATGCCACGGTAACCGAAGCGAGGGGTCCCGGCTACTTGGGCAGCAGGCAGGAGAATCTGCATCGACTTGCCTGCGGGCAGCGATTTGCGCAGCACTTGGATGCCCTGGAACACACCCGCTGCTGTTCGGCCACTGATTTCCACGCCGCGCGGTGTCACGAGGATACTATAGCCCTCGTCACCAGCGACCTTACTGTCGATGAGCAATGAGATGTTGCCCGAGCGGTCTTGATTGGATACGCTGGATTTTGCATCTCTACAGGGACGGGTACTCAGATGGATTCCAGTTAATTCCTCGACATACTGGCTCAGCATCGCTGCATTACGCTCCATGTCGCGGTTTACAGCGGGGTAATTCACCAGACATTGGTCCGTAAGTTTGAAATCGGCGCTCTTGATGCCGTTGATTACATTGGGCAGTGGCACCACACGGTAATCGGCCCTATTACCCTGCGCTACCGACGCAATAGCAGCCAAAGCCACCATTACACAAACAATCAGTTGTTTCATCATCGTTGTCATTTTTAGGATTTTACACTGCAAAAGTAATGAGAAATCGACACTAATGCAACTCTTATCGCCATATTATAATAAATGAGGAGGCGAGCCGATGGGGTGGCTGCCTCCTCATTGATATCGGGATTTCCCTTACCGCAGGTTAGTGGGTGAGGGGAGAGTAGTCCTGACCGTAGCGGAGCATCTGGTCGATGTAGCCCTCGGTGTAGGAAACCTTCACGTCGATAATCTTGCCGTTGTTGTCATACACGGGAGTGTAGATTGGGTTGACAAAGCCCTTGTAGGGGGCGATGTTCAGACCCTCGTAGCGGGCGAGCACCTCCTTGTGGATGGCGGGATCGACTTTGACACCGTAAGTCTCGACGAGTTGGCGGCCAGCCTCATAGTCGCCTTCGCTCTTGATGCGCTGCACCTCGGCAAGCAGCTGGGCAAACAGGCCACGCAGCTTCTCGTAGTCGTTGACACGGATATAGGTCTTACCATCGCGCTTCACATACTCGATGACGTTGTCCTTCTTGCCATGCTGGTAGCACCACTCGCTGATGAACTTGCGGTTGCGCATGTGGGCCTCCTCGATGTCCTTGCCCGGCACGATGCGTGTGAGCTGAGTCATCAGACCGTTCATGATATACTTGTAGTACTCGGCCTTGTAGGTGTCCATGTTGGGGAAGATGCCAAGTTCAACGAGCTTGGGATCGGCCAGGTAATAGAGGGCAAACAGGTCGGCACGACCTTCCTCGAGCGAGGATCCGTAAGCCTTGAGAGCATCCTGGTCAACGCCGGGCAGCAGTTGTCCCGAAGCATGACCGAGGCACTCGTGCAGGTCGGTGTGGAGAGCATCAGCGATGTCGAGATATTTCTTCATCAGTTCTACCTCAACATTACTGTAGGCAAACTCCTCATTGAAGCCTGTACCAGCAGCCACCTTGTTGTAGGCATCGGTGATATTGTCGATGGAAACCGACTTAGAGCCGTGAGCGGCACGAATCCAGTTGCTGTTGGGCAGGTTGATGCCGATGGGCGTCGAGGGATAGCTGTCACCAGCCAGAATGGCGGCGGTGATGACCTTGGCGCTCACACCCTTCACGTTTTTCTTCTTGAAGCGGTTGTCAACGGGCGAGTTGCTCTCGAAGTACTGAGCATTGTCGCTGATGAGCTTGCTGCGGCGCGAGGCGGCCTTATCCTTGAAGTTGACCATACCCTCCCATGAGCCGGTCATGCCCAGGGGATCGCCGTAACTCTCGATGAAGCCGTTGATGAAGTCAACATCACTCTTGGTCTCCTCGGCCCACATGATGCTGTAGTCGTCAAAGGTCTTCAGCGAGCCGGTCTGGTAGAACTTGATGAGCTCGTTGATATAGGCGCGCTGGCCCTCGTTCTCGGCCACGGTAGCAGCCTTCTGAAGCCAGTACACAATTTTTTCAATGGCTTTGCTGTAGAGCCCACCTACTTTGTAGGGTTCCTCAACAATCTTGCCGTTGCGCTTCACCACCTTGCAGTTCAGACCCCATGAGATGGGAGTAAGGTCGGTGGTGTCCTTGAGGTTGTTGTAGTAGTCCTCGACTTCCTGCTGAGTAACGCCTTCGTACATGTTGCAGGCCGAAGTGAGAATCAGGTCCTCACCATCAGCTTGGTTAACGCGTTTGGCCATGAATGCGGGGTCAAAGATGACGCGATCGAGCACCTTTTTCTCAGCAGCGCGCTGGTCGGCACCGGGCAGGGCCGCAAACTGCTTGTCAAAGAATGCTTTGGAAAACTCGGGGATGAACTTATCCATCGAGTAGTGGTGATGGATACCGTTACCGAACCACACCTGCTTCAGGTACTTGATGAAGGCCTGATAGTCCTTGTCATTCTTGTCTCCTTTGTAGTTGCGATAGATGTCCTCGAGCGTCTCGCGGACCATGAGGTTATACTTGCAGTTCTGGTCAAACAGGATGTCACGGCCATTGAGAGCTGCCTCGGTGAGGTAATAGACGAGCTCCTTCTGCTGGAGCGAGAGGTCCTCAAAGCCAGGCACCTGGTAGCGGAGCACCTCGATGTCGGCAAAGCGGTCAACACTGTAGTCAAAGTTGCTGTTTTGAGCCATAGCGGTAGTTGATAGTGCCACCGTAGCGAGGGCGGCAAGAATCATTTTTTTCATTGTCATTAGTTAATGTTATTAGATGTCATTGGTTATTGTCGGTTGAATCGGGAGTATCGACGTGAACATATCGGTCTCCCTCTAACTTGAATACCGTGTATTTGCCTGGCACGATGTTGTCATTGTCATCGGTCTGGTAGGCGTAATACATCCTGGTCTTCTCGTCATACTTGAACAGCGTGGCGGCATTGATGCTGCCATCGTTGACATAATCGTTGTTGCCGGCAATCTCGTTTCCGTCGAAGAAATTGGGCAGCAGTTGCAGCGAGATGCCGTTGAGGAACATGGCCGAGGTGTAGGCACGGCACTTGCCCTCTTCACTGTTCAAAGACTGGACAAGCAGATAAACCGGGAAATTGCCACCATCGATTTCAAAGATGGTATCCAGCCTGTGCGGTGAGTTGGCTCGTTTAGCGACAGAAGCCTTACGGCCGGCAATCAAGGCATCCACGGGGCCGCAGAAACCGACGAAATCATCACCATGTTTCCATTGCAGCACGTTGGCATAGGAGGGAATGCCCTCATTCACGCCGGTTATCCAACTGATAGCCCTGAATTTGCCATCAGGACTGGTGACGGCCTTGAGTGCCATCTGCTCGCGCATCAGCGGGAAGTCATAGTCCATGGTGGACTTGTCACTCTGCAGCCACATGCAGAAGTCGTTGAAGGCCTTGGTGGCTTTCTCGACATCTTCGCTCTGCATGTCGGCCATGAATTTCTTCTCTTTATGCTCAGGACCCGTGCATGATGCCATGAGCAATAAGCAAAGGATGAGAAGACTGAAGGAGTGCTTCATTGCAGGTTTACTTGCCGTTGCCACCGTTATAAACGATGTTCTTGTTGTCCATAATCGTTAACTGCTCGGCACCGGCCTTAGAATTGATGACATAGACCTTGCCGTCATCACCCTTCATCAGGTAGTTACCGCCCTGCATGACACATTTCTTGGTCTCAACGGTCTGTTCGGGCTTACCGCTCTTGTCCTGACCGGCTTTCCACATCGACAGGCGGAAAGTGCCATCGGCGAGGTTCTCGAGACGCACCTGATACTCCTTGGTGTTGAACTCGGCCACGGTGTGGTCCTTGCCATCTTCGGTGGGAGCTGCCTTCTCGACGTTCACCTTGGGAGCCTTGGTGGAGTCAACTTGCTCGGTAGCGGCAGGATTCTTGCTGTCCTCAGCATCGTTTTTAGCGGGTTTCTCGTTGCAGGCTGTCATGAGCATCAAAGCGCCTGCTGCAAAAAGAATTAAAAACTTTTTCATTGTAGTTGTTTGATTTTTTATAAGTTGATTATTTGGTTTTTCTTTAACAATGTGTTGTTACTCAACATACAAGACCAGGCCCTTCAGGTACTCGCCTTCGGGGTGGTAGATGTTGATAGGGTGGTCGGCTGGCTGCGTGAGTTGGTGCAGGATGCGCACCTTGCGACGTGTTTGGGCCGCAGCGCTGAACACGGCAAGACGGAACTGCTCCTTGTTAACAGCCTGGGAGCAAGAGAATGTAAATAGAATGCTGCCAGGGGCTATTTTCTCAAACGCCTTAGCATTGAGGCGGCGGTAGCCCACCAGGGCATTGCGCAGGGCACTCTTGTGCTTGGCAAATGCGGGCGGGTCCAGAATGATGAGGTCATAGGCATCCTTCTCCATGTTGTCCAGGAACTTGAAGGCATCCTCGGCAAAAGACTTGTGACGGCCGTCTTCGGGTGCAAAATTGAGTGCTACATTGTCATCGGTGAGACGAACGGCCTTGGCCGAACTGTCTACCGAGTGGACTAACTGGGCACCGCCACGCAGGGCATATACCGAGAAACCGCCCGTGTAGCAGAACATGTTGAGCACCTTGCGCCCATGGCTGTAGTGCTCCAGCAGGCGTCGGTTCTCGCGCTGATCAACAAAGAAGCCTGTCTTCTGGCCCTTGAGCCAATCGACGTGGAAACGCAGCCCGTTCTCGAGGGCTTCGTCAGTTTCCATGCCACCGATGATGTAATCGTTCATCGGGTCAAGATGGGCTTTATAGGGCAGGGTAGTCTCACTCTTGTAATATACATTGCGAACGATGCCTCCGGGCAGTTTGGTCAGCGCACGGGCAATCACATCACGTGCAAAGTGCATACCAGGAGAGTGGGCCTGCATGACGGCGGTGGGACCATAAATGTCCACCACGAGTCCCGGCAGGAAGTCACCCTCGCCATGCACTAGGCGGTAGGCATTGTTGTCCTCACGCTGGAGTCCCAGGGCCTGACGCATGCGATAGGCATCGTTCAGGCGTTGCTCAAAGAAGGTCTCGTCAATGGCCGTATCATCAAAGGTGAGCATTCTCACGGCAATGCTGCCAATCTGGGAATGGCCATTCCCGATGAGCGTACCATCGTGGGCATAGACCGTTACCAGGTCGCCCTCCTCAATCGTATCGTCGGCAGCAGCGATGGCGCCCGAGAACACCCAGGGGTGGAAACGCTCGAGCGATTCTTCCTTGCCGCGCTTTAGGGTTACGGATTTATAGGTCATTTGATTACAAATCTAAATATGTCGTTGCCGATGGCTAATAACATCAATGCGATAATCAGTCCCATGCCAATCATCTGGGCCACCTCCATAAACTTGAGGCTAGGTTTGCGGCGGGTGATCATTTCAAAAATCAGGAACAGCACATGGCCACCGTCGAGGGCGGGAATGGGCAACAGGTTCATCACGGCAAGAATGATGGAGATGAAGGCCGTAATGTTCCAGAAGCCAACCCAGTTCCAGGTCGAGGGGAAGATACTGCCGATAGTACCGAAACTGCCCACACTCTTAGCACCCTCAGGTGTGAAGATGAGCTTGAGCTGCTTGATGTAACTGATTGTCTGCTCCCATCCCATCTTGATGCCTCGAGGAATGGACTGGAAGAAATTGTAGTGCAGAGTCTGCGTTTTATATACCGAGTAAATGTCGGCCAGCATGATGCCCAGCTTGCCATCTGCATCAATGGGGACATTGGAGGCTACCATTGTGCGGCCATCACGGCTGTATTGCAACTCGATGGTTTTGCCTTTGTTTTTCAGCAATTCGGCAGTAAACTCGGTGTAGGTCGGTGTCGGGACATTGTTGACCGCCACCATGCGGTCACCTTGCTTGAGGCCGGCTTTCTCACCGCCTTGATGCAGCAAGGTTTCCTTGATGACAACTGGCATACGCGGTGCCATCCATGCAATGCCCTCCTTGGCATCACGCTCAAGCTCGGAAATGAATCCCTTGGGAATAGCAATCTGAATGGTATCCTTGTGGTTGCGCAACACGGTCACCTGCTTAGCAAATAGCAGGTCATTGTAGTCGGTCTGGTCAACCATGTTTTCCAGCTCATGACCATCGGCCATCAGAATGATATCTCCGTCGGTAAACCCTACTTTCTTGGCAGTTTCGCTGAAGGCCATTCCCTCGGTGATATCAGTGAAACGGATAACCTGCTCGCCCTGGGTATAAACGATACCCGAGTAGATGATCATCGCCAGCAACAGGTTGAACAACACACCACCCAACATGATCAGCAGGCGCTTCCATGCCGACTTGCTGCGGAACTCATAAGGCTTAGCAGGCTGTTTCATGGCCTCGGTGTTCATCGACTCGTCGATCATGCCCGAGATGGCGCAGTAGCCACCCAGGGGAATCCAGCCGATGCCATACTCGGTGGCACGCCACGAATTCTTGTTCTCACCATCGGTGCTGTCTTCTTCCATGGCACCCATTTCACTGCCATGAGAAAACCACTTGAGGTATTTGCCGGGTTTCCACTTGACCAGCGAGAACTTATAGTTGAAGAACATATAGAATTTCTCTACCCACACACCAAACAGGCGGGCAAACGAGTAATGTCCCAATTCATGAAATACAACCAGAATGCTGAGTGCGAGTATCAGCTCAAGGGTTTTTATCCAGAATGATTGAGTCAAAAAGAATGATAAGTCCATTAATTATTTAAATCTTTAGTTGTTGATCTTCAGGTCTTCGACGAGGCGCGAGGCACGGTCACGGGCTTCGGCATTGGTGGCGACGTAGTCATCATAAACCGGATGCTCGACATGAGGCACCTGAGCCATCGTTTTGTCAATAATATTATAAATGTCCGTAAATCTAATTGTATCTTGCAAAAATGATGCCACAGCGATTTCGTTGGCCGCATTCATGACACAAGGCGCAGTGCCACCCTTGCGGGCTGCTGCATAGGCCATACCCAGCAGCGGGAATTTGTCGAAGTCAGGCCGCTCAAGCGTCAGCGTCGCCATGTCTTCGATGGTCATCTTGCGGCAGTCACTGGCCAGGCGGCCATCGGGCAGGCCCAGAGCATAGCGTATGGGCAGATGCATGTCGGGCAGGCCCAGCTGTGCCTTGATAGAACCGTCCTTAAAGGCTACCATCGAGTGGATAATGCTCTGGGGATGAACCACAATCTCGATGTCTTGGGGCTGAATGCCGAATAGCCACCGTGCCTCGATCATTTCAAATCCCTTGTTCATCATCGTGGCCGAGTCGATGGTGATTTTGGCTCCCATCGACCAGTTGGGGTGGCGCAAAGCATCGGCAGCGGTGACGGTTTCAAGCCGTTCCTTGGGCAGGGTGCGGAATGGTCCGCCCGATGCCGTGAGCAGCAGTCGCTCCACGTCGGCCATGCGTTCACCCACCAGACACTGGTAAAACGCGCCATGCTCGCTGTCCACGGGATACAGCACGCTCCCTGAGTTGCCTTCACGCAGCAGTCGGTCGATGAGCTCTCCTGCCACGACCAGGGTTTCCTTGTTGGCCAGAGCAATGCGTTTGCCTGCACCGATGGCGGCAATAGTCGATTCCAGTCCACTGTATCCCACCATGGCAGTTACTACGGTGTCTATCTCGGGGCGGGTGACGGCAGCGGCAATGGCCGCACTGCCTGTGGCCACCTCGATGCCCGTATCCCAAAGTGCATCTCGCACATACTCATAGTATTGCTCATCGGCAATGATAACCATGCGCGGGCGGTATTGGCGTGCCTGGGCAATCAGCAGGTCGGCACTGCTGCGCGCTACAAGCAGCTCGGCTCGCATCAGGTCAGGGTACTCGGCAATGATGTCCAGCGTCTGACGCCCTATGGACCCAGTGCTGCCCAACACCGCAATATTCCGTTTTTGTGTCATTTGTCTTTCCATCAAAACTGCAAAGTTAAGCAAAATTTGTACAAGCAGAGCATAGAACAAGCGAATTTAATCATTTTTATATCGTGTAACCGTTCTTGAAGGTGCGTTAAATCTTTTTTTGACCCAAATTCGGACTTTCTTGCTCATTGTGCACACAAAAAGCGTTATCTTTGCCGTTTGAAACATAAAATTATAAGGAATTTATGATATTAACCAATATGCTGGAAAAGTTTGGAGACTACTGCATGTTCATGTGGAGGGTTATGGCCATCCCAGACAAGTGGAAAGTATTCTTCAAACGCTATAGTGATGAAATCGCCAAGTTGGGCATTGACTCCATCCCCTTGATTATCATCGTGTCACTGTTCATTGGCTCGTTGTGTACGATTCTCATCAAGCTCAACATCTCTAACCCGTTGTTGCCCCGCTACACGGTGGGACTGACGACACGTGAGATTATCCTGCTGGAGTTCTCGTCAACCATCCTGTGCCTGATTCTTTCGGGTAAAATCGGTTCCAATATTGCCAGCGAAATTGGCACTATGCGGGCCACCGAACAAATCGATGCGCTTGACATCATGGGCATCAACAGCGCCAATTTCCTGGCACTGCCCAAGATTCTGGCCCTGATTACCATTCTGCCTTTCCTGGTCGTTATCTGTATGGCAACCAGCCTGTTCGGCGGCTGGCTCATCTGCGTGATAACGGGCATTGTGGACCCTGATACCTACATCTTTGGTATCCAGTCGTTGTTTATTCCGTGGTATGTGTGGTTTGCATTGATCAAGTCGCTGGTGTTTGCCTTCCTGATGTCCACCATAGCCAGCTATTACGGCTACTCGGTGCAGGGTGGCTCGGTCGAAGTGGGTAAGGCCAGTACCGACACAGTGGTGATGAGCAACATCATGATTTTGGTCGCCGATGTGATTTTGACCCTGTTGCTGCTCTAGGCCAATTACTGTGACAACAAAGAAAACAAGAAAGATATGATAGAAGTAAAGCATCTATCCAAGACCTTTAAGGAAGAAACAGGCCCCCGTCAGGTGCTGTTTGACATCAATGCCAAGCTCTATGACGGCAAGACCAATCTGATTATCGGCCAGTCGGGCTCGGGTAAGACTGTGTTCATCAAGAACATCGTGGGACTGTTTGACCCCGACGAGGGTGAAATCCTGTACGACGGTCGTGACATCACCAAGATGGACCGCCGCCAACGCAAGGAATTGCGCAAGGAAATCGGTATGCTATTCCAGGGCTCGGCCTTGTTCGATAGCGAGACCGTCATGGGCAACGTGATGTTCCCGCTGGTGATGTTCAGCAAGATGAGCCAGAGCGAAATCAAGGACCGTGCCCAGTTCTGCATCGACCGCGTGAACCTCACAGGCAGTGAGAACAAGTTCCCCAGCGAACTCTCAGGCGGTATGCAGAAACGCTGTGCCATTGCCCGAGCCATTGCCTTGAATCCCAAGTACCTGTTCTGTGACGAGCCGAACTCGGGCCTGGACCCCAAGACATCGATTGTTATCGACGAATTGTTGAGCGACATCACCCACGAGTTCGGCATCACTACCATCATCAACACCCATGACATGAACTCGGTAATGGGCATCGGCGAGAACATCGTATTCATCAACAAGGGACATGTGGGTTGGATCGGCAACAAGGATGAGATCTATGACGTGGACAACGACGATTTGAACAATTTTGTCTACGCCACCGACCTGTTCCGCGATGTGCGCAAATACCGTCGCGAGCATGGCTATAAGCCCAAGCAATAGGCACCTTACGTCAAACCATTCAACAAGAAACAGATGAAAACAATTGATAAAAACTGTAAAGAGGAGATTATCAACCTGCTGCGTTCAACCGAGCGTGACGGCATCGAGGACGTGATAGGGGACCTGGAGCAATGGGGCTTTTTTACAGCACCGGCTTCGGCAGGACATCATCTCAACGTCGAGGGAGGGCTGGCACGCCACTCGCTCAATACATGCCAGGCTGCACTCGCCGTGTGGGAAGCCATGAAAGTGCTGGACCCCAGCCTGGAGCATGAGGTGAAACGCGACAGCATCATTCTCGCCAGCCTGTTGCATGACGTGTGCAAGTGCGACATCTACAAGCGTTCGATCAAGAAACGCAAGAACGCGCTGGGAATCTGGGAAGATGCCGAAGGTTATAAGGTGACTTACAAGAGTTTTCCGATGGGCCACGGCGAGAAATCCCTCACGCTATTGCTGTGCAGCGGCCTGGCACTCAACGACGATGAGATGCTGGCCATACGCTGGCACATGGGTGCATGGGGCGTTAACCAGAACAGTTTTGAGGACATACGCAACTACGATGCGGCGCGCAAGCTATATCCGCTGGTCAGCATCATCCAGACTGCCGATGGTCTTGCTGCCAGCATCATGGAGCGCTCCGGTGAGGAAATCGACGAATTGTGATGCGTGTCAATATCCTGCTGTGTGACACCTTCCCTGGACGGCTGCCTGATTTCATCCCCAACTACGAGTCCCTGTTTTTTGACTTATTTGATTCCGTAGGCCTTAATGCAGACTACCGGATTTGTCAGACGTGGCAAGGGGAACTGCCGCCTGAAATCAACCGTGATGAACTGTATCTGGTCCCGGGCAGCCTGGATTCGGCCTATGACGACAAACCCTGGATCGTCGCTCTGTTGAAATGGATTGAGTGCGCCTATAACCGTGGAGCAAGAATGATGGGCGTGTGCTTTGGCCACCAGGTGATTGCGCGGGCTCTGGGTGGAGAGGTCAGGAAATATGATGGCGGTTTTGGTGCCGGGGTGCGTGCGTCGCGTGTCGTTGACGAGGCGATGAAGCGGTATTTCCCGCACCAGCAGATGCAGTTGCTCTATAGCCACCATGATCAGGTCATAACTTTGCCCCAGGGGGCTGAATTGTGTGCCACTAGCAATTTTTGCAAGAATGAGTCTTTCAGGATAGGCCATCAAGTCATCACGTTCCAGGGCCATCCCGAATTCACGGTCGCCTATAGCCGCCACCTGCTGACCAACTGCAGCGAGGACATCGATGAGGAAGTGAGAATTGCAGCGCTGGAGAGCCTTGACCGCATGACTCCTCAAGGACCCGCCGCAGCCCGTTTCGCCCTCAATCAGCTGAATGAAATTTGATAAATATAGAATAAAAACTTGCTGTTTAGTATTTTTTCCAAAATCTTTGCGGTGTGGATTCCTTTTCAGTAGCAAGTTGTACACTACTGCCTACTGCAATCTCCTCGAATGGGTTTGACAAAAACAATTGATATTATTAACTGTTGAATTGATCTATTATGAAAAAAAATTTCTCCATCAGTTGACCGCACTCTCAGTGTGGTTAACGTGCGCACTGGCTGCCAGTGCCGCCGACACTTATGACTTCACTTATGGCGATCTGCAGTTTGTCATCACCGGCACCAACACAGCCAAGGTTGTTGGTCACGTGGCGTCATCACCAGCCGGCAATTTTAATATCTACGGTACAGCGACCAATTCTGCGACGGGTATTCAATATCGTGTCACTGAGATTGGAGAGGGAGCCTTCAAGGATTGTAATAGGATTACTAGTATTTACATCGAAGATAATGTCGTTACAATCGGTGAAGATGCATTCGCGGGCTGCAGTGCCATGACCAGTGTGACCTTACCTAACACACTGTATATTATCGGTAGCTCTTCTTTTGAGAGTTGTTCCTCCTTGACCGAAGTGGTTATCCCTAATTCAGTGTACTATGTGGAAGGAATGGCATTCTATGGTTGCTCGGCACTCACATCTGTTGACCTGGGCAAGAACTGCCGTTTCAATTATGGCGGCTGGTGTCTGAACATCTTCAAGGGCTGCACCAGCTTGACGGACATCACCTGCCGTAGTCTCCAGCCTTGGGAGTTCAGAGAGCCGATGTTTGAAGAGAGCACCTATACCACTGCTACGCTGCATGTGCCTTCGACCTCTGTTGATGCCTACATGGCCACCAATTGCTGGTACAAGTTCACGAACGTAAAGGTCTACAGCGATAGTGCCATGTTGAGCAGTGCCCTCAACATCGAGGGTGGCACCATCAACTTCGTTTCTACTGGCGATTATCCCTGGGTGGTGGTGACAGAGGGCGACCGCACCTTTGCTCAATCAAGCAATGCTGCCAAGCCACCGAAAACCGTCTTACTGACAATCCTAGTCCAATAGCATTAGTAAATCAAGGAACTGAAATTTTTCTAAAAACTTTTTTGTACCTTTGCAGTCCTGAACACAAAATATATCTGTTTTATGTCAAGAACCGATCAAGAATTAGAAGGCGTGACGCTGCTGGGCAACCAGGGCACACAATATGAGTTTGACTACCGCCCCGATGTACTCGAGACCTTCGAGAACAAGCACCCCGAGAATGAGTATGTGGTGACGCTCGATTGCCCCGAGTTCACCTCGTTGTGTCCCAAGACGGGCCAACCCGACTTTGGCCACATCATCATCAACTACATCCCCCGCGTGCGCATGGTCGAGAGCAAGAGTCTGAAGCTCTATCTCTTCAGCTTCCGCAACCACGGCGACTTCCATGAGGATTGCGTCAACATCATCATGAAAGACCTGGTCAAGCTCATGGATCCCAAGTATCTTGAGGTAATTGGCCTGTTTAACCCGCGTGGCGGCATCAGCATCAAGCCGTTTGCCAACTATGGCGACAGCGACCATCAGGATATGGTGCGCGCCCGCCTGATTGCTAATTTCCATAACGACTGATATGGCACGAGACGCAGTTATCATTACATCGGGCGGCATGGATTCAACCACCATGCTCTATGAATATAAGGACCAGATAGCGATGGCTATCACCTTTGACTATGGCAGTACCCAGAACGGCCGTGAGCGCCGTTGCGCCATCATGCATTGTCAGCGGTTGGGTATCAAGCACTTGATTATTCCGCTGGATTTCATGCACAAGTATTTCAAGAGCGCCCTGCTCGAGAGCGCCGATGCCATCCCCGACGGCAACTACAATGATGAGAACATGAAATCGACGGTGGTGCCTTTCCGCAATGGCATCATGCTGGCCATCGCCTGCGGCATCGCCGAGAGTAACGGTCTCAAGCGTGTGATGATTGCCAACCACGCCGGCGACCACAGCATCTACCCTGACTGCCGCTCACCCTTTATCGAAGCCATGAGCACGGCGATGATGACGGGCACCTACGAGGGTGTCAAGGTATTTGCACCCTACACCGACCTTAGCAAGGCCGAAATCGCCCGCCATGGCGCTGCTTTGGGCCTGGACTACAGCGAGACCTATTCCTGCTACAAGGGTGGCGAGACGCACTGCGGCACCTGCGGCACCTGTACCGAACGGCGCCAAGCCCTGCGCGAAGCAGGTATCGACGACCCCACCGAGTACCTGGTATAAGATAACAGATAAAATGAATCGATGATGAAAAAAATTAGTTCAATTATATTTGTGCTGATTCTGATGACAGTAATTTCCACGTCATGTGGAAAGGATGAACCCGTGAATCCCGACGAACCGAAGACCGAAAACTTCACTGTGAACGGCGTGACGTTCACAATGGTGGCTGTCAAGGGCGACACTTTTACCATGGGCATGACTGTTGAACAGGAAAGTGAAGCCTTCGATGTCGAACAGCCCGCCCATGAGGTGGCGCTCTCGAGTTACCTCATCGGCCAGACCGAGGTGACGCAGGCCTTGTGGCAGGCCGTGATGGGTAGCAACCCAAGCTACTTTAGTAGTCGTAACAATTACGCCACTAACCTTCAGCGTCCTGTAGAGTTCGTCTCATGGAACGATTGCCAGACGTTTATCACCAAGTTGAACCAATTGACAGGTAAGACGTTCCGCCTGCCTACCGAGGCTGAATGGGAGTTTGCAGCCCGTGGCGGCAACAAGAGCCTGGGCTACAAATACTCGGGTAGCAACGACCTTGATGATGTGGCGTTGTATTGGTTTAGTATTCCCTCAGAAGTTGTTGATAAAGCAGGATATGGCACACAAACAGTTGCCACTAAAGCCCCTAACGAATTGGGCCTGTATGACATGAGCGGCAACGTGTGGGAGTGGTGCCAGGACTGGTTTGACAGATACAGCAGTGATGCGCAGACCAACCCTGTCGGTCCTTCAACGGGCTATAACCGCGTGAGCCGTGGTGGCAGTTGGCTCAACTTCGCCTACAGCTGCCGTGTGTCGTGCCGCGCTTCCTTCGACCCGACAAGAAAGATCGACTGCGTTGGATTGCGACTCGCTCTTTAGTCTTATTCCTCGTCAATTTAACGTAATTAGTGGTTTGGCTCGGGCGGTGCTTTAGCCCGCCCATGCCATTCACTAAATGATGTCCGCCAAATGAAAAAACTGCCATCATGCGGTTGCCAACTCAAAACTTTGTACTACCTTTGCAGCCGTTTTGGATTAAAGAAACATCATTAACTACTAAATAATAAGATCAAGACAATGAAAGCATTCGTATTCCCCGGCCAGGGTGCACAGTTTGTCGGAATGGGTAAGGACCTGTATGACAACAATCCCCAAGCCAAAGAATTGTTTGAAAAAGCCAATGAGGTGCTCGGTTTCCGCATCACCGACCTCATGTTTGAAGGCACCGAGGATGACCTGAAGCAGACCAAGGTCACCCAACCCGCCGTATTCCTGCACTCGGTTATTCTCGCGCTCACCATGGGTGACGAGTTCAAGCCCGATATGGTTGCCGGCCACTCGCTGGGCGAATTCTCGGCACTGGTAGCCGCTGGCGCTCTGCCCTTTGAGCAGGGTCTGAAGCTGGTCGAGGCACGTGCCCTGGCCATGCAGAAGGCTTGTGAGGCCGCTCCCTCGACGATGGCTGCTATCATCGGCCTGGATGACGCTAAGGTGGAGGAAATCTGTGCCTCTATCGACGGCATCTGCGTTCCCGCCAACTATAACTGCCCCGGTCAGGTGGTCATCTCGGGTGAGATTGCCGCTATCGAGGCCGCTTGTGAGAAATTCAAGGAGGCAGGCGCACGCCGCGCGTTGCCCCTCAAGGTGGGTGGTGCTTTCCACTCGCCCCTGATGGAGCCCGCTCGCGCTGAGTTGGCTGAGGCCATCGAGGCAGCCGACTTCTCGGCTCCCGTTTGCCCCATCTATCAGGATGTGGACGCCATGCCGCACACCGATCCTGCCGAAATCAAGGCCAACCTGCTGCAACAGCTCACCGCTCCCGTGCGTTGGAGCCACATCGTTGCCAACATGATTGCCGACGGCATGACCGAGGCCGAGGAACTGGGCCCGGGTAAGGTGCTCCAGGGACTTATCGCCAAGACCAGCCGCGAGATCACCCTCAGCGGTCGTCAGTAAGATACTCGCATTTTAGAGTACAGAGACTTAAAGAAACATCCGCATTCCTGCTAATGGATTGCGGATGTTTTTTTGCGTTGTAGAAAATAGAAAGTCATTGGATTTCGAGGATGCGGTGGATTTGTAGCGAGAGCCGCCACTCGGGATGCTGTAAAACGGCTTGCACCGTGTCCTGCATGTTGCGCTTGCGGTCGTTCTCGTTGCTCACCCAACAGGGCTGCAGGTAACGGTGGTCGGCCGTCATGTTGTTGTATTGGGCCAAGTCTTGGCCCAGATAGACCACCTTCAACTCATCGCATCGGGTTAGTACCACAGGCAGGTCCCCGCTGTTACCAAGGCCCATCTTGGGCGACAGCGTCACCCAGTCGATACCATGGGGCAGGGGATGGGTGCCGTTGGTCTCGATGGCGATGGTCTTGCCCGTCGCCTGTTTCAGTCCCATCACGAAATCCTCGTCAATCCACAACGACGGCTCGCCGCCCGTGAGCACGATGAGCGGGGCATTGGGGTACCGCATCACCTGCTCAACGATTTCGTGCAGCGACATCATGGTGCCCTCGCTGTGCCGTGTGTCGCAGAAGGCACAATGCAGGTTGCAGCCGCTCAGCCTGATGAACACGCTGGCGATGCCTGTATTGTAACCCTCGCCCTGCAGCGAGTGGAAGATTTCGTTGACTTTGTACATTCTAGGTTTTAGGCGTTAGGTTTTAGGTTTTGGGCGGATTCACTCCTAACTCCTAACTCCTAACTTCTAACTCATTCCACGTCGTTGTCCTCGTCCTTGACGTAGATGGCCAGGTTGTTGCTGCTCTCACGCACGTCGGCACGGTAGCAGTTGGGCACGGTCTCGACAATCCAGCGCGCGATGTTCTCAGCGGTGGGGTTGAAGTCCAGCACCTCGTTCAGGTTGCGGTGGTCGAGCTTGCCGTGGACCATCTCCTTGATGATGGTGAAATCGGTCACCATGCCGTTGTCGTCGAGTTCCTTAGCCTTGCAATACACGTTCACGATCCAGTTGTGGCCATGCAGGTTCTCGCACTTGCTGTTATGGTCGAGATACAGCATGTGAGCCGATGAAATCTCCAGAGTCTTTTTAACGTAGTACATATTCTTATTTTTAAGTTGTAAGTTTTTAGTTTTTAGTTTTTAGTTTTTAGTTCTTAGTTGTAAGTTGTAAGTTTTAAGTTTTAAGTTTTAAGTAAGGTTAGTGTCGCCTAACCCCTAACTCCTAACTCCCAACTAACACCACACTCCTAACTCCTGCTGTCATTTCCTTTTCTTCTTGTCTTGGGGGACAGATTCGTTGAAGTGCATGTAGTAAATCGTCCTGATGATGCCCTGGTCGTAGCCCATGGTCAGCGCTGTCAGGTGATCGCTACAGAAGATGCCGTCTCTGGCCAGGACAAATCCCTTGGTGCCCAAGCGGCTCTCTACCTTGTTGACGACGGCGGGCTCGGTGTTGGCGGGGCAGTGGCTGACGTTGAGCGATATGATCACACACTTCACGCGGGCATCGTAGTTGAACTCGGCGCTGGTGGTGTCGGCATTGACGGTGGCCAGGTCGCGGTCAAACACATATTGTATGGTGTAAGGTCCCTGCGGCAGAATCAGCGTGTTGCTGCCCGCATACTGGAGGGGATTGGTGCTCAGCATCTGGTTCATGTCCATCAGCGTGGTCTCGGCATCGGCACCACAAGCGCTGATTTCGTTAAACATCATCATCATCGATGCTGCTGCCAGGTCGGTGTCGATATAGCCACGGGTGGCGTAGGGGTTGTCCTCGCTCACATGGGCACTGTTGAATTTGGCATTGCCCACAGGCTTGCCGTTGTGGTCCACAATGTGGAAAGTGTCGCCATTGGCGGCGATAAGGCGCTCACCGTTGATGTCGATCAGGTTGTCGTGTTCGATGGGAATAAGCACGTTGCAGGCAGCGTCCACCATTCCGGTTTTTCCGTTCTTCACCACGATATAGTCGCCCGACGGGGTGCGGGAGTAGTCGTCAAATCCGCCTTTTTCCACCTTCTCCGAGTCGTCGATGGGGTTGGCCACCTCCTTGCCGCTGGCATTGAGGCACACGAGCGTGTCACCCTTCATCACGGGCAGCACGCCATTGATGAAGTAGGGCTGCAGGGGCTGGTAGTTGGACGTGTTCTCGGTGAATTTCACGTTGCCTGACTTGTCGATGATGCTAAACGAGACGATGCTGTCGTTGGCCTGGTTGCCGTCGATGACCAGGGCATAATCCTCATACAGGAACAGGTTGACGCTGTTCCAGGTAGCCGGCACGATGGTGTCGCCACTGACGTTGATATAGCCCCATGAGCCGTTATCGTTCTGGAAGGCCGCCATGCCACGGGCAAACATCGAGCATTGCGACACCTCGCGGGGCAATTCCTTGACGACGTTGCCCTTGGTGTCGATGACACACAGTGCGGCACCCACACGGCTGCACACGGCCACGCCATCGTCGCTGAACGACGTCACGCTGCCAAAGTGGCCTGCCACGGGCTGCGTGGGGGCACTCACGTTGTAATAATCATAGCTGCCCTCGTTGTTCATCACATAGAACATTCCTGCCACAATGGGCGACGGAGCGTTGTCAAATGCGTCCTTGGCGACGACCTCGCCGCTGTTCACGTCGAGGATGCTCCACTTCTCGCTGCCCACGAGCTGCACGGGCAGGTATTGCGTCTTGTACTGGTAGGTGGCGTTATTGCCATTGCAGGCGCTCAACAGCAGTGCCGCAAGGGCGGCAAGCACTAGTCTTGAAAAAATCTTCATTATCTATATTTAATGTGGTCTTACTAAGCGGGTGCGAAATTACTTCTTTTTTTTCACCCATGCCAATATTATTGAATTGTGTAACATTTTTTGTGCTTTTTTCCCTTTTTTCAGTTTTTCTAATTTTTCTACTTTTTCTCGTTTTTCTCGTGCGCGTGTAGATTTGCGGAAATTATGGCAACAAGGCCCGATTTGGCAGAGGGGGTGACAAAATGTCGGCAGTTGGCATGTTTTCGCGCGTTGGCACACTCGTTGCAGTCTTGCAGGTCGTGAAATCAACTTACAAACATCATTAAATAACAATTTAAGTAATCATGACTATTAAACCATTAAACGACCGCGTTCTCATCGAACCGGCTAAGGCTGAAGAAGTTGTCGGTGGCATCATCATCCCCGACAGTGCTAAGGAAAAACCTCTCAAGGGCATCGTTCGTGCCGCTGGTAACGGTACCAAGGACGAAGAAATGATTGTTAAGCCCGGTGATACCGTACTCTATGGCAAGTATGCCGGCAACGAGATCGAAATCGACGGTGAGAAGCTGCTCATGATGCGCCAGAACGACATCCTGGCCATCGTCCTCGACTAAGCAGTGAGCAATCAGGAGTTAAGAGTTTGGAGTTAGAAGTTAGGAGTTAGGCGACACTAATCTTACTTACAACTTACAACTAAAAACTTACAACTAAAAAACATAGAACTTACAACTAACAATAAGATATGGCTAAATTAATTAAATTTGATATCAAGGCTCGCGAAGAGCTCAAGAAAGGCGTTGACCAGTTGAGCGACGCCGTTAAGGTTACCCTTGGTCCCAAGGGCCGTAACGTGATTCTCGACAAGAAATATGGTGCTCCCCACATCACCAAGGACGGTGTGACCGTTGCCCGTGAGGTGGAACTGGAGGACGAATTCCAGAATATTGGTGCACAGCTCGTTAAAGAGGTCGCCAGCAAGACCAACGACGATGCCGGTGACGGTACCACCACTGCTACCGTTCTGGCCCAGGCCATCATCACCGAGGGTCTCAAGAATGTGGCTGCCGGCGCTAACCCCATGGACGTGAAGCGCGGCATCGACAAGGCCGTCAAGACCGTTGTCGAGGGCATCAAGGAGCAGGCTCAGGAAGTGGGTGACGATTTCGGCAAGATCGAGAACGTGGCCCGCATCAGCGCCAACAACGACGATGCCATCGGCCAGCTCATTGCCGAGGCTATGAAGAAGGTAAAACAGGACGGTGTCATCACCGTCGAGGAGGCCAAGGGCACCGAGACCCGCGTCGATGTGGTCGAGGGTATGCAGTTTGACCGTGGCTACATTTCGCCCTATTTTGTCACCAATGCCGACAAAATGGCATGCGAGATGGAGCGCCCCTACATCCTCATCTTTGACAAGAAGATTTCGGGCTTGAAGGACATCCTGCCGTTGCTGCAGGGCGCTGTACAGGCTCATCGTCCCATGCTCATCATCGCCGAGGACGTTGACGGTGAGGCTCTGGCATCGCTGGTAGTGAACCGCCTGCGTGGCTCGCTCGAGGTGTGCGCCGTGAAGGCTCCCGGTTTTGGCGATCGTCGCAAGGAGATGCTGCAGGACATCGCTATCCTCACCGGTGGCACCGTTATCAGCGAGGAGACCGGTCTGACCTTGGAGAAGGCCACCCTCGAGATGCTGGGTACCGCCGAGAAGGTCACAGTTGACAAGGAGAACACCACCATCGTCAACGGCGCTGGCAACAAGGACCTGATTGCCGACCGCATCGCCCAGATCCGTGTCCAGATCGAGAACACCAAGTCGACCTACGACAAGGAGAAACTGCAGGAGCGCCTGGCCAAGTTGTCGGGTGGTGTGGCAGTCCTCTACATCGGTGCTCCCAGCGAGGTCGAGATGAAGGAGAAGAAAGACCGTGTCGACGACGCGTTGAGCGCTACCCGCGCCGCTGTTGCCGAGGGTATCGTGCCCGGTGGCGGCACCGCCTACATCCGTTGCCTCAAGGCCCTCGAGGGCATGAAGGGTGACAACGATGACGAGACCACGGGTATCCACATCATCCAGCGCGCCATTGAGGAGCCGCTGCGCCAGATTGTCGCCAACGCCGGTCTGGAGGGTGCCGTTGTCGTGAACCGCGTCAAGGAGGGCCAGGGTGACTTCGGTTACAATGCCCGCACCGAGAAGTTTGAGAACCTGTTCGAGACGGGTGTCATCGATCCCGCCAAGGTGGCCCGCATCGCTCTGGAGAACGCTGCCAGCATCGCTGGCATGTTCCTCACCACCGAGTGTGTGATTGCCGAGAAGAAGGAGCCCGAGCCCCCGATGCCCGCTGGTGGCCCCGGTATGGGCGGCGGCATGGGCGGCATGATGTAATCATCGCCTTGACACCAACCCTTTCATATCCCCTGCTGGGCGGCAATGCCTGGCAGGGGATTTTTGTGATGGATGTGAGCCATGTCATGAAAAATGACTATCTTAGCGGCGATGAAACGGATAGTCAATTTATTGGCCAAAGTGTTGCCGGTGGCAATGCTGGCTTTAGGCAGCCTCCAGGGTGGGGCAGTGGAGATAGAGAAGGGCGTGTCGCTGGCGCTGGCCCAGTACCGTGCCCTGCACATCAGCGACCTGCGTTACTCGCTGTCAATCATGGTGCCCGACGACATCGCCAAGCCGGTGTCGTTCTACGAGGACCTGCGGTTTAACTGGAACGGCAGCGGGGACCTCCAGCTCGATTTCCAGGGCAGTGAGGACCAGCTCGACGGCATCTTTATGGTCAACGGCAAGCGCGTGAACCTGGTGCTGCGCGACGAGCACATCATCATTCCCGAGCGCTACCTCAACGTGGGGCAGAACCGCATTATCGTTGAGGGCGATTGCGGTGACAAGGCCCTGAACCGCCACGAGGACTACCTGTACACGCTGTTTGTGCCCGATCATGCCCGCAGCGTTTTCCCCTGCTTTGACCAGCCCGACCTGAAGGGGCGTTTCAGCCTCGATCTGGAACTGCCCGAGGGGTGGGTGAGCCTGACCAACGACACTGAGCATCCCATTCCCACCTACCTGTTCTCGTTCACCGCCGGCAAGTTCCAGGTGCAGACCGCCACGCGTGACGGGCGCGAGTTGACGGCGTTCTATCGTGAGACCGACCCGCAGAAGGTGGCCCAGTTGCCCACGGTGTTTGACCAGGCGGCGCTCTCGCTACGCTGGATGGAGCAGTACACGGCCATTCCCTATCCGTTTGAGAAATACGCCTTTGTGGTGCTGCCAGGCTATCAGTTCGGTGGCATGGAGCACCCGGGTTGCATCCACTTCACTGACCATGAGATCTTCCTCGGCCCCAATCCCTCGCCCGACGAGCTGATGACGCGTCTCAATCTCATTGCCCACGAGACCGCCCACATGTGGTTTGGCGACCTGGTGACGATGCGCTGGTTTGATGACGTGTGGACTAAGGAGGTCTTTGCCAACTTCATGGCCGACAAGATTGCTCGTGAGCAGTTCCCCGAAGTGGATCATGACCTGGCCTTTGTCAAAGCACACTATCCGCAGGCACTCAGCACCGACCGCACCCTCGGCTCCCACGCCATTCAGCAGCCGCTCAACAACCTGAACCAGGCTGGTCTGCTCTACGGCAACATCATCTACCACAAAGCACCCATCATGATGCGCAAACTCGAGCAGGAGAAAGGGGTAATTACCCTGAAACGCGGGCTGCGCACCTACCTGCTGAATTATTCCTATGGCAACGCCTCGTGGGACGAACTGGTGGAAGTGCTCGACCTGTTTGAACCGGAGCACAGCGCACGGGCTTTCAGCGACGTGTGGGTCAAGCAGCGTGGCTTGCCCACGGTTTCGTGTCAGTCGAGGGGTGACAGTTCGCTGCTGGTCACCCAGGAGGACCCCTATCATCGCGGTCTGACGTGGACCCAGAGTTTTGATATCGTCTTTGCCTCGTCCAGCGATGCTGCTAAGCTCTCGAGCCAGCGCTTGTATATGGACGCCGCCGCCATTGTGGTCACGCCTCCTGCAGGCGGCAGGGTGCCCGTGCTCAACAGCACCGGTGACGGCTATGGCCGTTTTGTCCTCGACTCAGCAGCGATTCCCGTTCTGGCCGAGTCGTGGAAGACCATGCCCGACGCATTGCACCGTTATGCGGCCGTCATCAATCTGATGGAGAATTTCCATCTGGGCAACATCGAGGCCGACCGACTGCTGGACATTTTCATCACCCTGCTGCAGCATGAACACGACGCGCTCATCGCTTCGACCTTGTGCACCGACATCAACACCCTGTGTGGCCTCATCGATGCCTATCAGCGAGAGCAGGCCGAGCAGCGGCTTTGGGACATGGCCCAGGAGCATGAACTGCCCTCGGTGCGCCAGTCGCTGCTGCGCAATCTGTCGCTCACCGCGACCTCGCCCGACATTGTGGCCGGCATTCACGACCTGTGGTCCAGCATGAGTTCTCCGTTGCTGGCCCCCAGGGATTATGCCCGCATGGCCTATCATCTGGCCATCATGATGCCCGACCAGTGGCAGCACATCGTGGCAACGCAGCGTGGGCGCCTGGTGACCGATGACGAGCGCCGCGAGTTTGACTTCGTTTCCCGGGCCTGCAATCCCGACGTCGAGGTCCAAGAGCGACTGTTCGCTGAACTGCTGCAGCCCCAGAATCGCCGTGTCGAGCCTTGGGCTCGTGCAATGCTCACCCTGCTCAACGACCCCGTGCGGGAGCCCTTCAGCAACCGTTACCTGGTTCCCGGACTGGATGCCCTCGAGGAGGTGCAGCGCACGGGCGACATCTTCTTCCCCGGCTACTGGCTCTCCAGCCTGCTGAGCGGCCACCGCAGCCCCGAGGCCAGCGAGATGGTCAAGTCCTGGATTGAGGCCCATCCCGAGTTGCCCACCCCCCTGATGAACAAACTCCTCGAGAACGCCTACTGGCTGCTGAGGCGCTAAGCAAGCCTCAAACACTGCACACGGGGCGTGCCTCATTGTAGTCCCCTGGCAGACCAACGCCACGGCTAGCAACCCTAACACCCGCGCTGTCAGGGTTGCTTTCCGCATGATGGTCAAGATGCAACGATCAAACTTTATTTTCATGGTGATTCTATTTTTTAGGCTGCAAAGATAACACCAAGCAGAGGATTTTGCAAGTATTTATTGGTAAAATACCAATAAATAGGTGATTTTTACCAATTATTTGCCCAAATAGACCATCAAGTTGCCATTAGGATAGTAGAGACGCAAAATTTTGCGCCTCCAGAGCGTATATGGGCGTAATTCAAACGCTAGACCACAGGCATTTCTTTGTTCCTCCATACATCTTTTCTTGATTTTCCATTTTTTCCATTTTTTCCCTATATATATATTTAAAAAAAAAAATGGAAAAATAAGAAAATATATAAAATAGATTATTGATGGTCATCGCAAGTTTTGACCCGCCAAAAAAATCTATAAATCCATTTCTAAAATTTCCACTTTTTCCACATTTTCCTGTGCATGCGTGAAAAAGAGAAAAACAAAAATTTCAAGTCATGTCAACAATCGATAATTATCCCCCTGGGGCTGCTCATGATTCAAGCGCCCCCTATAATGAGAGAGAAATCCCCAAGCGAGATTTTAACTGCAAGGTTAGCTTTGTGATTTCAAAGAAAATGCCGATAGCCAGTTTCTTGTTGAATGCTGATTGCTGGATAAAACGACGGGGAGGTGAACAATAAATAGCTGTTTTTGTGCGCACTGATTCAATTTTTTAGTAATTTTGCTGTTTGAATTTGTGTGCGCACGTGCGCGTGCACGAGAAAGATAAGAGAAGATGAAGCCCCTATCCCAAATAATTCGGTCGTCGCGGGTACGAAATGGCTTGACACTAGTAGTGATAGCCGCGCTGCTGCTGGAACTGACAACAGCAGTGCAGTACTATTACTTCCATCGTGTGCTGGAGCGCGAGCTGGAACACCGGGCCGAGACAGAGCTCAGGATGAAGGCCATCCTCATCAAGGGAATGCTCAACAAGACCGAGCAACTGCTGCGTGACTACTCCTATGACATCGTCGATTCCATTCACAATCCCGATGTCGTGAGCGATGTCCTGCTCTTCATGGTGAATGCCAACCCTGATGTGCTGAGTGCCGGCATGGCCTTTACCCCAGGACGCTACCCCGGACGGGGCCGTCTGTTTGAGCCGTTTGCCAAGGTTGAGAACGGCCGCTCCACGTTGCGCCAACTGGCGGGGCCCGACCATGATTATACCAAGATGCCGTTTTACGCCAAGACGCTCGAGAACGGATATCCCACATGGGCCGACCCCTACCTTGACGTTGCCAGCTACAACGGGAAGGACACGCTCATCACCACCTATTCCATGCCGATAGTTGACCATCGGGGGGATACGGCGGGTGTGTTTGCCATCGACATATCACTGGAGTGGCTGAGCGACACGCTCAACGCGCGCCACGCCTATCCCTCGTCGTTTGACCTGCTGCTGACCGAGGGCGGTGAACTGGTGTGTTATCCCAATGCGCTGCACATCAATGCCGAGGACGTGCCCCAGGTACACCGGCTCATCAACGACAGCACCGTCGAACGCCACCTGAGCGGCAGCGGGCGCTCTAAAGTGATCGACTTCCGCTCCGAGAATAACGGCGACAAGGGCTACATCTACTACGCCAACATGAAGGGTAAGCCCCACTGGCAATTAGCGGTGGTGTGCTATGACAAGGAGGTCTATGGCACCCTTGCCCGCATGCGCCACCTGTTGTTGCTGTCGATGCTGACGGCCCTCGTGCTGCTGGGATTGATTATCTATCGCTCGGCCCGCAGCGAGCGGCGCCTGCACCTGGCCAGCCTCGAGCAGGAGCGCATCGGCAGTGAACTGCGCATTGCCCGTGAGCTGCAGATGACGATGCTGCCGCCGGCAGAGCGTCCCGCCTTCCCCTCGCGCACCGATATCGACACGTGTGCCCTGCTGTTGCCCGCCAGGGAGGTGGGCGGTGACCTGCTCGATTACTTCATCCGTGACGAGAAGCTGTACTTCTGCATCGGTGACGTGAGCGGCAAGGGTGTGCCGTCGGCGCTAGTGATGTCGGTGGTCCACGCCCTGTTCTGCTCCTCAACATCTCACGACAGCAACCCGGCCTATATCATGCAGGACCTCAACGTGACCTCATGCCGTAACAACGACAGTAATATGTTCGTGACCTTCTTTATCGGTGTGCTGGATCTTCCCACCGGGCGCCTGCGCTACTGCAATGCCGGCCACGAGATTCCGATACTCGTCGGTGATGAGGTGAGCCTGCTGCCTGTTAAGGCCAACCTGCCGCTGGGCGTCATCGAGGACTTCCACTATGAGATGCAGGAAATCGAACTGAAGCCTGGCTCGACGTTGTTCCTCTATACCGATGGCTTGACCGAAGCCATGGACAAGGAACACCGCCAGATGGGCTTGGAGCGCCCGATGGCAGTGCTGAGGGCCTTCTGTGGCATGGAGCAGACGACACCCGGCATGATGGTTGATGCCGTCAGAGACGCCGTGAAGAGTTTCGTTGGCGGCGCTGAACAGAGCGACGACCTGACGCTGATGGCCGTACGTTACACTCCCAGCGACCACCAGCTGACGTTGGCCGACACCCTGATGCTCACCAATGAGTTGAGCCAAGTGCCGGTGCTCAACGACTTTGTGGCCCGCATCACCAGCCAGTTGCAGATGGAGCCCTCGCTGGCTCATCAGTTCAAGCTCGCTGTTGAGGAGGCCGTGGTCAACGTGATTGATTATGCCTATCCCGTCGGCACAACGGGCCAAATCCAAGTGGATGCGATGTCCGACGGCTCTGCCCTCAAGTTTGTCATCAGCGATTCGGGCAAGGCCTTTGATCCCACCGAGGGGGGCAGGGTGGACACCACATTGACGGCCGAGGAACGTCCCATCGGTGGCTTGGGCATCTTCCTGGTGAGGGAACTCATGGACTCGATCAACTATGAGCGAGTCGATGGAAAAAACATTTTGACGATTAAAAAGAAATTTAAACCGTAATTTATTGATATCAAATGAAAACAAGCATTGAAGAATTGGATGGCAAGCTGGTCGCCACGCTCGAGGGCGAGCTGGATACCGCTGCTGCTATTGAGGTAGAAAAGGAGTTGCAGCCCCTGTTTAACAGCGAAGGCCGTGATGTGGTCATCGAGTGTGAGAAACTGGAGTATATCGCATCCAGCGGCTTGCGCATTCTCTTGGGCATCCTCAAGAGCGCCAAGGCTGCCGGCAGCAAGGTAATCTTGCGCAACCTGAATGAAGACATCAGGAACGTGTTTAAGCTGACTGGACTGATCAGCCTGTTTGAAGTAGAGTAACAGCGGCATCGTAATGACAAGCGGATATCAACGACTGATGCGCTTGCTGCTGGCGCTGCTGGCCCTCAACACGCTAGCGGTTGCGGCACAGCCCGCAGACGACAGCACTTCAGTCAAGAAGAACGAGTTTAGCGTTGACCTGCAGTTCCTGGGTCGCGGCGAATCCCGCTACGGAGGAATGCCGACCGAACCGGTGGACATCGACGAGGAACCCGAAGACCCGAAGGTGCCCATGAGCAGCTTTGTGTTGAGCCGCACACGATTGCCCATCAACTTCAAGCGCGATTGGCTCGAAGCGCGTGTGACGCCACAGCATTCTGGCGTGTGGGGGCAGGCGGGCAAGGGTGGCTTCAACCTGTTTGAGACCTGGGTAAAACTCTCGACACACTCCGGCTTTTTTGGCCAGTTGGGTAGGGTAGCGCTCTCCTACGATGACGAACGCATTATCGGCTCCGATGATTGGGCGATGGCATCGTTGACCCACGATGTGCTGCGCCTGGGCTACGAGGGCCACGGTCACAAGGCCCACGTGATTCTGGCCTATAACCAGAATGCCGATGTAATCGAGACCGGAGGCTCCATCTACGAGGGTGGGGCACAACCCTACAAGACGATGCACACCGCGTGGTACCACTACGACGTGCCTCGGTTCCCCCTGGGGGCTTCATTACTGTTCATGAACATCGGCATGCAGAGCAACCTCGATGACCGAAAAGACAGGACGTGGTTCCAGCATTTGCTGGGTGGATATCTGTCCTTCCAGCCGAGGCGTTGGAAAGCCGAACTCTCTTATTATCATCAGTTCGGCAAAAATGAAAATGCGATAAAGATTGATGCATGGATGGCGAGTGCCAAGTTGTCGTTCATGCCATCGGAGCGCTTTGGCTTTACGACGGGCTATGATTACCTGAGCGGTGACAAGTATTTCGCTGTTCCCACTGGACACAACGTGGGTATGATCCTTCACGATGTCATCAAGGGATTCAGCACGGTTTATGGCTCCCACCACAAGTTCTACGGGGCTATGGACTTTTTCTACGTCAGCGCCTACCACAACGGCTTCACTCCTGGCCTGCAGAACGTCTATCTAAAGGCTTTCTATAGCCCGCTGCGAGGACTCAACCTGAGTGCCGGCTACCATTATCTGGCGACCGCCACCAAACTCGATGGCATGGACATGGCGCTGGGCCATGAGCTCGAATTTCAAGCCAACTATGCGATCAGCAGCGACGTGAAACTGTCGCTGGGAGCCTCGTTCATGAAAGGATACGAAACGATGGAGCGCCTGAAACGTTCTGGTATCAATAACCAACTGCGCTGGGGATGGATATCCCTGAGTGTAAATCCACGGATTTTCAAAATCAAGTGGTAAACAGACATCAACAATTAAATTAGATTTTATACGGAATCTATGAAGAAATCAGCACCGTTAACGACGTCTCAATTCGGCATCTTCGTGGAATGTGCGAGCCACAAGCAGGAGGCGTTCTACAATTTGCCCTATATATATGTTCTTGACCGCTCGCTCGACGGCGACAGGTTGCTCGAGGCTATTCGCACAGCCTTTATGGCTCATCCCACACTGTTCACCCGCATCGAGCTGAACAACGATGGGGACCCCATTCAGACATTGGACCTGGAAAAGGAACAATGGGCACTTGAAATCGAGGATATTTCTGACATCGAGCAGGAAAAACCCCGTCTCGTTAAGCCGTTTGACCTGGAAGGCGGACGCCTGTTCCACGTCAACCTGCTGCGGAATGAGAAGAATTATTACCTCTTTTTGGACTATCACCACATCATTGTCGATGGCACATCGATGCAGATTATATTGCAGGACATCGACAAGGCTTACCGTGGAGTAGAGATAGAGCCCGAGGAACTGACCATCATGCAGGTTGCTGAAGCCGAGGCCCAGCTGCGCCAGACGCCAGCCTTTGACGAGGGCAAACGCTGGTATGCGGCCAACTTTGACTGCGGCGATACTTTCACCCAGTTTATGCCCGACTTGGAGGAGCCCGAGCACAACGAGGACAATTTGCTTCGCAGCATGGCACTCGACATGGGCCGCGTTGAGGACTATTGCCAGCGCAACGGCATCTACAAGAGCACGCTGTTCACAACGGCCTATGCCTTTTTGTTGGCAAAGTTCAACAACGAGCAGGAAAGCCTGTTCACAACCGTTTATAACGGCCGCTCGGACAAACGCTACAGTCACTCGGTGGGCATGACGGTTAAAACGCTGCCCGTTTATGCCAAATTCACGCCCGACACCACAGTGCTGGACCTGTTGCAGCAGAGCCAGGAGCAGATGAGGGGCTGCCGCCAGCATGAGGCATATACTTACAGCGACGTGATGATGGACCTGAATCTGCAGTCCAATTCGATGTTTGCATGGCATGGCCAACTGTTTGACAACGAGACGATGGGTGGCAAACCAATGCTGACTATCAGATTGGGAAACAGCACTTTGGATGCCTCATTCTACCTAAAGGTCTTCATCCAGAACGGACGTTATCAGGCAAAAGCCGAATACAATTCCAACGAATATTCACGGGAAATCATCAGCCAGATTCTGGAGAGTTATGAGGCAGTTCTTGAGGGATTCCTCAACCACGAACTCCTGCGTGACATCAACATCGCCACACCGGCTCAGACCGCGACACTGGACAGTTTCAACCAAAATGACGTTGACTATGACGATACTCAGACCATCGTCTCGCTGTTCCGTCGCCAGGCACAGGCCACGCCCGATGCTCTGGCAGTGGTGTTCAAGGAAAAGCGCTTCTCCTATGCCCAGGTAGATGCCATCAGTGACCGCATCGCAGCCTATATCGTAGCCAAGGGCCTCAAGCGCGAAGATGTCGTGTCGGTTTTGATTCCCCGCAGTGAATGGATGCCCATCGCTTCGCTGGGCGTTTTAAAAGCTGGCTGCGCCTATCAGCCGCTGGATCCCAGCTATCCTCAGGAACGCCTCAATTTCATGATGCAAGACGCTAATGCAAAATTGCTGATTGCCGATGATGAGTTACGTCCGATTGTGAATGAATATCAGGGCGAGGTGCTCTTGACTAGTGAAATCGACAGTCTTCCTCAGGCGGCCGCTCCCGATGTGGTAATTGTCCCTGACCAGCTGTTCATTTTGCTCTATACTTCAGGCTCTACCGGCATCCCCAAGGGTTGCCAACTCATCCACCGCAATTTGGTGGCCTTCATCAATTGGTATCAGCGTTTCTACGGTCTCAAGCCCGAGCACAATGTGGCGGCTTATGCCAGCTATGGGTTTGATGCCTGTATGATGGATATGTATCCAACGTTGACCACCGGTGCAACGCTTTATATCGTCCCCGAGGAATTGAGGTTGGATCTGATTGCTCTTAACGACTACTTCGAGCAGAACGCCATCACCCATTCGTTCATGACCACCCAGGTGGGCTACCAGTTTGCCACCAGCATCGAGAACCACTCGCTGTTGTACCTCTCTACCGGCGGTGAAAAACTGGCTTCGCTCACACCGCCCAAGAATTACGCCTTCTATAACGTATACGGCCCCACCGAGGCCACTATTTACATCACTTGCTATCGGGTAGATAGGAAGATGAATGAAATCCCCATTGGCAAATCGTTGGACAACCTGCGCTTATACATTGTTGACCCGCAGGGCCATCGACTGCCCGTGGGAGCCGCAGGTGAGCTATGGGTGGCTGGACCGCAGGTGAGCCGTGGTTATCTGAACCGTCCTGAGAAAACAGCCGAGGTTTATATCGATAATCCGTTCACCACCGATGCAAAATATTCACGCATCTATCGAACGGGTGACATCGTTCGCTACCTGCCCTCGGGAGATATCCAGTTTGTGGGCCGTCGCGACGGACAGGTGAAGATTCGCGGTTTCCGCATCGAGTTGAAAGAGGTCGAAAGTGTTATCCGTGAATTCCCTGGCATTAAGGATGCTACGGTACAAGCATTTGACGAGGAGGGTGGCGGCAAATTTATCGCTGCTTATGTCGTGAGCGACAACCAAGTGGACATCGAGGCCCTCAACAACTTTATTCTGGACCAGAAACCGCCTTACATGGTGCCTGCCGTAACGATGCAAATCGACGCTATCCCGTTGAACCAGAATCAGAAGGTCAACAAGCGTGCGTTGCCCAAGCCTGAGAAAAAGGCTGCTGCTGTCGAGGAGAGCAATGTGCCCATGAATGTTCTGGAACAGGAACTGCATCAGATGGTTGCTGAAATTGTCAACACGACCGACTTTGGTGTGACCACGGTGCTGGGCTACGCTGGACTGACGTCGATATCGTCCATCAAACTGGCTGTGCAAGTTAACAAGCGCTATGGCGTGACACTGGACTCCAGGAGTTTGGTCAAGACAGGAACCATACAGTCGATAGAGAATGAGATTCTCAATCACTTGCTCTCGGGGGCTGTAGAGATACAGGACCAAGCTTCGAACGCTAACGTAGAGCGCACCAAGGCTCCGTTGTCTTATGCCCAGACAGGTGTCTATTTTGAATGCCTCAAGAATCCCACTTCCACGATCTACAACATTCCGTATCTGCTCACCTATCCCGAGGGTACAGATCCTAATTGCCTGTCTGACGTTGTGAAACGCGTCATCGAGGCCCATCCCGAACTGGGTGTTCATTTCGTGACCGAGGGTGATGCCATCATTCAGACGACCGAGGGCAGCGTGCCTGTCGAAGTCCCCATTACCCAAATGACCGAAGATGAGTTGGCCAAATATAAGATTGAGTTTGTACAGCCCTTTAACCTCCAGAAACCGCCGCTCTATCGTGCCGAAGTAGTAAAAACCGATAAAGGCGTGTATCTGCTGCTCGATATCCACCATCTGGTATTTGACGGTGGCTCGGCCGATCTGCTCATCAGGCAAATCAACTCCGCTCTTGAGGGCCAACCCGTTGAGAAGGAATCTTACAGTTATCTGGACTTTGTTGCCGACCAGCAGAATGCCGAGGAAAGCGATTCCTTCAAATCTTCGCAACAGTTCTTTGCCGAGATGCTGCAGACCTGCGAAGGAGCCAGTGAAATTCCGGCAGACCTCCCAAAGAGCAACGAGCAGGGGTACATCGGCGAAGCCGTTTGTCCTGTTGACTTGGAGAAGGCTTCAGCCTTCTGCCGTGCGCATGAGATTACGCCTGCCCACTTGTTCCTGGCCGCAACTTCTTATGTGGTATCACGTTACACCAACAACCGCGAGGTTTATCTATGTACCGTGAGCAGCGGTCGGAGCAACCTTAAGATTGCCGACACTGTGGGTATGTTTGTCAATACCCTGGCACTGGGCATGAATATCGCTGATGTGACTGTGGATGAATTCCTGAAACAAACCAGCGAAACATTTGACCAAACGTTGCGTCACGAGGATTATCCCTTTGCCCGCATCGCCACCGACTATGGTTTCATGCCCGCTATAGCCTACGCCTATCAGGTGGGAGTACTTTCAGAATACACGGTAAACGGTAAGGCAATCAGCCAAGAATTGCTGGAACTCAATGTGCCCAAGTTCAAAATCAACATCAAGATTGAGTCGCGTGGCGTTGTCGTGCAATTTGACGACTCGATATACACTGAGCGCGTGGGAACCGGTCTGGCCGAGAGTATTGTGGCGGTTGCCATGAGAATGATGGAGCAGCCCCAGGGCCGCCTGCGTCAGTTATCTATAGTTAGCGAGAGTCAAGAAGAGGAATTGAAGCACATGCGCCAGACAGCACACGGCGAAGCGCCATTCACGCTGTTCCATGAGTGCATCGGTCATTTTGCCAAGACGCAGCCCGACCACGAGGCCCTCGTCGCTGTAGATGCCCGATTTACCTACCTAGAAATAGACGGGCTGACAAACCGCATCGCTACCGCATTGAGAAAACGCGGGGTCCAGGAACGTGACCGTGTGGCCTTGTTGCTGCCGCGCACAAGCCGACTGATTCTGGCGTTATTCGGCGTGCTCAAGTCGGGCGCAGCCTATATTCCCTGCGATCCTGAATATCCCGCTGACCGCGTGAAACTGATTCTTGAGGACAGCGAGGCCCGATACATCATCACCTCTGCCGACCGAATGGATACCTTGCCCGAGGGTAAGGCTATCAATGTCGAGGAACTCATCAATGACGATAACGATGGCAATGTAGTTACCGTTATCACTCCCAATGACTTGGCCTACCTGATTTACACCAGTGGCTCCACGGGTCGTCCCAAGGGTGTGATGCTGCATCACCGCGGCATCTGCAACTATCTGTATGGCCATCCCGCCAACGTATTTGCCAACGGAGTCTTGACTGATGCCAAGCGCATCATGAGCGTGACGACCATCTCGTTTGACGCTGCGCTGCAGGACATCGGCACGGCCTTCTTCAATGGCAAGACGCTTGTCGTGGCCACCGAGGAACAGGCCAACAATCCCCTTGACCTTGCACGCCTCATTACCGAGGAACAGGTCAACATGGTGTCGGGTACTCCGTCGCGCTGGCTGACCTGGCTGACGAGCGAGGACTTCTGCAAAGCCATCAGCCGCATCAACATCGTGCGTGCCGGTGGTGAGAAATTCTCCGACCAATTGCTGACTCAACTCCGTAAAGTCACCCAGGCCCGCATCTTCAACTGCTACGGTCCCACCGAAATCACCGTGGCCTCCAATAACAAGGAATTGACAACAGCCTCCGCCGTCACTGTGGGCAAGCCCCAGTTGAATGTTGTGGAATTTGTCGTGGATCAGGACGGCAACGAGCTGCCCGCCGGTGTCGTCGGCGAGCTGTATATCGGTGGCCGTGGTGTGGCTCATGGTTACAACAATCTGGACGAGATGACGCGTGAGCGCTTTGTGGATTACCACGGCACGCGGGTATATAAATCAGGTGACTATGCTAAGTGGTTGCCTGATGGTGATGTCGCCATCTTGGGACGTACCGACCACCAGATCAAGCTGCGTGGCCTGCGCATCGAGTTGGGCGAAATCGAAAATGTCATGCTCAAGGTCGAAGGCATGAAAAAGGTTGTGATCCTCATCCGTAAAATCAACGACAAGGAGCACCTGTGTGCTTATTACACCGCTGATCGCGAGATCGCACCCGATGCCCTCAAAGCCGAGATTTCCAAGAGCCTGACGCAATACATGGTGCCCACGGCCTATCTGCAACTCAAAGAGATGCCCATGACGCCAAACGGCAAGACCGATGTCAAAGCGCTGCCTGAACCCGAGTTGGCAATTGCTTCGGCTCAAGTCGAGCCTGCCAATGATACGGAACGTGCTTTCTGTGATATCTTTGCTGATATTCTGCAGATGGACAAGGTGGGAGCGACCGATAACTTCTTCGAGTTGGGAGGCACATCGCTCGTGGTGACGCGTGTCATCATTGAGGCCGACAAGGCCGGCCTGCATGTGGCCTATGGTGATGTGTTCGCCAATCCCACGCCCCGCAAACTGGCCCGCCTCATTACAGGTGAGAGCGGTGACGAGGGTGCTGATGAGATAACGGCATTTGATTACAGCGCCATCAACAATCTGCTGCAGCGCAACACGCTGGATAATTACCGCAAGGGAGAACGCCAACGCTTGGGCAATGTACTGCTCACGGGTGCTACGGGTTATCTGGGTATCCATATCCTGCGCGACCTCATCGATTCGGATGCCGAGAATATCTATTGCCTGGTGCGTGGCAAGACTCTTGACAAGGCCGAAAGCCGTCTCCGCACCCTGCTGTTCTACTACTTCTCGGATGCCTTCAAGGACCTCTTCGGTAAGCGGCTGCACATCGTCCTGGGTGACGTGACCAGCGACTTTGGTGAAGGCTTGCACGTTGATACGGTGATCAACTGTGCCGCTATCGTGAAGCACTTCAGCGAAGGCACTGAGATCGAGGACGTGAACATTGGTGGAGCACAACGCTGTGTGGACTTCTGCGTCAAGACCGGTGCCAAACTCGTGCACATCTCTACTGCCAGCACACGTGGCCTGTGGGCAGGGGAAATCAAGGATGACATATATACTGAACAACGTCTGTATATGGGGCAGTTCCTCGGCAACAAGTACATCTATTCCAAGTTCATGGCCGAACGCTTGATTCTCAATGCCGTTGCCCTGCATGGGCTTAATGCCAAAATCATGCGCGTGGGTAACTTGGCCGCCCGTTCCACCGACGGTGAGTTCCAGGCCAATTTTGCCACCAACTCGTTCATGGGGCGCATCAAAGTTTATAACATGCTGGGCTGCTGCCCGTATAGCATGCGCAATAAGCAGGTTGAATTCTCGCCCATCAACGAGGTAGCCCATGCCATCGTGCTGCTGAGCTCCACCCCGCGGGAGTGCACCGTCTTCCACCCTTACAACATTCACGGCCAGTTCCTGGGTGATGTGCTTGAGGGCCTCTCCTCAGTCGGTGACGGAGTTCGTTTTGTAGAGCAGGAAGAATTTGCCGAGGCCATGGAAAAAGCCAAGGAAGACCCGCAGATGGCCAAGCAGATGTCTTCGTTACTCGCTTATCAAGATATGGCACACGGCCAGAAGACTGCCGACGTCAAGCGTGATAATGACTACACCACTCAGGTGCTTTACCGCCTCGATTTTTCATGGTCTCCCACGTCATGGGACTATGTTGAGCGCATGCTCACTGCCATCAGTTCGCTTGGTTTCTTTGATATGTAATCGATTATGGCTATTCAACAGGACAAGGATATTCATTCTCAGTTTTACGGTTACCTTGGTGCCTACATCCTTGTTGCCCTCTCGGGTTGCCTGGGTAATGTGGTGGATGGCATCATCGTGGGTAACCTCATCAGCGAGGATGGCGTCAGCGCCATCAACCTGTCCAAGCCCATCAACCAGTTCATTTTTACCATGCATCTGCTCATCAACGCGGGTGCAGGAATGTTGGTGGCTTATGCCTTGGGCCAGAAAAAGACTGATGACGCTCGGCGTTTCTTCACCCGCGCGCTGTTACTGACACTGGGGCTGGGACTGCTGTTGGCGATTGTCGGCGGCCTGATATTCCCAAACCAGACGGCACGCATGCTCTGCAGCAACGAGCAGATTTTGCCGCTGGCCCATGACTACATGCAAGTCCTGCTCATCGGCAGTCCGGCCTTTATCCTCATGTGGGGGCTATCAACCATGGTTGGTGTGAACGGTAGCCCTCGATTGGTTTCGCTGGCCGTCATCATCGACAACGCGGTGAACCTATGTCTTGACATCATATTCATCAAGTGGTTCGGATGGGGCATTACAGGTTCTTCGGCAGCCACGGTGATAGGCCATCTGGTAGGTATCGCCATCCTGCTCACACACTGGCGCAATCCCCAGAACCGGCGACTGGTGCCTGTCTTCACGACCGATGGCTTGGCATCCTCATGGCGACGCATCATCTCCCAAGGCGCTCCGTTGGCCGTGGCCTCTATCTGCTTGACGCTGTTGCTGTTCAGTGCCAACCAAATCGTCCTCACGACGACAGGCCGCACGGGCATCTTCGTTTTCGCTCTGTGCATGAACCTGTTGCAAGTCTATAACCTGTTCCTCTCGGGAACCTGCCAGACGCTGCAGTCCTTGGGGGCCACTCAGGTGGGCGAAGGCAACAACAAGGGCGTGCGCACCGTCATCAAGCGAGGTTTCCGCTTCATCACCGTTGCTATGGTCACCACCTGCTTGCTCGTGTGGATTTTCCCCAGTGGCATCGCACGCTTGTTTGGTTGCGACGAGCCCGACATGCTGGCCCAGAGCGGACCCGCTCTGCGTGTGTTCGCCTTGAGTTTCATCCCCTTCTGCTACATCTATGTGCTGATGATCATCTATAAACTTTATGGTCAGCACGGCATGGCGCTGTTTATCTCGTTTGCGCTGTCACTCACAGTCATTCCCGTGCTGTGGATTATGTCGCGCGTGATGCCTCAATACATCTGGTTCAGCTATCTGATTGCCTACAGTATCGAGGCTGTGGTTATCTACGTCCTCCATCGTGCAAAGCACATCAAGTTCGTCCTGCAGTGACCTGCCATTGGCGCTGTCAAACTAATATACCATAGGGTGGTTTATCTCAATGACCATATCTGGGATTTTGACCTTCAGGAAGCATTGGCGGCAGTGAGTCCCTGGCGGCGGCAACAAGCCCTGCGCTATCTGCAGGAGAGCGACCGCCGCCAGAGCATTGCTGCATGGCTGCTCTTGAAGCAAGCCCTGCTGCTCGAGTACGACATCCAGCAAGTGCCACCCTTCGTTTACGGGCCAGGCGGAAAACCATCTCTGGAGGGACGGCCAGATATACATTTCAGTCTAAGCCATTGCAGTGAAGCCGTGGCCTGCGTCGTGGATGTTCGGTCAGTGGGCATTGACGTGGAGTTGATTACCCATGCCGACGACGACGTTGTGTTACGCACAATGAACGACAGTGAGCGGCACATCATAGCGGCATCAGCACAGCCCGATGTCGCATTCACGCGTCTATGGACGATGAAAGAAAGCCTTTTCAAGCTCATAGGCGACACAGCCAAGCTGCCTGTTGGCCCCGATCCTGTCCATCTGCTTGAGGGAGACCTTACCCCATACAATTTTCACACCACCATCACCCCACTATACATCCTTACCGTCTGCCAGAATCAGCACTAAAAGCACGTCGGTCACGCAACCTACGTGCTTTTTTCGGCTGTATGGTTGTGATTTTGATAAATTCGGTGTAAATTTGCGTTTTAATAAATAATGCGGAGTACCGTGTAGTGTAATCATTAGTTGGCGCTCCGATAGATTAACTGTAGAGACGACGTAGAGAGATGATGACCTTTATGAATGATATGCCGTTGGCAGTTGCAGGACTTCCCTTAATCACGGGCCACGATGTTGATGTGACAAGCTATCTACCCGTACTGGCAGGCTGGAGCAGTGTGCTAGGCGTGTTGGTGGCTCTGCTGATGATACTATTCAGCTGGCTGTCGAACCGACGTGGTGGCGGAGCAAGATGGAATGTGTCTGGACACTTACTTACAAGCGCGTTTGCTACGGTGTGGCTGGCTGGATTTATCATCTATGACGTGGGTATGTATATCGGCCACAGTCCATTGTCGCTTTTGACCAATGCGCCGATGGCCATTGTTCATGCCTTTGAGATGTTTCTGTTGGACAGTGATGTGTGTGCCATTCATTCTCAGTTCCATGACAATTGGATTTTTATGGGCTGTTTCTCACTGGTACACATGTTGGCGGCTATCGTCTCGTTGGTATTTGTTCTCAAGCATTTCGGTTTCAACATCATCGCTTCGGCCAGGATGGTGATTGAAGCTCGTTTTCAAGCCCCGAAGCGTGATACTTTTGTTTTTTGGGGTCTGAATGAGCCATCGTTCCTGTTAGCGCGGAGCATCATTCAACACTATGGTAATGATGGGAATTATCGCATCATCATTGTGAGGGCTAACCATGACAAAGAATCGAACAGCGAGCGTAATGGCATGGAGAGATTGTTCAACTTCCTGTCACTCAGCAACCAAAACATGGAGTGGTTGTGCGAACTGGATTGCCTGACAACGAGCACCTATGCAGACTTGGCTGGGAAATCGTCTAGTGCAGATATTCTGAATCAACATTTTGACTTAAAAACACTGGCACGTATCATCAGGGACAAAACCAGCGGCGAGGTACATATGTTTGTTCTCACCGATGACACCAGTGCTAACATCCAGGCGGTGGGTAACTTGAAGCGTGACATGACCATCAACGCTGCCGTTGATGCCGGCATCAAGGTGACGCTCTATTGCCGAGCCCGCTACAATAGCATACACCGCGTGATTGAGGACGAGCAAATGCGTGAGCATCTCGAGGTCAAGGTCGTTGACCCGTCGCGCATCAGCGTCGAGATGCTGAAACAGCATGCTGAACTACATCCTGCCAATTATGTAAAAATTGAAAACGATGCTACGGTATCATCGCCTTTCAATGCGTTGATAATCGGCTTTGACGAGGTGGGGCATGACGCGTTGCGATTCCTGTATGCGTTCGGCGCTTTTGTTAGGACTGGAAGCAATGAGGGTGAGCGCTCAGATTTCCATTGCGACATCGTTGACAAGGACATCAAGCATAAGGCAGGATTGTTTACTGCCGGTGCGCCGTCGGTGTCCCGCCGCATGAATTGCTTTGAGGGCGGTGGAGTGTCCGACAACTCATCAGCCATCACTCTCCATAATATGGACGTGCTTGGGGTAGATTTCTACAACTATCTTGAAGCAATTATCAGGACGCTCAACTATGTGGTCATCGCTCTTGGCGATGATGTGACTAACGTGTCGCTAGCCGTAAGGATCTTCAGGTTGGCTGTACGTTATCGCGAGGACATGTCCCGCTTGCGCATCCTGGTCAGGGTAAGCAATGATCCTGATGGTCATCTGCGCAGGATTACAGAGCACTACAACCGGTTGTGGGCAGCTCAGATGAGTAGTAATGGGAGCAATCATCAGCAGCAAATTAACAAGGAGGATTCCATTCATGAACCCATAACACTATTCGGCTCAATAGAGGACACTTACACCTACGATTATATCGTGAACGAAAGGCTCAAGGCCAAGGCTAAGCACTTCAAGCAGATGTACGACCAGTCCATTGTATTGCTCAACAGAGCAGCAGGCGGACAAATGCCGGACCCGCTCGACTGGGACAGCGAGCATAAGGACCTGATGCAGCTTGGGGTGCGTTACTCGCCCACCTTGTCGGGCATCATGCGGCTGCGCCGTGTGCAAACCCAGAATATGGAAAACTGTTTCCACAAGCACACCAAGCAGATACTTGCCCACCAGGCCCTAGGTCAAGAAAAGTATCTCATGCTATCCGGACCCTACCTGTCAAGAAAAGAGAATGAGACCACCTACACATGGCAGGGCATCGAGCCCGATGATACTGTCACCCGGGTGCTGGACATATTGGCACAGACCGAGCACTTGCGCTGGATCGCCTCACATGAGCTACTGGGTTACAGCGATGCAGGTGGGGTAAATGACAAAGACGAACTGCGCTTGCTGCATGGATGCCTCAAGCCATGGAATGAGTTGACAAGTGCTATCCAAAGCTATGACTATAATGTCGTAGACGTCTCGTTGGGAATTGGGCTTAACCATGGCGAGCAAGACAATAGCGAGAATGTTGACGAAGGTTCTGATGGCAGCAGGAGCGCTGACGACACCCAAAACATGAATCAGTAATCACACCGATATGAGAAAAATATTATTGTTGTCATTCAGTTTGCTGCTGGCGCTGTGTGCAACGGCGCAGACTCAGCAAGGCTATGTCAAAACCAAGGGACGCAAAGGCAGTAACGGAGCCGTTGTGCCGGGTACCCGCATCAGCGGGGCGACAGTGCAAGTCAAAGGACGCAGCGCAGTGGTCACACAGGCCAACGGCGTGTTCTCCTTCCCGATTCCCGCTAACAAGTTCTTTATCCAGAGCGTGAAAAAACAAGGTTATGTTGTCAATGACCCTGAGATGTTGACTAAAGCCTATGTGTTTTCACCCAACCCCTTGATTCTTGTGCTGGAAACACCCGAGCAGAAGACCGACGACAAGTTGGCATCAGAACGCAAGATCCGTCGCACCCTGCAACGGCAACTGCAACAACGTGAAGACGAGATCGAGGACCTCAAAGAGCAGAACAAAATCACACACGAGGAGTACCAGAAGGCCCTGCAGGAGCTGTACGCCCAACAGGAAACCAATGAGAAACTGATCGGTGAGATGGCCGAACGTTATTCGCAGATCGACTACGATCTCCTGGACGAATTCAATACACGCATCAGTGACTGCATCCTTGAGGGACGTCTTGCTGAGGCAGACTCGTTGCTGCGTTCCAAGGGAGACATCAACGACCGCATCGAGGCTATCCACAAGGCCGAAGCCATTGAGGCTGCCGAGGCCGCAGAGATTGCCGAGCGCCAACAGCGCCTCGAACAAAGTCAGGCCGGCACCCAGGCCTCCAAGAACGACATCGCCCAGGACTGTTACCACTTCTTTGAGAAATTCAAGTTGGAACACAACAATGACTCAGCAGCCTATTATCTGGCACAACGCGTCAGACTTGATTCCACCAACGTTGCTTGGCTGAGCGATGCCGGTGATTTTGCCTGCGATTACATGGCCGATTATCCCGCTGCGCTCAACTATTATCAGCGGGCTCTTGCTCATGCGCTCGAGCAGATGGGCAGTGACTCCGAGATTGTGGCCATAATTTATAACAATATCGGCATGATTTACCGCAAGCAAGGCAAATTTGACTTGTCGATGGACAATTACCGTAAAGCACTCTCCATCTGTGAGAAATCACTAGGTGATGATAATGCCGTGACCGCAACTACGCACAACAACATCGGCATGCTCATGGATGCCACGGGTAATTCAACCCAAGCACTGGAGCACTACCTCAAGTCGTTGGCCATTGAGGAGGCTACACTTGGAACTGAGCATCCGGCGACTGCCATGTCCTATAATAACCTGGGAGCGTTGTATTACTCACGCGGCGACTATGCCAATGCGATGGACTATTTCAATAAGTCACTCGCAATACGAGAGAAACTTTTGGATGCTGACCATCCTGACCTGGCCATGTCTTACAGCAATATCGGATCGGTATATACTGCCATGGGTGACTACTCCCGCGCACTGGAGTACTTTAACCGTGCCCTCAACATCCGTCAGCAAGTGCTGGGCGAGACGCATCCTGATGTGGCCCTGACGCTGAGCAACATCGGTTCGGCTTATTTAGGCCTCAATGACTACAGCAAAGCCCTAGAATCTTATAACAAGTCTATGGCAATCACCGAGAAAGTACTTGGTAGCGACCATCCTGATGCAGCCATTTGCTACAATAACATAGGACAGGTCTACGACCGTCAGCGTGATTATGTCAAGGCGCTTGAGTGGTACGGCAAGTCGCTTGATGTGAAACGGAAAACGCTGGGCGACAATCATCCGTCTACCATCAAGTCGATTGAAAACATGGGCTTGCTCTATATGAATCAGAGGGATTATGCCCATGCCTTAGAATGTTACTCCCGTGCTTTGGCGGCCAGAGAATCCGCCCAAAGTGATGATAGGGTAGGGTTGGCTGGTGCCTATGACAGCATGGGGGCGGTACTCTATCGGCGTGGTGAGTATGCCCAGTCGTTGGAGCACTTCTTGAAGGCCGCAGCCATCCGTGAACAGGTACAAGGCAACAGCAGTGCCGCAACAGCCCAGACTTACAACAGTACTGCTGGCGCCTATGGTAAACTTACCGACTATACCAAGGCCTTGGAGTACTATCAGAAAGCCTTTGACATTATCGCGTCACTCAAGGGCGAAAACAGCAAAGAGGTCGTCAATATCAAGAAGAACATCCTCATGACAGAGTATCAGCTCGCCATGCAAAAAGGCAAACTCAAGGGTTTCTTGAGCAATCATTGCTTCATCGGAACCGTGAACAACGGCGATACTCCAGCCTCGGCCCAAGGAATGTCGGGCGAATACGTTCTGCTTGAATTTGCCGATTGGAATCAGGACAGTGAGACATCCCTGTTCGACCGCGCAGATGAGATGAGGCAGTCGCCCAAGGATATCGTCGTGATGAAGGATGGAGAGATATCCCGACATCACTTTGAGAACAAATTGGGTATCACCTTCGGAGTAAAACAGGTTGCCAAAGAAGAGAAACAGCAAATCAATCAAGCCTATAAGCAATGGAAGGAACAGAACAATCAATGAACGCTGAACAACAGTTCAAATATTTCGCCTTTATCAGTTACAATTCCAAGGACACGGAGTGGGGCAAACGCATCCAGCGCAAACTGGAGCATTACCGCATGCCGGCAACACTGTGCAGCGAGCGCGGGTGGGAACGAACGCCTATCAAACCCATCTTCTTTGCTCCGACCGACATCCAACCCGGCGGGCTTGACGATGAACTGAAAGATCGCTTGAGGGCTTCAAGGAACCTGATTGTTATAGGTTCTCCCAATTCGGCAAAATCAGAGTGGGTAGGCAAGGAGATCGAGTTCTTCCATGAACTGGGCCGCACCGACAAAATCCATTATTTTATCGTCGATGGTACGCCCCATAGCGGCAACCCTGATACCGAGTGCTTTAATCCGATTATCGATAAACTGGGGATGCCTGAAATCCTGGGCGCCAACATACATGAGAAGATTTACCGCTTCCCATGGCTGAACAAGGAGCGCGCCTATGTGCAACTGGTATCTAAATTGCTCGGTGTTGAGTTTGACTCTATCTGGCAGCGCCACAAGCGGCAGCTCATCAGGAAAATCATCGCCTGGACCATCGGTGCAATAGCAGTGCTGGCTGCCCTAGCATGGGTGTGGGCCGCCAATCAGCCCTTTGATGCTAAGGTGAGTCTTAATGAGGCATCAGTTCAAAACGACCAACTGCCTCCATTGCAAGATGCAGTGGTAACTGTTATGCTTGAAAATGAGTCCAAGAGTGACACCATTCACGCCATTGGTCAGGATGGTGTGTTCAACAACATTCCTCACCGCTTTATGGATCAGGAGGTGAAAGTAACGCTTACCTGCAAAGACTTTTTACCTCTAGATACAACTTTGAAGTTAACCCATGATGTGACTTTGAATGTCTATCGTGACCCATCGGTATATGGTCATGTGCTTTTCGGTATTTGGGACCCAGAGACCGAAAACTTTATTCCTAACGTCACTGTTGAGGTTGCAGGGCAGAAGGCAGCATCCAACAAGGAAGGACAAGTAGAACTCTTTGTCCCTCTAGAGAATCAGCGCAAGACCTACCAGGTAAAAGCCCAGTTCCCCCTGTATAACGACATCATCACGATGCCATGCGGTGAAAACGACGTAGTGGAGAAAATGTAAATAGAGTGACACAATGAAAGCATCAAACGATTATATCCCTCGGCCTGTGGATACCAGTGCTATTGATTTGCCCGAAGAGCTCCAGCAACTTGTCGAACAGGTAGCCGAGAATGTGCATGAGGTCTGGGCACACTCCAGGTTGTCCCAAGGTTGGGTTTATGGTCCGGAGCGCAATGATACCCTCAAGACTCATCCTCACCTGATTCCTTACGAGGACCTGCCTGAGGTAGAAAAGCAATACGACCGCGACACGGCAATCGGCACGCTCAAACTCATCATGAAATTGGGCTTCAAGATTTCCAGGTAAATTATCTCAATGATCCATATCGTCACATAAAAAAGGCTGCTAGTAGCTAGCAACCTTTTTTATGAAGTATCGTTGGCTAGGTTTGTAGTCTTGAGCTTATTTCACAACCTTAACCGAAGTGGTGGTTCCGTCACTGTAAGTGGTCACGATGATGGTTACGCCCACGGGCTGCTGAACCTCTTGGCCCATGACGTTGAAGTAACGCCTGCTAGCAATCTGCTTACCGCCAGCAACTTCATTGATGCTTGTCACGGGGCTAACGGTGAAGTCGTAGGAAACGTGGTCACTGGCCAACTTGCCATTGGCAAGAGCATAGGCCTCAATGGTGTAGTCGCCCGGAGTGGTATAGCACAGCACATCGATGTATTCGGCCCATTCAGTGAATGCTCTGCTGTTGGGCTGCTGCACGCGGTAATAGATGGTACTGGGCTCCGTCGGGGTGATAGCAACAAAGTAACCATTAGTGTTGTCAACAGTATAGCCATTAATGACAGGAGCACTGGTCTTTTCGGTGGGCTCGATGGGATCGTCAGAATCCAGTACATATACGATGTTGGCCTCTACAGAACCCACTTCATTTACCATATCATAGGCATAAAGACCTTTAACAAAATAATTGTAGGGATACGGTTCAGTAAAGTCTCCCCAAGTTTCCTGCATGGTGATAGTATTGCCCTCTATCTTATAGAGGAGATCTTCGTAATCGTACTCTAAATTGAGTTGGTCATGATCGTAGAAATTAATGATGCTTGTATGGACCGTGGCAGGCATTATATAATTATTTAAATCCTCAAAACGGAGGAATTGTGGCATGCGCACCCTGATGAGTGTGCCATCATCGTTCAGAGAGCCCATCACCCAATTGCCTGTGTTGATAGACAAAAGCGGGTCCTTCAAGTAAACGACCCTGTTGGCGTAGTCAAACATGATAACACCTTTTTCAGACAACGATTCCTGGCTGAACGTATCACCGAACCTGCTGTTATTACTGAAGTAGATACAGTCACTAGTGCGGTTATAAGTTTTCAGTTCACCTTCTGGCTCCCAACTGATGACATAGGGTGTAGTATCCAACCCTGTGCCCCACTCGCAATAGCCTGCCCACTCGTAGTTGTCATCATCACCAGAGGCTTCCTCATCTTCCCAGACAATACTCAAACCAGTAGCATCGTAGGACACGTCTTCCTGGGCGTCAACGGCGTCGGGGCCACTGGTATTCTCGATGTGGATGGTATTTCCGTCCATGGTGTAGGTCACATAAGAGACAGATTCGTCTCGGGTAAATGTGGTTTGGCCCGTCGAAGCATTATAGCTCACAGTTCCCCAGGATAGGACTGCTTTACGACCGCGAGTTTTGTATATGGTTTGGCCAAGAGGAATAGTAAAGCCACCTTCCTGGTCACTCTCACCTTCTACCCAGTAATTACCAAACTCCTTTTCGGACCCATAGACAATATTCCTCACAAAATAAATGAGTCCTCCGTCAGTGGTTTGAATCTCGATAATGCCGCTCTGGGGAACAAACCCAGTATAGGCCGTGGTACCGGCGAGATTGATGAAAGCGAAACCGCTACTGGTGCGCTGATAGATGAAGTAGTTTTCGCCCCCAACCTCATCGTCGCTCAGGCGTGATGGGGCACCGGACTTGATACCGGCAAATGCCGCGAAAGAGCACGTCAACAATAGTAAGAGTAATGATAATTTCTTCATAATCCAAATTGTTTAGTTTTAATGATTAATATGTAATGATATTCATAATTTGCTCATTCTTGGGGCAAAAATAATCTTTTTCATTGACATACCAAAGACAAACGGCTAATTTTACCTGATTATTAACAGGTGCGAGCCCATGTAAACTGACGGTTTAGTAAGCAATCTCATTACTGTCCCGTTAAAGTGGACAAAGCGTTCTTTGAAATAATTGAAATTCAGTCTACTACAGTCCTTTTTAAGGGTGCGACGATTTGAAATTGTA
>CADBBK010000013.1 GCA_902792895.1 uncultured Bacteroidales bacterium | reverse complement strand
TTATTAACTTTCATAATGTGTTGATAATCATTGTGTTTTGAGTATTTTTAAATTTCATAGAATTCTATATTTTGAATCCTGTAGGGATCACAAGAAGAAAGCGCAATCGCTGAGAAATCAGTCGGTTGCGTTTCTTGTTTTGTGTTGTTGGCGGTTTTTGGGAGGGTGGGGTCATTTGTGTTTTGATTTGAGGGCGTTCTTTTTGTTTCTTGATGATGCTCTTTGTGGCCCAGTGCTTGATGGGTCTTTCCGATATCGATCAGTGCCATGAGCTGAGCTGCGTAATTCATAAATTTCAAAAGTCGTCTCATTATGTTGTTGTTATTGTAATTAGTTGTTAATAAAAACGTTAGTTAAATCTCAGTTATATATATAAGGCGACTACGGGATACGGGAAATGGGCAAACAGATGATGAGAATTGGAAAAAATTGATTACCTTTGTGGCGAGCATCTCGCAAGATACTCTGAACCGACTACAATATTTTATTTAACCAATAAAACCTGATACGACTATGAGCAAGAAACTACTTTTCAGACTTACCGTCCTGCTGGCGGCCATGATGTGCGCCCTTGGCGCCAGTGCCAAAGAGGCCTATGCTTGCTACACGTCTGAGAACAAGACGTTCACTTTTTACTACGACAACGAGCGCAGCACCCGCCCGGGCAATTCTTTCTTACTGCAAGACGAGCCAGGCCATTTACCCACGTGGAGTTTGTTGCTTCTTCGTGCGACCAAGGCAGAATTTGACCGCTCGTTCGCTAATTACCGCCCGACGACCACACATGGATGGTTTTACTATATGCAGAATCTTCAGTCTATCACGGGCATAAGATACCTGAACACCAGCGATGTGACCGATATGGGTGAAATGTTTGCTAATTGTACACAATTGACAAGTCTTGACCTGAACGGTCTCAACACGTCCAAGGTAACCAATATGAGTCGCATGTTCGATGGCTGCACTGCCTTGACAAGTCTTAACCTGAACGGTCTCAACACGTCCAATGTAACCGATATGGGTAGCATGTTCGATGGCTGCACCAGTCTGCAAACCATCATTGTGGGTGAGCGCTGGAACACAGCCGCAGTGACTTATTCCAAAGATATGTTCCATAACACCACCAGCCTGGTGGGCGGCATGGGCACGGTATATAACGAATCCAACCCGACGGACAAGACCTATGCGCACGCCGACGGCGGCCCCAGCAACCCGGGCTATTTCACTGCTTCGGGTACCGTGGCCTATGTTTGCTTCACGCCGGAGAATTCGACGTTAGCTTTCTACTACGACAACAAGATTAGCAGTCGCCCGGGCGGTATCTACACCATCGAGGGTCACGAGCCAGGTATACCCATATGGCATTGGGATTATCCTTATGTGACCAAGGCAGTCATTGACCCCTCGTTTGCTGATTACCGCCCGACGAGCACCAATGGGTGGTTTTATGATATGCCAGCTCTTAAGTCTATCACGGGCATGGAATACCTGAACACGATTGAGGTTACCGATATGAGTCAGATGTTCGATGGCTGCGGTTTATTGCCAAGCATTGACTTGAGCGGTTTCAACACCGCCAACGTGGAAAAAATGTACGGTATGTTCGAAAATTGTCATAGCCTGACACGCCTTGACTTGAGCACTTTCAACACGGTCAATGTGAATCTCATGACACGCATGTTTACAAACTGTGAACATTTGCAGACCATCTATGTGGGTGATGAATGGAGCAATGCTTCGTTGTTATATTCAGGTCGCATGTTCGCTGGCTGTAACAGCCTGGTTGGTGGCCAGGGCACGACCTACGATGATGGTCATGTTGATGGCGGCTACGCCCACATCGACGGAGGCCCGAGCAATCCCGGCTACCTCACCAAGAGGCCTGCCTTCACACGCGGTGACGTGGACGACGACCTAGATATCACCATCGGTGACGTATCCCCCTTGATTGACTACCTGCTCTCCGGCAATGTTTCTGGCATCAACATGAGTGGTGCCGATTGCGACCTGGACGGTGACGTCTCTATCAGCGACGTGTCGGTGCTCATCGACTACTTGTTGAATGGCACCTGGCCCGAATCGGTTTACACCGTTGTCGGCACCCCCAACCTGTTTGAAAGCGAGTGGGATCTCAACGACGAGCGCAACAACATGACTAAGGGCGCTGATGGCATCTACCGTTTAAACAAGGCCGGTTGGTTCCCTGAGGGTACCGAAATCTATTTCAAGATTGTTACTAATCACTCTTATGCCTACTCATGGCCCGCCGAAAATAGGCTCATTTACATTTACGAGACTGGTGCCTTCAGCATTGACATCATTTTCGATCCCAATGCTCCCGACAATCAGAAGATTAACATTGATATGAACAAGATTTTCTAAGCGAGAGAAATGTATAAAAAGGGTGGCATGTGCTGTCCCACCCTAGACTGTGAACTGCACCCCAAAAGTTGGACACAAAACTTTTGGGGTGCAGTTCAGGGTGCGGATGCCTTTATATCGCGCACTGAGTAGAGACGCAAAATTTGAGCAAACCGAACACCATGATGCTTGCATCGATGGTTGAGGTGCCGCCAAATTTATCCAGCATTTTGCGTCTCTACAATGCGGATGCTAGATAAATTGTATTGATAAACAATACATTGTATTTATTGTTTTCAATACCCCTAGCGACTTGGCGTGGTGCCCGTTCGCGTGTGCGTGTGGCTTTTTGCTGTAGCAGTGCCGAATTTGGTTGTTCCGATGGGTTGAAACAGATATTTTTATTAAATTTGCGGCAAAATTCCAATATTCACGTTTTAAATTGCTTGTAATATGAAGAGTTCGTTACTTTTTCGCCTGTTCGTCCTCATGACGGCTATGATGTGCGCTCTCGGCGCCAGTGCCAAGGAGGCCTATGCAGTGTATACGTCGGAGAATACGACGTTCACTTTTTACTACGACAACGAGCGTAGCAGTCGTCCAGGCACCACCTACGACCTGAACACGAACCACAACGACCCTGGTTGGGTAACTGACGAGACCAATGACAATGTGACCAAGGTGGTCTTTGATCCCTCGTTCGCTGATGCACGCCCGACGAGCACTTTCTGCTGGTTCTATCTCATGGAAAGCCTTGAAACCATCGAGGGCATTGAGTACCTGAACACTAGCGAGGTGACCATTATGGGCTATATGTTCCATGACTGTATTGCTCTGAAAATCCTTGACCTGAGCACTTTCAACACATCCAAGGTGACCGAAATGAATGATATGTTCTACGACTGCATCAGCCTAAATACTATTTATGTTGGCGAGGGCTGGACAACTGAGGCTGTAGAGAATTCCATGCATATGTTCCATTACCTCCTTAGTATAGTGGGCGCTCAGGGCACGACCTATAACGAATCCAACCCGAAGGACAAGACCTATGCCCACATCGATGGCGGTCCCAGCAACCCGGGCTATTTTCATGAAGCCAAGGCCTATGCCTGCTACACGCCGGAGAATAGTACGCTGACGTTCTATTACGACCGCCAGCGAGAAATCCGCCCAGGCACGATCTACAGCCTGAACACGGACGGCAACCGGCCTGGCTGGCGCATCGATGACATATCCAAAGATGTCACGAAGGTGGTCTTTGACCCGTCGTTTGCCAGCGTTCGACCCACAAGCACATACTATTGGTTTGGAGGCATGCTCAACCTCGAAGCCATCGAGGGTATGAAATACCTGAACACCAGTGAGGTGACCGACATGAATTGTATGTTCGCTTACTGCGAAATATTGACGAGCCTAGACTTGAGTAGTTTCAACACCGCCAATGTGACAGACATGTACTACATGTTCTCAAACTGCCATGGGCTTAAAAGCCTTGACTTGGGAAGTTTCAACACTGCCAAGGTGGAAAATATGGCCAGCATGTTCGGTGACTGCGATCATCTGCAGACCATCTATGTGAGTGATGAATGGAGCATAGCATCGTTGTTATTGTTAAATCCTTCAGGTACGTTTACTGGCTGTACGAGCCTGGTGGGTGGCCAGGGCACGGCCTATGATCCCGCCCATACGGGAGCCGATTATGCCCACATCGACGGCGGCCCCGATAATCCCGGCTACTTCACCGACAAGGACGCAGCCCTGCGTGGCGACGTGGATGGTGACGGTGAGGTGGGCATCGCTGATGTATCGGCTCTTATCGACTACTTGCTGAACGGCAATGCATCAAGCATCAATCTGGATGCAGCTGACGTGGACGGTGACAGCATTGTCGGCATCAGCGACGTGTCCGAGCTCATCGACTACCTGCTCAATAATGAGACTACTTCAAATACCAGGATGGTGGCTAATTGATGTCTCCTCTTGAAGTTCTGATCATCGACTGGTATTATAAATAGATCCTAAATCCATTGCGGGGTGTCACTCATGTGGTGGCCCCCGCAATGTGTGTATTTATGGCGGACAACCATGGAAAAAACGAGGACTTGTTCAACCGAATTCGTGTTTACCAAAAATGGTAATTTTTTAGAATCATGTACTGTATTTCTTCGGTTTGCTGTTGAAAAGATGAATAAATAAAACAATATTGTTGTATATTTGTGGACTCATTTTTATGAAATAGATCTATTGATCATAGTTATTATTATTTATGAAAAGAATCATTATTTCATTGATTGCCATTGTTGTCGCAATGTCGGTGTCGGCTGCCCCAGTGGACTATGCAACAGCACTGAATAAAGTTAATAATTATTTAGCGAACAAAATGAATCCTGGTATGATGATGTCTCCATCAGCGCTCAATCCGGTCTTACTCAAGGCCGAGATGAGCAATTCGAGACTCAACCAGCCTGTTTATTACATTTTCAACACATCGACTACCTACCTTGTTGTGGCAGGTGACGACCGCGCCGAAGAAATATTGATGGAGGGGGATGCTCCGTTGCGGGACATCAACAACCTGCCTCCTGGCATGATCGACATGCTGAGTATTTACAAGGACGAGATTGATTATCTGCTTGCGCATCCGGGATTGGTGGTGAAACCTATGCCCTCACCCAAGAACACTCCTTCGCTCAAGGCAGTTACCATCAGCCCGATGTTGACCGCGCTTTGGGACCAGGATGCTCCTTATTGGAGCCAGTGCAGGTTCTCTTACAGCGGCTATACCTATCAATGCTATACTGGCTGTCCTGCTACCTCGGCATCGATGGTAATGTATTACTGGAAGTATCCCTTACAGGTTGCAGCCCTTCCGTCTTACACAGCTTTATTAGATCTTTCCTTCCATAATAGCGTTAGCTATACCTATCCTGCTCTTCCCGCAACCTCATTTGACTGGGACAACATGAAGGATAGTTACTCTGGTGATTATACCTCCGCTCAGGGAAATGCCGTGGCTACGCTGATGCGCTATGTCGGTCAGGCTGAAGGTATGAAGTACGGTACTGCCGCATCTGGCGGTAGTAGCATCAATGTTTCTGAAAACCACAGGATAGCCGATATGTTCAAGCTCTTTGGCTACAAGTCAACAGCAACGAACGTCCAGAAGTCTTCTTATGATGATGCCGAGTGGGCTGCCTTGATTCAGTCAGAACTTATCGCTGGCCGTCCTCTTGTTTACTGCGCCGTAGCATCCACCGCTGGCGGTCACGCGTTCAATGTGGATGGCTATCGAGACAGTGACAATAAGTATCACGTTAATTGGGGTTGGAGTGGAGAAGGTAATAACTGGTTTGTAATGAATGCCTTCATAGACGGTTCTGATATTTTCGATCAGTCTCAACAGGCTATTATCGGTGTAGAACCCCCGGGTGGTGCGGTGACTACTCCCGTGTTGACCGTCTATCCCACATCACTGTCCTTTACCGGCTGTTTGACGGGTAAGACCTATACCAAGACCTTTACCGTTAGTGGCCGCAACTTGGTCGACAATGTGACATTGTCGTCTTCTAACCCTGTGTTTACCATTTCACCTTCCACCTTGACTGCTGACCAGGCTTCAGCAGGTGCAACCATCACGATTACCTATAAACCCACAGCTGCTGGTACACAGAATGACACGATTACAGTGAGCAGCAGTGGCGCCGAGAGCAAGACCGTGTATGTGTCGGGTACTGCCGATCTGGAGACCTACGGTCCTGTGATGCTCGAAGCCAGCAATATCACCTCCACCTCGTTCACCGCAACCTGGACCGACGAGACCCCGGCCGAGAATGTGGAGAGCTACACCCTCTACGTGAGCGACAAGCCGTTCAAGCCCGCCGTTGCCCTGCTCGACTCTATCGACTGGACTCAGTCTAATGCGATTCCTGCCGGCTGGTCACAAAACGGTCTGAACTATTTTAGTTCCAATAGCGCATCCTACTTGAGCCCAGATGGTTATGTTCAGAGCGGTATTTACGACCTCACGGGCTATGACAAGGTGACTGTCATGATTTATTCTGAACCCTTTAACAGCAACAATTCCCTCACGGTCACTACCAGTGTCGATAGCAAGAACGTGTCTCTCCCGGCCAACGCGTCTTTCGCCTGGTACACCTTCGTTGTGAATTGCGCCAGCAGCGACTATATTAAAATCACCTCTAGCGGCGTGCCCGACATGAGGTATGTAAAGGTTTATGCCGGTGAATTCACAACACCGCAGCTCAGGGCCTCTGAGAGCGGCGATGAGACTTATCGTGTCATTACCGGCATCACCGACAAGAACTACACTGTTACCGCTCTCACTTCGGGTGGCACATTCTACTTCTATGTTGAGGCCAACTACATCAATGGCGGTATCGCCCCCAGTATTGTTAAGGAAGTTACCCTGTTCGAAAATGAGCATACCTTCCAGTTGGGTGATGTGGACCACGACGGAGAGGTGAGCATTGACGACGTGACGAAATTGATCGACTTCTTGCTGGGCGGCGATAATGGCGCTTGTCTCGTCTGTGGCGATGTTGACACCGATGGAATAATCAGCATTGCCGATGTGACTGCCCTGATTGATTACCTGCTCTCCGGTACCTGGCATTAAAACTCCATCAAAACCTAAAGTATTTCCCTCATGCTCTCCACGGGTGTGAGGGATTTTTCTATTCATGAATCGGAAAAAAGCCGCCCAGCCCCATTGTTTGTGATGCTGACGGAAGTTGTGGCAATCATACCTGAAGGGGGACCTGTACCGTCGCTTTATAGGGTGAAGATTGAACGTGAATAGCTTGAACATTTGAACACGTGAACACGATCGGGGGATTGTCAAAAATGACAACTGGAATCTACTGTTGATTACACCTGATTACAGAAGCTTACACTTCAGCCATGTTGTAAATGTCTGGAAAACAGATGGGTGTTGCGTATGTATCTGTAATATATGTAATAAAATCAAGTCTGTAGGGATTACTTCAAGAACTGCTAGATGGCTGCTTGTCAGCCGTTTGGCGGTTCTTCTTTTTTGCAAGTGTCCCCAAAGGCGTCAATCTTTGAAAAGATGTCAAGTCAATTCCTCTATACCCAAATTGAGTATTGAGGAATTCGCTATGAAAAATCTAAAGTTGATTAAGTGCCAATTATGCAAATTCGACTTCGGTTGATAGGATTCTGGTCCCTCCTTGTCTGAGTTCTGGTGTGTTAATGCGGATGTCACAATCAACGACAAAGATGGTATCGGAATGATTGGAGCGAATCACATTCTCATCATGCATGTCACTCAAGTAAATGTCTGGGGTGGCATAAGTCCAGTTTCGCGGGTTCTTTAGTTCAAATCCCATTTGGCGCATATATGTTGCGATTTCTTCGTCGCTAACTGGTTGCCCATCGATGAAAGGTTGCTCAACAATGATTTTGAACTCACCTCGCTTGTCACGTCCAAAACCCAATACAAAGAGACGCGTCTCGGGGAAATAGGTGTTGTGGAGAGAGATTCGATCCAAGGCAAAAACCGGCTGAATAAAGTAATCAAGACCTATAGACTTGATGAGTGTGGTGCCATGGTCATAAACGATAGCTTCACCGCCTTCGGCAATCTGTTCCCCAAGGCTTTGTGACAATACTTCTTCGACACTTTCAGTCCACAGGCCGACGGCCTTGGACCATTGCTCAATCACTGTTTCTTGCTGCGCTGCGCATTGGCGCTCGCTTTGGAAGTCGTTGAATGACGCTTGACGGCCGCTATCTGTGCCAACTTCTGCTCCCGCGAGCAGGGATGCAATGACATTTGTTGCACCTCCCGTTGCGCAGCCATGCTGTTCCTGCGGTGAAAATCGTTGATATACCAACGCGTTGCTGATGAATTGCTCTGCATAACGGTCAAGTTTTTGCAGACCATCGGGCGTAAAGCCATCGGCTATAATAGAGCGGACTGATGCCCAAAAATCTGCGTTATTCATTACTTTTAATGGATTTATACTGTTATTATGGTGCAAATATACTACCATTTTTTCGAAGTCGCAAATGTCCTAAGAAACGCCATAAGTCTAACGGGTAATCAATTGCTCAGCCGAGGATGGCACAAGGCATCCTCGGCTGAACTCGGTTTGAAGTTATTTCTGTTCGTTAGTCTTTACAGGCGGTTGCGCTCGTCTTGACCGGCATGGCTGCCCTTGTAGCGGCTGCGGGTGGCGTTGAATTTCCAAGAAATGTCGATGCCGAAGCGACGTCTGTCTTGATACTCGTGATAGAAAATATCATTAGCAAGGATGGCAACACTCAAACTTTTGTCCTTAAGGAACTGTTTGCCCAGACGCAGATTCAGATAGCCATTGGCCTCGGTCTGGCAGGGGCCTGATTCATTGTAAGGAGTGAAACCTCCTTTTATGTTCAACAGCCATGAGTGTGGTAACGAGAAGATGTTGTCAAGCGTTATTACGGCAATAAGCCCATTCCACTTGTGGGTGATGCCCAACGGATAAACATCGTCGTTGCAGAAATATAGGTCTGCCGAATAGTTCATCTGCCAAATACCCACCTTAGGTGTGAAATTTAATGTAATGCCATAGTACTCTTGTTTGGGCGTATTGCGGTAGTCCATGATGACTACGCCGGGATGATTTACGTCATCATAGGCAGTCTGGAAGGAGCGTATGCTATTCTTATGATATTGATAGTAAGCTTCTACATTTATCCACTTCCACGAAGAAGACAACGAGAAATTGTGATGGGTCTGCGGTTGCAAGAATGGATTGCCCGTGTCATATTCATACTTGCTGCGATAATTGACTGAAGAAGACAACAGGCTATACTGTGGATTGTATCTAGAGCAGTTATAAGACATCTTATGCTGCCAATTCTCTAAGTTATAAGCCAACGATACACGAGGAATCAGTACTGAATAGTCTGGACTCATCTCATCATTGCGTTGACCGTCGATGTCATAAATATTATGCTCATTTTGCCATCTTAGGCCTGTGTTTAACGAGAATTTGCCAAGTCGCAACGAGTAGTTGGCAAAAAGGGACCAGATTGACGTTTCTTGTTTTACATGACTGTCGGCCGAGAAGCCGCTTTGAATGAAATCGTGAATGCGATGTACTGAGGAGACTTCTTCGCCAAAGGTCAGTTCCCCTTTAGGTACAGGTGCTGTGATGACCAGTTTTTCGGCCAGCAGGCGATTATTTGAGTTTGTTTGGCTACTGATGGTAGTTGAACCTTCAGTACCGCCCTCCATCTCGTTGATTGACTTCGCCTGATAGAAATCTGCGCTGAAATCGATGTTCCATTTGCCGACATTGCCCACGTAGTAGGCATTAATCGTGTGTGTCATGTGAGGTTTCTGCACCGTATTCGTCATGCTGTGACCACCGTCAACAAGTTCACCATCTCTCCACGTTTGTTCTTCCATCTCACGGCGGGTGATACTGTTACCGATGTAATTAAAGGCCGTGTAGGTCAGACCCACCGAATGGTTATCGTTGATTTCCCAGTTCCAACCAAGGTCGGCAAAATAGTATTTCATTCTGAAAAGCCAGGATGCATCTTTCTTGTAATCCCACGTTGAGGAGGCCTGCAATTGGTCCTGAGCTGTCGCATCAATCGCCAAATTATTATCGTTCAGGTATCCACGGGCAAAGAAGTCCATGCCGTTGCGCAGTCGGTAGTTCAGGGCTGCATTGACATTGGCATAATACTCCTTACCTTGGCGGTATGAGGCCGAGAAATTGCCGCTCCAGCCTTCACCGGCCTTGCGAACGGTCTTCAGGCGGATGACCGAGGTTACATCCGCGCCGTATTCAGGGCCAGGGTTGGTGATAATCTCGGCTGAGAGGATTTCGTCGGCGCGGTAGCGGTCGAGTTCAGTGTTGTCACGCACTTTCTTGTTGTTGATGTAGATTTCGGGCTTGCCGTGGCCTGCGATGGTACCGTCACTCATCATCAGGGGCAGGTGGGACAGCATCTCGGTCACAGAACCGAATTGTTCCAAAACTGTGCCCTGCACATTTGCCAGCAAACCACGATCGGTTGGGCGGGTTAATCGCTTGGAACCCTTGACTGTCACACCGTCCAGGGTGTACTTGTCGGGTTGCATCTTTATGGTGCCGATGTTGTCGCGGGAGCACTGGCGATAGGCGGGTTTGTAGCCGACGTAGGTGATGCGGGCGATGACATTGCTGTGGTCGTTGGGGATGACGAAGCGGCCGCTCTCGTTGGTCACTCCGCCGCCCACCATCGTCGAGTCGGCGGGGCTGAGCAGGGTGACGTTGGCATAGGGCAGTGGCAGGTTGTTCTCGTCAACCACCAGCCCCTTGAGGTGGTGCTCGGTCTTGTTGATGCACTCCACATAGATTTCGCCCTTCTCGCCCTGGGTCATGCGGATGGGGTAGAAGCCGATCATCTGTCGGATGGCCTCGGGAACGGGTTTATTCTTGATGTGGGTGGTAATTGTAAAGTCCTCCAACTCATTATAGAGGAAATAGATGGTGTAGTCGCGGGATTCTTCGGCCAGTTGGCGCAGCGCGTCGGCAATCGACACGTCGCGGTAGTTGCGGGTCACACGTTGGGCCTGTGCTGCGACAAGGGTCATGCAGCACACAAGGAAAATGATGGCTTTTCTCATGGTCTTACTGCACGATTAATCGGTTTCCTGTTTGCTCAATGGTTACACTCTCAAAATGGCTCATGTCCTCCAGCACCTTTTCCAGGCCATCGCCCTTGTTCCACACGAAGTGGAAACGCAGGTTGCGGGCATCCTCGTTCTGGAACTCGACCCTCATGCCGTAGTAGGCCGCCATCTCGCTAAGCATCTGCTCCAGCGGGGCGTTGTCAAATACCACGGGCTCGTCGTTCTCGACAGTCGAGGTGTCGGCCACGCCAAGGCGAGGCCCTACAGCATCCGCTTCGGTCTGGGGAGGGGTGGCGACATTTTCGGTCTTCTGTTTAGAGTTGTCAGCAGCGGTGAAATGGCGCACGGTGTAAACCGTTGCCCATGCGATGCCCGACATCATCAGCACGCCAAGCACGGTTGCGGCTACTCTGAGCCACAGGCGCCCATGCTTTTGCACCGCCAGATGCGTTTGCTCGAATTGCTCCCAGGCCTTGTCCACATCCACGGGTTGGGACAGGCTGCGCTGGCTGCGGCGGGCTCGGGTGGCTTGGGTGAGACTGCGGTAGAACTCGCGCGTCTCGTCGTCATGGTTGACGGTATCCATGATTTCTTGTTCGCTGTAACGCTCGGGATGATCCAGCATTGCCAGCAGACGGTCGATGTTGTTGTTCGTTTCCATTGCGGTTGGTGTCATTAGATTAAACTCTTGATGCGACTGATACACTGACGCAAGTACTTATAGACGGCGCCCACGCTCATGTCAAGGCGTGTGGCGATTTCCTGGAAGGTCAACTCCTCGTCAAAGCGTAGGCGGAAGATGGTCCGTTGCGGTTCCTCGATCTGTTCCTCAACAATGGCGTTGATTTGGTCAAGTTCGGCCAACACTTCCTCGATAGGGCGCATGTCATCTGCCTCATCTAGTGGGTGGAGGTGCTTGAACCGCTCCCGCAACTGCATTTTCCTGATGTGGTTGAGGCAGCTGTTGCGCACGGCACTCATCAAGTAGGCCTCGGTTTTGCTGCCCGTCATCTGGTACTCATTCTCCAGCAGGCGGGCAAACACGTCCTGGACCACGTCCTGGGCCTCGGCATCATCGTGCAGCAAGGTTCTGGCCAGATGTATCATCTTGCCGTAATGTTGCCTGAACAGGCCCTCAAGTATGCTCTTGTCATTCATGTCAGTGTCTTCTATCTATAGTAATGACACATGAAGGGTGCGTTTTTTCACACTCAGGTGAGATTTTTTCATGGCAAAAGTACCCAAAATCCAATGCTCCACAATCCTCAGAATGGCGTTTTTTCAGCAAGAATAAGGTATTAGTGACAAAAAAAGCAGTTGTCAAAAATGACAACTGAAATCTACTGTTGATTATACCTGCTTACAGGATCTTACACATTAGCTATGTTGTAAGTATCTAATAGACAGTGGGCTATTATTTATGTTTCTGTAATGTGCTGTAATAAAATCAAACCTGTAGGGATCACAACAAGAACCGCTAGATGGTTGTTTGTCAGCCGTTTGGCGGTTCTTCTTTTTGTGGTTGAACCCAAGGGACCCAAAATTCTTACGTCCTTACGAATTAGGTGAATAAAGTATAACCTTATTATTGCTTCGAGTTTACTCTGGATTTAACTATTGATACCTGTTTTATTGGGTGACAAAAACTCTCCAGCTTCCATCTTTCTCGCCCCGTTCTACATATTTCTTGTCAATCAATCGGTCGATGAGCTTTTGGATAGCGGTAATGCTGATGCCTGTCACTTCTTTCATATCAGCAAGAGTCAACGTGGGTTCAGTGCGCATGGCATTGAGAATCTTTGTATAATTTGGAGTTCGGAATGCAATCCGCTCTCCATCATACCACCACACATTTTCATCTCTCTCGCTCACAAACAACACGTCATTATACACTTCTCTGGCCACCAGTCCATTGAAGTACTTCAGGAATGGCTTGATGTCTTTTAACTCTGCATGGGCACCATCGCTGGGTATAGGACCCGCTTCGAGGTCTGCCTGATGCAGTGCTTCGAGATATTCTTTTTTCTCACGGCTCCGTACCACAATCATCGGATAGTCATGACGAGCCAGGATATAATTTACCATCAGTCGGGCAATGCGTCCGTTGCCGTCCTCAAAGGGGTGAATACGTATGTATCGATAGTGGAATAATGCAGCCAACTCCACCGGTGATAACTTTCCTTCTTTTTCGGCCACATTATACCAGTCAACCAGGTCACTCATCAGTCCTGGAGTTTCCTCTGGTGAAGCATACTCAAAACGGTCTCCATATCTAGTGATCACACTATTAGGTCGTGTCTTATACTGTCCCGCGTGTATCACGTAACTTGTCTGTACGCCGCCAGGCAAATCATGATACACGGTGTAGTCTTCACGCAATAAGGTCTTGTGTAGTGTTCTAATAAAGTTCTGCGTTAATGGCATTTCTTTAACCAATGCCTCCTCGGTCATCATCCTTAGGCCTACGTTGCTCGCCGTCATCTCTTGCACATCCCTCACATCGGCTTCACCAATCACCTTACCGAATAATAGCAGGATTTCTGTCTGACCATAGGTCAGCGTGTTGCCCTCGATGTGGTTGCTGTTATAATTGAAGTCTACGGTAAAGCGTCGACTGAGCCTTTCCCTGTCCTTTTCTGACAGAGGCTGTATCTCTTGCCATGCCGCCAGTGCCTTCCTTATATTTAGATACTTCATGGGAACCTTTTTTTTGATTAACAGTGCAAAGATAATAAATGTTTTTAAAATGGTTGCAAAATTACAACCTTATTTGCAACATTTTTATGTTTTTGCAGAAAATAACGGATGATTAAGAAAGCGAAAATATATGCTGAAGCATTAATTGATGTATAGACCGAACTTGCTGTCATTGTGAGCCGACATAGTGTATTATAAGGCTCAGCCGAGGGCGCGTCATTGTCCTCGGCTGGCAGTGGTATTGAACCTACTGCAAATTCTGATGTCCTGACAATACACGATAGGGTGTTTTGTGGTTAGCATTAGGATGTAAGCGACAAAAAAAGAGGATGAGCCATAACTGAATTATGGCACACCCTCCAATCGTTTGGCATTACGCAAATGCTGTCCTTGAGACGCAAAATTTTGGATAAATCTGGCGGCACCTCAACCATCGATGCAGGCATCATGACCTTCGGTTTGCGCATGTTTTGCGTCTCTACATAACGGACGGGGTGAGTGTTTGGGTTTTGTCTTTATTGGTTAGTTGTAGTAGGTGTCAATGATGGATTGTTTGGGGTTTGCGACTTTGATGTATTCGTCGAGGGTGTCGCGGAAGGTGTATGGGTCCCACTTGGAGACGTAGGCAAAAACCATATCGTGCAAATCGTCGATGGGGTTGTCTTTGCCAATCGAATCTGCAAAGTGGGTGCATACCATCATTTCGGCCATCCAGAGCCGTGCCTTGGGGGTGTCGGTGAAGGGGCATTTGTCCTCGTCCTCGCCGTTGTAGTAGTGGCATAGGCTGATGAGTCCTTGTCTGTCCATGATGTAATTGTGTGGTGGCTCATACGGTCCAACCGTCTTTTTGGGAGAGATAGGCGATGACGGCATCCCAGTCGGGGTATTTTTCGGAGCCGAATTGGATCCACTCGCCGGGGAAGTCGCTGGCTCCGTGCTTGCTGCGGTCGTCAATGAGGTAGTCGCCCAGGCAGAGGTCCTTGCGGTGGGTGAGGAAGATGCGCTTGTAGAACACGTCGCCCAAGTGGTCGACTACCCAGGTCAATTTGTCGCTCCATGCCGAGGGGTTCTGCCACGGTGCGGTGGAGAGAATGAACACATCATAGTGCTGAGCCAGCAGGTTGACGGCTTCGATGGCGCCGGGCAGGGGCTTCATCAGTGAGAAAAGGCCCGGAATGTCTTCTGGACGGTCTGCATACAGTGATTTGGTCGCTGCGTCAACTTGTTCGAGTCCTGATTCGAAATTCACCAGGACACCATCCATGTCAAAAAATAATCGTTTCATACTATTCGTTTTTTATCGGTTCAATCAGTCAATATCTAGAAATATTCTTTACTCATGCTGTTGCAGCAGCATCATGATAGTGTCATACTGCAATCGGCGGGTGTTGTCTATATATCAAACGGAGAAATAGGGTAAATATTTCAGCGAGCGAGTTGTGCTGAGTTGTGAATCCGCATGTGGGGGAAGGTGAACTTGAACCAGATGCACATCACGATGGCGAATCAGCAATCATCGTCATCACACTTCATTCTCTCAGACATGTAGGCAATAAACACTTCCTGCATCTCTTTATCGCTGCATTCTTCCATCAAGCGGTCAAATTTCAGCCTGTCGGCCTTCGAGCCACGTGACCATGTGGCGGCTTCGACCAGTCTCGCTGTTTTGGCACCGCTCTCAAAGGGGACGCTCATGCCGTCGGTCATCTGGGACAACTCCTTGTACCAGGGTTCGTCGGTAATGGTGACCGTGTCAATCTTGATTTTCATCTGAGCAGCCTTTCTGGCCTCTTCTCTCCAGTCAATCTGGTTGTTGACGACATACTTCTTGAAGGTATAGCCGATGGGGTGGGGCGTTGCATCCGAAATCAGCAGAATGACGCGGTTGGCATCTTCGCGCCACGGTGTCTCCTCGACGATTTTCTTGATGACCAGCTCGTAGAATTCGTCGACGTCTCCACCGGATGTGTCCTTGGAGCGCTTTACGAATTTCACTAACTCATCTTGGTTGTCGGTCGGCATAATGCACTGATAGGCCTTGCCGAACTCCTGGGGGTTCTTCATGTCGCAGTAATCACCGAAGGCTACGATGCCCAGTCGCAGGTCCTCGTTGTCTTCAAACAGTCGGGGAATGAGTTCAGATACCTCTTGGCGCACGGCACCGATGTAGGCTGCCATCGATCCAGTGGTGTCGAATGCGATGACCATGTCCAGGACGCCGATGGACTTGGGAGCAACTTGATCCAGTGATTTTTCCTCTTGCTTGGTGTCGGTGTCTGAGTTGGGGCACTCGTCAGGGGTCTCGCCGGTGACGTCGGCAGTATCGGTCACGGGCGCTGTCTTCTTCTTGAAAAGATCTTCGAATTTCATAGCGGGTAAGTTTTGATTGTTAGTAATTTTGGTTGTCGATGCAAATTTACAGTCTTATTTGCCCTAACCTTGATTCCTGCAACCTTGCCAAATTTTTTTGACATGATTTCACTGCGTTAGAGTGCTGGAAATAAGAGGAATAGCAAAAACTTCCCGAGCGGTGTCTGGTTGCTGCTCGGGATGAAAAGTGGTGTGGGGAATGGGGGTTATAGTTTTACCGCATTGATGTCGATGAGGCCTCCCACGATGGCATAGATGGTGAGTCCGGCGGGGCTGTGGATCTGTAGTTTGCGTGCGATGTTGCGCCGGTGGGTGATGACGGTGTTGACCGAGATGTCCAGATGTGAGGCGATTTCCTTGTTGGACATGCCTTGTACGAGGGCTATGATGACTTCCTTCTCGCGGTCGGACAGCGTCTCGCTGCTGCTGGGCCCGTTCTTGAAGACCATCTTGGAGATGTTCTTGGACACGCTGCCGTGCTTGACCATCCGCTCCAGCCGGCGGATGGCGGGGACGAAGATATGGTCCTCGACCATGGCGTGCTGCTGCAGCCACACCTCGTTCTCATAGATGTCGTGGAGGGTGGCAGTGAGCTGGTTGTTGTGCAGTCCGTCTTGCGGCAGATACTTGATGATGAGGATTTTGAGCTCATGCAGTTGCTGGTCGGCGGCATCGTGGTGCTTGGAGAAGGTCTCAACGTTGTAGTCGCTGGCGGGATGGCCGCCAAGCAGTGTTTCCACGTAGGGGAACAACGTCTGTTGTTCATAGTTCATGTGGCTGCGTATCTCGCGGGCATACTCGTCGTAGAGGCGCATGATGAGCGCTGCCAGCGAGTTGTTCCGGTCGAGCGACTCTTCCAACTCGCGGCGGATGTAAGGCAGCTGGAAGTCGATGAAGTAGTCATGGCTTGCCTGGAGGTAATGCAGTAGGGTGGGGACCGAAATCAGCTCATCGTCCTCGTCAACACCGATGCCGTTGATGGCATAGTTGACCACGGCAAGGAACGTGTGGGTGTCCACATGGTTGGCTTCGCAGGTCTCCCTGACGGTCTTGTCACCGAAACCCAAACTGATGCCGAAACTGCCCAGGGCCTGCAAGAGGTCATAGTTGTCACCGATGAGGGTGATCATCTGGTCATCGGCTTCATATATCTTCTGGTTCTTCATCGTGTAGCATGGTTGGTTGCTGCAAAATTAGGTATCACCGCATGCCCGCGCAATCATCATTTCTTGGTATTTATGACAAAAAATGCCCCCAAAAGTTATGTGTGGTAACCATTGGGGGCTTGGATATGAAAATGGTTTGCTCTGCTATTCTGATAACATGGTGACCTCGATGCAGCGTTTGGCTGCAAGCAGGCGCTGTGCCATGCGCTGTACGTCGGCGGCAGTCATGTCGTTGACCATCTTGCAGTAGTCGCGGTCAAAGTCCACCTGGTCGTCCAGCTCATGCCAGATGATGTAGCTCCAGTAGTCGTTGGTAATCGCCATCTGGGCATACTGCTTGGTGAGGTATAATTTCACCTTATCCATACTCGACTCAAGAGGCCCGTTATCTGCGATGTTGCGCAACTGTTGGTAGATAATCGGGTTGAGTTCCTCGTAGCGCTCGGGGTCGGCATTGTATGAAATCTTGAAGGTGGCTGTGGGTTGGTCATCCTTGGCCAGTTCAAAATCAACGCTTACGCCGTAGGTGCCGCCCTTCTCCTCGCGCACCGAGTCGGTATAGGCGATAGAGAGGCAACGCTTGAGGAAATCCAGTTCCAGGTCGCTTTGTGCCGTGAAGGGCACGTCGGCGGTGTAATAGATGCTGACGTTGGCCAGCGGAGTCGCCATCTTCTTGCTGAACTTGTGAACCGACTGACCGCCAACAATCTGCGGGATATTGCCGTAATTGGTCTGCTCGTGCTTGCCTGTGGATGGCAGGGTCGCAAGATACTGGCAAAGCAACTGCCGCAGTTCTTTCTCGTCATAGTTGCCGATGATGACCGTCTTGAAGTTGGACGCGTCGCTGAAGCGGTCCTTGTAGATGTCGAGGATGCGGTCGTAGCTCACGTGGTCAAGTGTTGATTGCACGACAGGCGCCATGCGCGGATGATGACCGTAGAGGATGGCCCTGATGGAATCGTTATAATCCACCTTGGGCGACGCATTGCGGTTGGTGAGGAACGAGCGGTTGCGGCCGATGAACTCGTTGAAGGCCGTGGTATCGCGTCGTGGTGACGTGAAGTACAGATAGGCCAGTTCGAACATGGTCTTCATGTCCTTGACCGATGAGGTGCCACTGATACTCTGACTCTTGGAACCGGCGGATGGGCTGACACGGACTGACTTGCCGGTGAGCATCTTGCGCAACGTGATGATGTCGAAGTCACCCACACCCGCCTCGCTCACGCTGCTTGAAATGAGGCTGAAATTGGGGATGTCCTCGTCGCCGTAAAGCGAGGTTCCGCCTTCGCCTTCCATTTCCAGCGAGACGACGTCGGCGTTGAAATCGGTCTTGCGGGCATACACTTTCATGCCGTTGGATAGCGTGAACTCGGTAAAGCCATGGCGATAGGGTTTCTCGTTCATGATGGACCCCGGCTGAGGCAGTTGGCCAATTAACTCGTCGGCCAATTGCTGCTCGGTGTAAGGCGCATAGTTCAGGCGCTGGGCGGCCGTGATGACCTGCTCAATCTGGTCCTCGGTGGGCAAGACGACTTCCTCCTTGTCGGGGGCATACATGACGACGACTTGGTTCTGGTCGGTAATCAGTTCGCGTGTAGCGGCATTGACCTCTTCAAGGGTGACCTCGCGGTCCAGTTTGCGGGTGTTTTCCAACTCATACTCGACCGACACCAGCGGCTCACCTGTCAGGAAGTGGCTCACGCAGGCGTTGACATAGTGCGAGTTGCGGTAGTCATCGCGCATCTTGACGCGGCGCTCGGCGGCATTGAGGTAGAGTTTCTTGGCGCGGTCCAGTTCGCTCTGGGTGAATCCGTGTTGGCGGGCCTGCTCGGCAATGCCCACGGCAGCGATGATGCCGCCCAGGATGTTGTCCTGCTTGCAGCTGATGCTCAAAGCAAAGGCTTCCTTGGTACGGCTGATGAAGAACGTGGAGGCGCGTCCTGTCGCACTCTGGACAGGCGAACCGGGCTGCTGGCGCAGTTCGGCGAAGCGGTCATTGAGCATCGTGCTGATAAGGTCATCGATATAACTGCCGCGCAGGTACGTTTCACTGTTTTTCTCGTTGTCGGGCGTTGCCTCACGTTTCTGATACAGGTGGCAGAGCACAATGGGCTGCTCGGCGTCCTTCTTGATGGCGACAATCATCTTGTCGTTGTCAGTGACGGGATAGTAGATGCGCTCGGCGGGTTTCTTGGGCATAGGGATGGACGAGAAAACCTTCTTGATTTTCTTTTCCATCTTGTTCACATCGATGTCACCCACGACCACGATGGCCTGCAGGTCGGGGCGGTACCACTTCTGGTAATAATCGCGCAGGTCCTGATAGGGGAAATGGTCGACGATGTCCATCGAGCCGATGGGCATGCAGTCCTCATATTTTGTTCCCTGGTAGATGATGGGCATGACATCCTCCTGCATGCGTTGCACGGCCATCCCTGCCCGGCGGGTGCGCCACTCCTCGTGGATGACGCCGCGTTCCTTGTCAATTTCCTCATCCTCGAGCAGCAGGTAATGGCTCCAGTCATGGAGCACCAGCAGGCAGGAGTCGATGATGCCCTCGCGGACGAGCGGGGCCGAGCCGATGTGATAGACGGTCTGGTCAATCGAGGTGTAGGCATTGAGGTTGGCACCGAACTTCACGCCGATGCTCTCGCACCAGGGCACGATGCCGGGCCGACCGTTCTTGCCGGGGAAATGCTTCGTGCCGTTGAAGGCCATGTGCTCCAGGAAATGCGCCAATCCGCGCTGGCGGGGTTCTTCAAGAATCGACCCGACACGCTGTGCGATGTAGAAGTCGGCAAGCCCGGCCTCCTTGGCATTGTGACGGATATAATAGGTCATCCCGTTTTTGAGGGTGCCCATGCGCACGTCAGGGTCTTGAGGCAACTGTGCCACTGCCCCGAGGGGCAGCAGCACAAGTGCAATAAATGATAAGATGGCGTTTCTCATCGTGTCTTACTTGTTGAGCAACGACGCGGGAGCCTCAGGGGTGAAGTCGTTGGTCGAGTTGTTGGTGTCGATGTACTTGCCGTTGGCATCCTGCTTGCGGATAACCGACTTGTTGAAGCGCGTCTCGTCACGGTCCACCTTGCCGCAGTAGGTCCAACCGGCGTCGATCGAGGCATCAAGCACGTTCCACTCGCGCACCGACTCCACGCTCAGGTTCACACCGTCGAGAATACACTCGTTGGGCACCTTGTAGATACCCTTCTTGGTCATCTCCTTGGAGAAATCGCCGAATACAAACATGTAGGTGGCATCATAGACGTAGTTCTCCAGCCAGTCTTCCTTGCTGGTCTGCATCTTGGCGATGGCCATCGAGTTGAAGCCGCGGCTGTGGAACTGATAGATTGTAGCGGTGTAGCAGTACCACTTGTCCAGGTTGGGAGCCTCACCGTCGGGGTCGGTGAAGTTGGGGTTGGAGGTCTCGTCAAAGAACTCAAAATCAGCACCAGTCAGGTTGATGGAATTGGGCTGCTCGGTAGTGTGGTCGATGGCATTGATGGCCAGCGTCAGGCTCTCGCCGGGCTCTACGGGCACGCTCCTGCCGGTACCGGGAATCATGTAGCAGGCCTGTACCGAGAAGTGGGTGGACATGATGTCGGGGGTATAGTCCTCCTTGGTGGTAGTGAGGAAGGCCGATTCCAGGACAGCGATGCTGTCGGCATACAGGGTAACGTCCGAGTTGTTGGTGATGATGATGTACTGGTCACCGCTGTAGGACTTGCCCTCGGAGGTCGACGTGCCCGTGAAGAAAATCTCGCTAATGACAAAACCGCCCTGTGCAGTGAACGTCGAGACGGTCATCTTCATGGACGTGGCAGTAGTGCTGAGCACTACGTTTTCCGAGCTGACCTCAAAGTCCTTCTGGCCGGCAACGCCGTTCAGGGTGAAGTCGAGGTGGCCGTTTACGGCGATGTTATAGGTACCGGCCTCCAGGTTTTCGAGCATGATCTTGTAGTCGTTGCCGTCCTTCACGAAAAAGGATCCCTCGACCGTGTAAGCCTGCTTCGTCTGAACGTTGGTCAACGTGGCGACGGCATTGGTGAGCACGGTGTTCTCGAGGTTGGCGGGAATTTCGAGGGTGACCGTTGCGGTGGGGATAACGGGGATGGGGTCATCGCTCGAGCAAGAGGTCAGACACATGGCTGCGGTGAGCATCAGCATGATGCTTTTCAAGATTAACTTTTTCATTCTTCTGTTTGTTTTTGATTTTTAAATGTTGAATTGATATTTGTTATTAAAATGTGATTCCGATAGAACTTTGCAGTAGCGTGCTGTGCTGCTTGGTGGAGCACAGGACCACGGCGCCTCCCAACTGGGCAAACAAGCCGTATCGTGACTCCTTCCAGGCCAGGTCGGCCCGCACCTTGGCGCCCAGTTCGGTGTAGTGGGCGGTGGCATAGTCCTGCTTGTGCTGCATCAGTTGGATGAACCGGGGCTCCATGTTGGCAAGGGGCATGGACAGTTTGTCGCTCAGGTTGTGGTAATGGGCCGCCTGGGCATCCACGGTCAGCAGCAGTTTGCCCGAAGGACGGAAAAAGCCTTGCCCCTGTAGCCTGCCGTAAACATGGCCGGCATCCATCTGGCGGTGAGGATAGACGTATTTCTCGCTAGTCGAGCGGTAACCGGCAGTGAGGGCGGCGTGCCACTTGCCGGTGCCATAGAGGGCTCCAGCCAGGGCATCGATCTGATGGCTCTTGTACATCGTCAGGCAGGCTATGACGGGAAAGTAACGGGCATCGGAGGTGCCGCCCACGTGCTCGTTGCCCGTACCACGGGTGTAATCGGCATGTCCCCACAGGGCTATCGAGTGGCCCCGGCCCGATATATGCTTCCAACCGATGGTGGCCCCCAGGTGTTCGCGGTAGAGGTCGGTGAGCGGCATGGAGTTGTACTCGGCCAGGCGGCGGTGATAGCGATGCTCGTCAAGCACCAGGTCGCCGTACAGCCCGTTGTCCGACAGGGGCGAGGCGTGCAGCAGCACGGCCACGCCGCCGCCATCGTAGTACAGGCTGCGCTTGTCGCCCGAGAAACGGCTGTATTCGGTACCCAGGCCGGTCATCTGGTACTCGGGGATAACGCCCTCCTCGCGGTAAAAGGCCACGCTGTTGGTCTGCTTGTAGATGTTCGCCTCGAAAGCGGCTCCCAGTCGATAGTCCCTCAAGTCGTAGCCACCACCCAGACGCAGTGTCAAGTCGGTGACGATGCCCCTCATGCGCGGGTCATGGTTGCGGTATTCCTGTTCGGCCCTGACCAGCATTTCGCCGCCCAGGAGCCATCGGTTGAGGCGTGTCGCATATCCGCCGGCGATGGCGTAGCGCTCGCGGTGCGTGTCGCCGCCAGCCGTGTCGGCCAGGATGTAGGGCTGCAGCAGGTCGTAGTCGCTGGTGGAGTTCCACTTGACGTCGTGCTGCTTGCCGGTCGTGTAGGACGCAGTGCCCCACACAGCCGTGCGGTCACCGAGGCGCAGGTGGGTGTTTACCTTGATGTAGGGCAGGGTGTAGCCTGTGCCTTTTTCCAGGACAAAGGCCTGTGACTGCCGCTCGAGGTCGATGCCCAATGCCAACTGTGAGAACGAGGTGCGGTATTCTGCCCCGTGCAGGGCGGGATTACGCAGCCCCTCGAGCATCGGCAGTTGCCCCAGCGTCGTGTGCTCGACAAGTGCCGAGTCGGCGTTGGAGGCCACCGCTGCCATGAGTGCAGCCACATACAGGGTAATCAATAGATATGGGCGTTTCATGTCAGTCGAGGAAGATGGTTTTGAGGGTGATTTCGTTCAGGTCCTGATGGACCATTTCGGCATAGTCGCTCTGGCAGCGGAACTGGCGTACACGGGTCTTGCCGTCGGCCATCTGGCATGTTGCCGCCCCCTCAATGTCAATCTGATAGGCGCCACGCAGCAACTCGACGGCCACCGTGGAACCCACAAAGTCGGCGCTGGTCACCGTCTGACGTGTGTTCACGTTGGTCAGTTTGGCCTGGGCCTGGATGCGCGTGATGGTCACCTCGTCGCCAGCTGCCACGGTGATGCGCGCGGTGGTGAAGATGTCGTCCTCGACCGGGGCACAGGCCGTGAGCGCCATGGCCAGTATCATGAGGGTGATATATAGGATATTGTTTCTCATATCTTGATGTTCATTTCTAGTCCGAAGTAGGGGGTTACATGGCGGCGGATGGTCGTGCCGCGGCTGTCGTGGTCGGGCGTGTAGTCCCACAGTTTGTTGCAGAACATGGCCACGTTGAGCCGGTCGTCAAAGAGTTTCTTGGTCACCTTCATGTTCAGGTTCATGGCAAACGGGACGCGGTCCTTCTCAAACTGCGATGCTGAGTAGTCCCTGACGAGCCAGCGCAGGTACAGGTCATCGGCGTCGCTGTCCTGCCAGTCGTGGATGGTGCCGTCGGGGGCGATGTACTGCACGGGGTAGTTGCTCACCTCCTTGCGCTGTGACGTGGTGAACCACAGGCATTGTGCCGAGATGGAAAAGCCCAGTTTGAGCCGTGGCACGTCGGTGTCAAGGGTGAAATTGGTGTTGAACGATTCCCTGACCGAGCCGTCGTCGTTGGCATACAGGCCCACATACTGTATCTGACGGTTATCAATGACCTGGCTGGGGCGGTAGGAATCGACGATGGAGTTGTTGTAGGTGGTGCGGAAGTAGGCGCCGTTGATGGTCAGGCGCGTGAGCACGACGGGGAATCGCCGGGTCTCGATGGTGTACTCGATACCTTCCTTCAGCGTCATGCTTCCGTTGGTGTAGTTGCCGTAGCCCGCCAGCTCGTTGATGACGGTGTAGGGGAGGTCCTCCAGCGCTGGCTGTGACGTCAGGGCCTTGGGATCGATGCCCGATGCGTCATATTGCTTGTACTGGTAGGTCTGATAATAGGCCTGGCTGCGGAATCCCGAGGTTATCTTCTCCCTAAAAGCAGTGACAGTCAATCGGTTGCCCCCGATGTTGACGTCCAGCGACACTTCCTTCTTCAGGTTGCGGGCAGGCTCCAGGGCGGTGTTGCGGGGGTTGACGATATAGGTCATCAGGTTGATGCGGCGGTAGTCGGGATTGTCGTGATAGTAGTTCAGTTGGATGAAATCAATGTACAGCAGGTCGGGAAACAGTTGCTCCATGGTGGGCGTCTTGGTGTGCTGTCCGATGTCGGCAGCGATGCGCACAAACGTCGGCTGTCCGAACACCCGCAGTTGCGGGAGGTTGTAGCCCACATTGACGCGCGGGTCGAGGTAGGCCTTGCCGTGCATGATGTAGGCTTTGTCCAGGTTCAGCATCGTGGTGGCGCGAATGCCGGCGGCCAGTTCTAGGGCGCCGATGGGCGTCGGCCACTTGAGGTTCTCCTCGGCATAGGCCGACAGGCGGTGGTTGGCCGGGATTTCCTTGAGCGAGCGGCTACGCGACGACATGCCGGGGTACACTGGAGTGTGGGGGTCGAACACCTGCCCGCGGCCCAGGTTCTTGTCCAGGTTCCAGTCGGCACCCAACAGCAGGGTGTTGGACACGGTGTTGTTGGGAATCTGCAGGCGTGCGTTCAGTTTGACGTAGGCATTCACGGGTTTGCCGTCCACCTCATGGTGGCCGGTGTATTTAAAAGGTAGGATGTAGGCGTCGTTTTCGCCTTCTTCCTTCGACAGCGGGGCGACGGTCATCCGCGACAACTGCGTCAGGCGGGTGCGCTCAATCAGGTCGTTCTCGACCGCAGCCGAGAACGTCAGGTCAGCCGATTTGAGCCACGAGCGCTGCTTCGACTGGTACTGCAGTGCCGTGAGCAGGGCATAGCGGCGATAACTCGAGCGGTAGGAGTCCTCGGCGCTGTAGGTCTGGTCGATGTCCTCTTTCTCGTTGTCGAGCGAACTCGAGAAGTCGAGGTTGGAAGTGAAGGTCAGTTGGTGGCCTTCGCGCTCCCAGCGCTTGCGCAGGCGGGCCGATACCGTCACGCGCTTGTAGTTCTCCAGGTTGTTGCGCGGGTCGGCCTTGGCGTCGAGGTAATCGGCGCTCACGTTCAAGGTCAGGCGGCGCTGGGCCCACTCCAGGTCCTTGGCGGCATACAGCAGTTTGGAGCCCATATCGGCCTTGAGGCGGAACTTCAAGTCGTGGCCGCCCCGACGGCGCTCGATTTTCACCAGTCCGCTGGTCAGGTCGCCGTATTCCACCGACGGGATGCCGCGCACGATTTCCACACTCTCGATGTCATCGGTCGAGATGCCGCGCATGTCCACGCCGGCATTGGTGTTGTCACGGGTGGTGGCCATGAGGTCCCATGCTCCGGCCAGGTACTGCATGTTGGCATTGGTCGAGATGGGAGCGCCGTCGATGACAAAGCTGGTGCCCAGCGACGAGGTGGCGTAGTTGCTGCTGCCGATGGCAATCTCGCGGATGTGGATGTTGTTGGGGGCGCTCAGCGACGGGTCATGGCTACGGCCGCCGGGCAGCAGTTCCAGCAGATCGGAAAAACTCGAGGGCTGCAGGTGCTCCATCGCGTGTTTCTCGATGCGCGACGACGTGGTCAGACCCCGGTTCTCCTGGGCGGTGACGACCACCTCGCCCAGCACGCTCACAGCGGCCTGCAGCAGGTAGCGGCCGTCGCTGTTGGGGACGGTCACCAGTGTCTTGTAGCCAATCGATGAAATTTTCAGTCGGGCATCATTGTTTTTAGGTATGGTGAAACTGCCGTCGGCTAGGGTGACGGTGAGCGCCTTGTTCGTCGCTGCGTCGCCGATGGTGGCCCCGATGACGGGTTCGAGCGTCTCGGCATCGAGCACGATGCCTCTGATGACTGCCTGAGCACCAGCCACTTGCGCAACGATGACCGCAAGGCTTAGTAAGATGGTTCTTATTGTCTGCATTTCAGTGATTTTGGAGTATAAAATTACTCCTAATCGGTAGGCTGCACAATACCTAAAAATGAGGTGCCCCACTGGTGCTCAGTCAGGATTTTTCATTACCTTTGCTGCCTAAAGAAACCAAAACATTGAACAGATGAAGAAATTATTGTTATTGCTGGCGGTGCTCGCGCTCATGGTGTCGCCCGCTGAAGCCTGCACGAGCATACTCGTGGGAAAACGGGCGAGTGTTGACGGTTCGGTGATGTGTACCTACAACATCGACTCCTGGGGCGCATGCCACAAGATGTACCGCTACGAGGCGGGGAAGCATCCCGCCGGGACGATGCGCAAAATCTATGACCGCGACTCGCGCGTCTATCACGGCGAGATTCCCGAGGCCCCCGAGACCTATTTGGTCACGGGCAATATCAACGAGTGGCAGGTGGCGATTGGCGAGACGACCTTTGAGGGACGTGCCGAACTGATTGACCGCGAGGGCACCATCGACTACGGTTCGCTCATGGACCTGGGGCTGCAACGGGCCCGCACGGCGCGTGAGGCCATCAAGGTGATGACCTCGCTGGCCGAGGAGTATGGTTTCTGCAGTTCGGGAGAGTCGTTCACCGTGTGTGATCCCGACGAGGCATGGATTCTGGAGATGTCGGGCTGTGGGCCGGGCAGCCGCAGCGTGGTGTGGATGGCCGTGCGTGTGCCTGACAACGCCGTGATGGCCCATGCCAACCAGAGCCGCATCCGCCGCGTGAACCTCAAGGACAAGGCCAACGTGATGATTTCGCCCAACTGCATCAAGTTTGCCCGCGAACGCGGCTACTTCAAGGGCAAGGACAGCGAGTTCAGTTTCTGTGACGCCTACAACCCGCCCACCTTCGGCGGCCGTCGGCTGGGCGACTCGCGCGTGTGGGCCATCTACCGCCATCTGACGTCGGGTATGGACCGTTATCTGCCTTACATCGAGGGCAAACTGCCCATGAGCGAGGTGGAGCCCTTGCCCATGTGGATTATCCCCGACAAGCCGCTCAGCGTGGGCGACGTGATTGCCTGCCTGCGTGACCGCTTCGAGGGCACCCCGTTTGCCATGGACGACGACCCCGGTGCCGGCATCTACGACAGTCCGTTCCGTCCGCAGCCGTCGCGCTACGATGACGAGGGCACGACGATGTTCCACGAGCGCTCGGTGGCCACGACGCACACCGCCTTCACCTGGGTGTGCCAGTTGCGCGGATTCATGCCGCGCGAGGTGGGTGGCGTCATCTGGTGGGGCAACGACGACAGCGGCATGGTGGCTTATACGCCCGTCTATTGCTGCGCCAGCCGCGTGCCGCACTGCTACAACGACGATAAGGCCGACGCTTACACCTTCAGCGACGAGAGCGCCTACTGGGTGTGCAACTGGGTTAGCAATATGGTCTATCCGCGCTGGAGCCTGCTTTATCCCGAGTTGCAGCAGGTGCGTGACTCACTGCAGGCGAGTTACTTCGCGCACCAGGGCGAGGTCGAGGCACGAGCCCTCGAGTTGATGAAAAGTGACCGTGGCGCTGCCCTCGACCTGCTGACCGATTACGGCTGCGAGGTGGGCGACAGGATGGTGAAACGTTGGCGCGAGATGGCCTACCACATGATTGTGAAGTATAACGACGGCGTCATCCGTCAGGAGGAGAACGGCCAGTACCTGCGCAACTCCAGCGGTTTCCGTCCCCGCCTCACGCGTCCCGGCATGAGCGACAAAGTGCGCCGCCGCATTCACCAGTCCACCGGCACCCGCTACGAAGTTCCCCCAACCGACTCCCTCGACGCCTCCTACATGTAACCCCTGTTGCAGGAACGGTGAGGGTATTGAAGTGCACCCCAAAAGTTTTGTTTCCAACTTTTGGGGTGCACTTCAATGTAGTGGTTAAGCCTGTGGGGGTTGTTTGGTGGGCCTAGTTAGGGTGGTGGTTACTTCTTGCGGTGGGCGATGAGGTATTGGCCGATTTGGACGGCGTTGAGGGCTGCGCCCTTCTTGATCTGGTCACCGCAGAGCCAGAAGGTGAGGCCGTTGTCGCTGCTGGTGTCCACACGGATGCGTCCGACATAGACGGGGTCCTTGCCGGAGCAGTGGATGGGCATGGGGTAGCGGTTGCTGCGCGGATCATCGACGACGACGATGCCGGGGGCCAACTGCAGGGCTGCGCGGGCTTCCTCGGGGGTGATGGGTTGCTCGCACTCGATCCACACGGCCTCGCTGTGAGCACGCATGACGGGGACGCGCACGCAGGTGGCGCTGACGCGGATGTCGCTGTGCATGATTTTGCAGGTTTCCTTGACCATCTTCATCTCCTCGCGGGTGTAGTCGTTGTCCTGGAAGATGTCGATGTGGGGAATGACATTATAGGCCAACTCGTGTTGGAAATGGCGCACGGTGAGTTCCTCCTTGCCGACGGCTATCTCGCTGGTCTGCAGGGCGAGTTCGTACATCGCCTCCATGCCGGCGCCGCTGGCGGCCTGATAGGTGGCTACCTGCACGTTCTTGATGTGCGACAGGTTGTCCAACGGCTTGAGGGCTACGACCATGATGATGGTGGAGCAGTTGGGGTTGGCGATGATGTTGCGCGGTGTGACGAGGGCGTCCTCGCCGTTGACCTCGGGGACCACCAGGGGCACGTCGTCGTCCATGCGGAAGGCGCTGCTGTTGTCAATCATGATGCAGCCGTGCTTGGTGATGGTGGGGGCAAACTCGCGGGCTGGACCGGCACCCATGGCGACAAAGGCGATGTCGATGTCCTTGAAGTCATCGTTGTGCTGGAGGAGTTTGACTACATGGTCCTTACCGCGGAAGGTGAAAATGCGTCCGGCGCTGCGTTCCGAGCCGAACAGCACGAGTTCAGTAACGGGGAAATTCTGTTCATCGAGGACACGCATGAATTCCTGTCCCACGGCGCCGCTGGCGCCAACAATCGCAACCTTCATTGTTTTTTAGCGTTTTAATGTTGAGTGTTTAAATATTTAATCTAGTTGTCAGGGACGCCTGTGCAAATCCCGTGCCAATCCATGTTTTACCCCTTGATGTGGGTGCCCTTGTCGGGGTTGCCCAGTTGTGAGGGGCAGGTGATGATGACCTCCTTCACGCCGTGTTCGATGGCGGTGAAGGCGTTGCTCACCTTGTTGTCGAACCAGTCCTTGATGATTTCCATGTCGCGCAGCGACTTGTACTGGGTGCGGCGCAGGTTGGCCACCACACTGTCGGGGTCATGGTGGTTGAGCAGCACACCTTTTTTCTCAAAGCAGTAGATGAGCGTGATGTCGAAGCGCAGCGCCAGGGCGCGTGCAATCTCGGCTGCCATGGCGTCGGTCTCGTTGAACAGCAGGTTGCCGCGTCCGTCGTGGGTGATGGGGGCGAGTACGGGCACGATGCCGCTGTCGATGAGGCGTGCAATGGTCTCGGTGTTGACATGGCGCACCTGTCCGGTGTCACCCAACTTGCCGTCGGGCAGGCGAACGCTGGTGACGAGGTTCATGTCGGCCCCGGTGACGCCCAGGGCATTGACCTTGTTGCCCTGCAGCAGCGAGACGAACAATCGGCTCACCAGTCCACCATAGACCATGGTGAGCAACTTGAGAGTTCCGGCATCGACCACGGGGCGGTCATCGATGAGTTTGGTCCTGATGCCCAGTTTATTGCCGATTTCCTGGGCCATCATATTGCCGCTGAAGATGAGCATTTTCTTGCCCTTGATGGCGGCAAAGGCTTTTACAAAGGTGCGCAGCTCGTCGGCTTTCTCGACGATCTTGCCGCTGACCTTGACGATAGTGAATTTCTCGTTCATTCCCGTGCGGTTATTTTAGGGTTGATGGGGTTGTTGTCTGAATGGGAGTATGGGGGAAATTAACTCTCGGCAAACTCCATCAGGTAGGCCTTGATGAAGTCGTCGAGGTCGCCGTCCATCACGCCGCCCACGTCGCTAGTCTGGTGGTTGGTGCGGTGGTCCTTGACGCGGCGGTCATCGAAGACGTAGCTGCGGATCTGGCTTCCCCATTCGATTTTCTTCTTGCTGTCCTCGACCTTGCGCTGCTCTTCCTGGCGGTGCTGCAACTCCTTGTTGTAGAGGATGGAGCGCAGGTTGCGCAGGGCGTTCTCGCGGTTCTTGGGCTGGTCGCGCGTCTCGGTGTTCTCGACGAGGATTTCCTCCTCCTCGCCAGTGTAGGGGTCCTTATACTGGTAGCGCACGCGCACACCCGATTCCACCTTGTTCACGTTCTGTCCGCCGGCACCGCCGCTGCGGAAGGTGTCCCACGAAATCCTGGCGGGGTCGAGGGTGATCTCGATGGTGTCGTCGACCAGCGGGGTGACGAATACCGAGGCAAACGAGGTCATGCGCTTGCCCTGGGCGTTATAGGGCGAGACGCGCACCAGGCGGTGCACGCCGTTCTCACTCTTGAGGTAGCCGTAGGCAAAGTCGCCCTCGATGCTGATGGTGACGCTCTTGATGCCCGCCTCGTCACCGTCGATGAGGTGCTCGATGGCGGTCTTGTAGCCGTGGCGCTCACACCAGCGCAGGTACATGCGCATGAGCATCGAGGCCCAGTCCTGGCTCTCGGTGCCGCCGGCACCGGAGTTGATCTTGAGAATGGCATCCATCTTATCCTCGTCGTGGCGCAGCATGTTGCGCAACTCGAGTTTCTCGAGCAGGGCGAGGGCCTTGGTGTACAGGGCGTCGAGTTCGCTCTCCTCGACGAGTCCCTCCTTGACGAAGTCAAATCCAGTGGCCACCTCGTCCACGGCGAGTTCCACTTCCTCGCAGCCGTTGATCCAGTTGCGCAGCGACTTGATTTTCTTCATCTGGGCCTCGGCGGCCTTCTGGTCCTGCCAGAAGTCGGGCACGTGGGTGCGCAGTTCCTCTTCCTCGACCTCGATTTTCTTGCCATCGACGTCGAGATAGCGTTTCAGGTCATCTTTGCGTTGTTGCAGTTCCTTGAGTTGTTCTTGTGTGATCATTGTTTGGTTTGTAGTCCTTGACTTCTAGTCGCTAGTTCTTAGTTGTTTGCGGGTTCGTTTTTGTCTTTCTTCTTGCGGTAGTCGGCGGCATACATCGCGTCGATGAGGGGACGGTAGCGCTTGCTGATGACCGCGCGGCGAATCTTCAGCGTGTTGGTCAGTTCGCCAGTCTCCATCGTGAAGGGCTTGGGCAGCAGCACGAAGCGCTTGATCTGCTCGTAACTGGCCAGATCCTTCTGGTAGTCGTTGATGCGTTCCTCCATCATCTTGTGGATGTCGGGGTTGTTGACCAGTTCCTCGATGCTGCGGTGCACGATGCGCTTTTTGTCGGCATAGGCCTTGAGTTCCTCAAAGTCGGGGACGATGAGTGCCGACACATACTTGCGGCCGTCGCCGATGATGGTGACCTGCTCGATGTACTTGTCCTGGCCCAGCAGCGTCTCGAGCACCTGCGGGGCGATATATTTGCCGTTGCTGGTCTTGAACAGGTCCTTGAGGCGCTCGGTAAGGATGAGTTCGCCGGTCGGGGCTATCTCACCGCAGTCGCCGGTGTGGAACCATCCGTCGGCATCGATGGCCTCGGCGGTCTCCTCGGGCTTGTTGTAGTAGCCCTTCATCACGGTCGGTCCCTTGACGAGAATCTCGTTCTTGTCACCGATCTTCACCTGGATGCTCGAGATGGGCATGCCGATGGTGCCCAATGTCCACTCGCCGGGCTTGAAGAAGCTCACCGAGGCATTGGTCTCGCTCAAGCCGTAGCCGATGCAGATGTTGATGCCCACAGCGTGCATAAACTCGGTGATGTTGTCGCTGAGCATCGCTCCAGCGGTGGGGAACATCTTGCCGTCAACCACGCCGATGGCACCGCGCAGTTTCTTGAAGACCTTCTTCTCGAAGTATTGGTACTGGCGCTCGATCAGCGCGGGGGCTTTCTTACCCACGCGGGCATATTTCATGTTGCGCGTCTTGCCCACGCGGATGGCCTGCTTCACCATCATGCGCACCACGGGCTTGGCGCTGGCGAGGTTGTCGTTGATGGCGGTGTACACCTTCTCCCAGAAGCGCGGCACGCTGCACATGTAGTTGGGCTGTACCTCCTTGACGGCGCGCTGGATTTCCTTAGGGTTGTAGTTGATGGCGACGCGGATGCCGCTGCACAGGCACACCATGGTCCACCCCAACTCAAACACGTGGCTGAAGGGCAGGAAACTCAGCGACACGTCGGTCTTGTCGTCGATGATGGTGTCAAAGCGCTCGAGATGGGCATCCATGGCGGCATTCATGTTGCTGTGCATGAGCATCACGCCCTTGGGGACGCCTGTCGTGCCCGAGGTGTAGATGAGATACATGATGTCGGTGTCCACGCCCTCTTGCTTGCGCTGCTCGATGCGGCTGGTGACCTCCTTGCCCAGTTTGTCGCCCGTCTTGATGAACTCGTCCCACGTCAGTGTGGTCCTGTCATCCTTGTCGCGCTTGACCTCGGGATGCAGGGTGACGATGAACTTGAGCGTGGGGCACTCGTCGATGATTTGACGTGCGATGTCATATTGTCCCTGGTCGCCGGTGAACAGGATGGTCGCCCCCGAGTCGTTGACGATATAGGCAGCCTCGTCGCGGCTGCTCGTGGCATAGATGGGCACGGGGATGGCACGGTTGTAAAAGGCGCCGAAGTGCGTAATCAGCACTTCGGGGCAGTTCTGCGTGAACAGGCACACGCGACCTTGGGGCTCAACACCACCCATATACAGGGCCCCTGCCGCGCAGTCGATGAGGCGACTGAACTCTTGCCATGTGATGGAAGACCACACCTGCGTCTCGTAGTCACGGAAGCGCAGCGCTTCGCGTTCACCGTATTTGGCGCACTGCCGGGGAATCAGTTCTACAAATCTATTCATAAGCCATCATGCTTTGGTTAACAACCTGCAAAGTTAATAAAATTTGTGCAAGCCGAATGCAATAAAGTTTACTTTAATTGCTGAGGCGCCTCCAAATTTATCCAAAAACATTTCAGTTTTCAGCCATCGGCTGGCAGTTTTCGGTCAATAAGCACTTAATTGGTCATAATTTCTCAAAAAACGTAAAAATAACTTGCATTTGAATGAAAACTGTTATAAATTTGCCAAATTGAATTGATGTTATTACTAATTATTATAAAATTGACCTGAATTATGAATTACATGAGAACATTTTTGATAGTAGCAGCGGCTCTGCTGCTCTCGTTGGAACTGTGTGCTGCTGATGTGGATGTCACTAGCGCTCAGGCCTTAGCGAAAAGTTACCTGCAGAACCGTCAATCCGGAAAATTGATGGCTCCAGGCGGTGTCAACCTGCGGCTGGCGCACACCGAGCGCTCGGCGTCCCGTGCGGGGAGTGTGGCCTACTATGTGTTCAATGCCGATGACGCCTTTGTCATCGTGGCGGGTGATGACCGTGCCGAGCCGATTCTGGCCCGCGGTGACCACGCCCTGGACGTGGATAATATCCCGCCCAACATGCGTTGTCTGCTCGACCAATACAAGGCCCAGATCGACTGGCTTGCCGGCCAACCTCCCGTTGCCCAGCCCCGCCGTTCCCGAGCCCGTGCCGAAACGGTCACCGTTGACCCGCTCGTCACCTGTCGCTGGGATCAGAGGGAACCATATTACAACCTGTGCCCTGAGATGAACGGCGAACGCTGCCTGACCGGCTGCACGGCCACCGCGATGGCCCAGGTGATGTATTACTGGAAGTATCCCGAATCGTTGCCTGAACTGCCAGGCTACCAAGTCAACTGGAAATTAACACTGCCTGATCTGCCGGCCACCGAGCTGCGCTGGGACGATATGCTTGATGAGTACCATAGCGGCCGCTATACCGAGGCCCAGGCCGATGCCGTGGCCACGCTCATGCGCTATTGCGGTCAGGCAGCCTACATGGAGTATGGTCCCGATGCGAGCGGAGCCTCGGAAATGAATGCCCTCATGGCACTGCAGCTGTTTGGCTATAATGATGAAGCCGAATTGCTGTCACGCAACTTTTATGGTCGCGACCAGTGGATCGACATGATCCTCGAGGACCTGATGGCCGGCCGCCCCGTGCTGTATTATGGTTATACCGAAAGCTACACCGGGCATGCCTTTATCCTTGACGGCTATGATGGCCAGATGTTCCACGTCAACTGGGGCTGGGGCGGTAGCAGCGACGGCTATTTCGCGCTGGATGCCCTGGGCACTTCATTGTATGAATTCAATTACTATCAGACGATGCAGCATGGCATCTATCCCGATCCCCAGGGAGGCGGCACATCGACGGCCTACGACTTTGAGTCGGCGGGAATCTACTATAAGCAGACAGGCAATACCGCGATGGTCGTCAGCAAGGACTTACGTTACAACACCTACAGCGGCACTATCATTATTCCCGAAACCGTGACCTATAACGGCCAGACGCTGACCGTTACCGCTATCGGCGACAAGGCATTCCTGAACTGCCAGCTTCTCGTGCAGGTGGTTGTGCCGTCAACCGTGACGAGCATCGGCCGGTATGCCTTTGCCTGCAGTGATTATATGGAAACCGTGCGTCTTAAGGGAGGCAATAAGACCTTCGGCTATGGTGCGTTCGCCATGTGCTATAATCTGACGCATGTCTATGTGGACGATATCGAGTCCTGGTTGAGTATGGACTTCAAGAACATGGAAGCCAATCCGCTGAACAACTACGCTGACCTGCACGACCAGCATGGTGCCGGCATTACGAATCTGGTTGTGCCTGGCTCGATGGGAAAAGTCAAGGACTATGCGTGTGCCGGCTGGAGGAATCTGCAGTATGCCACGCTCGAGGAGGGCATCACATCGATAGGCGAATGTGCATTTCTCATGGCGGCTATGAAAGATATCGTCTTGCCCTCGACGCTACGCTCAATAGGGCGGCTTGCCTTTGGGGCATGCATCGAGATGTCCCATATCGATCTCCCGGCTTCTCTCACGACGATAGGCCCGATGGCGTTTGCCGACTGCTACGAATTAACCCATGTGGATATTCCCGATGGTGTCACGTCGCTGCCCGAGGAAGCTTTCGGTGGCTGCCCCAATCTGACCAGTGTGAAACTGCCCGCAGGCCTTATCGATCTGGGGCCGTATGCCTTCAGTTACTGTTCGTCGCTCACCAGCGTGTCGATTCCTTCCACGGTCGTTACGATGGGCGAAGGGGCGTTTATCGATAACACCAATCTCACCCAAGTCACCTTTGGCGACCAGTTGGAGGGAATTCCGGCTTTGGCATTCAGCGGTTGCACCAGCCTGCAGGAGGTCACCCTTCCCGCTAGTGTCACATGGATTGGCAGGGAGGCCTTCAGCGGCAATGCTTCGCTCACCGCTGTCAGCATCCCGCCAGCCGTTGATCGCATCGGGACCATGGCCTTCAAGTCCTGTTCCAAACTGGCCCGGGTTGATATCAGCGATATCGCCTCGTGGTGCAGAATCGCGTTTCCCGATATGCAAGCCAATCCCGTTTATCATGCCCGCCACCTCTACCTCAATGGTGAGGAACTGCAAGACCTGGCCATTCCCGCCGGCGTGAAGCGCATCAGTGATTTCGCCTTCAGCCGTTGCGAGAGCCTGACCCGCCTGACGGTGGGCGACGACGTGGAGCGCATCGGTGAGCAGGCATTCTTCAGCTGCAAGCAGATGACCGAAGCAGACCTGGGCGACGGTGTTCAGAAAATCGGTGAGAAGGCCTTCAACACCTGTACCCGATTGAAGAAAGTCACCTTTGGCAGCAGTGTGGACTCGGTGGGCATGTATTCCTTCGGGGGCAGTACTGCAGTGACCAGCATCACCAGCCGTGCCGTCACACCGCCTTACTTGAGGGGCGTCGGCTCGTTCAGCGACAAGGTGTATAACAATGCCGTGGTCAGTGTCCCCCGCGAGTCGCTCGATGCCTATCGTGAGGCGCTGGTGTGGAGGCGCTTCAACAACATCCAGGGCGTCAATTTCCATGCTATGGAGGCGGCCGACGTGAACGGTGACGGCGAGGTGACCATTGCCGATGTCAACCTCATCATCGATGCCATCCTACAGGGCGGCGCGTCGGCATGGCCTGTTGACGTGAACGGTGACGGTGAGGTGAGTGTTGCCGACATCAATGCCGTGGTCAACATCATCCTCACTGGACGGTAAGGTCTGGAGAAGGCTGTGTCATCTTTTAAAAACTACGAATTTCGCTAATTAAACTAATGAATTTTGGCAAGGTTCGTGTAATTCGTAATTTTAACTCATTGATGGGCCAATGATGACACAGCCTCCAATCACCAGGCATTACGCATGTGCGGACCCTTGAGACGCAATATTTTGCGTCTCTACACAACGGATGATTGATTTTTTCTTTTATTACTAATTATTATAAAATTTGGATGATTATGAGTTACGTGAAGTCATTTTTGATGGCAGCATTGCTGCTGTCGTTATCGGCGCCAATGCGGGCGGCCGATGTGGATGCCGTTGGCGCCCAGGCGTTGGCGACTGAGTTTCTGCAGTCCTGCAACGCGGGCAAGTTGATGTCTCCGGGCGGCATCAGCCTTCGGTTGGCCTATACCGAGCAGTCGCCGTCCCGTCCCGGCAGCGCCGATTACTATGTGTTTAACTCCGACCGTGGAGATGCCTTTGTCATTGTGGCCGGTGATGACCGTGCCGAGCAGATTCTGGCCTATGGCGACCAGGCCCTTGACATGGCGGCCCTCCCCCCCAACCTGCAGTGGTGGCTCGACCAGTACAAGGCCCAAATCGAGTGGCTTGCCGAGCAGGCCGGTGTCAACGTGCCCTCCCCCAAGCGGGCGCCTGACGACGATGTGGTGATAGCGCCACTGCTCAAGTCCATCTGGCACCAGGACACCCCTTTCAACAACCAGTGCCCGGTGATTAACGGGGAGTCCACTGCCACGGGCTGCGTCGCAACGGCGATGGCTATGGTAATGTACTTCTGGAAATATCCTGCCGAACTGCCCCCGTTACCCGGTTATGTGACAATAACCGAGCAGTACCATGTGCCGGCATTGCCGGGTACTCAGGTGGACTGGGACAATATGCTGGACTACTACAGTTCCGGGGGCTATAGTGAGGAGCAAGGCGCTGCCGTCGCCACGCTGCTGAGGTATTGCGGCCAGAGTTGTTACATGGATTATACCTCCATGGGCAGCGGTGCCTGGCAGGACGAGCAACTCATGGGATTGAAGCGCTTTGGCTACAACCGCGAGGCGCAATGCCTGTCACGAGACGACTATGATGACGGGCAATGGAACGAGATGATCATGGAGGACCTGTCCAATGGCCGTCCTGTCTTGTACACCGGGGCAGGCTTTGGGGGTGCTCATGCCTTTGTCCTCGATGGCTATTCCGGCGGCAGATACCACGTCAACTGGGGCTGGGGCGGCGGCAATGGCTACTATGTGCTGGATGCCCTGGGCAGTTCTGACTGGCAATTCAATTACTATCAGACGATGCAGCATCATGTCTATCCCGACCCCGAGGGTGCCCAGGCGCCGCTTTACGACTTTGAGGAGTCGGGACTGTGTTATCATCGCGTCGGTGACGTCGTCGAGGTCGTGCGACGGGATATCATGGCCAACTGCTACTCGGGCTCGATCACTATCCCCGAGACCGTGACACATGATGGCGAGACCCTGACTGTTGCTGCTATCGCGCCCTGTGCGTTCATGGACTGCGAGGGGCTGACCGAGGTCACGTTGCCGGCGTCGGTGACCTGCGTCGGTGAGGGTGCCTTCGCCAACTGTACCGGGTTGAAGACGGTGCGCCTCGAGGGCCGAAACAAGTTGATGTGTAGAAATGTTTTTGCCGACGATCGAGCGCTTAGCGAGGTGTATGTCGATGATATCGAGGCCTGGTGCTCGATGGACTTTGCCTCGAGCGCATCATCGCCGGTGTCCTATGGCGGCATGCTCTACGACAAGGTGGGCACCCCGATGACCGACGTGGTGGTTCCGTCGTCGGCAGGGAAAGTGAAGGACTATCAGTTTGCCTTCTACGAGCGCCTGCACAGCATTGTGATTGAAGACGGTATCACCGAGGTTGGCAACGATGCTTTCAAGTACTGCACCGGACTGACCAGCGCCTCGCTGCCGCAGTCGTTACAGTCCATCGGGCTGGAGGCCTTCTATTATTGCGAGCAACTGACCGGCTTGTCGTTGCCCCGGTCATTGCAGTCAATCGGTGACTATGCCTTCAATGGTTGTAAGCGCCTGACGCAGGTTGACATCCCCGGATCGGTAACGAAGTTGAATGATGGCTCCTTCTGTGAATGCTATAATCTGGCTCAGGTGACCTTGAATCCCGGACTCGAGCATGTGGGTGATTACGCTTTCTATGATTGCCTGTCCCTGGACAGCGTGGCACTGCCCGGCACGGTCACCCGATTGGGGTATGCGGCATTCTGCGGCAGCGGCCTGACCGGTGTGAGCCTCAACGAGGGGCTGCAGCAAATAGAGGATTATGCGTTTTATGGATGCTACGGTTTGCAGCAGATCACTGTCCCGGCAAGCATCTCGCTCATCGGAAGTGGTGCCTTTACCGAGTGCTCATCGCTCGGCAGCGTTGTCCTGAAGGGCGCTCCGGACCGCATCGGCGAGCATGCGTTCAAGTCCTGTAATCAGTTGTCTCATGTCGAGGCCAGTGATGTGGCCGCGTGGTGCCATATTTCGTTTGGTGACAATCAGGCCAATCCGCTCTTCTTTGCCCGCCACCTGCATGTGGGCGGCAAGGAAGTGTGCGACCTCAAGGTCCCTGCCGGAGTGACAAGCATCAACGACTATGCGTTTATCCAATGCGAAGGCTTGACCAGTCTCACCATGGGTGGTGGGGTGGAATCCATCGGCGAGCAGGCCTTCCTGGGCTGCAAGCAGATGACCGTGGCCACCGTGGGCAACGGCGTGCGCACCGTGGGCGAGAAAGCCTTCAACGGTTGCCGGTCGCTGCAGGCGGTCACCCTAGGCAGCCGTGTCGAATCGGTCGGGATGTACGTCTTCGGGGGCTGCAACGCGCTGCAGACGATCACCAGCCGTGCCGTCACTCCACCTTACCTAAGGGGAAAAACCTCTTTTGCCGACAAGGTCTATAACAATGCTGTGGTCCGTGTTCCCCGCGAGTCGGTTGATGCCTATCGTGAGGCGCTGGTGTGGAAACACTTTACCAACATCCAGGGCGTCAATTTCCTGGCCGAGGCTGCCGACGTGAACGGTGACGGCGAGGTGACCATTGCCGATGTCAACCTCATCATCGATGCCATCATCCTGGGCGGCACGTCGGCATGGCCCGTTGACGTCAACGGTGACGATGATGTGAGCGTTGCCGACATCAACGCCGTGGTCAACATCATCCTAACTGGCCAGTAACACTTGGAGAAGGCTGTGTCATCTTTTAAAAACTACGAATTACGCTAATTAAACGAATGAATTTTGGCTACGCAGAGTCATCAATTCGTAAGGTTAGCGTAATTCGTAGTTTTAACCCATTGATGGGCCAATGATGACACGGGCTCAATTTGAAGTGATTGGTAAAATCAATTGTCGGCCATCTCTTCGAGCCTGGCAAGGAAGGCGATGCGGCCTCCATCCAGCAGGTTGATGGCTCGAGGCACGATGTCACCGAGTTCGGGCGTGGTGTCGGCCAGGATCTCAAAGGCGACCCACACGGCGGTATCCTTCTCGCCCTTCTCGTCTTCCATATCCATGGTGTAGAGTTTCACCACCTTGATGCTGCCGTTGACGTCGTTCATGGCGCGCATGATGCTGTCCTCGTTGTCCTCGGTCACTTGGAAGATGGCCGGCATCATGAGCCTGAAGTATTGTTCGTCATCCTCATCCTTGAAATAGAGGTAGTTGATGCCCTCTTTCTTGAAGGCGATGCCGAAAGGCGTCTCGTGGGGGCGGTAGCCTTCCTCGGCGAGATAGTCCATCATCAGTTTGTTTAAGTCCATTGTATTGTGAGTTTTAAGTTGTGAGTTGTAATTTGTAAATATGGTTGCTGAAGCCTAACACCTAAAGCCTAACGCCTAAAGTCTAAAGCCTAACACCTAAAGTCTAAAGCCTAAAGCCTAACACCTAAAGCCTAAAGCCTATTTAAATCCCACGCGGGGCAGAGCGTTGCTGCGGATGATGCCTTCCATCTGCTGGCGCATCTGCTCATATTCCTTGATCAGGTCACTGTTGATGGAGGGTTTGATGCCCTCGATGGTCCTGACGAGCAGGTCCTGGGTGATGTCGCTGCGGTTGAAGGCGGCGATGGTGGCAGCCTCGTTGACGACATAGGCGATGTCGCTGGCGACATATCCGTCGGATTTCTCGGCGAGTTCCTCGCTGTTGAGTTCGCCGCAGGGGCGGTCCTTGAGGTAGAGCTCAAACATGAGTCGGCGGGCGGTCTTGTCGGGCATGGGCACATACACCTGCTTGTCGATGCGGCCGGTGCGCAGCACGGCGGGATCCACCTTGTCGGGGCGGTTGCTCGTGGCGATGACAAAGATGCCGCGCTTGGAGCAGTTGTTGAGTTGGGAGAGGAACTCGTTGACCTCACCGGCTTGGTTGGGGCCCACGTCGCCCGAGCGGCTGGGGACAAAGGCGTCAAACTCGTCGAAGCACAGCACTGTGGGGGCATTCTCCTCGGCCTTCTTGAACAGGTCGGCGATTTTGCCCTGCGAGCCATGGATGTAGATGGAGCCCAGGTCGCTGGCCTTGACCAGGATGAAGTTGAAGCCGGTCTCCTCGGCAAACTTCTCGGCAAAGAAACTCTTGCCGCAGCCCGGGGGGCCGTAGAGCAGCATGCCGTTGGGCGGGGTGAGCTTGTATTTCTCGGCCAGTTCCCTGTCCTGGAGTATCATGATCACGCGCTGGCGCAGGAGTTCCTTGAGGTCGTCCATGCCGGCGATATCGGCAAAGCCATTGCCGCCGCCACGCTTGATCTCGACGTCGGCCGAGGTCTCGGCGGCTGCCTGTGACCTGGGGCCGCGGGACTCGCTGTCGTCCTGCCGTTCAAACGGGTTGATGCCGTCGTGGGCGTCATCGTCGTCGTCGCTGTCGGTGGACAGGTCGATTTTGCTGCGGATTTCCTGGGCCATCTCGCTATCGTCGCCCTCGATGAGGTCGCTGATGATTCTTTCGACACATTCATAGCGCTCGTTATAGGCCAGGGCCAACCCGTGGCTGATGACGGCGCGCAGTTTTTCGTCCTCAATGTCATCCACGTTGATTTCGCCCTGATCGTTGCGGGCTTTCTGGACGAGTTTGATCTTTTCCTTGCGGGTCATCTCGGGCGTGAATTCCACGTCCCATGGAGCGCGGCCCGTGAGCATCGTGTAGAACACGCCGGTTGCCGCGAAGATATCGTTGCGCTCGTCATACTTGCCCAATACGGACTGCCCGCTGGCATAACGGGGGTCGAGGTCAGATGTGTCAAACGGCACTTTTCCCATGAAACCGTGAGAGATGTGTCCCATGTCAATCAGTTCGGCCACCCCGCCGGTCTTGCTGCTGAGCATGACGTTGGTGGGGTTGATGTCGTTGTGAAGGATGGCGGGACCCTTGTTGTGCAGATACATCAGGCCCTGCAGCATCTCGAGGAAAATCTTGGTGGCCGTGGCGGCGTCAAGTTTTCCCTCGCGCTGCAGCATCTCGCTGAGCAGTTCGCCGCTGAAGTAGGTGGCGACCATGTAGTGGCACTCTCCGGCCTCATCGTCGTAGATGCCGGTCTCGATGCTGCTGATGATGTTCTTGTGCTGGATGGTGCGGCTCCACTCGATCTCGTTGATCTTTCCATCGTTGATGAGTTTGTCGGGGACATTCTTGAGGCGATAGATCTTCATGAAGTAGGGGTTGCCGCTCTCGTCCTCGACGCGGTAACTCTCGGCATAGGGGTTCTCCTTGATCTGGTAGACCACGTTCCACCTGTTGTTGATGACTTGTCCTTGCTTGAGTATCATATTGTTTAGTTTTTTTAGTTTCTGGTTTCTAGTGGTTCTAGATATTCTAGATAATCTAGATGATCTAGAGAGGTTATTTCTTGTTTTTGTGTCGTTTGTAGTAGAAATAGCGCACCAGCAGGTGGGTGCGGTTGATGGCCAGTAATGCCAGCATGGCGACCAGATAGGCCGTCATGAGGCGGGTGATGATGGCGCCGGCATCCCAGTCATCGCCCATGGCGCTGAGCTCGGCAGGCTGCTGCACGTTCTCGAGCGAGCCCAGGGTGCGTTTCCACTTGATGACGCCGTCCTCGACGTAGACCACGGCAGGATTGCCGCGGGCAATCATCTTCAGCTCGCTGTCATCCATGTAGTGGATGGGATAGCTGGCCATCGACAGGTCTTGCCATTGCTCGACCTGCTGAGGCGTGGCGGGCGTGAGCCCGATGACGTCGGCCTCGGCCACCAGTGCGGCATCGTTGAGTTCGTTGATGGCAAACGAGTTGACGACACCCACCTGGGGCAGATCGGGCAGCAGCAACAGCACCGTGCGCCGGCTGTCGGCCAGCACGTCGAGGGTGATGTCGTTGCCCTCCTCGTCCATGATGGCGATGGCATTGCCGCCGCCAGCCCCCTGCATGATGACTTTGCCCGAGGGACGGCGCGCATGGTAGCGCGTCACAAACTCCCAGCCGTCCTCCTCGTCGGGCAGGCTGTCGATGGTAAATTCCCGCTCCTGGCCGTCCTTGCTGTACACCAGGATGAAATCGTCCTCACTGGCTTCCTGGCTGGCGTCAGCGCCGTCGGTGGCCACCAAGCGTGTGCCCACGGGATAGGGACGGTAGTCGATGAGCGGCTGGGTGAAGTAGCCGTAATAGGCCACGGCCATCACCAGGGCAAACGAGGCGGCCATCACCATCCACTGCACCGCCGGGCCATACACCCCGCGCAGCGTCTTGTTGAACAGCAGCAGCCACACCAGCCCCAGGATGAGCAGCACATTCTTGCCCACGGTGGCCCAGCCCGACAGGTGCAGTGCGTCGCCAAAGCAGCCGCAGTCGCCCACGGCGCCTGTCACCGCAATCCACACCGTCACCGGCGTGAGCACCGCCATCAGCACCAGGCCCAGCACCGGTGCGCTGCGTCGGTAGGCTCCCACAGCGATGGCCACGCCGAGCATGAACTCCAGCGCTGCCAGCGCCACGGCCAGCAACAGGGCGGTGCCACTCAAGTGCTCCATGCCCATGGCCGTCAGGTAGTCGCCCACCTTGTAGTAGCCGCCCCACGGGTCAACCGCCTTGGTGAATCCCGAGAAGATGAACAGTCCGCCCACGACGAGGCGCATGAGCAGCGTCAACACGCGGCACCACGTCTCGTACTTAACGGCATTGATGACAGTCTTCATCTTCATTGTTTCTGGTTTCTTGCTTCTAGTTCTTAGTCGTCAGTCCTCAAGAATGCGGATGCCAACTCCTAACCCCTAACTCCTAACTAAACAACTCTTCCTCGTCGCGCTTGATCAGTGCAAACACGCTGTAGTTGATCATATCCTGGTAGTTAGCGTCGATGCCCTCGCTCACCAGCGTCTGGCCGTTGTGGTTCTCGATTTCCTTGGTGCGCTGGATCTTGGTCAGGATCAGGTCGGTGTAGCTCGAGATGCGCATGTCGCGCCAAGCCTCGCCATAGTCGGTATTCTTGGCCATCATCAGCGATTTGGTGGCAGCGGCATGCTTGTCGTACAACTCCAGAGCCTGCTCGGCGGTGATGTCCACAAGGTCGCTATAACCCAGTTGCAGTTGTATCAGCCCGATGATGCCATAGTTGATGATGCCGATGAACTCGGGCCAGATGCCTTCGCCCACCTTCGTCTCACCGTTGAGCTCCAGCGTGCGGATGCGCTTGGCCTTGATAAAGATCTGGTCGGTCACCGAGCGGGGCCTGAGGATGCGCCACGATGGACCGTAGTCCTTCATCTTGTTGATGAACAGCTCGCGGCACTCGGCTATCACTTTATCATATTGTTCGCTCGTCTTGTGCATGGTCGATTGATGTCATGATTACATATTTAACTTACAAAGGTACAACTTTTCCGCGTGCCACAGGGCAGCAGACCCAATTTTTTTACTCACATCCGCCAAAAGGGGCCATATCATGATTCAAAGCCAGAAGTGGATGATGTCACATCCTCATCCTGACAAGCCTGTCGATTTTGATGAAATTATCTATATGAAACTGGCTTTTAGTGGTTGAAAATCAATGTCTAATGTCGTTTCTGCTCTGTGATGGCCCATTGATTTGTTTTTAATGCAAATTTTGCTATTGAGACAAATATCACGAAAAGATCTGTTCGCAAAAAAATGATGAATTCGTGAAATTGGCTTCGCCGAGCTAGAGGTTCGCATTAGCCCCGCAGGGTTTGGTCCAACATCTATATCATAGTCAAAAAAAAACGAACTGATGGGCTGCAACAGGGATGGCATGGTTTTTGCAGGGTTGTTGATATTCGTTAATCGGTGTAAAATGATGATAAAAACGAGATGAGAATACAATATTATCATGTTTTGTGCCGATATTAGAAAAAAAGTAGTACTTTTGTAGTCTATTTTGACGATAACGCAAAGAATAAGCACCAATGAAGTCAGACAGTTTAGTCATCATCCCCACTTATAACGAGCGGGAAAATATCAGGAACATCATCACGGCAGTGCTCAACGTGGCTGAGCACCAGTTTGATGTGCTGGTCGTTGACGACAATTCGCCCGACGGCACTGGTGCCATCGTCGATGAGATGATCGCCGCCGAGCCTGACCGCATCCACATCCTGAAACGTGCGGGCAAGCAGGGCCTGGGCACCGCCTATATCGCGGGCTTCAAGTGGGCTCTGGAACAGGGCTACGGCTACATGATCGAGATGGATGCCGACTTCTCCCACCCGGTGGACAAGCTGCCCGAACTGCAGGCTGCATGCGCCACAGGTGGTGCCGACGTGTCGGTGGGTTCAAGATACCTGACTGGCGTCAATGTCGTCAACTGGCCGATGGGGAGGATGCTCATGAGCTACTTTGCATCGGCCTACGTGAGACTGATTACCGGGATGAAGGTGCGCGACGCTACGGCGGGTTACGTGTGCTACCGTCGCGAGGTACTGCAATCCATTAACCTGGATGCCATCGAGTTCAAGGGCTATGCCTTCCAGATCGAGATGAAGTTCACGGCCCATCGCATGGGCTTCAAGATCAAGGAGGTGCCCATCGTGTTCGTGAACCGCGTGCTGGGGCAGAGCAAGATGAACAGCAGCATCTTTTTTGAGGCGCTGTGGGGCGTCATCAAGTTGAGGCTGGAATCCATCTTCAACAAGCGGCGCTTCGTGCGCCAGCGCCTGCCGGAGCTCCTCACTAGATAATACAGAACAATGACCGGTTGATTTTTAACCATAAAATCATACCGGTTTTTTTGTTGGCACGGTTTTTGTGTGTTTGTGGATTCAATTGTGGAAATTGACTGATAAAATATGGCAAAAAGAAAACGTAATACCGGTCTGACCGATGCTCAAGTCGTTGCCAGCCGGGAAAAATATGGCATCAATGTGCTGACGCCCCCCAAGCGGGATTCCCTGTGGAAACAGTTTTTAGCAAAATTTGATGACCCGCTGATAAAAATCCTGCTGTTAGCACTTGCATTGGCAGTGGGGTTGGCATTGTACGAATATTTCAGGCTCGGGATGAGCATGAGCATTTTTATTGAGCCGCTGGGCATCTTCCTGGCTGTCTTACTGGCCACGCTGATAGGTTTCCTGGTCGAGGTCAATGCCAACAAAAAATTCCGCCTGCTAAATCAGACCGATGACCACGTCAAGGTGAAGGTGCGCCGCAACGGGCATGTGACGCAGGTGCCGCGCTGCGATATCGTCGTGGGCGACCTGGTGCTGCTCGAGACCGGTGAGCGCGTGCCTGCCGACGGCACCATCCTGGAGAGTTACAACCTGACGGTTGACGAGAGCTCGTTCACGGGCGAGCCATCGGCATGGAAAACGCACGACGCCAGCGCCGAGAATCACGAGGCAACCTATCCCGTCAACACCCTGCTGCGTGCCAGCACCGTCATCGAGGGCCAAGCCTTGCTGCAAGTGGCCCGCGTGGGCGACAAGACCGAATATGGCAAGATTTACCGCGATGCACAGATAGATAATAACATCCAGACACCGCTCACGCAACAGCTCGACCGCCTGGGCCGCCTGATTTCACGTGGCAGTTACCTGATGGCCGGCCTGCTCGTGCTGGGCCGCGTGGTGGAGTTCTTCTGGGCCGGAGGCTCTGAGGACCTTGTTGCCGATGCGCAATATTTTATCGAGACCGTGATGCTGGCTGTGACGCTCATCGTGGTGTCGGTGCCCGAGGGACTGCCCATGAGCGTGACATTGTCGCTAGCGCTGAGCATGCGCAAGATGCTCAAGCACAACAATCTGGTGCGCCGCATGCATGCGTGCGAGACCATGGGTGCCGCTACCGTCATCTGTACCGACAAGACGGGTACGCTGACACAGAACCAGATGCAGGTCTATCAGGCTCATTTCTACGGGCTTGAGGGCGGTGAGCAACTGGCCGACGATGATATGAGCATTATCGTGAGCGAGAGCATCGCCTGCAACAGCACCGCCTTCCTCGACGACAGCGATCCCAATAATGTGGTCGCCCTGGGAAATCCCACCGAGGGCGCTCTGCTGCTGTGGCTGCAGGCCTCGGGCGACGATTACGTCGCGCGCCGCGACTCATGTGAGCCGCTGGAGCAGCTCCCCTTCTCGACAATGACCAAGTACATGGCCACTATCATCGACAGTGCCACGGGCAAGCGCTTGTTACTGCTCAAGGGCGCTCCCGAGATTGTGATGCGCCTGTGCAGCGAGGTGGTGGGCGGCGTTACCTTCCAGCAGGTGGCCGATGAGTTGACGACTTATCAGACCAAGGCCATGCGCACCCTGGCATTTGCCTATTGCGAACTTGACCCCGCTGTCGATCCTGCCGAGTCGCTCAAACTGCTGCGGACAGGTGATTGCCCCGAACTCACGCTGCTGGGCATTGTGGCCATCAGCGACCCCGTGCGCACCGATGTGCCGGCCGCCATCCAGGATTGCCGCAATGCCGGGGTGAAAGTGAAAATCGTCACCGGTGACACTGGCGGCACAGCGCGCGAGATAGGACGCCAGATAGGTCTGTGGACCGACGAAGACCCCGACGATGCCATTATCACGGGTCCCGACTTTGCAGCCCTCGACGATGACGAGGCCGCACGCCGTGCCGCACGCATCAAGATTATGGCCCGTGCCCGTCCCGATGACAAGGCACGCCTCGTGCGCCTGTTGCAACAGCAAGGCGAGGTGGTTGCTGTCACGGGCGACGGCACCAACGACGCTCCCGCGCTTAATGCAGCCCAGGTGGGTCTGTCGATGGGCGACGGCACCGCCGTGGCCAAGGAGGCCAGCGACATCACCATCCTCGATAACTCGTTTGCCAGCATCAACAAGGCCGTGCTCTGGGGCCGCTCACTGTACAGCAACATCCAGCGCTTTGTCCTGTTCCAGCTCACGGTGAACGTGTGCGCCTGCCTGGTGGTCGCCATCGGCTCGTTCTTCAGCAAGCAGCCCGCGCTGACCGTGACCCAGATGCTGTGGGTGAACCTGATTATGGACACCTTCGCAGCCTTGGCACTAGCCTCGCTGCCGCCCAACAGCATCCTCATGCGCCAGAAACCGCGCAACCCACGCGCCAGCATCATCACCCCGCGCATGAAACGTTATATCCTTGCAGCCGGCCTGCTGTTTGCGGTGCTGTTGCTCGGAATGTACTATCAATTCATCAGTCAGGGCGGTGGCGGACGCGTGTTTGCCAAGGGTGTTAATCCCAACATCAACCCCCATGAGATGGGCATCTTCTTCAGCGTGTTTGTGTTCCTGCAGTTCTGGAATATGTTGAACGCCAGGTCCTTTGCTACGGGCAAGAGCGCTTTCAACAACATCAAGCACAGCACCGTGTTCTGGGGTGTAGCCACAATGATTTTTGTCGGCCAGATTGTCCTCGTGCAGTTCTTCTCACCGTTGTTCAACACTGCGCCGCTCGATGCCAAGACTTGGTTGATGATTATCCTGGGCACTTCACCCGTGTTCCTGATAGGTCTTGTCGTTAAAAGCCTGAAGCGCATGGCCGGAAAACAAGAGTGAAAAAAACAGTTAAACCCTTTGCCAATTCAATTATTTGGTGTTAATTTGCAAAACCTATATACATCAACGTACTGAAAACAAACATTATAAATCATTATTTATCAATCGATTAATTATGAAAAAGCATTTACTTTCAACGCTTGTGATGGCTTTAGCATGCTTCGGTGCCGCTAATGCCACCATCACCATCACCTCTGCCAACATCGAGCAGCCGATGGGCGACACCCTGCTCTTCGCTCTGCCCGTTGATGTGAACGTTTACCAGAACATTCAGAACTATCCCGATGCAGACCCCAGCCAGCGCATGCTCAAGTTCCAGCCCGAGTACCTGGTGACTGCTCTGGACTTCACCAAGGGTGACACCAGCAAGGGTACGGCCACGCTGCCCGCCAACGCCAAGGTTATCGGCCTGGGTCTGGACGGCTATGACAACGGTACTGACTGGTGCTCGCAGGGTACCTACCTCGACGTTACCGCATGGTGCCGCAACATCCCCCGCGACGAGATGGAGCTGATCAACTACGATGAGATTGTTGAGGGTTACAATGCCAATCCTCCCATTGGTGACCTGTTCACCGACATCGTTACCTATGACGGTACCCACCACACGCCCGACTATCCCGGCTACCAGTGCAAGTTTGATCCCAATGCCACGGCTACCAATCCCGGTACCATCGTTGAACTCCCCTTCAACAACCCCGATGAGAACGGCCGTTTCATCCCCTTCTGGTATCAGGGTGAGAACATCTACCTGACGCTGTGGATGATCAACGTTGAGGACATTCACATGAAGTATCGTTACATGGCATTTGACGATGCCGAGTGCGAGACCGCCAGCCTGATGCGCTCGGGAGGCTTCTGCTTCAGCGATGCCACCTACGAGTTCATCCGTGAGACCTTCGGCGTGGACCTGATGTACGACCTGCCCCAGCACCGTCTGCCCGCCTTCCGCACCCCCTATTACACCAACGACATCCGCATCACCCTCACCGGCCACCAGAACGTGAACGTTGAGCTCAAGGATGCCGAGGGCAACGTCGTGGAGCGTAACGAGGACGGCAACTACTACAGCCTGGACCACACCAAGATTTACACCCTGACCGTTGACGGTAAGGAGAGCCAGGAGCTTGCCTTCGAGGACATCTACAAGGACATCAACCTGCAGATCCACAAGCAGAGCACTGCTGTTGACGAGGTTGACGCCAGCAAGACCGTTACCGGTGTTACCTACTACACCCTCGCCGGTCAGCAGAGCGCTACCCCCGTTGCCGGTGTGAACATCGTTGTTACCACCTACAGCGACGGTACCCGCACCACCGCCAAGGTCATCAAGTAATCCAGACCGAAGCGCAGCCGGCACCCCACGAGTGCCCACCGCAAGAACACAGGGCCGCTTGCCCCCCTCCCGGGGCAGGCGGCCCTTGCCATCTCTATTCCCCCTTTCATTATTGACAATAGGGATTCTTCTGCGGAGGGGGTGTGGATTGGGGGTGTGGGGTTAAGAAAATGGGTTTGATTTTTTGGACTGATGGATTTTGGTAAAATGTTGTTTATTAGGGGATTATTTTTGCAGTTGGGTTAGATTTTTTGTTTGACGCGTAGGCTGGTGGAGGATTTATGTGTACCTTTGTAAAAAATCCAACAACCCAACTTACAGATTAACCAAGATGAAACGACTTTTTGCTTTATCGATTGTAATGATCGTAGCGCTGCATGCGGTGTCGGCGGTCTATGAGCCCACGCTGGCAAGTGACAGCGAGGTATGTGTGTTCTTTGAGGCCAACGGCATGGTGACCGATACCCCCAAGATCTGGGTGTGGGAGGGCAACACCGACGGCCGTGAATACGTGGGTACGGCATGGCCCGGTGCGGCAATGACCTATATGGGTGACACCCAGAGCGGCAACAAAATCTATAAATGGACCTATACGGGCACGCTCGCGTTGCCCTCGGGCCTGATTTTCACCTGGAACAACCAGGGCGGTCGCGTCGATGGCTCGTTCACCAACCACGGCTATTATGTGATGGGCCAGTTGACGAAGGTCATCGGGGCAGGGGAGAGCACCTTTGTCCCCAACCAGAACGTCATCTACGAACTTGACCTGTACAACTTTACGAGCCAGGGCACGCTTGCTGCCGCGCAGCAGCGCCTGGACTATCTGAAGGACCTGGGCATCGACATCATCTGGCTCATGCCCATCCATCCGCGTGGTGTGCTGGGACGCATCGGGTCGCTGGGCAGCCCCTATGCCCCGCGCGACTACCATGCCGTGAACAGTGACTTCGGCACCTTGGCCGATCTCCAGGCCTTTGTCGCTGCTGCCCACCAGCGCGGCATGCAGGTGTGGCTCGACTGGGTGGCCAATCACACGGCTAAGGACAACGTGTGGATTACCCAGCACCGCGACTATTATAACTCGACGCTCACCAGCCCCAACGGCTATGGCGATGTCTATCAGCTGGACTACAGCAAGGAGGCCACCCAGGTGGCGATGATCGAGGCCATGGAGTACTGGATTGACCAGGCCGACATCGATGGATTCCGCTGCGACTACATCAGCAGCAACACGATTCCCACGGCGTTCTGGACGCGCGCCGTCAAGGCCCTCAAGGAGTACAAACCCGGCAAGACCATCACCATGCTAGGCGAGGGCGACATGGCCAACAGCGTGTCGCGCCTGCTCGTGTGCGGCTGGGACTATGACTATGCCTGGGGCTTCCAGTCGTCGCTGGTCAACAACAAGAACAACCCCAACGGCGTGTTGAACCAGTGCCGTAACCTGGTGGGCGACCTGCGTTTCATCAACACCAGCCGCATGGTCTATCTCACCAACCACGACCAGAACTACAACACCACGATGAACAGCCAGTACGGCAACAACGTCTATGCCTTCACGGTGCTGACGTTCACCCTCTATGGCATGCCCATGCTCTACAACGGCCAGGAAACGGGATACCTGATGTCGCGCAAACTCGACTACTTCAACCGCACGCCCATCAACTGGAACAGCGTGGACAACAAGATGCTGAACACCGTCAAGGCGCTGACGGCGCTAAAACACAGCTGTGATGCCCTCATCGACAACGGTGACCGTGCCGCTGAGGTGACCTTCCTCACCACGGGCAACAACAACCTGGTGGCCTATACCCGCCACCACAACAGCCAGACGGCGCTGGTACTGCTCAACCTGGGTACTTCGGCCGTCAACACGACGGTTTCGGGCCTTGAGGCCGGTGATTGGAAACGCGCCATCGATGTCAACAACATCGCCGACGGCCTTACCGCCATCCCCGTGACCTTGAACGCTACCCAGAGTTTCACGATTCCCGCCGGCGGCTTCCAGGTGTATGTCAAGGGTGAGCCCGAGAGTCCTTTCCTCAACGGCGACGTGAATGGCGATGGCGAGGTGTCCATTGCCGACGTCAATGTGGTGATTGACATCCTGCTGGGCTTCGTTTCCAGCGAGCCTTATGAGGGTAGGGCCGACGTGAATAATGATAAGGAAATCAGCATTGCCGACGTCAATGTGCTGATTGACATTCTGCTCGGCTTTATTTGAGAAATTCAATCCAATAACTGATGGCAGGCATGAGACGGTGGTTCCTGATGTTGGCGTTTTTGCTGCTGGCCTCTTTCGGGGCGTCGGCAGCAGGGCCTGGCCGCTTTGCGCGGCTGGACAGCCTGATTGCCAAGCAGCCGCAGATTATCGCCGAAAAGGAGGCTCGTCTGTCGCAGATGAAGGAAGACCTGGGCAAGACGACCAGTCCCGTTGAGCGTTATAAGGCGCTGAGGTCGCTGTATGAGGAGTATTCCGCCTACCAATATGACTCGGCCTACGCCTATGTGAGCAAATGCCTGGATCTGGCCATATCGCTGGGGGAACGAGAACGCGTGAACGAGAGCCGTCTGAACCTGGCCCATATCCTGTCCACCGCCTGCCTGATGGATAAGGCAGCCTACACGCTGGAGCAGTTGGATACCGCCAGTCTGACCACGGACCAACTCGTCCAGTATTATCGCATCAAGACCAATCTGCTCATCTATGAGGCTGAGTATATGCAAGGCACGCAATATGCCACGGAGTATGTCAATCAGCTGATTGACATGCGCCGCCTGGTGTCGGCCATCGATATGCCCCACGACGACGTGAACTATCAGCTCACCGTTGCCGAGAACCTCGCCGACAGCCACCAGCTGCGTCAGGCCATCGACCTGCTCTCCCGGCTGATGTCACAGTACAAGAGCGGCGAGCGCATGTATTCGGTCATTGCCAGCACCATGTCGTTCCACTACAGCCAGATGGGAGACATGGACAATCAGCTGGAATACCTCATCAAGAGCGCCGAGAGCGACCTGGAGGGCTGCATCCGTGAGAATACTGCCCTGCGCGCGATTGCCGACCGCCTGTTTGACGAGGGCGACATCGACCGCGCCTACCGCTACATGCGTGTGGCGGTGGACGACGCCAACTTCTACGGTACGCGCCTGCGCAACATCCAGGCATCGCGCATCGTTCCCAAGATCCTGAGTGCCTATCAGACCAAGCAGGAGCGCAACCACCGCAACATGATGTGGCTGCTGGGCATCATTTCGCTCATCGCCCTGCTGCTTGTAGCCGGTGTCATCGCCATCTACCAGTTGCTGAAACGCTACCGCCGCCTGAATGAGCAGAAGAAGGCCATCAACGAGCAGTTGCGCCAGGTCAATGCCCAGCTGGGGGACACCGTGGGGCAGCTGCACGAGAGCAACGCTCTGTTGCAGGAACGCGAGAAGCTCAAGGAGGAGTACATTGCCCGATTCCTGGCCCTGTCGAGCAAGTTCATCGACCGGGGCGAGGAGCAGCGCAAGGCCCTGTACCGCCTGTACCGCGACCGCAAGACCGAGGAATTGGCCCGCGAGCTCAAGAGCACCCACTCGGGCAACGAGAACGCCCAGCTGTTCTACGAGAACTTCGACAACGCGTTCCTCAACATTTTCCCGAACTTCGTCGATGAGGTCAACAAGCTGCTGCAAGAGGATGGAAAAATCGAGGTCAAGCAGGGCAAACGCCTCACCACCGAGTCGCGCGTGCTGGCGCTCATCCGCATCGGCATCACCGACAACCAGAGCATCGCCAATATCCTGCGCGCCAGCCTCACGACCATCTACACCTACCGCTCCAAACTCAAGGCCCGCGCCCTCAACAAGGACGGCTTCGAGGCACAGGTCAAGGGGATTGACGGTTGAAAACGGGATTTGCGTTTGTAAACGATAAAAATTAACAAATGAAACCAAATAAGATGAAAAGAATTTTCAGTGTTGTTTTTATGTGCTTGGTACTGAGTATTGTAGCAAGTGCCAAGGATGTGATTGTATCTAAGGTGAGTTCGCCTGACGGGTCGCTGACCGTGACCGTGGGTGTGGACGGTGGTAAGGCGTGGTACAGCGTGCTGCGCGGCAGCGAGACCATCATCGGCCGCTCGGAATTGGGCTTTGTGCTCAAGGACGGCGATTTCAAGGGCAATTTCAAGAAGGGCAAGGTGTCGCGTTCGTCGCTCGACGAGACGTGGAGCCAGCCCTGGGGCGAGGATGCCCAGGTGCGCAACCATTACAATGAACTGCGGGTGACCTTGCAGGAAAAGGGCGGCCAGAAACGTCAGCTGGGCGTGGTGTTCCGCGCCTTTGACGACGGTGTGGCCTTCCGTTATGAATTCCCGCGCCAGCGTGGCCTGCAGGACTTCGTGATTATGGACGAGGTGACCGAGTTTGCCCTGCCCACCGATGCCCAGGCGTGGTCGATTCCCGCACTGACGGCCTATTACGAGGGCATCTACACCCGCGAACCCGTGAGCCGCAAGGCCAATATGGCCGGTCCTGTGGCTCTGGAGGTGAACGACTCGCTGTATATGGCCATCATGGATGCCAACCTCACCGATTACTCGACCATGAATTTCTCACATGAAGGCACCACGCTCAAAGCCGACCTCGTGCCCTGGAAAAATGGTGACAAAGTGAGAGTGGGGGACACCCGCGTGAGCCCCTGGCGAGCCATCATCATCGGCCGCACGGCTGCCGACATCCTGCTCTCGCGCATGGCGCTGAACCTCAACGAGCCCTGCAAGATTGACGATACCTCATGGCTCAAGCCCACCAAGTATGTGGGCATCTGGTGGGCCTTGCAGAAACAGGTGTGGACCTGGTCGCAGGGTGAGCGCCACGGTGCCACGACCGAGAACACCAAGCGCTACATCGATTTTGCCGCCAAGCATGGCTTGGGCGGCGTGCTCGTCGAGGGCTGGAACTACGGCTGGGACACCGACTGGACCAAGCATGGCGACGGCTTCTCGTTCACCAAGGCCTATCCCGACTACGACCTGCAGGGCTTGTGCCGCTATGCCCGCGAGCGCGGCGTGCGCATCATCGCCCACAACGAGACCGGCGGAGCTGCCCAGAATTACGAGAACCAACTGGAGGAGGCCTATCGCCTGTATGAGTCGCTGGGCATCAACACGGTCAAGACGGGCTATGTCAACTCGCACTTCTACAACGGCGAGCTGCAGCACTCGCAGTGGGGTGTGCAGCACTTCCGCAAGGTCATCGAGACCGCGGCGCGCTACCACCTGATGATTGTCAACCACGAGGGCGCTATGCCCAGCGGCCTGCAGCGCACGTGGCCCAACCTCATTGCCACCGAGAGCATGCGTGGCCAGGAGTACAACGCCTTTGACCGTAATGGTGGCAATCCGCCTTACCACGAGTGCATCCTGCCGTTCACGCGCGGCCTGGGCGGCCCGATGGACTTCACGCCCGGCATCTTCAATTACCGCAACGATGCCGTGCCCGGCACACGTCCGCAGAACACGCTGGCCCATCAGCTGGCCGAGTATGTTGTCATCTACAGCCCCGGCCACATGGCCGCCGACCTGATTGAGAACTACGAGCACCAGCCCGCCTTCAAGTTCATCGAGGAAGTGCCCACCGACTGGGAGCGTACCCTCGTGCCCCATGCCGCAATGGGCCGATATGTGACCTATGCACGCCAGGAGCGCGGCACCGACAACTGGTATGTGGGCAGCGTGACCGATGCCACCGCCCGTGACTTGACGTTGCCGTTCGACTTCCTGAGCGACGGCATGCGTTACGAGGCCATCATCTATGAGGACGGCCCCGATGCCGACTACCGCACCAATCCCTATCCGATGACCATCCGCCGCATGGAGGTGGACCGCTCGACGGTGCTCGGCCTGCACCTCGCCCCCGGTGGTGGCGCGGCGATCCAGATTCTGCGCGTAGAATAACGTCCTGCACCCGCCAACGACACAAAAACAAATGGCAATAATATAGCGGCCGGCCCAAACCCTGAGGGGCTAATGCTAATTACGCGAATCTTTAGCGAAATTGAAAGTACTTTCAAGGTCAACTGCTATATTGTTACAAAAACAATTGGTGCCCGCCATGGAATCCCTCGGGATTTCGGCGGGCACCAATTTGTGTTAATGTCAGTTCGATGAATTGCCGCTCGAGCTATCAGCGAAATGCTGTTCCTGGAGACGCAAAATTTTGCATCTCTACTTGTCTCAGATATCTTGCTCGTTGTAGTTTCATCGATCTTGCATTGTGCGCTGACAGCTGTAGCGGTGGCACTTACTGTGCGGGGTTGGCGTTGAGCAGCATGTCGATCAAGTCCGATACGTCGGCAATCGAGATGCCCTCGTCCTGGTTGACGTTGGCGTTCTCGGCATTGAACGGGTCAACGTCGTTGCCCAGCAGATAGTCGATGAGCACACTCACGTCGCTGATGCCCACGGCACCGTCGTCGTCAACATCGCCCAGCATCACGGTAACAGGCAGTTCCCAGGGGAACTCGGCCGCACTCTCGAGCCATGCCTTGTTGGCGGGCATGTAGGTGACAGTGGCCTTGACGAAGCCCAACTTGCCCGACTCGGTGATGCCGAGGACATACTTCTGCGGGCCAGTAGATGACGTGTTGTGGTTGGCATTGAACGAGCTGGTACCACTGGGGGTCGGGAACGAGAGGCTGCCGTCGGTGTTGCAGAAGTAGGTGCCTTTCAGCAGATTGGTTCCCGTATAATCCGATGACTCGTCGGCAGTGGGAGCGTCGCTGTTCGATATGGAACTATTGGGTGCCGTAAACTTGGGTGCTCCGGTAGGGATGAGCTGGCAGTCGGCCGCATTGGGCGAGCCGCACTCGAGCACGACGGGAGTGCCGATGGGGATGGTGCCGCCAGTGGTGGCAATCTCCTGATACTCCAGCACGCCATCATTGACCGCTGTGATCACGTAGGCCTTCTCCACCTGCCCACTCAGCTTGCAGGCGAAGGGCACCTTGACCGTCGTGTAATACTTTCCGTTGAATTCCACTTCAGGCACCACGTTGAAGTGGTTTACCGGCAAGATATACCACTTGGCATTCTGTGCACTGTAGGAGGTGTTGATGCCGAATGTGCCGCTGTCGTCCACAAAATAGCGTGTTCCCAGATTAGCCAAAATGTTATTCTGCGCTTTCAGCTGGATGCTTGCCGTGTATTGTGTGTTGGCACCGCTGCCGCCGACGGAATTGATGGTGATGTAGTTATCGTAGAATTTAAGTGTGGCACTAGCGGAATAGGTGCCGGCAGTCAGCGTGAGCAGACTCGTACCCTGTCCAATCAGGTTGTACCGCTTGTTGTTGGGATTGTCGTTCTCCTTCTGGCAATAGATCACTGCTGCCGGTGTGGTGAAGTCCGCGTCATTCACCAGGTGGATGTCGGTCTGCAGGTAGCGGCCCACACATTCCATAGCTCGAGCCTGGCCCGCTGAGCCCATGGCTTGATTCAGCCCTCCGCAGGCCGTAGCGATGGCTTTATGGAAGTTGAACTTGTCGTTGGCAATCGTGATGTAGTCGCTCGTGTTCTGCGCATTGTAGATACGGTAGTAACCCGTGCCGTTGATCTGTGCCATACAGGGCAGGGCACACAGTGCCAGCAGGCCTGCAGCGCACAGTTGTTGCATGAAGTTTTTCATAAAAATTTCGATTTAATCTTGAAATTGATGGTTTTAAAAGAATAGCTAAAAGTGTCGTGAAACGACCTGATACAGAATCCGATTCAGAAAAAATTGTGGGCAACCCATGAAGCCCATGGGATTGCCCACAATTAGGATCGGAATGATTAGTCGTCCTGAGGTACCAGCGGATCAGCGGGGGTAACCGGAACCGCAGGCAGTGTCAGCAGGTACTCAATCAGGTCAGAAAGGTCAGAGATCTCAATGCCGTCGGTCTCGTTGAAGTCGGCAGCAACGTAGTCGTACGGAACCTCGTAGGGCCTCTCGGGCAGCATGAGCAGGATGTCGATCAATGCCGTAACGTCATTGATTGAAACAATGCCATCGCGGTCGATGTCACCCTTGATGGTCAGCTTCACGGGATTGAACTTGTCGGTAGCAAGGAAGGCCTGGTTGGCAGGTGCGCTCCACAGCTTGTAGAAGCCCAATCCATCTTCACCGGTGCTCAAGGTGCGTACAACACTGGTCATCTCGTTGTTCTCACCCATTACGACAGCCTTGTCGAGGTCATCGCTGCTCAATGCCCAGAAGTACTTGTTGTTGACAGTACCGGCGGTCTTGAGCATCAGGTGCTCGTACTTGGCCACATAGTTGTTGTAGAAGCTCTCACCCAGCAGGTCCTTAACCATGTTGAACAAGGACTCGACTTGCGGCGTGCGGATGTTGTACTCCTGGATGAAGTAGTCAGCACCAACGAGCATGTTGTCGGTGGGAGCAGCTGTAGCATCCATGCTCAAGGTCAGCGTCTTCACACCAGGCGTGGTAGCCTTGAGGATGACGGGCGTCTGAGCGGGGATGGTACCCTCCAGCGCAGCGAGCTGTGCAACACCCTGGGCCGTTACGGTGGTCACCTTGTAGGCGGTAACACCCTCGGGCAGTGTGTAAGCAAAGTCGGTGTAGAGCGTAGCGGCATACTCCGAAGCGATAGCGTTCTCCTCGGGGATGTTCACCTTGAAGTCGGTGCGCGGGTTCAGGGTCCAGATGGTCCTGGGATCATTGCCCTGGATATCCTTGTTGCCCTGGCTGATGTAGTCGATCTTGCCGTTCTGCTGTACGATGTAGTACTTGAAGTCGGGATGAACATCCTCGATCTTCTCGATGTAGTCGGCAAACTCGCCCAGCTGTTCCTTCAACTCGGGATAACGAGGATGTTTCTTCACGCGCTCCCAGTAGGTCATCGCTGTCTCATAGGCGAAGCTCCACACGTTGTCCTTGTCGTTGAGTACCTCGCGGTAGAACTGCATGGTCGAAGCATCGTCCACGGGTTCGGTCAGGGTGCCGCCCATGCGCTGCCAGGTCTCATGCAGGCTGAAGTGCTTCAGAATGCTGCTGCCACTGCCGTTGGTCTTGTTGAGTACCTTGTCGATAGCGTCGTTGATGAACTGCTCGAGCATCGGCAGCTTGGTCTCAACCTGAGTGGTGTGCTCGCGGTAGAAATCAACCACGGGCTGCATGCTCGGGGTCTTGCCGTACAGGCGGTAGCCGCCCTCGGCCTCCTCAACATACAGGTGGTAGTCGAAGCACTCGTCAAACTTGGCCATGATGGCGTCGAGGCCTTCATCGCCCAGCAGATTGCCGTCGCCCTCGGCATGGAGCTTGTCGGCAACGAGTTGTACGATCTCGGGAACATACTTCATGGCACGGTTGGCGTAACCCTGGAGGTCAGCGGCCTGCGAGCGCAGGGTCTGTACCTGGCCAACTTCATTGGTCTCGAGGCGGATTACGGTACCGGCCATCTGGTCGGGAGCATCGGTGAAGTTGATGGTCTTGCGGCCGGCAACGTTCACATACTTGTTGTTACCATTGTTGGTCACACTGAAGTAGCCATTCATGGGCTCAATGGGCTGGAGCGGGGTCTCAACGATGATGGTGTACTTGCCGGTAGCCACCTCGCTGGGGATGTAACCGCCATCTTCCTTGGTGGCCTTGGCCATCAGGGTAGTGGTCTCGCTGATGTTAACGGTGTTACCCGTGGTCCAGGAGTTGCCGCCATCGGTGCTGTAGAGGATGGTAGCACCCTCGGTAGCACAGGAGATGGTCACGTTCTGGGCCTCGGTGTAAGAGCCGGGCATGGGCGAGAACGTCGGGGTCTCGACTACGGGACGAACGATGAAGTTGTAAGCGCCGGTAGCGGTGCCGCCAGTCTCATGCTCATAACCGTCGGCCACGGTAACCTCGAGGTTAACGGTGCCCATCTGGTCGTTGGTGATCACGATGCCGGTGCCGTCATAGTCCTGCTCCTCGCCATCGTTAATCTTGTAGGTAACCAGGTAGTCGCCGATGGTGTTCTCGGCAGCAACGGTAACCATTATCTGGTCGCCAACGTAGTATTGACCGCCAGCGGGATTCAAGGTCACAACGATAGCCTCAGCAGCCTCGAAGGTGTAGGTAGCGCTGGCAGTAGCCTCGCGCTCGCCGTCGGTAGCAAACGCATCGACGGTCACGGGGCCGGCCTTGGTGTTAGGCAGCACGATACCTTCCTCGGTGTAATTCTGCTCGGTACCATTGTTGATCTTGTAGGTTACCATGGTGTTTTCATCACCGTTCTGCAAGGTGACGTAAACCTTGGCGTCCTCACCAACGGTGAAGGTGCCCTCGGCAGGAGTCAGAGCCATGCTCAGGGCGGGCTTGGTCGACGTACCGTTCAGGGTAATGGTTACGTCCTCAGCATCCTGGCTGGCAATGGTGATCGTAGCATTGTGCGTGCCCACAGCGGTGGGGTTGTAGGTCACGGTGATTTCCTCGCTAGCCTCGCCGTCAGCCTTAGCGCCCACGGTGATGGTGGCGGGATCGATGCTGTAAACCTCGTTCTCGTCGTTGAGCGTCAAGGTCACGTTGCCCTTGAGGTTTTCGCCCATGACGGTGAACTTCTTCTCGACGCTGGTGCCTACGGTGGTAGTCATCGTGAGCGTCGTGGGATCGGCCATCAGGAAGGGCCTAGCCTCCACGGTGATGGTGTAGGTAGCGGTAGCGGCATTGTACTCATCGTTGCCAGCGAAACTTGCAGTGATGGTCGTGGTACCGATCTTCGTGCCGATGACAACCTCGCCAGTAACGGGATCAACCACGGCAACGTTCTCGTCGGTGCTGCTGTAGGTCACAGGCAGGTCAGCGGGATTGGTGGTCAGCGTGGGAGCCGTGAAGTCAGCTTCGGGATAAACGGTGAATGCCGTCGTCTCGCCAAATGACATCTCAGGATCCACAGGCTCGGCAGTGCCACTAGGCTTCTCAACGTAAATCCAACCATACACAGAGTTGTCGTCCGAGGTTGAGTAGTTACCGAAGCGATTGTAACCGGCTGCGTACCTTACTGCACGGTTATAATCAACATGCTTTACACGGTAGCCGTCAAGCGTGCCATTATAGTCAGAGATAGCCCATTCGGTAGAGGCACCAAAGTCCAGGCTAGTGGAGTTGACGGCGTGCAGATAATTGTCTCCCAAGGCGAGGGTGTAATGTCCTGCAGTGCCACCCAGGGTCATGATAGCAACACCTTCGTCGCTAACAGTAACCTCGTTTCCACCAGTGACGTCGATGGCTGAGAGGAAGTTGCCAGTGGGTGTAACACCCAGAGCCTTGTTGCCACTAACGATGATGTACTTCTTGCCGGCAACAAGCTGGTCGGCAGCAGTTACCTTAACGAAGGTCGTGCCCTCGCCAGAGGGGATGTTGATGGTGTAGGTTGCGGTAGCAATCTCACTGTTGGTCATGCCGGCCTTCATGGCAATAGCCTTGATGGTCGTCGTCTCACCGACAGCGATAGGCTCGGCGTAAACAGCACTCTCGGCAGTGGGCTCGGTACCATCGGTGGTGTAGTGGATGGTAGCATCCACAGTAGCACAAGTGATGGTCACGTTCTGAGCCTCAGTGTACTCACCTTGCGCGGGATTGAAGGTTGGAGTAGCAACCTGCTGAGTCGGTTGAGTGTTAGCATCGTGGGTCAGGACAATCTCATCAAGGAAGAAGCGCGCCTTACTTACTTGAACTCCAGAGAATGTGATTGTAGCGATTTCATCAGTAGCAGTGAAAGTCAGTGTATAGTTATTCCAGCTACCACTGTTAAGAGTAACGGATGACTGGCTCAAATTGCCACCTGTTGCTGAAATGTTAAGTGTGTTCTGGTCGCCTACCCATGCACCTGCATTGAAAGTCAATGTATAGGTAATTCCAGGGGTAACGGCAATGTTAGGTGTTGTAGCAGAGCCTTGCTTGCTGCCTGTTCCTAACTTAATACATTCATTGGCAGCATTTCCTGATACCAATGCCCAGCCAGCATTATCTGCCTTGCTGTCATTGAAAGCACTGGAGGCAATATTTCCAGACCATGAGCCATCGTTACCTCCAGTACCATCACAGTCGGTAAATGTCTCCTTGAAATCAGTAATGATTCCAGTAGCGGCTTCCTTGGTGTAGGTTGCTTGAACAACCGCGCTCTCGTTGGTGCCCAGAACGGCCTTGGCATAGATGGTCGTGGTCTCACCAATTACGATGGGAGCGTTGTAGTCGGTGAAGTACTCGCCATTGTAGCTGTACTGGATGTTAGCACCAGCGGTAGCGCAAGTCAAGGTAACCGTGAGGTTCTCCTCAAAGGTAGTGCCATCCTCAGGATCAAACACGGGAGCATCTACATTGACAACAGGAGTCTCACCGCCCTCAATATAGGCGAAGGTTATTTTAGGCAAGAAATTGACTGCCTCATAGGTGTTGCTTTCACTGGTGTAATAGCTTTGATTGCTGCCTTGAGTAGCACCATAGAAATAGGTTGAACCCCAATCTCCCTTTGTCGTGGCGACATCAATGAGTAAGTCGCCGCCAGTGTAAGTAAACGGCTCATCAAAAAGGATTGTCCATTCGGTCAAACTGGGCTGTGAACTTCCGGGCATAACCTCAGTATGTACTTTGGTAAATCCCTCGATGCGAGTGGGTGTTGATTCGTAGGGGGGGGTGTTTGCACTCAAATTGGCTAAGGAGAAGGTAACATCACCATTATAGAACCTCATTCCACCACTTAAGTGGAATGTCATCGCGGTGATTTTCTTGCCATTCAAGCTTTGCAGCATTGTGGAGGGATAAACCATTTGGTTAATCTGGTTATACGAGTCATGATTATATCCATAAACGGGTAGATAACCTGTTGACTCATTATTATTGCACACTGTCATCTCAAGTGCACAGGTACCAGCCAGATCAATATCAAAGTCAATATTACTACTCTCGACAGCGCCGATGTTCATCAGTCCCTCGAATGTTCCCGTAGTGGTCGGAGTGAATACGACGGGAATCGTGGCGGTTTCACCCTTAGCGATTGCGGCGGGTGTGTAGGTCGTGCTGAACTCATCTCCAATTATGGTTACCGTGGGGGTAAACGACTGGATGCCAACGTTCTTGATGGTCACATTTTTAGTGATTGCCACGTTGGGAGACGTCTTACCGATGTTCAATGTTGCCGCAGAGGTCAACTCAGCGTCATAGTCCTCGGGGGTGCTCCATTCAATTTCAACTTTGTCGATAAGGACGTCATTAGAGTTGCTAAATCGGATACCGATATACTGGTAATCACCAGTTAACTCCACTCTTTGAGCGTTGTAATAATAGGAACCAACATCAGTAATCTTTGTGCCTCTTGTCGAGGCACTGCTCCACATGTCAGTAGTTGAGTAAGAAGTGTTCTTGCCATAAACTTCAATGGTTCGGCTTCCTTCGTTCGCAGAGGAGAATGTGATCGTGATTGCCTTAGCGGTACCTCCCGAAGCATTGCAAGCAATGAATGCCTCGGAGTTTTTGTTAAGTGCAATTGCGTTGCTTTTCAAAGCGGTTTTCGCAACATAAGTTGCACCACTTTCTTTTGCGACAGGAGTTGAAGTGACTACGTACGTCGTACTTGTCGCTGCCAAATCAGCAGCGGTGATCGCATCTGTCACACGTGCGGCCCAGGCTGGCGGTAGCGCCACGGCTAGGGCGAAGAACAGTAATAGAAATTTTAGATTAAAGTACTTCATAAATAATAGTGATTAAAGTTAATTAAAAAAAGAATGGTTGTTTATAGTTCTATTGTTAAAGTTTATAGTTTTAGCTAGGTGTAATGATTCAGTTCTTACCTAAACAGTATAGTAGTTAGGTATAGTTGCGGCAAAGATAGTGAATTTATTTTATTTATAATGTGTTAAGCGGCATTTTTTTTGTAAATCTCCTATTTTTTTTCATAATGGTAAGTGAAACGCTGTGAGGCGCGGCAGGTGCGTGCCGTCGCCCCCGGTGCCTGTGAAAATGGCTGGTAAAAATTTTTTTTAAAAAATGGTGTTGTATATGTGAAAAATTATTATCTTTGCGTCATCTTGTCTAACTATGTGGCGCTCTAGGATGGGCTTGCGGTGCCCATCGCGCGGCATTATGGACTTGAAAATGACTGCGGAATCTTGCGCCTTTCTTCTAATTATTATGGAAAAATGCGCACGTTTTCCCTAGACGAGTGAAGAAAAAACTATGACATCGACCATGACATCGACCATGACAAGTCAGTGCGGATTGAATTGTAGTATGATGCCAATCAATGACCTGAATCAACCTCGCGGGCCTCATCCAGCCAGCGGAGGGGTTTTGCCGTGTGCCGCCCTGGGTGATGTCTGCTTGACCTTGACAAAAATCAGTAAGCAGAGCGCACTTGCTGTTACTCAATACCTTAGAGATTATCAACATCAATCCGCCGGCAGGCCTAGGTAAGCGCTCGCCTGAGCCTGACGGAGGATGAACTAATTGTTTACTGTATGAAGAGACTTTTATCAACTCTCATGGTGTTATGCCTCATCAGTATGAGTGCATGGGCCAACAAGACAGTGACTGGTAAGGTCGTCAGTGCAAGTGACAATGAGCCGTTGATAGGCGCCACTGTGCAAGCCATCGGCTCATCTCAAGGCACTTCGACCGACCTTGACGGTCAATTCACAGTAACCGTTAACGACAACGTGACGCAACTGCGCGTCAGCTGCGTGGGCTACAAGAGCCAGGTCGTTCCGGTTTCGAGTTATGTAACAGTAGCTCTCGAGGATGCCAACACCACGCTCGACGAGGTGGTGGTGACCGCGATGGGTATTAAACGTGAGGCCAAGGCGCTGGGTGTGTCGGCTACCCCCATCAAGGGTGACGTGATTGCCCAGGCCCGCACCAACGACATCATGTCGAGCCTTGCCGGTAAGGTGGCTGGTGTGCAGATTGGCGAAACCTCGTCCGACCCCGGTACTTCCAAGTCGGTTATCATCCGTGGTGTGAGCTCCCTCTCGGGCAGCAACCAGCCGCTGTATGTAGTGGATGGTGTGCCCTTGAACAACTCGGCAACCTACAGCAGTGATGGTCTGAACAGCGGTTACGACTTCGGTAACGGTGCCAGCGCCGTTAACCCCAACGACGTGGAGAGCATGACCATTCTGAAGGGCGCTGCCGCTACTGCTCTGTACGGTAGCCGTGCCGGTGCCGGTGTCATCCTGATCACCACCAAGAAGGGCACCAAGCAGAGCCGTGGCGTGGGCATCGAGTACAACGGTGGCCTCCAGTGGGAGTCGGTAATGCGTCTGCCGCAGATGCAGAACGGTTTCGGTATGGGCTGGTATGGTGACCACACGGAGATTGAGAACGGTTCTTGGGGTCCTGCCTTTGACGGTTCTCAGCAGCTCTACGGCTGGGTTTACAACTATAGCCAGAATATGAAGTCCTACCTTCCCATCAAGAGCAACGTGAAGGACTTCTTCGCTACCGGTTTCCGTTACAACAACAGCATCTCGTTTAACGGTGCTACCGACAAGAGCACCTACTTCGTGTCGCTGTCGCAGATCAACGATAACGGTATCATCCCCAAGGATGCCGACACCTATACCAAGTACACGGTATCGGCTCGCGGTAGCCATCGTGAGGGCAACTTCACCTTCAGCACATCGTTGAACTATGCCTTCCAGCGCAACCACTTCGTGACCACCGGTCAGAAGACGGGTTCGATGTACAACAGCATCATGCAGACTCCGCGTGACATCTCCATCGTTGAGATGAAGGATCTGGACAACCCGTTCAACACCCCGGGTTACTACTACACCCCCTACGGTGTTACCAACCCGTACTACATTATTGAAAATTACCAGAACGAGTACGAGCAGGAGCGCTTCTACGGTAACCTGCAGCTCGACTACAGCTTCCTGAAATACTTCAACGCTACCTACCGCTTCGGTCTGGACACCAACACGGGCCACCACAACTTCGGTTCGCCCAACATGGCCGCATTGTTCAAGGACACCCCCAACTATGAGGACGCCTTGAAGGACCTCACCGGTGAGGTATCGCAGAGCATCACCCGTCGCCGCGAGATCGACCAGAACTTCATGCTGACCTATGACCAGCAGATTCTCGAAGACTGGCACGTGAACGCTCAGCTCGGTTTCAACGGCAATGAGCGCAGCTACAAGTACCTGGGCTCGACGGTGACCAACCTGACCATCCCCATGTGGTACAACCTCTCGAACAGCGCCGAGATTCCCTCGACCTCACAGTCGGAGTGGAAGCGCCGCTTCCTGGCCGTATTCGGCAGTGCTGAGTTCGCTTGGCGCAACATGGTTTACCTGACTCTCCAGGGACGTAACGACTGGTCGTCAACCCTGCCTAAGAACAATCGCTCCTACTTCTATCCTGGTGTGAGCTTGTCGTTCCTGTTCAGCGAGCTGCTCAAGCCCGAACAGCGCAACATCATCACCTTCGGTAAGTTCCGCGTGGCTTGGGGTCGCACTGGTAATGACGCCGGTGTTTACATGACCAACTCGGTATATGCCCAGGCTGCCGCCGCAACCAGTGGTTTCGGTAACGGTAGCTCGTTCCCCTTCACCAAGGTGGGCGTGAACGCCTACTCGATGGGCAATGTGCTGGGTAGCCAGAACCTGAGTCCTGAGATGACCACCGAGTTCGAGCTTGGTCTGAACATGGCCTTCTTGCAGAACCGCTTCAGCTTCGATGCTGCTTACTATGATCGCAATACCGACAAGCAGATCTTCTCACTGAACATGGATCCCGCCACCGGTTACACTGCTCAGAACATGAACCTGGGTAAGATCCGCAACCGTGGTATCGAGCTGTTGGTTAGCGTCACTCCCGTCAAGATTGGCGACTTCCAGTGGGACATCAACTGGAACTACACCAAGAACTGGAGTAAGGTTATCAAGCTGCCCGATGAGCTGGGCGGCATTGCTACCATCTACGGTCTGAGCGGCGGTACGAGCCTGTATGCCATCGAGGGTGAGCCTCTGGGCGTGTTCAAGGCTTATGTTCCCCAGATGACTGAGGATGGCAAGATCATCTGTGACGGCGAGGGTCAGCCCCTGGTTAACCCCGAGCAGCAGATTGTCGGCAGCATGAACTACAAGTACCTCATGGGCTTCGGCACGACTTTGAGTTGGAAGGGCGTCAGCCTGACCGCCAACCTCGACGTTCGCCATGGTGGTATGCTGTACTCGCGCACCAAGGACATTACCTACTTCACTGGTAATGCTATCCAGACTGCCTTCAACAACCGTAACCCGTTCATCGTTCCCAACTCTGTCCAGCAAGTCTTGGATGAAAATGATAACGTGATTGGTTATACCGAGAACACGACCCCGCTCGACGAGACCGGTATCTTCACCTACTGGGATGCTGGTGGTTCCGAACTGGATCGCGCATTCCTCGTTGACAAGAGCTACGTGAAACTGCGTAACGTGATCCTCTCCTGGCAGATGCCCACCAAGTGGTTCGCCAAGTGCTTCATCACGGGTGTGAACCTGTCGGTATTCGGTAACAACCTGTTCTTGTGGACTCCCAAGAGCAACACCTTTATCGATCCTGAGACTTCGACCTTCGGTAACGACCTCGATGGTAACTACGGTGAGTTCTCGGCCAACCCGAGCTCTCGCAAGTTTGGTTTCAATGTACAGGTTAAATTCTAATCAAAAACTGAAACAGACATGAAAAAGATATATTTATTTCTGACCATTGCAGCAGTGTTGAGCCTGTCGTCATGTAATCTTGACATCAACGACGACCCCAACTACCCGTCGAGTAGCGACGTAACGCCCGACCTGGTATTCCCTGCTGCTGAGAATGCTGTCGCTGCGGCTGTGGGTGATGCTATGTTCAACTATAGCGGCTTCTTTGCCCAGTACTTTGAGCAGCGTCCCGAGGCCAACCAGTACAATAATGAGGCCGAGCTTAATATTGACGAGTCAACCAACCTGTTTGACCGTTGCTACCGCACGCTCTATGCCGGCGCTCTCGCCGACATCAAGGACGTGATGGACCGCACCGAGAACAAGAGCGACCTGTTCGCCTGCACCGTGCTGCGCGCTTATGCCTTCCAGATTCTGGTGGACAACCTGGATCAGGTGCCCTATACCGAGGCCCTGCAGGGTAGTGCCAATACCAATCCCGTTTGGGACATGGGTGAGGATGTCTATAAGGGTGTGCTTGCCGAGATCGATGCCGCCGAGGCTGCTCTCGAGGGTGACCCCATGACTCTTACCGACCCGCTGCTCAGCAAGAACGTGAACCAGTGGCGTGGCTTTGCCAACGCTCTGCGTCTGCGCATGTACCTGCGTCTGATCGACGGTGGTATCAATGCTGGCGAATATCAGAACAAGGCTATGGCTCTGGTCAATGCCGACGATTTCTTCAGCGGCGATGTGGCTTGGAACGTATACAGCAACGCCGAGGGTCAGTACAACCCCTGGTATGATGTAGCACGTGCCCTGGGTACCAAGAACCATGTGGCTTCCTATCCCATCGTGAGCTACTACATGGCTACCAACGACCCGCGCATCGAATATGCTATCATGAAGAACGACGCTGGTGAGTATGTAGGTCAGATTCCCGGTGCCAAGACCGTCTATAAGTCTTGGGGCGTTGACTGGAAGAACAAGGACGTGAGCGCCATCGACTATGCGCCCGCAACCTTCGCTCCCATCTACTTCTTCACCCAGAGTGAACTCCAGTTCCTCATCGCCGAGACTCAGCTGCGCTGGGGTAACAAGGCTGCCGCCAAGACCGCTTATGAGGCTGGCGTAGCTGCCGACTTCGCTTCGCGTGGCATGAGCGTAGGCTCCTACCTGAACGGCAACCGCGTTAACTGGGATGCTCAGGCCAGCGATGCCAACCGCTTGAACTTGATTTACATGCAGAAGTGGGCTGCCCTGTTCTATCGTGACCACATGGAGGCATGGAGTGAGGTTCGCCGCACCGACGTGCCTACTACCTGCTCGGCTGCTGCAAGGCAGATCTTTGAGGATCCCACTGTTTACAGTGCTGGCCAGATGATTGTTCCCGCTCTGAACTATATCCAGGCTGGTGGCCTGTGCAAGCGCGTTCCTTATCCCAGCACTGCACGTCAGTTGAACAAGAATACCCCTGCGTCCAAGTTGCTCAGCGACCGCGTATTCTGGGATGCCAAGTAATCGTGAACTACGAGTTAATGTAGAACAACATAAAATCGATCAAAAATGAAAAAGATATATTTATTTGGCTTATTGTTGGCGGGTGTGCTGCTTGGCTTGACATCGTGTAACGATGACAACGACGAGCTGACCGATTCTCGCTTGACTTACTATGCCGACCTTCAGCTACAGGGTGACGAATTTATGCTGGTGCCTATTGGCAGCAATTTTTCTGACCCCGGTTGCATCGGCACCCTCGCTGGCGAGGATATCACCGACAAGATAGTTGTTGAAGGTGCCGATGAGGTTGATCCCAACTCCCCGGGATTCTATTACATTACTTATTCGGCCGTGGGCAGTGATGGATATCCTGCTTCGGTTGAGCGCACGGTGTGCGTCTATGACCCGAGTGTGACCACCGACATGTCTGGTGAATATACTGTTCAGGAAGGCTCTTTCCGCTATTGGTTCGCCACCGGTGCTGTTGTACCGTTCTCAGGTTATCCTGTCACCATCGAAAGAATTGTTCCGAGTATCTTCTCTATTAGTGATATGATGGGTGGCTACTATGACCAGCGTGCTGGCTACGGTCCAAGGTATATGATGGGCGGCTATCTCCAGCTCACAAACGACAATGAGGTTATAGCCCTTTCGGCTATTGTTCCTGGCTGGAGTGATTCTTACGATGAGTTCTATGATGGTTCGTATGATCCCGAAACCCATACTGTGACCTTCGACCTTGATTATGGGGGACAGATGCAATTCCACATCATTCTCAACTAACACAAATTCTTAATATTGAAGATTATGAAGAAATATATTTCAATTTTTGCGTTGACACTCGTATTGGGCCTCGGCTTCGCTTCGTGCAATACCGAGACCGACGAGCCCGCTGGCGGAACGGCTGTTGAGAAGATGGCTGGCCACTGGGTGGTTAATACCGATCTCATAGATGGCACTGATACAATTCACAATGTATATGCTGCTTATGGAATTGTTGACTGGGACATGACCACCTATAACACTGCCAACGACGATAAAGACCTGATGTGGCTGACTGACAATGGCAAATTCTGGGGTTACACCATTAAGGTCAATGTGGACGTGAATGCTATGACTTTCAACTGCAAGGACACGTACATCTACTCTGATGATGATGGCAATGATGTCACTTGCACGATCACCAATGGTAAAGTCATTCCTAATGGTGGCAAGAATGTCAATGGCAAACCGACTGACGCTATCCAGTACAATATCGAGTTCTCGGATGATCCCGGCTCCATCTATTATGTATATGGCGTGCGCTATGCCGGATTCTAATCCGCGACAAGCATAACATCGAATCATTGAGGGGGATGCGCCAATCGGCACATCCCCCTCTTGTTGTACGTTAGTAGCAGTGAATGGGTATCGGGCGGCTGCTTACTTCTTGCCGGTCATGATGTCGAGCACCATCTGGTCGGTGGCGCACATGGCGTCGGCGCCGATGACCGTCAGGTTGCGTATCGAGCGGTCCACGTCGTCGTCGATGATGCCCTCGGCACTGGTCACGTGGCGGCCCTCGATGGCGAGCACGGCGCTGATTAGGGCGGTCGATACGCCCGAGGCAATCTTCAGCGCGCAGCTGGGCTTGGCACCGTCACAGATCATGCCCGTGAGGTTGGCAATCATATTCTTCACCGCGTGGCAGATGCGGCTATAGTCACCGCCCATCAGGTAGGTGATGCCGCACGAGCTGCCGATGGAAGCCACTACGCAGCCGCACAGGGCACTCAGCTTGCCCAGGCTCTGCTTGATGTAGATGGCGGTCAGGTGGCTCAGCGTGAGGGCACGGATGAGCTCCTCCTCGGTGTTCTCGTTCTCCATGGCATAGACGGCCACGGGATTGGTGGCGCAGATGCCCTGGTTGCCCGAGCCGCTGTTGCTCATCACGGGAATCAGGGCGCCACCCATGCGGGCATCGGTGGCCAGCGCGGTCTTGGAGAGGATGCGGGAGAAGATGGTGTTGCCGAAGATGCCGTGGCTCAGCGGACGGTCCATCGTCTTGCCCAGGCAGTGGCCGTAGTTGCCCTTGAGCGACTCCTGGGCGGCCTTGAGGTTGTAGTCTCGGGTCTCGAGGATGAAGCGTATCTCGTCGAGCGGGGCCTGCATGGCGAAGTCATAGACCAGCCGCAGGTTGAGAGCAATCTCGTCATCTTCCTCACAGCTGCTGCCTGCCTGCTCGTCGAGCAGGACTTGGTCGTCGCGCTGGACGTGCACAAAGTGGGTGTGCGACCCGCTGATGATGGCGCTGGAGGTGTGTCCACCGCCCTCACACAGTATCTCGACGTACAGCTTGTCGCAGTTGCCTTCCTTCATCTTGATGTCGATGCGGCCCTCGTCGATGTACTGCTTGCCCTGCTCGATGGCCTCGGGGCACACGTCCTTGATGACCTCGAGCTGGTACTCGCTCTTGCCGATGATGGCGCCCAGCGCGATGGCGATGGGCAGGCCTATCATGCCCGTGCCGGGGATGCCCACACCCATAGCATTCTTGAGGATGTTGGCACTCAGCAGGGCGGTAATTTTCTCGGGACGGCAGCCCAGCGCCTCGGTGGCGCGGCTCACACACAAGGCCACCGCCATGGGCTCGGTACAGCCCACGGCAGGGACAACTTCGCGCTTCATCAACGCGATAATCTGCTCTCTAACGTTCTCTTCAATCATTATGTTTTAGTTTTTAGTTGTAAGTTTTAAGTTTTAAGTACAATTACCATCGCCTGAAAAACCGATGAGACAATAGTATTATTACTTACAACTAAAAACTTAAAACTTACAACTCAAATTTATTCTTTGAATTTGGTCAAGCCGCCGTCCAGGAAGTCGAGGAAGGCGGGGACATCCTCCTTGTAACTGAACGAGCCGCTCAGGGCGTTGCCCTGCGGGTCCACGCACACATAGAACGGCTGCGTGTTGCTGCCGAACTTGTAGCGCTGCAGGTAGCTCCACTTGTCGCCAATGGTGCGCAGCGTGCGTGTTTCGCCGTTCTCCTCGGTCACCTCGATGGGCTCGGGCAACGGGCGCTTGTCATCGACAAACAGCGAGATGAGCACGTAGTCCTTGTTCAGTTTGTCGGCCACGCTGGGATCGGTCCACACGGCGGCCTCCATCTTGCGGCAGTTCACGCAGCCAAAGCCGGTGAAGTCCAGGAATACGGGTTTGCCGGCAGCGGCGGCAGCTGCCATGCCCTGCTCGTAGTCGGTGTAGGCAGCGCGCACCTCCTTGGTGTTGAGGTTGAAGTCCTGCGTGTTCATGGGCGGTGCAAAGGCGCTCACGGCCTTGCACGGTGCGCCCCACAGGCCCGGCAGCATATAGATGGCGAAGGCAATCGAAATCAGGCCGCCCATGATGCAGACCACGGGCATGGGCTTTGTCTCGTCACCCGGCTCGACGATGTCACTCTTGAACTTGAGTTTGCCGATGAGGTACAGGCCCAGCAGACCGAAGATGGCGATCCACAGGCACAGGAACACCTCGCGGTCCATCAGGTGCCAGCCATAGGCCAGGTCGGCCACCGAGAAGAACTTGCAGGCAAAGGCCAGCTCGATGAAACCGAGCACGACCTTAAGGATGTTCATCCAGCCGCCCGACTTGGGAGCCGACTTCAGCCACGAGGGGAAGAGGGCAAACAGCGTGAACGGCAGCGCCAGGGCCAGAGCGAAGCCCAGCATGCCGATGGCAGGACCCCAGAAGTTGCCGCTGGTGGCGAAATCTACCAGCAGGAAGCCGATGATGGGACCCGTGCACGAGAACGATACCAGTGCCAGCGTGAAGGCCATCAGGAAGATGGACAGCAGGCCGCTGGTGCTGCTGGCCTTGTTGTCAACAGCGTTGGACCACTTGCTGGGCAGCTTGATCTCGAACATGCCGAAGAACGACAGCGCGAACACTACCAGCAGCAGGCACAGGAAGATGTTGAACACCGCATTGGTCGAGAGGGCGTTCAGCGCGCTGGGACCGAAAATGGCGGTCACAATCAGACCCAAAGCCAGATAGATGACGACAATCGAGATGCCATAGGTGATGGCGTCCTTGATACCTTTTTTCTTGTCATTCTTGGCACGCTTGAGGAAGAAGCTCACCGTCATCGGGATGATGGGCCACACGCACGGCGTGAACAGCGCCACCAGACCACCCAGCAAACCTAGCAGGAAGATGTACCACAGCGAGCGGCTGCCACTGCCTCCGTCGGTGCCGTCGATGCGCTGGATGTCGCCCACCACAGGCTTCCACAGCGCGTCATGGTCGAGGGCAGCCAGGGCAGCACTGTCCACGGGAGCACCCATGGCGGCACTGTCGGCAGCGGCTGCTGCCAGGGCAGCGAGTGAGTCGGCTTTGGCCTTGGCTTCGGCTTCAGCCTTGGCCTTGTCCTCTTCTTCCTTGTTCTTGTCGGCCTCGCCGTCAACGGCGGGCGATTTGCCGGCCTTCTTCAGGCTCACGCTCGACGGGGGCAGGCACGACTGGTCGTTGCAGGCGCCATATTCCAGGTCGCAGTCGATATCGTAGTTGGGTTTGGTGAACTTCACCTTCTGCACAAACTGCACGTTGTTCTCAAAGTAGCGCAGCTTGGCGCCAAACATCTCGTCAAACTGCGAGATTTCCTTGCCTACGGGTTTAAGTTTGCCCACAGGCTCCACGCCGTCCTTCTTGTGGAACGTGATGCTGGCCTCGGTGGGGCCTGCATCGCCCAGGTTGGTGGAATACACGTGCCAGCCCTTGTCGATCTTGCCTGTGAAGACAATCTCGCCCTCGCTGGAGCCATTGGTCGTCTTAAGTTGGGAAGTAAACGTGACGGGATTGGCCATCTGGGCTGCTGCAAGCAGTGCCACGGTAGCCAATGTCAACAATGTCGCAATCTTTTTCATCTTCTACTTTGGTTTTTGGTTACAATACAACCTGCAAAGTTAATGAAAAAATCCATTAGTTGATGAATTCATTGTACTATTTAGGAAAAGATGCTATATTTGCAGGATAAATATGAAGTGAAAACTAATTAATTAAGAACATTAGTGTCCCGTTAAAATCGGGACGAGTTAAATATTAATCAAAAAGCCCCGGAATGAGGGGACCAAATCGTTCCTTGACATGATTGAATTCAGTCTT
>CADBBK010000012.1 GCA_902792895.1 uncultured Bacteroidales bacterium | reverse complement strand
GATACTAAAACCGTCGCCCTGAGGCTTGACCGTGTAGATGCGGATGACCGACGACACATTCTTTTTGTATCGCGCACCTGGGCTCGTAATCACGTCGATAGACTTGATGTCGCCCGACTTGAGACGTGACAACTCGGTATTGCTCTGAATCGGGCGGTTATTGATATAGATGAGCGGCGTGCCGCTGCCAAAGATGCTCACTTGGCCGTCGCCCTTGACATCGACTCGCGGTAACTGGCCCAGCACGTCAATACCCGTACCCATTTCGCTGAGCACCGTGCCCGCGACATTGACCGTCATGCCACCAGTGGTCATCTGGTACTGGGGACGCTCCCCCTTGACGGTGACGCCGTCGAGGGTGTATTGGTCGGGCTGCATCTTGATGGTGCCCAGGTGGGAGGTCTTGCAGTGGCGATAGACGGGGCGGTAGCCGACGTAGGTGATGCGGGCGAGAACGCCGCTCTGGTCGCAAGGGATGACAAAAATGCCGCTCTCGTTGGTCACGCCGCCGGTGATGAGGGTGGAGTCTCGTGGCGAGAGCAGGGCCACGTTGGCATAGGGCAACGGCTGGCCCGTCTCGTCGAGGACGGTGCCCTTGTAGCGCGTGGAGGCCTTCTGCGGGCACTCGACGGCGATTTCCTTGCCTTGCACGGTCATCTTGATGGGATAGAAGCCGATCAGTTGCTGGATGGCATCGGGCACCGACTTGTTCTTGACCGACGTCGTCACCCTGAAGTCCTCCAACTCATTGAAGAGAAAACTGATGTTGTATTCCCCACCCCGCTCGTTAAGCCACTTGAGCGCCTCGCTCATCGACACGTCATTGAACGTCCGCGTCACCCGCTGCCCGAAGGCAGGAGAGAACAAAGATAGAACTGATAGAAAGAATAACGTATATAATCGATTCATGCTTTTTTATCTGAGTTTTTATTATGGTGACAAATAGCGTTTGAGCAACACCCATCTTCCACCCTCTCGCTGTCGCTGGTGAGAGGGTGGATTGCATTGGGCGATATGTAGAAGCGATTTCCTGCATTGAGTGTGGCGCGTGGTTCAATATCCCATGCGCGAGGTGTCAACGGCCTTGGTCTTCTTCTCCTTGAAGTTACCGATACGGTAGATGACGGTTAACGAGTAGGTGGTGTAGGGCATCCATAGACGCATGGCATAGTCCTGATTGGCTATGCAGGAGTGCGTGTTGATGTGAGCATTCAGGATGTTGTCACCTTGCGCAACAAAACTCCACTTACCGTTGCCGGAGGTATAACGGAGGGTCGCATTGAGCCGCAGCAGCGGATCGATGTCATAGACACCTTGGATGGCCTTGGTCTGGAAAAACGGATTCAGGATAAACTGAATATTGTGCCGCGAAGACAGTTTAGCCGCAACCATACCACCCAATATTCCCGAAAGGAAGGTGCGGTCAATAGGCAGATCAAAGAAACTATTCGTTTTATCGTGGCGATAGAGGGCCGTAGCCATGACGTTGCCGTTGAGCCAGCCACCAACTCGAAATTGCGCCGAGGCTTGCAGGCCGAAGTAGTTGGAATAGTCAAAATTGGTCTCCTTCATCACAACGGCCATGCGGTCTGACGGCTGATAGGCCATCTGCACGAAATAGTCGGGCTCTAACATGGCGAAGGCCGAGAAGGTGTATTTGCGGTTGAGTTGCCACATCAAGTTGAAGTCATATTTTGACATCGGTTTCAGGTCGGGATTACCCCATATCTCGCTGTAGGCCGATGCGTAGTAGATGCTGCTCATCGTGCTCCAGTAACTGGGATAGATGGCCTGACTGCTGATACCAAAGTTGAGCATGTTCTTGTCATTGATATTCCACATGGCATTGAACTGCGGATAAATGCGCCATTCGTTCCATTTGGTGGCGTGATACTGCTCGGCTGTCACCGATGTTTCAAGGCTCAACGACTCGCCAATTTGTTTGCTCACTCCCACATAGCCATTCATGATGCGCTCGTCATAGTTAACGTGTGAGGTGGCATCGGGCAGGGGTTGGCGATTTGCATCGAGGGTGGTCTGATAACTATTGTTATTGGTGAACTGCACTTTGCCACCATAACTCAGTTCCCAACCTTTCGGCAAGGTGTGAGTTTGGTCTGCTGTAAAGAGCCACTTGCTCACCTTCTGACGGCTATCGACATAGAGGTTGCGGCTGATGTCGTACAACTCGCCGTCAAGGTTCTGAGTCCGGGGTTCCTGATAGTTGGTATAGGAAACGCCGAGTTGCAGGCCGAACGGAGCCGAATAACTGGCATCAACGTTGTGCAGATACTCGTGTTGACGGGAGTGCTGTATGGATTGCGCCGTGCCTGTCGTGGTGTTGGTGGAACGGGTGGAGTTCCATTGTCCAGTGTAGGCCAGGCTCAGGCGATGATCGGCCGCGATGACATAGTCTATACCCATGCGATAATCATGGCTTAAGCCCTCGCTGCGGTTGCGGGTCTTGTCACTGTAGTACACACGTTGACCATTGAGAGGATGGTTGGCCTCGTGCTCCACCTGACCATAGCCCGTGCCATCGGTGAACTTGTAAGACGCGTCTATGCCCAACTTTCCATGATTATAGATGATGCTGCCGCCCGCAAAGCCTGTGCCATATTTGCTCTGCTGCCAACCGCCCTTCAACTGTCCTGAAAATTGGTTTGTGCCAGCGAAATCTTTCGTTACAATGTTGATAGCCATCCCGCGCACATGGTACCTGGCTGGAGCCGACGGCATCACCTCGGCTTTGGACAGTTGTGCGGCAGGCATCTGCTTCAACCGCTCCACCACTTGCTCGGCACTTAGCGTTGTTGGCTTGCCGTTGATGATGAGTGTTGCCGATTGCCCGGCAAAGGACAGTCCGTCTCCGCCGTCCGTCACGCCCGGAATACGAGTCAAGGCTTCGTAGGCGTCATCGGCTGGCAGAATTTCCAACAGTTGCGGCATGTTGTATGTCAAGTGTCCGTTTTCAGCCTTAACTATCGGCCGTTCGCCCTTGACGGTGACGCTGCCCAGGGTGTATTGGTCGGGCTGCATCTTGATGGTGCCCAGGTGAGGGGTCTTGCAGTGGCGATAGACGGGGCGGTAGCCGACGTAGGTGATGCGGGCGAGGACGCCGCTCTGGTCACATGGGATGACGAACAGACCGCTCTCGTTGGTCACGCCACCGGTAATGAGGGTGGAGTCGCGCGGCGAGAGCAGGGCAACGTTGGCATAGGGCAAGGGCAGGCCCGTCTCGTCGAGGACAGTGCCCTTGTAACGCGTGGAGGCCTTCTGCGGGCACTCGACTGCTATTTCCTTGCCCTGTACAGTCATCTTGATGGGATAGAAACCGATCAACTGCTGGATGGCATCGGGCACCGACTTGTTCTTGACCGACGTCGTCACCCTGAAGTCCTCCAACTCGTTATACAGAAAACTGATGTTGTATTCCCCACCCCGCTCGTTGAGCCACTTGAGCGCCTCGCTCATCGACACGTCATTGAACGTCCGCGTCACCCGCTGCCCGAAGGCAGCCGTGGCGATGCACAGGCATGCCACGATAAATATCATGCGTCTTGCCATCATTCCACCACGATTGTATTGCCCTCCTTACTGATATTCACACTCTCGAACAGGTTGAGACGCTCCAGCGCGGCATCCAGGTCCTCATCGGGCTGCCACACGAAATAGAAGCGCAGCGCGCGGGAGTCCTCGTTGCGGAACTCGACCTGCATGCCGTAGTGCGGCGCAATCTTTTCCAGCATCTGGTCAAGCGGCTGGTTGTCGAACACGACGGGCTCCGCTACCACTGCTGTCGCAGTGTCGGCCACGCCAAGGCGAGGCCCTACGGTCGATTCGGGCTGCGGCGCCGGGGCGACAATCTCGGTGGGTTCTTTGACTATGTCAACGGTATGATGACTCACGGCACGGATGGCGGCATAGGTAAAGGCCGAAAGCATGATCACGCCGAGGAAAATGGCAGCAACCTTGAGCCAGCGGCGGTTACGGGCGGGGACATCATGTTCTTGCTCGAAGCGTTGCCACTCGGCATCCACATCGGGCTCGGGAATGTCGGTCATCGCGCGCTTGGCGGTGACAAGTTGATCCTGCATTTCGTCATCAAGCATGGCGGCCAACTGCTCGTCGGTGTAATTCTCGGGATGCTCGTGCATGTCGAGCAAGAGATGGATTTTATCGTTCTGTTCCATAACGTCTATTGTTTTGAATTGTTGAAGTAAGCGTTGATTTTCTCCAATGACTGTGACAAGTGGTGATGGACTGTCACACGGCTCACGCCCACGGCCTCAGCGACCTGCTGGCAAGTCATGTCCTCCAGGTAGCGCAGGATGAAAATGCGGCGCGAGAGCGGCGGCAACTGATTGTCGATGTAGTCGCGCAATTCGGCAAGCATCATCGAGTCATCGGGACCGTCGGCAAGCAGCTCGGCGCTTGTCGAGTAGAGTTTCACGAAGCGTTCCCGCATCTGCTTGTGGCGAATCACATTGATGCAACTGTTGCGCACACACGTCAGCAGGAAGCCACGGGCATTGTCGCTCTTGATAGCTATACCACCGTCAAGCAGCGAGGCAAACACGTCGCTCACGACATCGCGCGCCTCGTCGGCATCATAGAGCAACGACACCGCTAGGCGGAACATCGCCGCGTAATGCGCTTTGAACAGTATTTCCAATTCACTTTTTGTCATAGTCGTGGGTCAATTACACTTGATAGACGTTTCAGGCCAAGGAAATGTAAACCCGTTTCTATTGTTTTATATACAAAGGTAGGGTGATTTTTCTTACGAGCCAAAGGCTCGCAATACAGAACAACTGGTACACAACGCTTTCCCAGAGGCTGCTGTCACACAGAGAAAAGAAGATAATTTTGCTATGTGTTAGATTTTGCACTACCTTTGCGGGCATGAAAGGATTTTGGCAACTGTTGAGGCGCTTTGTACCGCCTTACAAGAAATATCTGGTGTTGAACGTCGTGTTCAACCTGCTCGCCGCGTTCCTGACGCTGTTCTCGTTCGCCCTGATCATTCCCATCCTGGAGATGCTCTTCGGGCTGAATACCAACACCTACGAGTTCATGCCCATGGGGTCGGCCAGTCTGCAGGACGTGGTGGTCAACGACTTCTACTACTATGTGCAGTGCATCATCCAGCGCTACGGCCAGTCGGCTGCGCTGGCAAGCATCGCTGCGGCACTGGTGTTCATGACGGGACTGAAGACGGGTAGCAGTTACCTGAGCTTCTTCTACATGATCCCCATCCGCACGGGCGTGGTGCGCGACATCCGCAACCAGATCTACCACAAGATGACGTCGCTGCCCATCGCCTTCTTCTCCAACGAGCGCAAGGGCGACGTGATGGCACGCATGAGCGGTGACGTGACCGAGGTCGAGAACTCCATCATGACCTCGCTCGACATGCTGTTCAAGAACCCCATCATGATCATCGCCTGCCTGGTGATGATGATTGTCATCAGCTGGCAACTGACCTTGTTCGTGCTCGTGCTGCTGCCCATCGCCGGGTGGGTCATGGGCACCGTGGGCAAACGCCTGAAACGCGTCTCGCTCGAGGGGCAGAACCAGTGGGGCGTGCTGCTGAGCAACATCGAGGAGACCATCGGTGGCCTGCGCATCGTCAAGGCTTTCAATGCCGAGGACAAGGTGCGCCGCCGCTTTGAAGGCCAGAACGAGAAATACCGCGACATCCAGACGCGGATGAACCGCCGCTATGTCCTCGCCCACCCCATGAGCGAGTTCCTGGGCACACTGACCATCGCCATCGTGCTGTGGTTCGGCGGCACCCTGATTCTGGGCGGCCACAGCAGCATCACGGCACCCAAGTTCATCTACTACATGGTGATCTTCTACAACATCATCAATCCTGCCAAGGACCTGTCCAAGGCCACCTACTCCATCCAGAAGGGTTTGGCCTCGATGGAGCGCATCGACAAGATTCTTGCGGCCGACAATCCCATCAAGAGCCCGGAGCATCCCGTGCCCCTGAAGAGCATGGAGCAGGGCATCAGGTACGAGAACGTGCGGTTCCGCTACGGTGACAAGTGGGTCATCGACGGGGTGACGCTCGACATCAAGCGGGGACAGACCGTCGCCCTCGTGGGCCAGAGCGGCAGCGGCAAGACGACGCTGGCCGACCTGCTGCCGCGCTTCTATGACGTGCAGGACGGCTTCATCAGCATCGACGGCACCGACATCCGCCAGTTCAACGTGACCGACTTGCGCGGTCTGATGGGCAACGTCAACCAGGAGGCCATCCTGTTCAACGACACGTTCTACAACAACATCACCTTCGGTGTGGAAAGCGCTACCCGCGAGCAGGTCGAGCAGGCCGCCCGCATTGCCAACGCCTATGACTTCATCATGGCCAGCGAACAGGGCTTTGACACCAACATCGGTGACCGCGGCTGCAAACTCTCGGGCGGCCAGCGCCAGCGCATCAGCATCGCCCGCGCGATCTTGAAAAATCCGCCCATCCTCATCCTCGACGAGGCCACCAGCGCCCTTGACACCGAGAGTGAGCACCTGGTGCAGGATGCCCTCGACAAACTCATGCACGGCCGCACCACGCTGGTCATCGCCCACCGCCTGAGCACCATCAAGGGGGCCGACCTAATCTGCGTGATGCAGGACGGCCGCATCATCGAGCGAGGCACCCACGAGGAACTCATCGCCCAACAGGGGGCCTACAAGCACCTGGTCGATATGCAGACCTTCTAAACTGGTCAATATCGGGTAATTGTCAAAAAATTAGACACTACCCTGTAAAAAATTTAGACAATCTCGTTTTTTGTACCCAAAAAGTATTGACGGCCCCAACGGGTCGTCTTACTTTTGCATCAGCCGAGAGGAAAAATCCTCCACGGCACGAGAGACAACTCATCATCATTAACAATCTAAACATTTACAATTATGGATATCGACAAGACAAATAAGACATTGTACGGGATGCTGTACATAGGAGGATTGGCAATTCTTGCCATCATCTTCATCTTTGTGATTATCTCAGACTGGACTGATTTGTTGCCCGAGAGCGATTGGCCCCATGCAGTGATGATTCTCTTCTGGCCGATTGCTTGGCTGGGTGAATATTTCAGGCCTATTACCGACAAAGATCAGCTGAACAGCGGCTGTTTGTTTCCATTGTACACCTGCTTGCTACTCATGATGCCTTTGAGCTGGTGGTGGGATATAAAACATTACACGGCTCCAATCGTGGTTATCCTTGTCGCAGCAGGAGCTCTGATGATTCTTGACATCATCCTGTTTTACAAGAAATCCAGGCGAATCAAGGCCATGGAAGAAGAGGAGAACGGCTAGAAAAACCCGGCAAATCACTCACGGGATAATAAAAATCACTATCTTTGCAGGCTAGTTTGGATTATTTAACACCCTGTGTTGCAACAAAACGGCAATTACAGGTGTCTAACGACAGAAAATAATAATTGTATAATCACTTTAATAAAAACCAATTTTCAACCACATGAAGATGAAAAAATTCTTTGCCGCTATGCTGTTGACGATAATGGCATTCGGCACCAGCGCACTCCAAGCACAGTCGATGGGCCCCACTCCCGTCGATGAGGAAGTGCGTGTCGGCAAGTTGGACTGCGGACTGACCTACTACATCCGCCACAACAACTATCCCGAGAACCGTGTGAACTTCTACATCGCTCAGCGTGTGGGCTCCATCCAGGAGGAGGAGAGCCAGCGCGGTCTTGCCCACTTCCTGGAGCACATGGCCTTCAACGGCAGTGAGCACTTCAACGGCGAGGGTAAGGGCATCATCGACTACACCCGCTCACTGGGTGTGGCCTTCGGTAAGGACCTGAATGCCTATACCAGCATCGCCGAGACCGTTTACAACATCAATGACGTGCCCAGCACGCGCCAGAGCGCCATCGACTCTTGCCTACTCATCCTCAAGGACTGGAGCAACGGTCTGTTGCTTACCGACGAGGAGATTGACAAGGAGCGTGGTGTGATCCACGAGGAGTGGCGCCTGCGCCGCAGCGCCCAGCAGCGCATGCTCGAGAATCAGCTCGAGACGCTGTACCCGGGCTCGAAGTATGGCCGCCGCATGCCCATCGGTCTGATGGAAATCGTGGACAACTTCCCCTATCAGGAGCTGCGCGACTACTACCACAAGTGGTATCGTCCCGACAACCAGGCCCTGGTGATCGTGGGTGACGTGGATGTGGACCACATCGAGGCCCAGATCAAGGAGCTGTTCAAGGATGTTCCCGCCCCCGGTCCCGATGCCGCCCAGGTGGTTGACGAACCCGTGCCCGACAATGCCGAGCCCATCGTCGTTGTTGACAAGGACAAGGAGCAGCAGTACAGCCAGGTGACCGTGATGTTCAAGCACGACGCCTTCCCCAAGGAGATGAAGGGTGACCTTTCCTACCTGCTGATGGACTATCTCACCGACATGATGAGCAGCATGCTCAACGCCCGCCTGAGTGAGAAGGCCCAAGAGCCCGACTGCCCCTTCATCCAGGCCTATGCCTACGATGGTGGCTACCTGCTGTCGAACAATGTCAATGCCTTCACCCTGGCAGTGATGCCCAAGGAAGGCATGATCGAGGCCGCTACCCAGGCCGTCGTTACCGAGGCCATGCGTGCCGCCAAGCACGGCTTTACCGCTACCGAGTATGAGCGTGCCAAGGAAGAGTACATCAGCAGTCTTGAGAGGCGCTACAACGAGCGCAACAAGATTCCCAATGCACGCCTTGCCGCCCAGTACTACCGCAACTACCTCGACAACGAGCCCATGGCCTCGATTGAGCAGCTGTACCAGATCATGAACATGGTAGCCCCGCAGCTCACCGTTGACATGGTGAACCAGATGCTTCCCGGACTCATCACCACCACCGGTGAAAACCTCGTGGTCATGAACTTCAACCAGGAGAAGGACGGTGCCGTTTATCCCACCCCCGAGAGCCTGAAGAGCGCTGTTGACGCTGGTCTGAACGCACAGGTTGAGGCCTTTGTGGACAACGTGAAGCAGGAGCCCCTCATTGCCAAGCTGCCCAAGCCCGGCAAGATCAAGAAGGAGAGCTACAACAGCCAGTTTGACTACAAGGAACTTGAGCTGAGCAACGGTGCCCGTGTCATCCTCAAGAAGACCAACTTCAAGGAGAACGAGATCCAGATGGTAGCCCGTGCACGCGGCGGCCAGTCGCTCTACACCGAGAAGGATTGGGCCAACACTCAGCTGCTGTCCTACATCACCATGATGAGCGGTCTGGGCAACTTCTCGACCACCGAGCTCCAGAAGGCCACCGCCGGCAAGCAGGCACAGGCCAACCTGAGCATGAATGAGTACACCGACGTTGTCAGCGGTACCTCGACTGTGAAGGACCTGGAAACCCTGTTCCAGCTCGCTTACCTCAAGTTCACCGACATCCGCAAGGATGAGAAGAGCTACAACATGCTGATGACCCAGCTCGAGACCGTGCTCAAGAACCAGGGTCTGACCCCCGAGTCAGCATTCAACGACTCGGTAGAGTATGTTCTCAACAATCATGACTGGCACAGCAAGCCCTTCCATGTAGAGGACCTGCAGCAGATCAGCTATGACCGCGTGCTCGAGATTGCCAAGGAGCGCACCGCCAATGCCGCCAACTACACCTTCTTCTTCGTGGGTAACTTTGACGAGGCAGTGATCCGTCCCCTCATCGAGCAGTACATCGCCAGCCTGCCCGGCAAGAAGGCCAAGCTGTCCAACTGGGTGAACTTTGACACGCACCCCGAGGGCCAGACCATCAACCACTTCACCCGCAAGATGGAAACGCCCAAGGCCAATGCACGCATCTACTGGTATGACACCAAGACGCCTTACAGCCTCGAGAACGACATCAAGGCCAGCATGCTCGGCCAGGTTCTCGGCAAGATTTACTTGCAGAAGATTCGTGAGGATGCCGGTGCTGCCTACTCGGCAGGTGCCAACGGATATGCCACCATCAACGGTGACCGTCCCTTCACCACCATCATGGCTTACTGCCCCGTGAATCCCGACATGAACGAAGTCGCCCTCAAGATCATGAACGACGGCATCGTTGAGGCCTGCGAGACCATCGACGCCACTACCCTCAAGGAGATCAAGGAGCTCATGATCAAGGACCACAGCACCGAGGTCAAGGAGAACAACTACTGGATGAACACCCTCATCGGCTTTGTGACTCGCGGTATCGACGACCACACCGGCTATGAGCAGATTGTCAACGCCCAGACTCCTGAAACCCTCGCAGCCTTTGCCCGCCAGATTCTGGCCGCCGGCAACAAGGTAGAGGTGCTCATGCTCCCCGAGGAGTAATCCCATTATCCCTATATCAAGAAATTAGCCTTGTAGTCCGCTACAGGGCTAATTTCTTTTATCCACTGCCTGCCAGTCCAGTTTCTACAGTCCAACCCGCCCATGTCAAGAAAAAGTTGTACCTTTGCAGCTGCAAATCGATAGACAATCAAGAAAATGGATACAACAAGACAACAAAAAATCAGCCGCCTCGTCCAGAAGGAATTGAGCGAAATCTTCCGCCGCGAGACCGCCAAGACGCATGGCACGCTCGTCACCGTGAGCAGCGTGCGCGTCTCGCCCGACCTGAGCGTGGCCAACGTGCGTCTGAGCATCTTCCCCAGCGATAATGCCCAGGCCATCATCGACAACATCAACCGCAACGAGCGTGGTGTACGCCACGAGCTGGCCCAGCAGGTGCGCTACCAGCTGCGCCGCTGCCCCGAGCTCAAGTTCCACCTCGACGACTCGCTGGACTACATCGACCACATCGACCAGCTCCTGGCCCAGGACAAACCCGCCGAGAAACCCGAGTCCTCTGAGAGTTCCGAGAACTCTGAGAACTCCGAGAACCAGAACTAGTCATGTCCCTCCCGTTGAAGATAGCGTGGCGCTACCTGGTGTCCAAGAAGGGGCATCAGGCAGTGAACATCATCTCGATAGTCGCTGTGTGCGGCGTCGTGGTGGCAACTGCCGCGCTCATCTGCGTGCTGAGCGTCTTCAACGGATTCCGCGGCCTGATTATGGGCCGCCTGGCGATGCTCGACCCGCAAGTAGCCATCACAGCCACCGTGGGCAAGGCCATCAACGATGCCGACAGCGTCATCACGGCCGTGAGTGCCGTGCCCGGTGTGGAGCGCGCCGTGCCCGTCGTCGAGGACCAGGCACTGGCCATCTATGCCCAGATGCAGATGCCCGTGCGCCTCAAGGGCGTGCCCGATGACTACAACACGATGAACCTGATGGATTCGGTCATCGTCGATGGCGAGTGGAGGCTCCATGACCAGGTCTCGAGCTATGGCGTGCTGGGCGCCGGACCAGCCGTGAGGCTCATGGTGCGGCCCGAATTCCTGGGCATGGTGCGCCTGTATGCCCCGCAGCGGCAGGGACACGTCAACATCGCCAACCCGATGGGCGCTTTCAGGGCCGACTCGCTGTTCGTGTCGGGCATCTTCCAGCTGCAGCAGAACAGCTACGACGCCAACCTCATCTATGTGCCCCTCGACATGGCCCGCGAACTGTTTGACTATGACACCCAAGCGACGCAGATCGAGGTAAAACTCGCCCCTGGGGCCAGCGAGCAACAAGTGATGCGCGGCATCAGCCAGACGCTGGGCGGCAGCTACCAGGTCAAGAACCGCCTCATGCAGCAACTTGAGGCCTACCGCCTGGTCAATATCGAGAAATGGATGGCATTCCTGCTGCTGGCCTTTATCCTGGTCATCGCCACATTCAACGTCATCAGCACCCTGTCACTGCTCATCATCGAGAAAGACGACAGCATCGCTACGCTGCGAGCCCTGGGAGCACACGACAGCCTGATTTCCCGCATCTTTGTCCTGCAGGGATGGCTCATCACCCTGGTCGGTGCCATCACGGGCGTGGTCATCGGCCTCATCCTGTGCCTGTGCCAGCAGCAGTTCGGGCTGCTGCGCCTCAGCGGTGACCCTGCCAACATGATTGTGAGCGCCTATCCCGTCGAGGTACAATGGATGGATGTGCTCATCACCCTCGCCCTCGTCGCCGCCGTGGGCCTGCTCACCAGCATGGTCACTGCCCTGATCATGCGCCGGCGCCTCAGGAATTAAGGGGCATCAATCTGAAATCAACAACTACAAACAATATCTACAATACTAACAATGCTTACCATCAACTCTTACGAAGAATTTGCCTCCCATCTGGGCGAGGAACTCGGTGTCAGCGAATGGCTCACCGTCGATCAGGACCGCATCAACATGTTTGCCGACGCCACGCTCGACCACCAGTGGATTCACGTGGACGTGGAGCGCGCCAAGGCCGAGAGCGCCTATCACAGCACCATTGCCCACGGCTACCTCACCATGTCGCTGATTCCCCACCTGTGGAACCAGATCATCGAGGTCAACAACCTGGAAATGCAAGTCAACTACGGCATGGACAAGATGCGTTTCGGCCAGCCCGTCATCACCGGCAGCCGCGTGCGCCTCGTGACAAAGCTTGCCAACATCGCCGACCTGCGCGGCATCTGCAAGGCCGAGATCGACTTCAAGATGGAAATCGAAGGCCAGCGCAAGCCCGCGCTGCAAGGCATCGCCTCGTTCCTGTACTACTTCAAGAAATAAGATGGTCATCCACATCATCAACGGCCCCAACCTGAACCTCGTGGGCGTGCGTGAGCCCGAGGTCTACGGCAACCGCTCACTCGACCAGTACCTGCAGGAACTGGCTGAGCGCTTCCCCGAGCACACGATCAACGTCTTCCAGAGCAATATCGAGGGCGAAATCGTGGACCGGTTGCAGCAGGTGGGCTTTGACGACTGCGGCATCGTGCTCAACGCCGGCGGCTACACCCACACGTCGGTGGCCATCGCCGATGCCGTAGCGGCCATCACCGCCCCCGTGGTCGAAGTCCACATCAGCAATATCTACTCCCGTGAGCCCTTCCGCCACAAGTCTTTGTTGTCTCCCGTCTGCAAGGGCATCGTCGCCGGCTTCGGCCTCGACAGCTACCGCCTCGCCCTCCTCTCCCTCCTCCCCCCTATCAAACAACCATAACAACTCTGAACAACACTAACAACTTAAAATGATTAACACGTCTAAGTTGAAAGAGCACATCTATGATGTTGTAGGGGCGGTCCACAATGTTCATAAGGAATTGGGAGCCGGACTAAATGAGTCGTGTTATCAAGAGGGTTTGCAAATTGAATTCACTCAAAGAAAGATTCCATTTCAACGGGAGATATCCTTTCATCCGACCTATAAAGGGCTCAAAATGAAAGCTGCTTTCCGCTTAGATTTTTTGTGTAAAGATGATATAATCGTTGAGTGTAAATCGGTGCCCAAATTAACAGCCGACCATAGGGCACAACTCTTCAATTATATGAGATTGCTCAAGATGCCATGCGGAATTATCGTAAATTTCATGCCACAGTTTGCTGAAATTGAACGCTATTTCTATGATGAAGAAAAACAGTTAATCGTTCCTGTCAATCGTGTCGTCCATGGACAACAAACATCAAATAATAATTAATTCAATGATGAGTTGTATTTGTTGTTTCTCGTTGTTCATGTTGTTTGACATAGTTTGAGATTGAGAAAAAGTTGTTTGAGACATGAGTGAGGAGTTGGAAGAATATATTTTGGGGCATATCGATGAGGTGCCTGAGGCTCTGGCTCGCATCGACCATGACACCCACGTGCAGAACTACTATTGGCACATGTGCTCGGGACACCTGCAAGGCCGCCTCATCAAGATGCTCACCCGCATGGTGCGCCCCCAGCGCGTGCTCGAGCTGGGCACCTTCAGCGGCTACTCCGCTCTGTGCCTCGCCGAGGGCCTACCCGACGACAACTGCCATGTCGACACCATCGAGGTCAACGACGAGCAGGAAGACTTCATCCGCGAACACCTGGCGCTGTCCCCCTATGGCCAGCGTGTGCGCCTGCACATCGGCGATGCCCGTGACATCGTCCCCACGCTGGGCGAACGTTACGACCTCGTGTTCATCGACGCCAACAAGCGCCAGTATGTCGAGTACTACGACCTGGTGATGGAATACCTCAATCCCGGCGGCTTCATCATCGCCGACAACACCCTGTGGGCCGGCAAGGTCGTGGACCCCAAGGCACAACGCGAGGCCCAGACACGCGGCATCATCGCCTTTAACGACCGCGTGAAAGACGACCCCCGTGTCGAGAAGGTCATCATCCCCCTGCGCGATGGCCTCACCCTCATCCACAAACTCCCCTAATTTCAAAAAAAACGCACAAATTATAAGATGGTTCGCATTTTTTTCGTAAATTTGCAACCTAGTACACTGCGCCAATGCAGTAAGTATCACAATAACAAATCTATATCTATTATGGAGAATCAGAATCAACAACCCAACCAGCAGCCGCCTTTCCAGCAGCCACAGTATCAGCAACCTCCTTTCCAGCCCAACTATGCCCAAGGACAACGCCCCGGGAAGCCTGACAACTATCTGGTGTGGGCTATCCTGAGCACAATTTTCTGCTGTCTGCCGCTAGGCATTGTCTCGATCATTTACTCATCTAAGGTCGATAGTCAGTATAACGCAGGTGACTATCTTGGAGCTCAAGATTCAGCCGACAAAGCCAAGAAATTCGCCATGTGGGGAGCCATCGCTTCTGTCATCTGCATTGTACTATACATCCTCTTTTTTGTAGTGCTCGGCGTCGCCGGTTCTGTGTTCGACAAATATTGACAAACCGATGAGGCTTGACAAGATTGACAGAATAATGACCTATGCATTTCCTGTCATTCTGGTACTGCTGGGCATCATCTATTATTATGTCAATCCATCGTTGCAGGGGCATCCCATCCAGTGTCCCTGGCGCGTGCTCACGGGGACACTGTGTCCCGCGTGCGGCTCTCAACGGGCCTTGAACGCTCTAGTTCACGGCAACATCGGACAGGCTCTGAGTTACAACTACTTCTTTGTCCTGTCAATCCCCTATGCCGCGGTGGCCGTGCTGGTATCATGGTACAACTTCGGGCATCGTCTCGACGGCCTGAAGCGCATCGTGTTCCACCCCACGGTCCTCAAGGCCTATGTTGTCCTGTTCTGTATTTGGTGGATTGCCCGCAATCTGTTCAGCCTCTAACAGTTCCACACGATCAGACACAAAAAAAATCATCCCGCAAGTCGTTAGGCTACGACCTGCGGGATAATTATTTTCTTGGTGAATAGGATTAGTTCTGGACAGTGGCGAAACGGGTGTAGTTATAAGTCTTCTCGCCGTCGTTCATCTCCAGCATCGAGTCGCCCACCTTAACGGTGCATTCCTCAGCTGCGGCAAACTGCTCCTTGAATTCAGCACTGTTGAACATGCTCTTGACCTGAGCCTTAACCATGGGATTGCTGGTTACCTGGCCATTCTGCGAGATGCTGAGCAACTCAAACTTGTAAGTGTCCATGTTGGGCGTCATCGACAGCTTGTCACCCTCGAGGGTGTAGGTACCCTTGATCGAAATGCTGGTGGCAATCTCGATAGCCATCGTGGGAGCGGGCTCGCTCGAGAGCGTGAACTCATCAACAAGCGTGTAGCTGCCATCTTCATTAAACGTGTAGAGCAGGTTCTGAATCATCAGCGAACCATCTTCATCGGTTTCAACATCGGGCTCCACGCTGCGCCAGCTTGCACAGATGGATTGTGCCTGAACGGTCATGATCGACATCAGGGCAACGAGTGTAAATAAAATCTTCTTCATAATATTCATATCAGTTAAAAATACGTCGCAAAATTAATCATTATTTTTATATAAAAGCCTATCTGGATGATTAATTTGGCGTTTTCCACCACGCAATCATCACGCTTTTACCGTTTCTAAGATTCAAAAACTGCCCAAAAGTTTAAACGGCTCCCTGAAATTTGGCTCTACACCTCAATAAAAAGGCTCACGCTAAACCGCCCTGCCGCCCGATAAATAGAGCGGCTTCGCGGCCTAGCGTGAGACCAATTCGGTGATATTCCCTTAAGTCAGGGTTATCAGATGAGCTTCTTGTAGCCGTACTCGGCAGCCTCGCCCAGTTCCTCCTCGATGCGGATGAGCTGGTTGTACTTGCACATGCGGTCGGTGCGCGAGAGCGAACCGGTCTTGATCTGGCCGCTGTTGGTGGCTACAGCGATGTCGGCGATGGTGGTGTCCTCAGTCTCACCGCTGCGGTGGCTGGTCACGGTGGTGTAACCATGACGGTGAGCCATCTCGATGGCGTCGAGCGTCTCGGTGAGCGAACCAATCTGGTTCACCTTGATGAGGATAGAGTTGGCAGCACCCATCTTGATACCCTTCTCGAGGAACTTCACGTTGGTCACGAACAGGTCGTCACCCACGAGCTGGCAACGGTCGCCGATCTTCTCGGTGAGCTTCTTCCAGCCTTCCCAGTCGTTCTCGTCAAGGCCGTCCTCAATCGAGTCGATGGGATACTTGGTGATGAGCTCTTCGAGGTAGTTGATCTGCTCGTCATCGCTCAGCTTCTTGCCATTGGGATCCTTGGGCTGACCGCTCTTGAGCTGACGGTAGTCGTAGTAGTACTTGCCGTCCTCAATCACAGCAAACTCGCTGGCAGCGCAGTCCATGGCGATCTTCACATCCTCACCGGGCTTGTAACCGGCGTCCTTGATGGCTTGAACGATGCTGTCCAGGGCATCCTCGATACCGTTGAGTGCGGGAGCGAAACCACCCTCGTCACCCACGGCAGTGCTCAGGCCGCGCTTCTTCAGCAACTTGGCCAGGGCGTGGAATACCTCAGCACCCATGCGAACAGCCTCGCGCTCGGTCTTGGCACCGACGGGACGGATCATGAACTCCTGGAAGGCGATGGGGGCATCACTGTGTGCACCACCGTTGATGATGTTCATCATCGGCACGGGCAGCACGTGGGCGTTGGTACCACCGATGTAGCGGTACAGGGGCACGCCGAAGTAGTTAGCGGCTGCGTGAGCCACGGCGAGCGATACGCCCAGGATGGCGTTGGCGCCCAGCTTGCTCTTGGTGGGGGTGCCGTCGAGCTTGATCATCGCCATGTCAATGGCGCGCTGATCAAATGCATCCATTCCCTCAATCTCGGGAGCAATCACCTCGTTAACGTTGGTGACAGCCTTCAACACACCCTTGCCACCGTAACGGCTCTTGTCACCGTCACGCAGCTCGAGGGCCTCGTTCTCACCCGTCGAGGCGCCACTGGGAACCGATGCACGGCCCATGTCGCCACTCTCAAGGGTTACCTCAACTTCTACAGTAGGATTGCCACGCGAATCCAGAATCTCTCTGGCATGAATCTCTTCGATATACATAATGTTACTAAACTATTGGTTTGTTATATATAAACTGTTTTCGTTATTATGGTTGCAAAGTTAATGAATTTTGGGCGCACGGGCAAAACAAATCAACGCTTTTATGGTTTTCGGAGATGTGCAACCGATTTCATCACTTTTTTCACAAGGGCGGCAAGCGGCTTAGTCATCAAGTATCCTGTATAATAATAACGGTACTCAAATGCCTCAGTAAAGCAAATCCGCGTCATTTTTCTATCGCCAACGCTCGTCTGGGACTGCTCAAAAACCATAAAAAACGGACTTTCCGACCTAATTTGTCGATAAAAAAACCAATTTTATCCAAAAAATTTGTACCAAATCAAATTTTGCTATAAATTTGCACCCGAAAAAGCGAAGGAATTTCAACAAGCACATTTATGTATTGCCAATCAATCCTATACAGGATAAATGAAGAGGAGCAAGACATCAGTTAAATTTTCATAACCACAAGTTTATAGTTTTTATTGAAGCACACATCGACCAGTCTTCGGTGGACACCGAGGGCTGGTCTCCTTTTTATCTGCCCAGGGACAAGGGAGCGTTTGCACAGCTCGGCGAAAATGGCTACCTTTGCAACTCTAAACAAGATAACAGAACAATGCTATTACAACGACTCGCCATCATCATCGCGCTGCTGCTCCCGCTCACGGGCTGGAGCACCTCAGCAACCGCCGACAATACCGCCAGCAACAACACTGCCGCCTTCCTGCAACAGCCACTTCCCTCCCGCCCCACGGGCACAGCCTTTATCGTCATCAGCAAGCGTGACCTGAAGCTCACCGTGTATGACCGCAATGCCGCCGGCGACACCGTGATGGTGGCGCAGTTCCCCTGCTGCATGGGCAAGAACAAGGGCGACAAGCAGCGCCGAGGTGACCACCGCACACCCGAGTCGCCCGCTGGCAAGCCTTTCAAGATCACCATGATACAGGATGCATCAACCTGGAAACACAACTTTCATGACGGCCGCGGCAACATCCGGGCCTACGGACACTGGTTCCTGCGACTGGCCACGCCCGGCTTCAAGAGCATCGGCATCCACGGCAGCACCAATAACGAGAACTCCGTCCCCGGTCGCGCCAGTGAGGGCTGCATCCGTCTGCTCGACAAGGACATCATCACCCTGAAAGAGCATTTCGCCTACGTCGGCATGTCTGTCACCATCCAGGGCGAAAATGACGCTCCGCTCCCCTGGGAGCCTCGCGCCCGCAAGGCAGCCCAGCAGTAAGGATTATTCTCCGGAAATCAGTTTAATCGTCTGCGGATTTTAGGGATTATCTGGATGGGATACGCATCTTCCTGCCTCACGCTAAGGCGCCAAGCCGCTAAGTTTTTTACATCGGCCTAACGGCTGAGAAATCTTGTACAAGCCGAATGCAAACAAGCTTGCTTGATTTGCTGAGGTGCAGCCAAGATTATAAAATTAAACGAAAATTATTATAAAGTTATATACAAAAAAAATTGTCCTTTTTGTCTTTCTTGTCTTCTAAAACCGGGACAAAGGTATCCGCACCCCAGGTGGAGTGCGGATGCCATATAAAATATTGTATTTGTTGTATTTCTTGTTTTCTAACACCTAAAGCCTAAAACCTAAAACCTAAAACCTTTGGTTTGGGTGAGGTTTACCAGGCGCCGGAGAGCAGGTAATCGGTCAGGGATGACACGTCGGCAATGTCAACAGCCCCATCCTGATTGCAGTCGGCCGACGGGTTGCTGACAGTGCCGTCTCCCAGCAACAGGTCAATCAAGGTTGACACGTCGGTAATATCCACGCTGCCGTCACCGTCCACATCGCCACGGATGAAATCAGGCTTCTCGGTAAAGTAGCCCGGGTTGCTGGGGCCGCCGTCGATGTGGGCATAGCCCGCATCCACGTGACTAGCGTCGTAGGCCGTGCCCTTACCACCCACCAGGCTGGTGCAGCCATTGAACACATTTCTAGAGACCGTTTGAGCCATGTCACTCAACCTCCAACCATCTCCCACGTAGATGGTCTTCAGCGCACTGCAGTTACTGAACATCTCGCTCAAATCCATCACATTGGCTGTGTTGAAACTGCTCAAGTCCAGGCTAGTCAATTTATAGCAGCGACTGAACATGGCATCCATACGCGTCACCTCGCTGGTGTTCAGGTAGTCCATTCCAGTGATGGATTCAAGCTTCCTCATTTCGTAGAACCAGTAGCAGGTGAACGTCGGGCGGAAGTCGACGAACGACGGGTCAAAGGCCACCTGCGTCACTTTGGCATTAGTGCCATCGTTAGCCCAACCGGGCTCGACAGCGCCATCGTTCAAGTCGTAGGTCGTGCCTGTACCCGTTCGGCTACTGCGATAGTAGTCGTAGTAGAACGTCAGTGTCGTGTTCTCGGCCGTGTAGCAGGCATAGGCCTGGGGCGCGACATAACTCAAGTAGCCCGGGGCGCTGGAGCCACCGTCGATGCGGGCGTACTCTTTGTCAATGTGGTTGCGGTCGTAGCTCGTGCCTTTGTCACCCACCAGGTCGATGCAGTCATTGAACATTTTCTCGGATTCGGTCACAGCCGCTGTGCTCCATCCGTCGCCCACATAGATAGTTTTCAGACTGACACAGGCATGGAACATAGAATCCATGGCTTCCACATTGGCGGTGTTGAAGGTGCTCAAGTCAAGGCTCGTCAAATATACGCACAGGGAGAACATGCCTGACATACTTGTCACCTTGGCCGTGTTGAAATGGCTCAAGTCAAGGCTTCTTAATTCATTGCAGTTATAGAACATGTGCTTCATACTGGTCACCTCACTGGTGTTCAAATTCTCCATGCCCTCGACAGGTCGAAGCAACGACATACCGCTAAACCAAGCGTAGGTGGTCGTCGGGCGGGCCTCAGCGAACGACGGGTCGAACACCACCTTGGACACATTGGCGCTGATGCCATCGGCGTGCCAGGCAGTTTCGTTGTTTTCGGTGTTCAGATCGTAGGTCTTGCCCGGGCGAGGACCGCGCACGTTATCGTAATAGAATACCAGCGTCGCATCCTCGGCCGTGTAGCAAGCATAGGGCGCAGGAGTGATATCGCTCAAGTAGCCCGGATTGCTCGTGCCGCCGTCGATGTGGGCGTATTCTGATCCAATGTGGTCCCTGTCATAGGCCGTGCCTTTGCCACCCACCAGGTCCACACAGCCATAGAACATATCATAGGAATCATCCACGACCTCGGTGCTCCATCCGCTGCCGACATAGATGGTTTGCAGATTGACACACATAGAGAACATATAATCCATGGCTTCCACATTGGCAGTGTTGAAGGTGCTCAAGTCAAGGCTCTTCAGTTTCTGGCAGTAGGAGAACAAGCCTGGCATGTGTGTCACCTTGTCGGTGTTGAAATGGCTCAAGTCAATACTCGTCAAGTCACTGCAGTCATAGAACATATAATTCATGAGAGTCACCTCACTGGTGTTCAGATACTCCAAGCCCTCGATGGATTTCATCCACTGCATGCCGTAAAACCAACCGTAGGTGGTCGTCGGGCGGGCCTCGGCGAACGACGGGTCAAACACCACCTTGCTCACTTTATCGTTGGTGCCATCATCTCTCCAACCAGAATTGTTTTTTCCCTCGTTCAGGTCATAGGTCTTGCCCACGCGCGTATTGCGCTGGTTATCGTAGTAGAACGTCAGCGTCTTGTCCGCCGTCGTGAAGCAGGCATAGGGCCCAGGAACGACATTGCTCAAGTAGCCCGGTAGGCCACCTTCACCGTCGAGGTGGGCATAGGCCTTATCCACATGGTCGGCATCGTAGGGGGTACCCTTGCCGCCCAACAGGCTGGTGCAGTTATAGAACATGTCGGTAGATCTGGTCACAGCCGCAGTGCTCCATTGGGTACCGACATAGATGGTGGTCAGATTGGTACAACCATTGAACATATAATCCATGGCTTCCACATTGGCCGTGTTGAAGGCGCTCAAGTCGAGTACCGTCATACCGGTGCAACGTGAGAACATGCCCGACATGCTTGTCACATTGGTCGTGTTGAAATAACTCAGGTCGATGCCCGTCAATTTATAGCAAGCATGAAACATATAATCCATACGCGTCACCTCGCTGGTGTTCAGGTACATCATCCCATTGACGGATTCAAGGTTACTCATTTCGTAAAACCAGTGATAGGTCGATGTCGGGCGGAAATCGGCGAACGAGTGGTGAAAGGCAACATGCTTCACATAGGCACTGTTGCCATCAGTTATCCAACCGGGCTCGGTGGCGCCATCGTTCAAGTCATAGGTCGTACCCACACAGACACTGCGCTCGTTGTCGTAGCAGAACGTCAGCGAATTGGTTCCCGGCGAGTACCATGCATAGGCCTCTTGGGCGCTGACACCCAGGGCGCACATCATGGCCACCGCCAGAACGACCAAACGAAAAAGTAATGAATGTTTCATATCATCAGCCATTTAAAAATATTTTGCCGCAAATTTAGTAAAAATAATCAAATCATATAGCTGTTGGTCTATCTTCGATCTCACTTGACAAACAAAAAAGCGGCCGACTGCCCGCGCAGTCGGTCGCTTCGTGTTATTTGATGTGGTATCTCCAGTCTCGGACGGATGAGCCTGAATGGATGAATTGAGCCATTGGCAGCACTGATGTTCAAGCGATTAAACTATCATCGAATGCTCATTTATGTTCACGTTGAATCTCCAGTGCCCAATCTCGGTTGTCATCTTGACAACCAATTATATCTAATTCCGGGTGCCGCCCAGGATGACGTCGATGATGGCGTTGATGTCGGCGATGGTGATTTCGCCATCACCGTTCACGTCGGCAGCAGGGTTGTTACCATTTCCGCCCAGAATCATGTTGATGACGGCATTCACATCAGCAATAGTGACCTCAAGGTCACGATTCACGTCACCCCGGAATATATCTTCCACAATCTGTCCGAAATAGGGATACCAGTTCTCGTCGGCTTGGTAGGCATCAGCCGTCCCCTTCAGCACATGCAGCGTACGGCCAGAGTAATCACCATGATCATACAGATAGAATAGTTGATTCCCGCTTGATACTCTCGAGAGGTCAGCAATGTAGCAATACACATCCGACAGACCAGTGCAGCCAGCGAACGCCTGTCGACCGATCTCAGTTACCGAGTTGGGGATGACGATGCTGGTCAGACCTGTGCAGGAAGAGAACGCATGGTCGCAGATCTCAGTTACCGAGTTGGGGATGACGATGCTGGTCAGTCCAGTGCACCAATCGAATGCCAAGATACCGATAGAAGTTACCGAGTTGGGGATATCGATGCTGGTCAGACCTGAGCAGTATGCGAACGCCGAGAAACCGATAGCAGTTACCGAGTTGGGGATGACGATGTCGGTCAGCCCCGTGCGGCCATCGAACGCATAGGCGCCGATCTCAGTTACCGAGTTGGGGATAATCGTGTTCTCGCAGCCAACAATTAAAGTATTAGATGCGGTCTCAATAATTGCATTACAGTCGTTGGGCGAATCATATCTTGGATTGCCACTTTCTACCACGATGCTGGTCAGACCTGAGCAGTAAGAGAACGCATCTTCGGCAATCTCAGTTACCGAGTTGGGAATGACGATGCTGGTCAGTCCACGGCAGTTGCAGAAGGCCTCGATACAGATCTCAGTTACCGAGTTAGGGATGACGATGCTGGTCAGTCCACTGCAGCGCAAGAACACATCGCCACGGATAACAGTTACCGAGTCGGGAATATTGACGCTGGTCAGATCTGAGCAGTGAGCGAACGCCCCGGGACCGATATCAGTTACCGAGTTGGGAATGACGATGCTGGTCAGACCACTGCAGTAAGCAAACGCTGAGCCAGTAATACTTGCGGTTCCATTTCTTAAAGTTATACTCGTTCCGCTTGGCATCGTGCCTTTATACTTATAAGCGATCAAGCCGACATAGACCAATCCGTCGGGCTGGTTATTGAACCATGGTGTATAATCGAACGCATAGCGGCCAATCTTTGTTACCGACTTGGGAATGTCGATACTAGCCAGCTCCGTGCAGCTTAAGAAAGCATTGCCGCCAATCTTTGTTACCGACTTGGGAATGACAATGCTGGTCAGACCACTGCAGTAAGCGAACGCATAGTCGTTGATCTCAGTTATCGAGTTGGGGATGTCGATGCTGGTCAGTCCTGAGCAGCCATTGAACGCCCCGTCACCGATAGAAGTAACCGGGTAGGTTGTTCCATTATAGGTGACGGTAGCCGGGATGACAACTGAGCCTGAATACTCATTGTCATATGAATAATAATATTGACCTCTGAAGGTCACAGCGGCCTCGTTGCCGTTGATCTTGTAATAGATACCATCGACCTTGAAGTCGGCAGCTGTGGCGGTAGCTGACAGCAGGAGTGCCAGCAACAGGATAGTGGTTTTGATGAGTTGTTTCATAATCAGAATGTTTAGAATTTAATAATTAGTTAACAAAATCATTGATTTAAAGTTTCACCCACAAAGGTAATAAAGTTTTTTCATTTTTCATCACAGGCATAACCATTTTCCATAAATCCAATAAAAAACGGCCGGCTGCGCGGGCAGTCGACACGCGGATTTTCAGTCCACTGCTCTACCACTGAGCTAAGGTACCTTTCAAAAGCGAGTGCAAAGATACGGCGACTTTTTGACGTGACCAAATTTTTTGGCAGAAAAAATTAAAAATTCTTTTCCACCGAACTCATTAAATACACGCAACACACTATCATTCAGCATTATAGAGCACAAACCATTGGTTTTGCCACACGATGTGATAACGGCTACGAAATAACCAATTATTGAGGGTTTGCACCTTGTCCTGCTGCAAAAACTTATCCTCCTGGGGATAAGCCTGCAGATAATCATCACTGGCCTCGCTCCAATAGGGGCCCAGGTTGTTGAACTTCTGGCGCAGGATGGCAGGACACTTGGGGCTTCCGAAACGCCCTCCAACCAGGCCCTCGATACGTTCACCGAATGCCTCGGCACTGAGCAGTTCGGGCCACGAGCAGCCGATGGCGGGCACGGTGCGCGTCAAGTGGTTCATCATGGGGATGCTGCCGTAACACAGCAGGGTGTCGCCCTCATGGACGCAGGGCTTCAGTCCTGCCAAGGTTTCATTGATGATTTGAGCCCGCTCAGGGGTAGTGTGGATGAGCGCAGCACGGCTGTCGTTGATGGCCGCGGTCTTGTGCCACAAGGCACCGCCGTCAAAGTAGGCGCCCCAGGTCAACGTCTGCACCAAGCCGACGGCAATAAACACCAGCGGGAAGATGATGTTGTGGCGCCGCTCCCACACGACGGCTGCCACAGGAGCCGCCATCCAGGCGATAATGCCGCCGTTGTTGGTCGCGCCGTCGCTTCCCAGCGGGAACACCAGCAGCATATACAGGCCCAGCCATGCCGCCACAGCACGGTGACCGCCCTTGTAGATCACCCATGCAAGCCCCGCTACGCACATCACCCACAACGGGTGCATGATGTGTGACTGGTGGCTCATGAAATGGACGAGCATCGCCGTCACCATCAGCCATAACGACCAGAGCAACCAGCGGGTATCGGGCCAGGAGAAATAGCGCCGAATCACCGAGTAGGCGCACCACAGACCGAAGGCCTTCAGGCCCACCAGCAGGCACTGCCAGTAGAAGTCCAGCATCGCCATGACCAGACCGCCGGCATTGTGGCTCGCGGCACCGCTACGGCCAGTCGCCACGCCCAGCAGGTCGGTCATGTTCTGCACGAAAATGTCCCAATGCCCCAGCGCCTTCATCAGGCCGACAATGGCCAGCGCCCCAACGGCTACACCCGCCAGCATCGTGCCACACTGCCGCCAGGCATCGTGCAATGACCCTTTATTATAATAATGAGCGACAAACGGCATCACGGCCAGTCCCACGGCCAGCACATTGGGGATGCGGGTAAACGTGTTCATGCCCACGACGATGCCCGCCAGCAACAGGTGCTGCCAGCGCCCCGTGGTCAAACCCTTGAAGGTCAGCGCCAGCGCGGCTACCCACAGCAGGGCACTCATCAGGTCGTTGTTGAAGGTGTAAGGGAACTGCACCAGCGAGGCCACCACCATCGCGAAACCCAGGATGACCGCCGTGGCAGGAACAATCCGCCTCAGTGTCCATGCCAATATCGCCATGACGCCCACATTGCACAGCACGCCCGCCACACGCAGCGCCATCCACCTGCCACCCTCGGGCAGCAGCGCGTTGAGCGCGCCGCCGGCCACACCGCTCAGGTAGTACATGAAGTTGTACTCCACGCTCGCCGGGGCCCTGAAGATGTTGTCAAAGAAAGTGAGGTAATAGCCCGTGTCGCACAGGTCCACGCCGAATGTTGCCACCACGAGTTGCCACAGCGTGAGCAGGGCAATCGCCCACCCCACCGAGGCGCCATAGTGGCTGTCGAGCCACTGCTTGATATGCTGCAACCGGCTAATCATGATGTGACAAAGGTAGTGCAAGTTAAACGAAATGCCAAATTTTTGCTCCATTCTTGCCCGTGGCAGTGAAAAAAGCAGTAAATTCGCTCGTTAATTAGGTTTTAGGCTTTAGGCTTTAGGTATTAGGCTTTAGGTTTTAGGTATTCGGCGATAGTATTCGCACATACAACTAAAAACCAACAACAAATGGAAGGACTCTTGCAATACATCTGGCAGCACAAACTGTGGCTCAGCGAGGACATGGTGACCAACGACGGCCGCCGTGTGCGCGTCATCGACCCAGGGCTGCTCAACACCGATGCGGGTCCCGACTTCTTCAATGCCAAGGTCGAGATTGACGGGCACCTGTGGGTGGGCAATGTCGAGATTCATGTGCGCGCCACCGACTGGAAGCGCCACCACCACGACGAGGACCCGGCCTATGACAACGTCATTCTCCATGTTGTCGAGAAGGACGACGCACCAGTCACCCGCATCAACGGCGAGGTCATCCCACAGGTTGAGTTGCGGGTGTCGCCGCGCTTCAACGAGTGCTACGACAAGCTGGTCAATGCCCACATCGAACTGCCCTGCGCACCGCGCCTCAAGGAGGTGCCGCCGCTCACGGTGACCGAGTGGATCGAGGCACTGGCCTTTGAACGGCTGCACGGCAAGGTGGACCGCGTGCAGGAACTGTACGACCGTTACCACGGCAGTTGGGAGGACATCTGCTACGTGCTGCTGGCCCGCACGCTGGGCTTCGGCATCAACAACGACGCCTTTGAGCGGCTGGCGCGCATCACGCCGCTGCGCCTGCTGCACAAGCACAGCGACTCCATCCTGCAGATCGAGGCGCTGCTGTTTGGCCAGGCGGGCCTGCTCAACGGTGCCCATGACGATGAGCCCTACTACCAGCAGTTGACGCGGGAATATGCTTTCCTGGCCAACAAATTCTCGCTACGTCCCATCGAGGGCACGGCATGGCGTCTGTTCCGCAGCCGACCGCAGAATTTCCCCTTCCGCCGCATCGCGCTGCTGGCCCAGTTTGTCCAGGGCGGTTTCAACCTGATGAACGACATCCTCAATGCCAGCGACACCAAGGCGCTGCGAGCGCTGTTTGACGTCGAGCTGAGCGGCTACTGGACGACGCACTACTCCTTCGGCAAGCCCTCGCCCAGCGCCGGACGCGCCCTGTCCAACAGCAGCATCGACATCGTGCTCATCAACACCGTCGCCCCACTCTACTACGCCCGCGGCGAAATCACCGACGACTACGCGATGACCGACCGCGCCATCGCCCTGCTCGAGGACATCCGTCCCGAGCAGAACAGCATCGTGGCGCTGTTCCGCAACGCCGGCATCAAGTGTGACAATGCCCTCACCAGCCAGGCCCTCATCCAGCTGCGCCGCAACTACTGCGAGGCCCGCAAGTGCATCTACTGCCGCCTGGGCCACCGCCTGCTGGCCACCGATGCCCACCAGCAGCCCTAAGCAATAACCTCATGCCAGATTCCCATTAGGCACGCACCCACACTGCCGCGCATACGGTCAACGGGCCGTGTCACCATTCGTTTCCGGTTTTTATCGGCCTAACGGCCTCCGTGCGCAGCACGGATCCCATTTCTGGAATTGGAACGATGACACAGCCCGCTGTCAGTGTATTGATTAACTTGATACTCGGGGAGCTAACACCCGAGCGGGTGCCTCCCGTTGAGAAAAACCACAGTTCTTAAGGATTGCCCAGCAGCATGTCGATGAGGGCGGAGATGTCGCTGATGCCAACCTCGCCGTCACCGTCCACGTCGTAGTAGGCGGGCAGTTCCTCGCCATTGAGCAGCATATCTACCAGATAGGAAGTGTCACTGATGCCAATCTCACCATCACCGTCCACGTCGCCAGGACCAGCGCCAATAAACGGCACAATGTGCGCAAACCTGCTCCATTCCTGGTGATTGGCATAAGCATCCAGCGACTCGTTCGGAACAAAGAGCGTTACCTGCTCATAGAGTTGTGCCTCACTGCTACCGATATAATTATAATAGCCATAACTATCCTGGTCGTACCCTTCCCAGAACACATCATAGGCACTAGGAGGCGTCACGGAATGGAAAACAATACGCTTCAAACTAGCACATCCGGAAAATGCCGATTCGCCCACCTGACGAATCGTACTCGGCAGCACCACACCCGTGATATTACACGGTGTGTTGAACGTAGCAGCGAATGCCCCGTTACGGATCTCGGTCACAGTAAAAGAATCTAAATAGTCCCTGGGCTGAATCTCGCTGGGAATGACCAATTCGCCTGAATACGGCGGGGAGAAGAGATTGGACTCTTTGCGGGAGCATACCATGACCTCCCACACCGGGTCTTGCCAATCCCAATTCCACGATTGGGCTTGATGATAATAATGGATGCCATCAACGAGATATGCCTCATAGAGCAAATCATCGTAATAGTACAAGTTCTTGGTAACGACATCACTCTGAAGTTTGCCATCGGCTATCGCATAAACCTCAAGGGTAGATTCTCCAAGGCCAGGATTAATGATGGGATCACCAGCGTAGACCTGCCATTCCACGTCATAGTCATCTCTAACGCGTCGATAATAGATGGTCGCAGGGGATTCATCAGCATTCTCAATGCTTACACTGTTATAGAGGCTGACATAGAAATTGGAGTAATCCTCTTGGTGCTCGTACTGCCAAACGTAGGAATCGCCTCCTTCATACAAAATCGGTGCAGCGGTCTGCTCGATGTCCTGGGCACTCATGGCCGCATGGGCAGCGACCAGCATCATCACGGATAAAAGTAAATGTTTAGACATAATAAATTTAGATGGTGCCGCAGGCTGGTCCCCCACAGTAGCGGCGATTTATGGCCCCAAATGTCGGGACCCGATAGACTGAAAGCGTGAGGACATTGGCCGGGATTCATCACAGGATGGCAATCACACCGTTGCATGAACTGTTTAGACACGCTTTATAATAATTAGTACTCCTTATCGCAGGCTGTCGAAATAGCAGTCTGCAATAACATGCTGCAAATTTATATCAAATAACCAACACACGCAAGAAAAACTTAACAAAAATTCAGGATTTTACACTATAATATATAAATGTGTCATTTTCACAACTGCCGATGTATGGCCATCAACACACATGACGCCGCGACCACTGGCCACGGCGTCATGTGTTATCTTGCTATCTATTGAACGCTATACCGAGTCGGGAATAGCGGCAGGCTCCTCGAGTTTCTCGTCGGGGATGAAGTCGTCGGTCAGGGGCACGAAGAGCGAGTCGTCCTCCATGTTGAGCATCGTCGAGTCAAATTCCTCCGATTCGGCCAGGGCCGAGCAGCCCGAGTACAGGGCGGGATCGATGGGCTCCTTGGCGGGCTGGAAACGCTGGTGGTACTTCTTGAACTGCGGATCGCTCAGCACCAATTGCAGGAATCGGCCGCAGATGGGCAGCGCCGTGCGGCTACCCTGTCCCAATGCGCCCCAGCGGAAGTGAATCTGGCGGTACTCGCCACCCACCCATGAGCCGCAGACCAGGCCAGGCGACACAGCAACAAACCAGGCGTCGGCATGGCGGTTGCTCGTGCCCGTCTTGCCACCTAGGTCCACATCGTACAGCGGCGGGGTGATATACCCGTTCAGGGCCATCGCCGTTCCGCCAGCATCGGTGCGGCAGGCCATGAGCATCTGCTGCATGAGCCATGCCGAGCGATAGGACATGGCGCGGTCCTGGCGGCTGGGCGCACGGTAAATCTCCTTGCCGTCACGGTCCACGATGCGCGTGACAATGACGGGGTCGTTGCGCACGCCGTCGTTGACCACGGTGCAATAGGCATTCACCAGTTCCATCAGGTCAACGTCGCTGGCACCCAACGATAAGGCGGGTTTGGCCTCCATGGGTGAGTTGATGCCCATGCTGCGGGCCAGCTGGGCAATCTCGGAGAAGCCCACCTCGCGGGCCACACGCACGGTGACGCTGTTGATGCTCTGGGCAAAGGCGGCACGCAAGGTCATCTCGCCGCCGGTGAAGGTGCCGTTGGCGTTAGTGGGACGCCAGTGCTCCATCTCCTGCTTGTCCTCGTTATAGACCAGAGTGTCGATATACTCGTCGAGGCGGCGGTCGCAGGGCACCAGGCCGCGTTCCATCGCCATGGCATAGACAAACAGCTTGAACGTGGAGCCGGGCTGGTGCTTGGCGCGCACCTTGTCATATTTCCACGTGTCGAAGTCCACATCGCCCACCCAGGCCTTGACATGGCCGGTGCCGGGTTCCATGGCGATAAAGCCGCAGTGCATGAAGTGCAGCATGTAGCGCACCGAGTCCATCGAACTCATCTCCATGTACAGCGTGTCGTTCTCGTAGTCGAACAGGTGGACCCGATGGGGCTGGTTCATGTAGTAGTTGACCGAGTCCAGGTCATTGGGATAGCGTGCCAGCAACTCGTGATAGATGGGGGTGTTGCGGGCCTTGTCCTCGACAAAGTTGGCAATGGGCTGGTTGTTGTCATCCAGCCAGCAGTCCTGAGTGCCCCAGTGGCTCCTGAAGTTCTGCTGCACGACCTTCATCTTCTCGCTCACGGCCTGCTCGGCATACTCCTGCATCTTGGAGTCCAGCGTGGTGTAGATTTTCAAGCCGTCGCGCTCGAGGTCGAGTTTCATGCCATGTTCCTCGGCTATCGTCTCCACCTCGCGGGCCACCGCCTCGCGGAAGTAGGGAGCCACGCCGTCATAGTTGCTCTCGATAGTGTACTTCAAGTCGATGGGCAGCGACGACACCGAGTCGTACTGCTGCTTCGTCAGGTCACCCCGCTCGAGCATGTTCTTGAGCACCTGGTTGCGGCGGCGCAGGCTGTTCTTGGGATTGATGCGGGGATTGTAGGTGCTGGTGGCCTTGAGCAGGCCCACGAGCACGGCGCTCTCCTCGAGTTTGAGGTTGCGCGGAGTCGTCTTGAAGTAGGTGTTGGCAGCCGTCTTGATACCGTAGGCGTTGCTGCCGAAGTCCACCGTGTTGGCATACATCTCGAGGATTTCCTTCTTGCTGTAGAACAACTCCAGCTTGGTGGCGATAATCCACTCCTTGCTCTTCATGATGAGCATCTTCACGCCGGGGATGTACCCCAGCAGGCCCGTGGAGTAGTCACTGCGGGTGCGGAACATGTTCTTCACCAGCTGCTGGGTAATCGTGCTGGCCCCGCGGGGACGGCCGTGCAGCACCAGGTCCTTGAGCGCGGCACCCAGGCCGCTGAAGTCGATGCCGTGGTGACTGTAGAAACGCTCGTCCTCGGTGTCGATGAGCACCGTGAAGAACTGCGGGTTGATGGAGTCATAGGAAACCGGGGTGCGGTTCTCGTCGTAGTACTTGCCGATGGTCTTGCCGTCGGCGCTGTACAGGTAACTGGCCTCGGGATTGCGGGGGTGCATGATGCTGTAGGTGCTCGGCGACTTGCCGAAGAGCCACAGGAAGTTGATGTCCACAGCGATGAGATAGAGCAGGAACAGGACGATGAACGTCCCCAGTGCTGCCAGCGTCTTGACCCACCAGGGGCGGCCACGGTACAATCCCTTGTACCACTGCTTGAAGCGGCGCCAATTGCGGGTGATGATATTACCGGTCGGTTGTTTATCCATGCGTGATGTGTTTTAGGTTATGCTTAATGGTGATGGCCGTCACTGCTGCTGTCGGCGGGCTACTGCTTGTTGGCGCTGTGGCCCAGGCGCCGTTTCAGGTAACGCGGGATGAACGCGATGTGATGCAGCACGGCATCGCCCACGCCATAGTGATGGCACATGATGCGGAAACGCTCCCACAGCGAGGCGCGGTGGTGGCGAGTGGTCATGCCGTCGGCCAGGTAGCTGATGATGGGCTCGCGGCCGGCATAGGCATTGGCGGGCGACTTGCGCAACACCTTGATGCACCAGTCATAGTCGGCACTGTAACGGTACTTGAGGTCATAGTGCGGCACCAGGTCGCGGCGGGCGGCAAAGGCCTGGTGACACACCACCATGCCCTTGAGGAAACTGTCGGCGGTCAGCCGCTTGGGGGCGGTCAGGTGACGCTTGCCCACCACTGTGCCGGCGTTGTTCACCAGCTGCGTCTGGCCGTAAATCACCCCGGGGCTGTCGGCGGTGAGCAGCGCCAGGCGCGCCAGCACCGTATCGTCGGCAAAGCGGTCGCCCGCATTGAGGAAAATCAGGTAACGGCCACGCGCGCGGTCGATGCCCTTGTTCATCGCGTCATACAAGCCCTTGTCGGGCTCGCTGAACACGCGCAACGACGCGATAGATGCCTTGTTCACGATGGCCAGTGTGTCGTCGCTCGACGCCCCATCGATGATAAGCATCTCATAGTCACGGCTCGTCTGCTGCCGCACGCTCTGCAAGGTGGGAGCGATGACGTCGGCAGCATTCCACGTGACGGTGATAATGGAAAATAACGGTTCCATGCCTAGCAATAACGGTTTTGTAGCACGCAAAATTATAGTTTTTTGGTGAACTTTACAATCAAAAGCCCATTTTTTACGTTAATTAGACATAATTAAATGACGACGGCATGAAATTTCACAAATTTTTCCTGACCATAGTGGCTCTAGCAGCCATGCTCGCACTCGCTGGCTGTGACCACATCGACAACAAGGCTGTACCGGCGTTTATCGTGCGCATCAACCTGGCCGACTTCGGCCGCTGGAACACCTACGGCGTGGCGGGCGTGGGCGACTACCGCATCTTCAACCGCAACAAGAACCTGCCCAGCCAGTTCCCCTACGATGTGAACACCTACACCGGATACGGCGGCGTGTTGCTCATGATGGGCATCGACGGTCCCATGGCCTATGACCTGGCGTGCCCCGTCGAGATCAGTCCGGAAATCACCCTTTCCATCGACGACAGCAACTTTGAAGCCTTCTGCCCACGTTGCGGCTCACACTTCAATCCCCTCACCGGCGACGGCGGCCCCACCAGGGGCGTCGCCATCAACAGCAAGCTGGGCATGCGCAAGTACCGCGTCACGCCATCGATGGGAGGTTATATGATTACCAATTGATTGGGCTCATCCCCATGGCCATCATCCCGTAGCCCGTGTTTTTATCCATTGGAATATCCTGTCACGGCCCTTGGGGCTGTGGCTGGAGGCTTTTTGTGCATCTGCCGCGGTATCGTCAACAGCGACAGGAGCCACAGGCCAGCAGGCCCCATAAAAAACCACTACTAAAAAAATACATGAGAAATACTTGCTTTTTTTAAGAAAACACCCTACCTTTGCAGGGAATTATTGCTTTTAATGCCGTTTTTCCAAAAACAAGCCAAAAAGAGACTAAAATATTTTTTTGTGTATTTCGCTTTATGTTTAACTAAATTCTTTATCCTATGTACAAGAAATTACTGTTAAGCCTGGTATTGATGGCCATAGGGTTTACCACGTCATCCTACGCTCAGAATAACCTGACGGTGTATGACGGCGGTGCCACTAACGCCTACGTACCAGTCTACGGCTTCTATGCCGATGCATTTACAAAGGTTGAGTTCATCATGAACTCTGATGAATTGTCCCCGATGACAGGAGGCCAAATCACCAGCATGAAATGGTATCTGAGCAGTCCTGCCGCTGATGTTTGGGGCGGACGCTTCCAGATCTTCGTCCAGGAAGTAGATTTCAACGCCCTTGAAGCCTACGTGGGCATGGGCAATGCAACAATCGTGTATGATGGTCCGCTAGATGGCACCCAAGAGGAGCTGGAAATTCAGTTCGATACTCCTTTTGAGTATAATGGCGGCAATCTGCTGGTTGGTGTCTATGGCGTTGAGAAGGGAACTTACAAGAGCGCTACATTCAGCGGAGCTGAAGTTATGGGCGCCTCACTGCAGGGTTACAGCTATTCCGACCTGGAGGCTGTTACCCCCACTCAGCGCAACTTCGTTCCCAAGACCACCTTTACCTTCCTTCCCAGCAGCGGTGTGGTTTACTTCAGGCCCACCAACGTGCAGGCCAGCAACATCACGTCGACCAGCGCCGACATTACCTGGACTCCTGGTAATGACGAGACCTCATGGAATGTAGAGTACAAGAAGCAAAGCGAGGAGGCTTGGACCGATGCCGGTTCAGTATCGGTTCCCACTATCACGCTCGATGTTCTCCAGAATGGCACGCCCTATAACGTGCGCGTGCAGGCCGACTATGGCGATGGCAACCTGAGTGGTTGGACAAGCGCAACGTTTAACACGCAGGTTTGCGAGGCCGAGGACATGGGTGAAGTCACCTACATCCTTACCGACTCCTATGGCGACGGCTGGAACGGCAACAAACTCCAAATCGTTTATCATCCGACTGGCATCGTGGTTGCCGAAGTTACCATCCCCGCAGGTGAAAATTATCAAGAAGGCAAAATCAGCTTGTGCTACGGCGAGGAGTATGATGTCGTTTGGGTACTTGGTAGCTATCCTGGCGAGACCGGCGCTCAGTTGATTGCCCCCGATGGCGATATCATCTATGAGCACGTGGCCAACAATGCACCCAGTGCTGGCGTTCTCACCACCTTCACGATTTCTCGAGTTACTTGCCCGCGTCCCACCGACCTTGTTGCCAGTGACATTGTTTATAACGGTGCTACCCTGAGCTGGACGCCCGGCGCTGAGGACCAAGACCTCTGGCATGTCGTTTACGGCGTTGGTGAGTTCAACCCCAGCGACCTTGAGCCGGTTATCGTTAACGGCGATCCCACTGTGCAGCTCAACGGACTCGAGGAGAACACGACCTACACGGCTTACGTTCGCTCGGCTTGCACTCCCGAGGACATGAGCATCTGGAGCAAGCCTTGCACATTCACCACTCCGTTGCGCTTCCCCATCCCCACCGACCTCGCAGTTGGCAAGATTACCGCTAAGAGTGCCGAGGCTACCTGGAACGGTGATGCCGAGGCCTACAACCTGCGCTACCGCGAGAAAACCAACCTGAGTGAGAGCTTCGAGGATGAAGTTACCACAATGCAAATGGTTGACAACGATGGCGACGGCAACAACTGGAAGATACTGAAAATCACCGATTGGAACATGAGTGGCACTCCTCTCGTAGCTGCCGATGGCGACTACTGCATCGTTTCTGAGTCTGTCACTATCAGTGGTGCCTCAAGCGTAGTTGGTGATAACTGGTTGATCAGCCCGAAGTCTAACCTCGGTGGCTTACTTTCAGTTTCGGCTGCTGACCTCGGCGCTAATTATGTCGAGAACTTCAGCGTGCTTGTTTCGACCACCGACGCCAACCCCGAGAGTTTCACCGAACTTTTCACTGGAACGACTGCTGGTGTTCTCAACCAATGGGGCACTTATGAGTTTGACCTGAGCGCATACGCTGGACAGCAGGGCTACATCGCCATCCGTCATCAGCCCAATGGCACTACAGGTTACATTCTCTTGATTGATGCTGTATCTATCGCTGGTGAGGGTGTTAACGAGGCCGATTGGATCGTTCTTGAGAATGTAAATAGCCCCGTTACCATGGAGCCGCTCGCTCCTGGCACCACCTATGAGGTTCAGGTACAGAGTGTATATGGTGAGGATGTTTCGGCTTGGACCGCAGCTGTCAACTTCATCACCCTGCCCGCCGACGCTATACCCAGCGATCTGGAGGTTGTCGACGTTACTCCCACGACTGCTCAAGTAACCTGGGCTGGCAGCCAGGATGCTTACAACCTGCGCTACCGCAAGGCTGCCGTTATGAATGGTATCGTTGAAGACTTCACCGGTTATCAGACTGGTGACCTGCCCGATGGCTGGACTGTAATTGACGCTGACGGTGACGGTCAGAACTGGTATATCTGGAACTTGACTCTTGATGATGGTACTGTACAGACCACCCTGTCGTCGAACAGCTACATCAACAACTATGGTCCCGTCACTCCTGACAACTGGGTAATCACTCCCAACATTAAGCTTGGTGCCAACGTGAACTTCGATGCTTGGGGACAGGATCCCAGCTATGCTGCTGAGCACTTCCAGGTATATGTAAGCGTAACCGGTACCGAAATTGGTGACTTCATTCCTGTCAGCGACGAAATCGTTGCCACTGGCACTAAGACCAATTACAACTTCGAAATTGGCGAATTCGCTGGTCAGATGGGTTACATCGCAATTCGTCACTTCAATGTGACCGACCAGTACATCTTGAATGTCAGCAACTTCTACATGGCTGGTGAAGAGGCTGACGTGCCCGCTGGTGAATGGATCGTTATTGAGAACGTGAATCCGCCTTACACCATCCAGGGTCTTGAGCCCGAAACCGCTTATGAGGTTGAGGTACAGGGTATCTATGATCGCGCTACAACCGCATGGACCGCTCCTGTTCTCTTCGTAACTCCTAAGGCTGGTGAGCAGCCCACCGAGAAGACTCAGACTCCCGATGGCAGCTATCAGGTAGTTTCTGGTCAGCACGAGGTTGTTGTAACCATCACCCCGTATGAGGGCGTCGTTTACTATCGCATCATCTTCACCGATCCCGACGGTAACGTTACCGAGAGTGATTGGATGGAGTATGTTGATGCATTCTCGGTATACGAGGATGGTCGCTATCGCATCGAGTTCTACGCTGTTGCCGATGGCAAGCTGCCGAGCGATCCCGGTGCTGTAGAGTTCACCGTTAGCCCGATGACCGGCATCGAAGAGATGACCACTGGCAAGACCGTTGCTAATGTTCGCTACTTCAACGCTGCAGGTCAGGAGATGAGCCAGCCCAATGGTCTGACCATCGTCGTTACTACCTACACCGACGGCACCACCAACGCTGCCAAGGTGATGAAGTAATTAGGCTTAGCTTCTAGCTATTAGCTGTTTTAGGCTTTGGCTATTAGCAAGATTTGAGACAAGGCGGGCGGCCCCATGCGGGTCGCCCGTTTTGTCTTGTTTCTGCAGCGATTCGGTTCAAGACATGGATAAGTCAACGAGCCGCTGAAAGGCCTTCCCCGGGATAGCGCTATAACGCCATTGTTCCACGAGCGGCAAGGGGGTTGACAGGCAGGTCACGAAAGCCACAATCACCAGAATCACCAAAATCGCCCAAATTGCTTTCATTTTGCAAGACGATTGGGCGATTTTCATATTCTCGAGCTAGGTTTTGGTAGCAAAAAATCAAAAAACAAATCTTATAGGATGCCATTTATTGTTAAAATGTGTAAATTTTTTCATTTTTAATTTCCAAAATTTAAACATTCCGAGTCGCCGTGAGCCCCTATTATAAGGGAATTTGCGTGGAACAATCTTCCAAAATCCTCAATTACGCCAAATGTTTACAAGTGTTTACATAGTTTGGTCGGGTTATCGTTTTGGGCTACCTTTGCCATCGCAAACCAGGGCGCACGGCGTCGAAATCGTTCTCGACAGCCCCTAACGAAGCGATGGCAGCATGCCTATCTTCCAGCCCCCTAAAAATATAATTTATGAGTTTTATCAATAATAAAATAAGTAGTTTATCGGCATTATTTGTAATCTTTGCAATTTCCCTTTCATGCTTCACTGCACAGGCTCAGCAGCTGAGTAACCGCAGACAAGGCACCGTTCTGGAACAGTTAGAGCAGAACAGCCGCAACAATCTCATCGACCAAGTTATCAATTACGCATATCGTTTCCGTGGCACGCCTTATCGCTACGGAGCCATGTCGCCCCGCGGTTTTGACTGCTCGGGCTTCACGAGTTATGTTTTCAAGCGCTTCGGCATCGAGCTCGACCGCTCGTCGCGCGGCCAGATTTTTGACGGCGTGCGCGTGAAGCAGAAAGACCTGCAGCCCGGTGACCTGGTATTCTTCCAGGGCCGTTCGGGCCGTGGTGGTGTGGGCCACGTGGGCATCGTCACTAAGGTGAACGACGACAACACGTTCCACTTCATCCACTCGGCCTGCAGCACCGGTGTGACCGAGAGCAAGAACACTGAGTCCTACTACAGCCGCCGCTACGTCGGCGCCTGCCGGGTTCTGTAAAACAAACCATACTCAAGTACACCCCACACAGCGTGCGTTCCCACCAATAACGGGAGCGCACGTTTCGTTATTTCGGCACAGCCACATCGGCCGCACACAGTCCCATCCCGTGCAGGGCAAAAAACAGGCCTCCCGAACCCACAGAAATGAAAACTATTATCTACCTTTGCCGTTGAAAAGACAAAACCTGATGACTATGATTTCAAGACGTTTATCTCTACTGATGATACTGGCTGCCACCGCACTGGGCATGGCAGCAAGCCACACGCTCATCGACGGCGTGCTCGAGCAGTCCACCATCTATCCCGGCACGGTCCACACCTTTCAGGTCTATGTGCCCGAGCAGTACGACGGCAAGCGGCCCGCAGCGCTGTATGTCGGACTGGACGGCGTGCTGTGCAACGCGCCCCAGGTCATGGACTCGCTCATCGCGGCACGGCAGATGCCGTGCACCATCGGCGTGTTTCTGCAGCCGGGCGTCATTAAGGGGGACGACGGCACGGTGCTGCGCTACAACCGCTGCTACGAGTTCGACAGCACAACGGGCGACTTTGCCCTGTTTCTCGAGACCGAGGTCCTGCCCGCTGTCGAGCAGATGACGACGTCCAACGGCAAACCCATCCGCCTGTCGCGCAGGCCATGGGACCGCATGATCTTCGGTCTGAGCAGTGGCGGCATTGCAGCCTTCAACGCGGCATGGCACCGTCCCGACCTGTTCGGCAAAGTGTTCACCGGCGTGGGCACGTTTGTGGCCATGCGCGGCGGCAACGACCTGCAGGCCCTGGTGCGCAAGACCGAGCCGCTGCCCCTGCGCGTGTTCATCCAGGACGGCAGCAACGACGTGTGGAATCCGTTGTTTGGTCATTGGTACGAGGGCAACCAGCTGATGGCAAGTGCCCTGAAGTTTGCGGGCTATGACGTGGACTGTGACTGGAGCGACGGCGGCCACAACGTGAAGCGCTCGACCGAAATCTTCTCCCGAGTGATGCAGTGGATGTGGCGCGACTGGCCTGCCGCCCCCGCAGTGGGCGCCACTGGCAACGATTTCCTGCGCGACCTGCTCAGCGACGCGGACAAGGGCTGGGAAAAAGTGGGCAACGGCGTGCCCGGCAATCCCGTGAAGCGCATTATCTACCCCGACCTGACCAACATCGCCATCATCCCCGACGAGCCGGGCAATGCCGTGTGGCAGTACATCCTGCAAGGTGGGCAGCCCGCCCACGGTGAACCCTTCTACTGGCTCCACAACGACGACAACAGCCGCCCGCTCGACATCCAGACCATCACCTTTGACGGCAAGGGCAACCTGTGGGCTGCCACCAGCATGGGCATCCAGATCTGTGACCAGAACGGGCGCGTGCGCGCCATCCTACGCCTGCCGCGCGGCATCGACCGCATCAACGAAATTGACATCACCGAGGGCTGCGTCTGGCTCCACACCGCCACCGGCAACTGGAAACGCTACTTCAACGTCACCGCCCCCACCCTGGGCACCCGCCCCGACAGCCAGGGCCAAGGCTAGCAGCCCAGTTCCTCCCTCCACCCCATCCAGTTAATCCAGTCCGTCCAGTATGTCAAGTATGTCCAGTTAATCCAGCCCGTCCAGCCTCTCCAGCCACTCTATAAAAAATCCACCCCCCAGCCGGCACTTTCAACTTTTTTTATTACCTTTGTAGTTTAAACTAAACGCTCGAGACCCATGATGCAGAACAACAACATATCCCCCCAGGACGAGGACCAGATGATTCAAGTGGCCTATCAGAACCTGTTAAACGGCTATCTAGCTAGCAATCACCGCAAGAAGGTGGAGGTGATTGACAAGGCCTTCAAGTTTGCGCGTGATGCCCACAAGGGAATCCGCCGGCGCTCCGGCGAGCCCTATATCATGCATCCCCTGGCCGTCGCGACCATCGTGAGCCAGGAAATCGGCCTGGGCTCGACGAGCATCAGTGCGGCCCTGCTGCACGATGTGGTCGAGGATACCGACTACACCGTCGAGGACATCGAGGCGCAGTTCGGCGAGAAGATTGCACGCATTGTCAGCGGACTGACGAAAATCTCGGGCGGCATCTTCGGCGAGAAAGCGTCGCTGCAAGCCGAGAACTTCCGCAAACTGCTGCTCACCATGAACGAGGACATCCGCGTGGTGCTCATCAAGATGGCCGACCGTCTGCACAACATGCGCACCCTCTCGTCGATGCCCGCCAACAAGCAGTACAAGATTGCCGGCGAAACCCTCTACATCTATGCCCCGCTGGCTCACCGACTGGGCCTGTATGCCATCAAGACCGAACTCGAGGACCTGAGTTTCAAGTACAACCATCCCAACGAGTACCAGCGCATCAAGAACCTGGTTGCCGCCAGCGAGGAGAGCCGCAACGAGTTGTTTGCACGCTTCTCAGCCCCCATCCGCGAGCGATTGGACAACATGGGCCTCAAGTACGAGTTCAACGCGCGCATCAAGTCATGCTTCTCCATCTGGAAAAAGATGCAGAACAAGCGCATCCCCTTCGAGGAAGTGTATGACCTGTACGCCGCGCGCATCGTGTTTGAATGCGACGACGAGAGCATCGAGAAAAACATCTGCTGGAGAATCTACAACGAGGTCACCGAGGTCTACACCAAGCACCCCGACCGCGTGCGCGACTGGTTGACCACCCCCAAGGTGAACAAGTATCGCGCCCTGCACGTCACCGTGATGGGTCCCGACGGCAACTGGGTGGAAGTACAAATACGCAGCCGCAAGATGGACGACATCGCCGAACGCGGATTTGCCGCACACTGGAAGTACAAGATCGGCGAGGGAGAGGAGGAATCCGAACTCTCGGCATGGCTCAGTACCATCGTGGACATCCTCAAGGACCCGGAGCCCAACGCCATTGACTTCCTGGACACCATTAAGCTCAACCTGTTTGCCAGTGAAATCGTCGTGTTCACGCCCAAGGGCGAGGCCATGACGCTCCCCAAGGGCGCCACGGTGCTCGACCTGGCGTTCATGCTGCACACCGACCTGGGCACCCACTGCATCGCCGGCAAGGTGAACCACAAACTCGTGCCCCTGTCCTACCGTCTCTCCAGCGGTGACCAGGTGGAAATCCTCACCAGCAACACCGGCGAGCCCAAGCGTGAATACGAGAAATACCTCATCACTGCCAAGGGAAAGACGCGCCTGCGCGCCGCCCTGAAGCACAAGCGCCGCCTCATCATCGAGCGGGGCGAAAAACGTTTCATGGACTTCCTGGCCGAGAACAACATCACGCTGACCAACGAGGTGCTCTCCCATGCCATCACCCGTCAGGGCGTCGCCAACAAGGAGGAACTCTTCTTCATGATCGGCAACGACGAGATCAAGCTCAATGAGGGCATGCTCAACAAGAAGGAGACCGGCGGACGGTTCAACTGGCTGCGCCGCAACCCCTTCAAGGGCAAGGAACAGCCCCACGAGACCACCGATGACCCCAATAAGGCCATCGACACCAAGGCCATCTACCGCCTCGTCACCCACAGCGGCAAGAGCAATTACCAGATTGCCGACTGCTGCCATCCCATTCCCGGCGACGACGCGGTGGGTTTCCTCAACGACAACGGCGAGGTCATCGTCCACAAGATGGACTGCCCCACCCTGGCACGCCTCAAAGCCAGTTACGGCTCACGCCTGCTGCAAACGCAGTGGGAGGACCACGGCGACCAGTTCCTGGCCACCATCCACATCGAGGGCATTGATCAGAAAGGCATCCTCCAGTCCATCGTGAACATCATCTCGACCAACATGTCCATCAACATGAAGCGGATGAACGTCACCTCGGACAGCGGCGTGTTCAACTGCGACCTCGACGTGCTCATCGCCGATGCCTCGGGCGTGACCAGCCTGTGCCGCGAAATCAAGAAGGTGAAGGGCGTCAACTTGGCCATCCGCATGAGTTAACCCTGCATCTTGCCACCCGAACACTGAAAACCATCATCAATCTTGAGATAATGAACACCGACAAGAAAAAGAAAAATAACATCCTCGTCATCGCGCTGCTGGTGCTTTCGGTCGTACTGATTTCGGCCGCACTGTTCTACAGCCGTGAGGAGAGCCACATCCACAGTTTTGAGGTGGGCAAGCCCTGGTTGCACTCGCGTCTGGAGGCCAATTTCCAGTTCGACATCGAACTCGACGAGGCCACCCGCAAACACATCACCGACAGTGTCAACCAGAACTTTGCCAAAATCTACAAGATGGACAGCAAGAAGGGCGAACAGCAACTTGCCCTGCTCACGCACGACCTCGGAGGGCGTCCCGGCAGCCAGGCTCTGCTGCAGGCCGTCGCACGCCTTTACAACGACGGCATTGTGGACAACGAGGCAGCCGACGACATCCGTTCGGGCAAGCAGTTGCGCTTCATGGTGGGCAACAACCAGCTGCAGGTGGTCGATGCTACCGACATGAAGACCGTGCGCCAAGCCTACACCTGGCTCACCGATAGCATGAAGGGCAATGCCGCCATCCAGGAGGCCCTGAGGGCGATCAACATCGACCAGTATCTCACCCCCAACCTGATGGTCGATACCGAGGAGAACGAGAAATGGCTGGGCGAGGACCTGCGCAACGCGCTGCGCTCCCCCGGCACCATCCAGGCCAACGAGGCCATCATCACCCGCGGCGAGATTGTCACCCCCAAGAAGGCCGCCGCCATCCAGAGCTATCAGAACGAGCTTAACCGCCGCAACAAGCAGCGCAACGTCGATGAGACCGTCAACCTGTTGGGCCAAATCATGATTGTGGCCACCCTGATGCTGGCCTTCTACTACTTCATGAAGCTGCTGCGGCGACAGGTGTTTGACAGCCCGCGGCGCATGATGTTCCTCATCTCGTTCATCACCGTGTTTGTCATCGCGGTGTTCCTGTGCATCAAGTTCAAGTACACGCTGCTGTATGTCATCCCCTTCGGGCTGGTGCCCATCATCGTGTCATCGTTCTTTGACGACCACACGTCGTTCTTTGTCCACATCGTCACCGTGCTCATCTGCTCACTCATTGCCAGCAGCCACCAGGCCGAGTTCATCATCATGCAGTTCCTGGCTGGCATCATCGCCATCGTGTCGGTCAAGGAACTCACCAAGCGCACCCAGCTCGTGCAATGTGCCGCATTCATCTTCCTGGCCTACTGCATCACCTATGTGGCGATGACGCTCATTGGCGAGGGTGACTTTGACAACATCGACAAGTTCTACTTTGCCTACTTCCTCATCAACTGCGTCATCCTGTCGTTTGCCTTCCTGGTCATCCCCATCGTGGAGAGAATCTTCGGCTTCACCTCGTCGATGACGCTGCTCGAGCTGGCCGACATCAACAATCCGTTGCTGCGCCAGTTGTCCACCAACTGCCCCGGCACCTTCCAGCACTCGTTGCAGGTGGCCAACCTGGCCGGTGAGGCGGCGCTCAAGATTGGTGCCAACATGCAGCTCGTGCGTGCCGGCGCGCTCTACCACGACGTGGGCAAGACCAAGAATCCCGCATTTTTCACCGAGAACCAGATCGGGGAGAATCCCCACGACCACCTCATGCGCCCCGAGGACAGCGCCAAAATCGTCATCGAGCATGTCGCCAACGGCCTCAAGCTTGCCGAGGACGCCGGCCTGCCCAAGGTCATCAAGGACCTGATTGCGCAGCACCACGGCAAGGGCGTTACCCGCTACTTCTACTACAAGGCCCGTGAGGCCCACCCCGACGGGGAGGTTGACCCCGCTCCGTTCACCTATCCCGGCCCCAACCCGCAGACCAAGGAGGCCGCCATCCTGATGATGGCCGACGCCTGCGAAGCGGCGACCAAGAGCATGAGCGACCACAGTGAGGAAGCCATCAGTGCCATGGTCAACAAGATTATCGACGGACAGGTGGCCGATGGCCTGCTGCGTGAGACGCCCATCAGCTTCCGCGACGTTGAGACGGTAAAAAAACTGTTTGTTGAGCGGCTGCGCACGTCCTACCACATACGCGTTTCCTATCCGGACCACATCAAGCCCGCCAACGACACGCCCGCCGAATAAAATGACACGCAGTCAAATTTAATGGGCCGTCGAAGGCAATAACCGGCGGCAATCGGTGTTATATAATATATATAACAAGCCATTCCATGATAGTGCAGACCATATTACTCGTTGCAGGCATCATCTGCCTCGCTATGGCGTTGGTGCTCGTGCTGTGGCCTCGATGGGTCGCCGCAGTACCGGCCTTTGCCGGCTTGCTGCTGCTCCACCTGAGTTATTACATCGCTGTCCCCATGGGCACGTTCATCTTCTGGGGCATCGCCACGCTCATCGTCACCGGCCTGTTCTACCTCTTGCCCAGCGGTGAGCCCGACGGGCACAGTTCCAGCAACCTGTATGTGGGATTCACGGCCATGGCCGGCGGCATGCTGGGCATCATGCTCGCGCCGCGGCTGATGGTGCTCGGCGTCATCCTGGGGTCAATCATGGGCCAGCTGGCCTATAGCCGCACGCCGGCGGGCAAGTGGCTGTTGGCGCCGTCGAGCCTCTTCTGGCGCTACCTGCCCATCAAGTGCCTGCCCATCATCGTCGCCGTTTCCATCGTGTGCATCGCTGTCATGGGAATCGTTATCGATTAAACATACCGACTAATGAAGACAAGAATGAAAAGATACATCATCACACTGCTCATCGCCGTCACCGTGGCCAGCATCGGCTGGGCACAGGCCAACCGTGAAGTGCCCGAGCGCAACCAGCCCAGCAAGTTCGCCATCAAGAAGGTGGACTTTGACCACGTCCGTGACGTCATCTCCAACCCCAAGAACGCCTACTACTACCCCAAGCTCATGAAGGCCTACAACAGCAACGACACCACGTTGAGCATCGAGGCTTGGAGGAACTTCTACTATGGCTACACCTTCCAGGAGGACTACAACCCCTTCCGCGAGAGCGTCTATAGCAACGTCGTGGAGCAACTCTACTACAAGCAGCCCCACTCGCGCGCCGAGTGTGACAGCATCGAGAAGTATGCCGAGTTGTCGCTCAACGACAACATGTTCGACCTAAACCAGATGAACTTCTACATCTACGTCCTCAAGGAGAAGAAGAAACATGCCCGTGCTGCCGTCTGCCAGTACCGCCTGGACCGACTCATCGCAGCCATCATGTCCAGCGGCAAGGGCACCAAGGAGGAGCCTTGGGTGGTCATCGCTCCCGAGCATGAGTACAACATCATCAACTTCCTGGGCTTCGTCGCCACCGACCACGAGACACTCGAGGGCGGCATCGACTACATCAAGGTGCAGCCCGTCGCGGGCAAGTCGGCCACAGGATTCTACTTTGACATCTCCCGCATGATGCAGATAGCCGAACTCAAGTTCCCAGACATCTAGCGGTGTGAGCCCAAACTAAACCCTACTCCAATAACCTTCAAGCCTTTTTATGAAACGATTCACACTCATCACACTCATCGCTGCCTGGTCGATGCTAACCCTGCATGGCCAGGACTTGCTGCGTCCGCGCGGCGACGTAAACTGCGACTGGGAGGTGACCATCGCCGACGTGAACGTCCTCATCAACTCGATTCTGAACGACGAGAAGTATCACTCGCTCTACCGTTATGCCTACGACGTGAACGGGGACCGCGAAATCACCATCGCCGATGTCAATGCCGTCATTGGCAAACTGCTCGGCGGCACCCTGCCGCCCATGCCCTCGTTCTCAGGCACATTGCCGGTGATGTACATCAACACCGAGGGGTACCGCGACATCACCAGCAAGGACTACTACCTACACGCCGACTGGTGGATTGACGCGATGGGCATCGAGGGATACGAGTCGCTGGGCAGCAGTGCCCACCCGCTGGGCATGCAGATCAAGGGGCGAGGCAACTACACCTGGAACAACATGGACAAGAAGCCGTTCCGCCTGAAGTTTGACAACAAGCAGAAACCGCTGGGCATGAACAGCAACAAGCACTTCTGCCTGCTGGCAACCGACTACTGGTCCAACCCGCTGGGTTTTGAACTGAGCCGTCGCATCGGGCTGGCCTATACTCCCGCACAGGAGCCTGTCGAAGTGGTCCTCAACGGGCAATACATCGGGCTATACTTTCTCACCGAGAAAATACGCGTCGGCAAGAATCGTGTCAACGTCATCGAGCAGGACAACGGCGGCGAGGACCCAGAACTGATTACCGGCGGATGGTTGCTTGAACTGGGCAACCGCATCGTGGAGAACCAGTTCATCGTCTATGAGGACCACGATACTTGGATAGGTGTGGAGTACCAGAGTCCCGACAGCCTGTCACAGGCGCAGTATGACTATATCTATCAGTTCTTCACCGACACTAACAGCGCCATCCATGCCACCGACAGCATCGACAGCATCGCTAGTAACTGGCAACAATACATCGACATCGACACGCTCGCATGCTTTTATATCGTCAACGAGATAGCCGACAACATCGAGTCGTTCAGCAACAGCCTGTTCGTCCACAAGCAGCGGGGCGACAGCACCAAGCTGCTGTTCGGGCCCGTATGGGATTTCGGGGCCGCGTATAACCGGCAGTTGCCTGAGGGGCCATGCTTCATCTATGAGAACAACAGTTACGTCATCCATTGGCTGAGAACGCTGGCCACCTTCCCCGAGTTCCAGCATGCGGTCAAGCAGCACTGGGACAGGCTGAATGATGCCGGTGCCCTGGAAACGATGGAAGAATACATGGACTCGGTGGTGGACAAAATCAACCCGGCATCCCACACCGATAAAGCCCGCTGGCCACAGTTATATAAGTGGTTCAAAGACGTCAAGCAGCACAGTACATTATATTATAAACCCATGATGCGGGGGAAAATCGACTTTCTGCACCAGCAGTGGGATGAGCCGCAACAGGCCGACTAGACGCATGCTCTCACTGGCCAAATCATGTTCCCCTTCAAAAAACTGAGGCTGAAAACGGATAACTGAAAAGTTTGTGTTATCTTTGCAAACAAAATCCGTGTAACCGCTATGATGAAGGAGAACCTGATCAAAATTTATGAGCGCAGTTTCATCGATAACTGGGAACTGCCCGCATTAACCGACTACAATACTGGCGAAAAGTTGACCTATGGCGATTTTGCACGCAATATCGCCAAGCTGCACCTGCTGTTCCAGAACTGCAATGTCAAGCCCGGTGACCGCATCGCCCTCATCGGCAAGAACATCCCCAACTGGGTCATCACCTTCATGGGCACCATCACCTATGGTGCTGTCATCGTGCCCATCCTGCAAGAGTTCAACCCCGCCGATGCCCAGCACATCATCAACCACAGCGAGGCAACGATGCTGTTCATCAGCAAGAGCATCTGGGAGAACCTCGAGTTTGACAAGATGCCGCGCGTGCGTGCCGTCATCCAGCTCGAGGACAAGAAACTCCTGGCTGAGAAAGAGGGCGAGTGCGTCAGCAAGGCCATGGAGGGCATCGAGGATGCCTTCAACGAGCAATACGGCGAGGGGTTCTACCGCAACGACATCCACTTTGCCGAGGTCCCCAACGATGCCCTGGTCGAGATCAACTACACGTCGGGAACGACGGGCTTCAGCAAGGGTGTGATGCTCACGGCCAACAATCTGGCTGGCAACGTCGTCTATGGCATTAACTCAGGACTGCACTTCAAGGGGTCCCGAGACCTGGCTTTCCTGCCGCTGGCACACGCCTTCGGGTGCGCCTTCGATATGCTCACCGCACTTGCCGTTGGTGCCCACATCACGCTGCTGGGACGCATCCCGTCCCCCAAGATTCTGGTCAAAGCGATGTCCGAGGTCAAACCCAACGTAGTGTTCACCGTACCCCTGGTACTGGAAAAAATCTACAGCAAGATGATTGTGCCCATGATCAGCAGGGGCGCCTTGCGATGGGCATTGGCCGTTCCCTATCTGGACAGGCGCATCTATGGCCAGATCCGCAACAAACTCATCGAGGCCTTCGGCGGCGAGTTTGAGGAGGTCATCGTCGGTGGCGCCCCCTTCAATGCCGAGGTCGAGGATTTCCTCTACAAGATCAAGTTCCCATTCACCGTGGGCTACGGCATGACCGAGTGCGGCCCGCTGGTGAGCCACACCCCCTGGCGCGAGTTTGTGCCCCACAGCGCAGGACGCATCCTGCCGGGCATCATGGAGTGCAAGATCCTGAGCGAGGACCCCGAGAACATCCCCGGCGAAATCTGTGTGCGCGGCGAGAACGTCATGCAGGGCTATTTCCACAACAGCGAGGCTACCGACAAGGTACTGCATGAGGACGGATGGCTCCACACCGGCGATATGGGTACCCTGAATGCCGATGGCACATTATTTATAAGGGGACGCCTGAAGACCATGCTGCTCAGCTCCAGCGGCCAGAACATCTACCCCGAGGAAATCGAGGCAAAACTCAACAACATGCTCTACGTGAGCGAGAGCCTTGTCGTGATGCGCGAGGGCAAACTCGTGGCGCTAGTCTATCCCGACTATGACGCGATGGACCAGCTGGGCGTCACTCGCGACAAGCTGCCCGCACTGATGGAGGAAATACGCACCGAGTTGAACAAGCTGGTGGCTCCCTATGAAAGGATTGCCAAGATCCAGTTGATGGCCACCGAGTTTGACAAAACGCCTAAACGCAGCATCAAGCGCTACCTCTACAGCAACTGATTTCGGAGCCAAAAATGGTGGCTTATGGAGCCGCCTTACCTAGGGTTAACAAAATTTAACGGATGCCGAATTGTTGGCATCCGTTAAATTATCCGATTGATTATCAGACGTTAACGATTGAATTTTGGGTAAAAATATTTGACCGATTTAAAAATGACGATAAAAAAAACTCAAAAAAAGTTTGCAGGTGAAATATTTGTTATACCTTTGCACCGATTTTAACAACCGAATATTAATTGTTTTATTATTTAAAAGTACTTAAGAAAATGAAGAAGTTAGTTTTGGCTCTTGCCGTTATCGCTAGCGTTAGCATGATTTCCTGCACCAACAACACCACCGAGACCACCGAGGCTCCCGCCGAGGACACCACCATGGTTGTAGAAGAGGCTCCCGTTGACACCGCCGTTGTTGCTGACAGCGCTGCTGCTGCTCCCGCTGAGGCTGCCGCTCCCGCTGAGGAGGCTGCTCCCGCCGAGACTCCCGCCGAGTAAGCAAGAGTTTACGACAGAGAAAGTTTGAAGCTGTTCCCGCCGTTAGGCCCGAGCAGCTTTTTTTATGCTAATAATTAAAAGAGCCTGGTTTCCCAGGCTCTTTTAATTTTCCTCTCGGAGAACACAGAGAACTCGGAGGTCTCGGAGAACTCGGAGAGCTCGGAGAACTCGGAGGTCTGTTCTTTACAGCAAGGTATCGGGGTCGAGGTTGTCGTGCTCGATATCCTTGAAGTAGCGGTAGGTGCTCACCTTGAGTTCATCGACAGCCATCTCATCGGCGATGATGACGGCATGGGGATGCATCTGCAGGGCGCTCAGGGTGCACATGTGCGACACACCGCCCTCGATGGCCTGCTGCAGGGCGCGGGCCTTGCCATGGCCGTTGACGATGATCATCACCTCGCGGGCATCCATCACGGTGCCCACGCCCACGGTCAGCGCCGTCTTGGGCACCTTGTTCAGGTCGCCGTCAAAGAAGCGGCTGTTGGCAATGATGGTATCCTGGGTGAGCGTCTTCTGGCGCGTGCGCGACGTCAACGACGAGCCGGGCTCGTTGAAGGCGATGTGCCCGTCGGGGCCCACGCCGCCCATAAACAGGTCGATGCCGCCAGCAGCCTGGATGCGTGCCTCATAGTCGGCACACTCCTTCAGCAGGTCAGGGGCATTGCCGTTGAGGATGTTGACGTTTTCGGGCTTGATATCGATGTGGGAGAAGAAGTTGTTCCACATGAATGAGTGATAACTCTCGGGATGCGACTCGGGCAGGTTACAGTATTCGTCCATGTTAAAGGAGATGACATGCTCAAACGACACCTTACCGGCCTTGTTCATGGCGATGAGCTCGCGGTACATGCCCAGGGGCGAACTTCCCGTGGGACAACCCAACTTAAAAGGTTTCTCGGCTGTGGGCTTGGCATCGTTGATGCGCTTGGCGACAAAACGGGCAGCCCATTTAGATACATTCTCGTAATCTGGTTGGATAATCAATCTCATAATTCTTGATTCTGATTAGATTTGTTTTTAGCAAGGCAAAGTTACACCATTTCTGCCAAAACTCCATAAAAAAGTTGTAACTTTGCACTCAAATTCATCAAAACGAACCGAATGGACAACAAGAGACCTCTCATCCTCATCAGCAATGATGACGGTTATCACTTCAACGGCATCCACTCGCTCATCAAGGTGGCACAGCGCTACGGCGACTTGTTTGTCGCTGCGCCCGTCGAGCACCAGAGCGGCAAGTCCAGCGCCATCTCGCTCGACCGTCCCGTGCGCGCCCAACTCGTTGAGCAGCGCGAGGGCTTCACGGCCTATGAAATCTCGGGGACACCGGCCGACTGCGTCAAGCTCGCCATCAGTCAACTGATGACCGACCGCAAGCCCGACCTGGTGCTCGCCGGTATCAACCACGGCTTCAACATGGGCATCAGCACGCTCTACAGCGGCACGATGGCCTGTGTCTATGAGGGTATCATGCACGGCGTGCCGTCGGTAGCCTTCTCCTATGGCCTGCACGGGCGAGAGACCGTCACCACGGGATGCGAGCCGCTGGTCGACCAGGTGCTGCAGCGTGTCCTCAAGGGCGGGCTGCCTAAGGACGTCTGCCTGAACGTGAACATCCCGCCCATGACCGAACATCCTGTCAAGGGACTGAAGGTCACCATCAGCGACTTGGGCCGATGGGTCAACGAGTGGGAGAAGCGCGACCATCCCATGGGCGGCAACTACTACTGGATGACAGGTGACTACGAGATGCTCGATGACAATGACGACCGCACCGACATGTACTGGCTGCGCCGCCACTATGCCACGGTGACACCGTGCCACATCGACCAGACCGACTACCAGTCGCTGAAAGCAGTGAGCGACTTGTTGCTGTAACCGATTTTCACATTATATATAATATAAAGACAACACAAACACATCACAGATATGGAACGACGAGTAAGAGTGCGCTTTGCGCCTTCACCCACTGGCCCGCTGCACATTGGCGGCGTGCGCACGGCATTGTTTAACTACCTGTTTGCCCGCCAGCATGGCGGTGACATGATTCTGCGCATCGAGGACACCGACAGCGCCCGCCTTGTCCCCGGAGCCGAAGCCTACATCAACGAGGCTCTGCAGTGGCTGGGCATCGGCATCGACGAGGGCGTGCGCGAGGGCGGCAACTACGGCCCCTACAAGCAGAGTGAGCGCCGCGACCTGTACCGCAAGTACATGCAGCAACTCGTGGACGCCGGCAAGGCTTACTATGCCTTTGATACCCCCGAGGAGCTTGAAGCCAAGCGCCAGGAAATCAAGAACTTCCAGTACGACGCACGCACGCGCGGCATGATGCGCAACTCACTGTCATTGCCCGCCGACGAGGTCAAGGCCCTGATGGACAAGGGCGAGAAATGGGTGGTGCGTTTCCGCATCGACCCCGACCAGGACGTCGTGGTTCACGACCTGCTGCGCGGTGATGTGACCATCAACTCGTCGATTCTCGACGACAAGGTGCTCTACAAGAGCGCCGATGATCTGCCCACCTACCACCTTGCCAACATCGTCGATGACCACCTGATGGAGGTGTCCCACGTCATCCGCGGCGAGGAGTGGCTGCCCAGTGCTCCGCTGCATGTGCTGCTCTACCAGGCCTTCGCTTGGGAGGACACCATGCCCGCATTTGTGCACCTGCCCCTGTTGCTCAAGCCCGACGGCAAGGGCAAGCTGAGCAAGCGTGACGGCGACCGTCTGGGATTCCCTGTCTTCCCCCTCGACTGGGACGACCCCAAGAGTGGCGAGCGCTCCAGCGGCTACCGCGAGAAAGGCTATCTGCCCCAGGCTGTCATCAACTTCCTCGCCCTGCTGGGCTGGAACCCCGGTGACGACCGCGAGATTTTCTCGATGGACGAGCTCATCAAGGAATTCTCCATCGACCACTGCTCCCGCAAGGGTGCCAAGTTTGACTTTGAGAAGGGCAAGTGGTTCAACCACGAGTACCTGATGAGGATGGACGACCACGAGCTGGCACAGCTGTTCAAGCCCGAACTCGAGCAGCATGGCGTCAACGTGGCCGACTTCAGCGACGAGTTCATCACCGAGGTCGTGGCGCTGGTCAAGAGCCGTGCCACCTTTGTGACCGACTTGTGGGACCAGGCCAACTTCTTCTTCGTACGCCCCACCACCTACAGCGAGAAGGACATCCGCAAGCGCTGGAAACCCGAAACGCCCGAACTGATGCGCCAGCTGGCCGGCCTGCTCGACAATGCCGACATGGACGACATGGAGGACACCGAGAAATTGGTCATGGACTGGATTGACAAGAACGGTTACCACAAGGGCAACGTGATGAATGCTTTCCGCCTGACCGTCGTCGGCGAGTGCCGCGGACCGCACATGTTTGAAATCACCCGTCTGCTGGGACGCGACGAGACGCTGGACCGCCTCAACGCCGGCATCGAGAACATCCACCTGCCCGCTGATGCGTAATTGGCTCATAGCCATATTCGCCCTATTGCTCTCCATTCCCCCTCTTGCAGCCCAGGAGGTGGAATGGAGCGTTGATGCGAGCGTGCTGCTCAACAACCGCGAGGGCGGTGATCTCCGCACACCCGACCAGACCTTCTTCTTCACACGCCTGGCTCCCGAGCTGGGCATCTCGATGATGGATGGCCAGCATGTGCTCAAGGGGGGCGTCGTGTGGTACCAGCCCATGGTCGACAACCTGAGCGGCTACAAGGTGCTGCCCACACTCTACTACCGCTACAACAGCCCCACCGGCTGGCACGTCACGGCAGGACTCATGCCGCGCTCGCTCATGGTGGAGCGCATGCCGCGCTACCTGTGGAGCGACTCGCTCAACTACTGCCAGCCCAACGTGCGCGGCATCATGGCGCAGCTCATCAAGCCCGCCGGATATGCCGAGGTCGCTGTCGACTGGCGCCAGATGCAGACCGAGAAACGGCGCGAGGCTTTCAGCGCCATGCTCAACACCGACTGGCGCATCACCGGGCCGCTGCGCCTGGGTGGCCATCTGCAGTACAGCCATCTGGCCAAGTCGGCCAGCCATGCCCAGGGCGAGTTTGTCAACGACGACTTGCTCATCAACCCCATGCTGGGGCTCGACTTCTCACACCGCACGCTGCTGGACTCCCTGCGCATCAACGCGGGAGCCATCATCACGATGCAACGCAACCGTGAGGACAACCGCTGGCTCAACCAGGCCGGATTCATCGCCACGGCAACGGCACGTTGGCGGTGGCTGCAGTTCGACGAGACCTTCTATGCCGGCAAGCCACTTTACCCGCTCTACTCCCTGCACGGCAGCCAGCTGAACCTGGGCGATCCCTACTACGACAACAAACTATACAGCCGCACCGACCTCACGGCCCACGTGGTGAGCAACCGTTTTGTGGACCTGTCGGCATCGCTGATGTTTCATGCCACCGACCACTTCACGGGATTCTGGCAGCAGGTGTCCTGCCGTTTCTACATCGACAACAACCTGTGGAAACGCCGTCATGACAACGCCTGGCTCAAGAGCGGCCACCTCTCCCCTCTCTATTAACCTCTAACGTCAATCAACTTAAACTGTCAACCTTATCATGGATCCACTATATAACTTCGGTGTCGCTACCTATCGTAATGCTGTTCGCCTGGCTGCTGTGCGCAAGCGCAAGGCCAAACTGATGATTCGCGGACAGCGGCGCTGTTTCCGCACCCTGCAGCGCAAACTTGATCCTGCAGGTGGTTATATCTGGATTCACGCCTCGTCGCTGGGCGAGTTTGAACAGGGACGGCCGCTCATCGAGATGATCAAGCGGGAACAGCCTGACAGCCGCATCCTGTTGACATTCTTCTCCCCCTCGGGTTACGAGGTGCGCAAGAACTTCAGCAAGGTGGACACGGTGGTGTACCTGCCCTTTGACCTGCCCAGCAACGTGAAGCAGTTCCTGGACCTGGTCAAGCCCACAATGGCCATCTTTGTCAAGTATGAGTTCTGGGGCAACTATCTGCAGAGCCTCAAGCGGCGCGGCATCCCCACCTATATCATCTCGGCTATCTTCCGTCCCAAGCAGATATTCTTCCGTCCGTGGGGCGGCATGTTCCGCAAGATGCTCAAGTGCTTTGACACCATCTTTGTCCAGAACGAGCAGTCCCGCGAACTACTGGCTGGCATCGGCTTCAAGGACAACGTCATCGTGGCCGGCGACACCCGCTTTGACCGTGTGGCCGACGTACGTGCCGCGGCGCGCGAGTTCCCCCTGGTCCAGAAGTTTGTCGGCAACTCGCCGTTCACGCTGGTCATGGGCAGTTCGTGGCCTCCCGACGAAGACATCGTCATCCCCTACTTCAATGCCCACCGCGAGATGAAACTCATCATCGCTCCGCACGAGTTCGACCGTCACCGCCTGCACACCCTCATGTCCAAACTGTCGCGTCCAGCACGCTTCTACAGCGAAGCCACGCCTCAAAACATCGAGAGTGCCGACTGCCTGATTATCGACAGTTTCGGCCTCCTGTCATCGCTCTACCGCTACGGGCAGGCAGCCTATGTGGGAGGCGGCTTCGGTGCCGGCATCCACAACATCAACGAGGCTGCGGTCTATGGCATCCCCGTCATCTTCGGGCCCAAGTACCACAAGTTCCAGGAGGCCACCGACCTCATCGCTATGGACGGCGCGATGAGCATCCACGATGCCGACAGTTTCTCGGCCGCGATGGACCCCCTGCTCGAGAACGAGCCCCTGCGCCTCAAGTGCGGCAAGTCTGCCGGCGACTACATCCAGTCCCACCTGGGTGGCACCCAACTCATCTACGATACGATTTTCTGACTCGCGCATCAACTGGGCCACCCCGAAAAAAGCGTCTTGCTTTCTTGAATAATAACGGGAATTTCCCTACCTTTGTAGCGGAAGTGTCACTATTGCAATTCCAACAATGGAATCCGCGTTAGGCCGACTAAGGACCTAGAAGCGAATTGTGACATGGCCGCCAACCGCCGTTTTGCAGGTGTCCCAAGCCTCGATAAGAATATACTAACTATAAATATCTACACCATTATGAAAAAGAATATCATTATCCCAGCCCTCTTGTCGATTCTGTCGATGATGATGCCATTAAGCGCTTCGGCTTACGACTTTCTGGCCAATGGCATTTATTACAACATCACGAGCGGCAACACTGTGAGCGTGACTTACAAAGACACCGGATACAACAGCTACAGCGGGTCGGTCAACATCCCCTCGACCGTCAGCTACGGGGGAGTGCAATACACCGTAACGGAGATCGGTCGCTCGTCATTCAGAGCCTGTCCCAACCTCACGAGCGTCAACATTCCCAATACCGTCACGACGATTGGCTACGCAGCATTCTACAATTCCACGGGATTTACAACCGTCAACATCCCCAACTCGGTGACCACTATCGAAGAATACGGTTTCAGCAATTGTTATGGCTTAACCGATGTCACTATCCCCAATTCAGTCACTACCATCGGCAGTTTTGCCTTCCGCAGCTGTTCCAGTTTAAACGAAATCAACCTGCCCAACTCGGTTTCCGATTTGGGAGCACAGGTCTTCCAGGGATGCACAACACTCAAGCATGCCACCCTGCCCCAAGGCATAACCGCCATCGGTGCAGGACTGTTTTATCAGTGCTCAGCACTTGAGAGCATTGTCATTCCCGAAGGTGTTACCGACATTAACATCTATGCCTTCTACGACTGCACCAGTCTGGCGGATATCACTATCCCCAGTTCAACACTCCGTATCGACAGTGACGCCTTCACCAATACCGCCTGGATGGACAACCAGCCTAACGGCGTCATCTATGCCGGTAAAGTGGCCTTAACCTATAAAGGTCTCATTCCCCAGGGCACCAACTTAACGCTCAGGAGCGATACCCGTTCTATCGGAGATGGGGCTTTAAGATATCAGAGTGGACTTGTCGGCATTACCATTCCCGCATCGGTCGTTTACATCGGCAGGATCTGCGTCGCCGGTTGCAATAATCTAACGTCCATCAAGGTGGCAAGCGGCAACTCCGTTTTTGATTCCCGCGATAACTGCAACGCTATTGTCGAAACGGCAACCAACACACTCATTGCCGGATGTGTCACCTCTACGATTCCCACGTCAGTAACCGCAATCGAAATGTACGCCTTCTATGACTGCGTTTATCTGGAAAACATCAATTTGCATGATCAAATTACGTCAATTGGTGAACAGGCATTTCTGGGCTGCGACCTGACCAGCCTGAACATTCCCGCCAGTGTCACTGAAATCGGTGTTGCGGCCTTTGCTGGATGCGAGAACCTCTCCAAGATTACCGTGGCCAGCAGGAACCCCGTGTATGATTCACGCGACAACTGCAATGCCATTATCGAGACCGCAAGCAATAAGCTTATTTCAGGATGCCAGAACTCCTTTATACCCAATGGTATCACCGAAATCGATGATAATGCTTTCTATATGCACTACCATCTGACTCATGTCACAATTCCCGCATCGGTCACCCGTATCGGAGTGGGCTCATTCCAGTATATTGACGATTTGAAAACCGTCATCTGTGAGGCCACAACGCCCATTCCTATCACTTCTTCATCATTCTTCCATATTGCTTGGGAAGAAGGAAAACTCTATGTGCCCAGAGCGTCGATCAATGCTTACAGCAATGCTGACTGGTGGTCACGCTTCGTTGACATCCGCGCCATCGAGGACCTGGTAACCGGAGATATTGACGATGACGGAGAACTCTCCATCAACGACGTGGCCATGCTTATCGACTTCCTGCTCACGGGCAACAGATACGGGCTCAACCTCTACAATGCCGATGCCGACAAAGACGGCAGTGTGGATATCAGCGACGTGTCCCGGCTCATCGACATACTGCTTACCCAATAACACAGAAGTCAGCAGGCCTGAAAGGCGAACGTTTCCTTGAACATTTCCTCAACGACGAAAAAGGAAAAAAATTGTGAAAATGGTTGATTATTAGCGGGAAATGTTATACCTTTGTGGCGCTTTAACGAAAATTTCAGGAGATGGTAGATGCTTTGAAGTTGAAAATCAAGACGTTACCATTTGGCATTCATGCGGTTGAGTGTCATCTCGATGAGTCGTTTTTCAACACCGCAGAGCAGACCGAGGTGCGTCTTGCCGATGTGGATGTCGCCATGCAGGTGACACGCAAGAGCGAGAACACCTACCGCCTGGAGATTGCCTGCCACGGCACAGTGACTGTTCCCTGTGACCGCTGTCTGGACAATCTGGATTTGCCGGTGGACGTGGACTATAGCCTGAACGTGGAGCAGATGGGCAACGAGCTTGACGATAGCAATGACGAGTTGCTGATTGTGCCGTCGGAATGGCGAGAGCTGGATGTCGCACCACTCGTGCGCGACACGGTCCTGCTCGCGCTGCCGATGATGCACTGTCACGACAACGAGGAAGATTGCAACCCCGATATGCTCGAAGTGCTCGACAGCCATCTCGTCGAGGCCGTCCCCGACGACGAGGACAACCAGAGTGAAACAACCGGCACCGACCCCAGATGGGAGGCGCTTAAAAAACTGAAAGAACAATAATTTTTAAATAACAACAAGAAAATGGCACATCCTAAAAGAAGACAGTCCAAGACTCGTACCGCTAAGCGCCGCACCCACGACGTGGCTGTGGCCCCGACCATCGCTCAGTGCACCAACTGTGGAGCATGGCATGTTTATCACACCGTTTGCCCCGAGTGCGGTTACTACCGTGGCAAGAACGTGATGGGCAAGGAGGAAGCCTAAATCGCACCGAGACCGTGACACGGCACCGCCGCGACACGGCAACAGCGATCTAAGCACTACCAAGAATATATCCTGAATGGGCTGAATCTTTAACATCGTTCAACCTCATTTGGGATATTGAATTTAAACACAACGCATACACAATATACTGAACGCTTTCAAGCTTATGCTGAACGCTAAGATTTCAGGCATCGCGTCGTACCTGCCCGATGACGTGCTCGACAACGAGATGCTATCCAAGATGGTAGACACCAACGACGAGTGGATTACCACCCGAGTCGGTGTGAAGGAACGCCGCATCCTCAACAAGCCCGTCGGCTCGTCCTATATGGGCATCCAGGCCGTCAACAAGCTGCTCGAGGAGACCGGAGTGGACCGCAACGACATCGACCTGCTCATCTGCCCGACATCCAACCCCGATTACCGATTCCCATCCACAGCATCGGTCATCGCCCACAACGTGGGTATCGAGAAGAAGTGCTATGCCTATGACATCCAGGCCGCTTGCGCCGGATTCCTCGTGGGCATGTACGAGGCCACGGCCTATGTGCGCGCAGGTATCTACAAGAAGGTCATCGTCGTTTCGGCCGAGAAGATGTCCAGCATGGTCGACTACAACGACCGTGCGACATGCCCCCTGTTCGGCGACGCTGCAGCGGCAGTCCTGATTGAGCCCACCGAGGAGCCCGTCGGCATCATGGACGGCATCTTCCACGTTGATGGCTCGGGACTCGAGCACCTGGTCTACAAGGCCGGTGGTTCGGCTCTGCGCACCAGCCACGAGACGGTCGACGCCAACTACCACTGCGTCTATCAGGAAGGTCGCGCCGTTTACCGCCATGCCGTCATCGACATGCTCACCTCGAGCAGGGACGTGATGAAGCGCAACAATCTCACCAACGAGAACATCCAGTGGTTTGTGCCCCACCAGGCCAACCTGCGCATCATCGAGGCCGTCGGCGAGCGACTGGGCATCGACGAGTCCAAGGTGCTGGTCAACATCCAGCATCGCGGCAACACCAGTGCCGCCAGCATCCCCCTGTGCCTCGACGAGAACAAGCACCGCTTGCACAAGGGCGACAAGCTGGTTCTCACCGCCTTCGGTGCGGGATTCACCTGGGGTGCCGTCTACCTCATCTGGTCGCTGTAAGGCGTCCGGACACATCACCTGAAGCATCACTACTCACAAGTGTAACAACATAAAAGGGTAGCGATGCTTCTTGAATAAAATAACCAATCATAACGACCTAACACCAACAAGAAATGCATCGAGCAGGATTTGTCAACATCGTGGGAAACCCCAACGTGGGGAAATCGACACTGAGCAACCGCTTGGTGGGCGAGCGCCTGTCCATCATCACCAGCAAGGCTCAGACCACGCGCCACCGCATCATGGGCATCGTCAACGGCGAGGACTACCAGATCGTGTTCAGCGACACCCCCGGTGTGCTCAAGCCCAAGTTCCGCCTCCAGCAGAGCATGCTGGAATACTCCACCGGCGCCCTCGTCGATGCCGACGTGCTGCTTTATGTCACCGACGTCATCGAGACGCCCACCAAGAACCAGGACTTCCTCGACCGCGTCGCCAAGGAGAAAATCCCCATCCTGCTCATCATCAACAAGATTGACCTGCTGCAGGGCAACGACGACCTCGTGCGCATCATCGAGCAGTGGAAGCAGTTGCTGCCCACGGCCGAGATTTACCCCACCAGCGCCCTCGAGAACTTCAATGTGGACAACATCATGAAGCGCATCGTCGAGCTCCTGCCCGAGAGCCCCCCTTACTTCGGCAAGGATGCCCTCACCGACCGCAGCAGCCGCTTCTTTGTCACCGAGATCGTCAGGGAGAAGATCCTGCTCACCTATGACAAGGAGGTCCCCTATGCCACTCAGGTCATCGTCGAGAAGTTTGACGAGAGCGACACGGCCATCCACATCATGGCGGTCATCTACGTCGAGCGCGATAGCCAGAAAGGCATCATCATCGGCCACCAGGGCAAGATGCTCAAGCGCGTGGGCACCGAGGCTCGCAAGGACATCGAGAAATTCTTTGAGAAGAGGGTGTTCCTCGAACTGTATGTCAAGGTCGAGAAGGACTGGCGCAACCAGGAGAACAAGTTGCGCGCATTCGGCTACATCGAGTAATCAACAACAAGACAGATAACACAGCTAGCAGCCGCAGGCCACTAGCACAAAGCCAAAAACAAACAACATGGGACGACTAGTAGCAATCGTGGGAAGGCCCAACGTGGGCAAGTCAACACTGTTTAACCGACTGACGCAGACGCGTGCAGCCATCGTCAACGACACCAGCGGCACCACCCGCGACCGCCAGTACGGCAAGATGGAGTGGAACGGCATGGAGATGTCAGTGGTCGATACCGGCGGCTGGGTGGTCAACAGCGAGGACATCTTTGAGGAGGAAATCAACAAGCAGGTGCATCTGGCCATCGAGGAGGCCGATGTCATCCTCTTTGTCGTGGACATCAAGAACGGCATCACCGACCTTGACGACCACGTCGCCGACATCCTGCGCCGCACCTCCAAGCCCGTCATCGTCGTCGCCAACAAGGACGACAACAACCAGAGCATGTATGCCGAGGCCGAGTTCTACGCTCTTGGACTCGGAAAGCCCTTCTCCATCTCGGCGGCCAACGGCAACGGCACCGGTGACCTGCTCGACGAGGTCGTCAAGAAGATGCCCGCCAAGTCCGAGGAGACGCTCGAGGAGGAGCTGCCCCGATTTGCCATCGTCGGCAGGCCCAACGCCGGCAAGTCGTCGCTCGTCAACTCCCTGATGGACGAGGAGCGCAACATCGTCACCGACATCGCCGGCACCACCCGCGACAGCATCTACTCCCGCTACAACAAGTTCGGCTTTGACTTCTACCTTGTCGACACCGCCGGCATCCGCAAGAAGAACAAGGTCAACGAGGACATCGAGTACTACTCGGTGCTGCGCTCCATCCGCGCCATCGAGAACAGCGACGTGTGCATCCTGCTCATCGACGCCACCCGCGGCATCGAGTCACAGGACGTCAACATCTTCTCCATTATCCAGAAGAACCGCAAGGGTCTCGTCGTCCTCGTCAACAAGTGGGACGTCGCACAGGACAAGTCGCAGCGGGCCTTTGACCACTTCGAGGCCACCATCCGCGAGCGCTTCGCCCCGTTCACCGACTTCCCCATCATCTTCGGCTCGGCCATCACCAAGCAGCGCATCCACAAGGTGCTGCAGACCGCTATCGAAGTCTACAACAACCGCCACATCACCATCCCCACCTCGCAGCTCAACAACACCCTGCAGGCCGACATCCAGGCATTCCCGCCTCCCGCTGTCAAGGGCAAGTATGTCAAGATCAAGTACATCACTATGCTCAAGGGTGCCAATGTGCCCACGTTCATCTTCTTCTGCAACCTGCCGCAGTGGATCAAGGACCCCTACAAGCGTTATCTCGAGAACAAGATACGCGAGCACTGGAACCTGCACGGAACGGTCATCAACCTGTTCTTCCGCGAGAAATAAAGCGGGGCAATATGTAAAGTTAATAGGTGGCAAAAAATATTTTTGCCACCTAATTTATTGTTCTACAACGATATATCGATTTCAGCAAGTCAATAATCAAGAATTTTTATTCAAAAACATTTGGCCAGTTCCAAAAAATCACCTATCTTTGCATGCAGATAAGGATAAGACAACAAACAAACAACAAGAACATATATACTTGAATTTTGGTTATGAAGATGGTGTGCTTTTGTGAAAAAGCGCACTTTCGCTTTCTATATACCCCATCATTGCGCCCACTGTAACAAAAACTATAATTTTATTTAATATCACAGACGTGGGCCCAAATGATTTAAAACTATTTATTATCTTTGCCATCAGAATTAACTATAACAAATTTCCACCACTATGAAGAAAATCAAACTCTTGGTCATGTCGATGACCGTTATGATGATTGCAGCCATGACGCCCTCAGTCATGGCACAGGACGTCCAGCAACTTGAGCGCGACATCGAGCAGCACGAGAAAAACATCAAGGAGAAGGAAGCTGCCATCAAGGATCTGGAAGAGAAAATCGATGACATGAAGTCACAACTCAAGGAACTCGAGAACCAGAAGAAGGCCCTCGAGAAGGAACTCAAGAACGAGGTCAAGATGCGCAAGGACAAGTTCACCACACGCGACGGGCTCGTCTATGACCAGGAAATCGTCGATGTACTCTACAGCCCCTACAACAAGAGCGACGTCGAGGATGCACTCGACAGTTTCCAGGGCATGGAGACCAAGGATGTCATCAAGAAGAAGGAACTCATCGAGAAATACGGCGAGTACACCAAGGACCTCAAGGAATTCCTCGAGAAGTTCAAGTCACAGTTGAGTGCCAACCACTGGAAGTACCTCTCATCGACCTCTGAACTCTACAAGAAGTTTGAGAAGGGACTCAAGGGCACCAAGTACTGGAAAATCTACAACAAGAAGGAGAAAAGCGAAAGCATCGACTACCTGGACCGCGTCATGGACAAGATCATGCTCTTCAAGAACGACGGCCTCAAGAACGAGGTGCAGTTCAACGACGCGCTGAACATGCTCTACGCCAACTGACGTCGCTGAACAGCACACCATAACAGGGATGCCGCCTCATCACTTTGCTGATGAAACGGCGTCCCTTGCTATTGAATCACATAGAATCAACGAGGCAATTCCCAAAAAAGCACTCAATCATTTGAACTCTTCACAAGTATGTATTAACTTTGTGGGCGTGCAATCCGACAATTGCACGACTATTATTTGACTAATTATTGTTTAATCTAATCATCACATCACTATGAACGGGAAAAAGATATGCAAATCCTTGCGTGAAATCCGTTGCCGCATCGCTCAGGCCAACGACATTGACTTCACGCCCCATGTCTGCACCCATGAGGGTGACTGTGCCGGCACCTGTCCGGCTTGCGAGAGCGAGTTGCGATACATCGAGCGACAGTTGCTCCGGCGCACCGCAACGGGCAAGAAAGTGGCTCTAGCCGGGCTGGCCCTGGGAGCAGCCTCGTTGATGCCCATGCATGCACAGCAGGTGGCAACCGCAACACCCCAAGCCACCACCCAGCGGCCCACCCCGCGGCTGGTCGATGCCGCCCCGGGCGACACCACCGCCGTGGTGGTAAGAGGCAAGGTCATCGACAAGGATGACCAATCTGAGTGCATCGGTGCGAGTGTTATCCTTGAGGGGACCAACCGCGGCACAGCCACCGACATTGATGGCAATTTTGCCATTCGTGTGCCCCGCGGCAGCAAACTGAAGATTTCCTATGTGGGATATGAAAGCCAAGAATACAAGGTAAAAGCGACAACGGACGATGAAGGTGTCGTCATCGCCCTCAAACCGCAAGAAAGCTGTATGGGCGAAGTAGTCATTGTTGGCGGGATTCAAAGCTTCCATAATATGCCCGCTGTGGATGCCGACATCTATCTGCCCGATATTCCACGACGTTGAGTGCAGCATTTCAAAGCAGAAACTAAAACAAAACCGCCGGCACATGAATGTCGGCGGTTTTGTCTTCCCTATTGTGGTCCCACTTGGGCTTGAACCAAGGACTCCCTGATTATGAGTCAGGTGCTTATAATTCTTATCCTTTCTTATTTATTCTTATAATCAACTGATTAAGCATCTATTAGAAAAGTTAATTTCTTGTCATTTCTTATATTTTCTTGAAAATGTTTCTCCTTTTGTTTCTCCTTTAAGAGTTTTTTTTTATCTTTGCAGAAAAAAAGAAATGAAAAGTAGACCGACTGTAGTAATAGCCTTAGATGCTAAACATAAAGAGGTTGAGAACAAACTCTTAGTTCTTCGTGTAACATATCAGAGACGAAATCGTCAATATAGCATAGGAGACGATTCCATTCGCCTTACCCAAAAAGAGTTCAACAATAGAAGGCTGAAGAGGACAATAGAAGCGTATGATGTCGCAGAAAAGGCACTTAAAATAGCAAAAGAAGTGATAGATGAGTTAGGCTCAGATTTCACTTTTGCTTCGTTCAGGGAAAGGTACAATAGGAGACTAACAGGAAGAATGGCAATAACGAGTTCTCTTGATTCGTTGCTCTCAGAGTATTTCAACGACCCCAAACACAAGAGTAAATACAAAACGATAAAATCATACGAGACTTCTGTAAATTGGGTCAAAAGGTACAGAAGGAATGTCACGCTCTCGTCAATAACTCCGGACTTTGTTGACAATCTCATTTCGTTCATTGAGCAAACGCATCTAAAGGAGCATGGAACTGCTATCTCCCAAAACACTCTCAATATATATCTTCGTCAACTGCGAGCAATCTATAATTTCGCTATTAACAAAGGATATACTAACAAGCAGAATCCATTTGCCATAAAGAATCTTGGAAGCATTAAAAGACAAAAAGCAGCATTATCTACAGAGGAATTGAAAAGGTTCATAGAATACACACCGAAAGACAAAAAAGAAGAAATTGGCAAGGATTTCTTCATACTTTCACTACATTGTTCCGGAGCCAACCTTGGAGACATCTTACTGCTTAAGAACTCTAATATTGAGAATGATACTGTAACTTTCATCAGAAGAAAAACTCAAAAAACCAATATTGAGATTCAGTTCAAACTTACTGATGTAGCAAAGACTCTGTTCAATAAATATGGTCTTATTAATGAAGCCGAACCCAATTCACTTATTTTGCCATACCTTGCAAATTCAACGTCAGAATCAAATCTCGAAAACCGAATTAGAAGACTTAATAGAAAAGTAAACGCAGGATTAAAGAGCATCTCTGATGTTCTTGGGCTAAGAAAAATCACAACATATAATGCTCGTCATACATATGCGACTCTTATGATGCTTGATGGTATGACAGCAGAGCAAATTCAAAAATTTCTTGGACATAGCAGTAGCGCCACAACGCAGACCTATCTTGGTTCCCTTTCAACAAACATCCTTGAAGCGAGCAAAAATATTCTTGAGAACTTTGGGAAGAAGAATGATTAACGCATCTTTCAAAATTTACTTAGTATCTTTTCGGAATGAAAATCTTATACAACCCGCAGGAATCTATTAAAGAGAATGCCGCTCGATGCGGTGTGACGGTTTATGCCGTCAGAAAATTCATTCAAAGGCAGGGCATCGACAGAAGATATGATGCTCAACTGCAAAAGTATATTGCCGTTCAAAAACTAAGTAAGGAAAAGCCAAGTATTAGCTTGTCGGAAATGGCAAGAACACTGAATCTGTCTATCAACACAGTAAAAAAGTATCTTGACCCCGCCCAAAAACCGTCAAAAAGTAATACTTTAAAAGTATCAAAAATTGACACGAACACACGGACGGGAAATATAAATTCCGTCAGCAATAACCAAACTGAAATCCTCTCTAACATTTTGAGGCTTTATGTTCACTCATCAACATTCGATTGTGATTTGACCTTTTCAAAAGGATACTTCTACAAACAGATACCATTGCCTCAGAATCGTTTTGACAAATATCCTGAATCTGATGATGTCCTTCCTCTTGAGCAAACATCAACACTGACCGATGGCTGCTTCAAGTCCGTCGTTGTGGATTTGCCGTTCATCGTTGGAAAAGGGAAAAAAGAGAGTAGTATGATTGGCCAACGATTTTCTGCGTTTGATACCATTGATGAGTTGTACGGCGCCAATGATAATATGCTTTCTCTTTCTTTCAGAATACTTGGACCCAAAGGGTTTCTCATAATGAAAACTATGGACTGTTTCAACGCAGGAAAACAGCAATGGATAAGCTTCTATGTGCAGAAGAAAGCGGCTGAAATTGGTTTCAACCTTGTCGATACGTTCATTCTTATTTCATCAACTAAACTGTTCACAAATCAGGGTTTAGTGCAGCATCATGCGAGGAAATTTCACAGTTACTTTTTTGTGTTTCAAAAGCCGCTGAAACAATAAACTCATTATCTGTCTTTTTCTTTGACTTGGTGTAGCCATTCGCAGCCTTCCATGTCTGTAGGGTACGCAATGAGATACCAACCCCATTTGCAGCCAACTGTTCAAGGTTCTGCCCATCCGTCAGTGATGGGTCATAATAGAGTGCGATTTGTTCACTCTTTGACTGTTTGCCCTTACCGCTATAGCCATTTTTGCATTTCCATTTTCTTAGGTACTGCACAGTTACCGAAATGCCTGCATCATTCATTATTTTTACATTGTCTTTGTCCGTCTTTGTGGGGTCATAATAGGTGGCAATCTTTTCCCATTTCTTCATCTTCTCATCCGTCTTCCACTCATGAGCTGCTGCAAGCCCTGAATATCTTCTCTTAATGCCTTTTTGCGCTGCAAGTTCCTTATCTACTGCAATTGTCACTTTATACTTCTGTTTGCTTATCTCAGATGGTTTCCATTCACGACTCATGACCTGCTCAACGGTATTGCTTACTTGGCTCTTGGTGATTGGTTGTTTGGTATTGTCTAAGTCACGACAAACGAAATTCAAACCCTGCCATAACAGCTGTTCTCGTGTTGCGGTGGGGGTAATGGCTTTCACCATTTGCAGGTTTTTGTACAGTATTTCGTGCCTGCGTTGCCCATCCTTGAACTTGACAGTTTCCCATGCCTCATACTCATTGCCCCTTGCATCTCGCTTTGTGACCTTGTGCCGCCTGCGTACTATCCTAATGTGGTTTTCTTCCACTACTTTATATAGTTTGTCGGGGTCATATTCTACGGGGGTCTCTTCAGGTAATAATGGCAATATACCGCTATACTCCCGTACGAGGTCATAGATACTTTTTTGCCTTGATAGAAAGTCATTGTAAAAGTCTTTAAAAAGTGCAATTATGTTCCCTCGTGTTGTATAATACTTCTCTTCTTCTTTTATGTCAACACAAGGGAATGGTTTTGCACTTTTATCTTCTATTAAGTTATTAGTCTTAGCACTGTATGCGGATGCCGTATCACTGACCACAACATTATATCTATTGCAAAGACCCACCAATGAAATAACCGTATTATTGCAGTACAGCTCAGTATTCTTGCACCCTGCAAAGAAGTGTGCCACGTCTTTATCAGTGTTATCATTGTAGATGTTATTGTCACCGACATAGGTAGCAATATCAGCCTTTAGTGCTTGGTGTATCTCCGTATAAGTCTCGGCCATTGTTATTGGGTCATCCACCACATATATAACCCTATAACGGTTACAAAAGGTTTCATTCTTGCCATCTTTGAATACTCCGTCATTTGCCGTTGTGTATATGATGGATGGTGTTAAGTCGGTAGCAATGGTTTTCCCATAAAACTCACCTGCCGGAAGTTTCACCGCATCAAAATCAAATACAATAAAGTTGGAGGATTTTAGATTAACTTGGTTTTTTGCAGACATTCCAAATGCGCTGCCATCGTGGTAGAATGTTGGGCAAAAGGCATAGCCGTTTTTAATATCATTGGCAAGGTCTCTAACTGTGCCCCGCTTTTCTTCCCATGTTAATTTGCTCGTGTTCTTTGAGTCCTTATTTCGGTCATATGGACATGTACTTGTTGAATAACCGAATGTGAAATCTGAGTTGTTCATTACTGCTTGTATTTATTCTTTTATTTCATACTGCTTATATAAAAAGGGGCAGTAAAAACGTAAGCAGTAAAAAACCGTTTTGCACCCTTGGCCACGGTGCACTGCCCCTTTGTAATTCAATAAATAAATAACTGAATATTTTTCAAGTTTTTCCTCAGAGTTTGAGCATTGGTTATATACCCCTTTTTATTACCGAGAGTCCTTTCAGTAGCATCTTTATCGCTCTACAGCACATCTTTTGTCTCATTCTCAACACCTTAATCTATCAATATGCGCCATAGTCAAACCCCAATTAATTCAAAAGGAGACCGTGTGCTGTGCAACTTACTACTATTATATTCATTTATGGAGCGAGCACATCTATTGCGATATCAAGTGTATTGCGAAAAACTTGTTATTAGCTTTCTTTAGCTACATTTTTTTGGCCCGCTCGAATGATATGCCTAACTTTGTTTAGCCTCAAAATCAGGCATTAATAAGCGGGTGAGAGATGCGTGTTCCGTATTCAAATAATGAGGTGTATTCAAAATATTCTGATAATGTTGAGTGTTTCACGTCAAACCCGTCAATTGGTGTATTACGAAAACGCTTTGAGTTTTTTGAACATTAATTTCAAATAAGATAGAGTATGCAGACTTCAGTAATTTATGCGAGAGTTTCAAGTGTGGGTGACCGACAGAGTACCGAAAGGCAGGTCATCGACCTGAGAGAGTATGCCGACTATGCCAAGTTGGAAGTAAAAGAGGTGTTCGAGGAACATATCTCAGGAGCCAAGAAGAATGATGAGCGTGAAGGCTTGACTAATGCTATCGCTTACTGCAAGGCGAACAAAATCCATACGCTGCTTGTCTCTGAACTCAGCAGGGTTGGCAGGAATGCTTTCGAGGTGCTTGCCACAGTCAAGGATTTGGTTGACAACGGCATCAACCTTTATATGCAAAAAGAACAACTCAATCTGTTGGATGCAGATGGCAAACCCACTATGTTTGCACCGATAATGATTGCCACCCTCAGTACCTGTGCCCAATTAGAACGAGAGAATATCAAGTTCAGGCTAAATAGCGGTTTGAAGGCTTATGTTGCCAAAGGTGGCAGGGTCGGCAGGATGAAGGGTTCTGTCAAGACGTTGGAACAGAGAGCAGAGGAATACCGTGATATCATCGCATACCTGAAAAAGGGCTACTCTATCCGAGTCACTGCTAAACTGTGCGAGAAAAGCATCAGTACAGTCCAACGAGTGAAGAAGGACTTTCAGTTGTAAAGGGGCAAAAGGATTAAAAACCTTTTTACTCTTTTAGTGATTTTTCTTGTCTTATGTGATATAAACCTCCTATTTTATGATTTTGTCAAAAGAAACATGTGCGTCACTATACTCATTTCTATATACGACACCTAAAACAACTTTTTCTGCGGTGCCGCTCAATAACCAATCGTAGATGCATATTAGGTTTCCTTCCCGCATAACGAACAGGTCATAGTCTTTCTTGACAGTATCCGGTGAGCCTACGAAAAATTTAATTGTAGTCTTTGTCATAATTTATATTTTTAATTTGTTATAAGGAACTAATTCTCTTCAATTGAAAATGCTTTATTCAGTTATGCCATCAGTATCGAAGATATGGTCAAGTTCTTCGTTGCTGATGGCTTTTAGCACCTTTTCTCGGGTGAGAGAACTTGTGAGATTCAGCCTGATTAATTTATCTCCAACTAACCTAATCAATTGAATCCTTGCAGCATTGACATTCTCCTTTGCGTAATTGGCCAATCCTTTCGCCTTGGCAAGGTTATCATTAAATGTCGAACCATGAGGCTCAAGGATGTCGACCATATAGCCGTTGACTGCATCTTTACGGATGATGATGAAATCAGGATAAAGCTTGCGATTCTCGTTATCAAATGAATAGGGAATACACAGTGCCCAAGGCTTGCGAGGGCGATTACGCAGCCAACACACGAAATCAGGACGCTTCGATTCTTCGGCTATGAGTTTATCCTCCCATCCATTCAGTTTTATTGTGGCGAAACCATCCGCGTTGACGTAGAGGTGGTTTCTATACTCTTCGCCATCAGCATCCTTGATTTCAACGATGCTCTGTGGCAGCGTAAAGTTGTGCTTGCTTATCTCGTCAGCATCAGAGGAAATCTTATCAAATTGGTTCTTGAATGAGGCGTCCAAGTTAGCAATCTGCACACGATACTTATCCATCAGTTCGTGATATTTGACCTTTGCATAATCCTGCAAATCGTCAATGCATTTGGCATCGTTAGCAAAGATAATCACATCCAACTTGTAGGCATAGACATCATCAACATCAAAGTACTTTTTGCCATAGGCTTTACCTATGCCCTCATTGCCCAATATAGCCTCAGCATGGTTATATTGTCTGTCGATATCGGTATTGGTTGTAGAGAACAAGTCTTGCTCAATGTGGTCATCCACCGATTTACCAAACACATCGAATGTCTGAGTGTGCAACTTGAACTCCTTTATTTTCTGCACAAGTGCATCGAACTGATTGTTGGCTTTAAGGCCAACGATCTGGTCGTGCACTTTCTCAACAATCTCATCGATAATATCTTTTCTTACCTTACTGTTCAAGCCTGATTGACTCAACAATCGGGCCATCTTGAACAATGAGGTGAAATAATTGTTAATCTTTAATGTCCTTACATTGTAGGTCAACAGAGCCTTGCTGTTGATGGCATTCAGTATCTCAAGTCTATCCAACTGTGGCTCTTGTTCTTCGGGCACAACTACATCTTTTGGCTTCGATGGCTCAATAGGGTCGTAAGGAATATCACCTGCGTTATTCCCATCAAATTGCCAATTGTCATCTGTTGGTGATTCTGATGTAGGCTTGACCGTATCAACAGTTGAACCACCTTCATTCGGTGTAGGCGATTTATCTGTTGGTGATTCTGATGTAGGCTTGACCGTATCAACAGTTGCATTTCCATCATTCGGTGTAGGCGATTCATCAGTTGGCGGTTCAAGTGTAGGCTTGACCGTATCAACAGCCGCACCACCTTCGTTCGGTGTAGGCGATTTACCAGTTGGTGGTTCAAGTGTAGGCTTGTTTGTTTTCTGCTTAGGAACTACCGTTAAAACCTCGGTTTTATGCTCTCCAATGGTCTCACTTGATATCTCTGTAGGAATATTTGCACCCTCGGCATCTTGAAGAGCCTTGACTACTTTCTCAACATTGTCACGGTTGAAGTTCGGCAAGAAGAGATGCACCTCGTTGAGAGATTCATCTACCAGAATACGCATTCCCTTGGGTGTGCGTATCATTCGACCGAGCAACTGAGCAATATAGGTGGCATCATTGGCGGTACGGAACGACATCATCGTCTCGGCTCGCGGACAATCCCAACCAGTTGAGAGTGTATCCTTGAAGAAAACCACCTTGATGTCCCTATTGCTCTCAATCTGTGATGGCTCAACGTGGGGTACATCCAAGTTGTTAATCGTGATAGTGGATTGGGGTGAACCAAATGCGTGAACGACTTCTCCTGCCTTGAACTTTATGCCCAATCGCTCTTCAATCTTGCTAAGACAATCATCCAAATCTGTTGCGGTGATGTTACCCTTAGTAGCATTTGCAACCTGCACAAGGAAGATAGGATTCACAAAACTGTAATGCTGCTCTTGGCAATAGAGATGCCAATGTTTGCACTTGTCCATCCATTCGTCAGATGCAGCTTGAAGAACTGCCATATCTTTATTCAGCAGTTGGTCTTCAGGATAGTCAATTTTAATGATGTCTTTAAGCAAGCCTGATTTACGCACATCATCAGGCGACACAACCACCAAATTAGTTGTAGAGTTTAAAGCATTTACTATCAGAGCGTGGAACCTTTCAGAGGTGGCACTCATGCCTATAACCAACGGCATTGGGCTGAGTCCATCTTCTTTACTGCCGAGGATAAACTTCTGCATAATGGTCGTAGCTCTTCCGGCTTCACTGCCTTTTGCGCCACGATGAGCCTCGTCAATAATAAAATAAAGTTGCTCTGACTTTTCAGTAATCGTATTTTGTAAGGTCTCCCAAATCGTGAATTGACGATTATCTGAGTGCTTGACGAGGTTGCTGTTCTTACCCAATTTTTGTGTGTTAAGGAAATAGATATTGCCATTAGTCAGAATCTCTTGGTCAAAACTATCCTCTGATATGGTGATGAGTTGAGTGTGCAACTTGTCACAGGTTCGCTCTATCTTCTCTTTCGACTGCTCGTTTAGTTGTGGAGAATCCGACAACCACACAATTATTGTGTCCGATTGAGCCTCATATTTATGGTCTCCACAGTAGATATTTTCTATCAATGCCGAGGCGATAATCGTCTTGCCCGCACCAGTGGGAGCAGTCAACGAGATAATCTGCGGCTTGGCCATTGTGCGATAGTTGGATTTCGCCATTTCGCAGTTTTGTCTCAAAAGGGTCACAGCTGTCTTTTGGAAAGGAAACAGTTCGACTTTCATAATTACCTTTTATTTAGAGTGAAGTTGTCGAGGTAGTCTCGGAACAACTGATATGTTTGTTTAACGTCAAGCCGTGATATCATTTCACGGTAGCCATCTTCTGAATCGGTGGCAATGAAGACCGTCTCAATGTCTTTGTCCAAGTTCACTTTGTCACGGAACTCAGGGTAAGAGTCCTCGTCTATCAAGACAGCCATTTTGTTCTTCGGGAGTATAAGCATTTCGGGAATATCAGCGTCACTATTCAAAGTCGGACAATCTCCGATAGCATTAGCCTTCATCCATAGCATTGGAAGAAGTTCTTTCAGATTTCGGCCTAATGAGACCTCATCTTTGTCGAGGAAGCCCAACTTGAAGAATATAGCATTGGATTTAAAACCATCAGACATAGGATTATCGGAGCTTAAATATGTGCCGTTAAGAGGGGCGCCATTAATATCTTGTCCCTTGATGCTGCATACAGTTCTTGGCCAAGTGACATAATGGGCAATCCCTAATCTTTCCCATTCGTCATCACCTTGTCGGTATCCTTGTTCTCTCAAATTCTTTGCTTCAGCATTTGAAACTTCATTATTCGTGACCAAGATGCATTTTCTTTTTCCTCCGTCTTCAGAATTTAGGAGATTAACAGCATGGAGAGTAGTCCCTGACCCTGCGAAAAAATCAAGGATGAGGGCATTAGGATTATCTTTCACAAACAATCCTACCGTATCTTGTACAGCGTACAGGGATTTAGGATAACTAAACCGTTCACTGCCAATAATGCTATTTAAAAGAGTAGTGCCATATTCACTTGAATTATGCGATACCTGATTCCATACTGATTTAGGCTCAAGTAGCTTTTTGTTTTCTCGTTTCAAAACTAAGGCACCTTTATCATCTTTACCAACCACAATTATTGCGCCTCGTTTTATCTCATCTTTAATTCCTTCATTCAAGTAATTGATTGCCCACCTATCAGTTTTCTTATTATATGAGCCAAGTTTAGCTGTTCCATCGGACAGTGCTTTTTCAAATGTTTCTTTCTTTAACTGCCATCGCCCCTCACTTCCGTCTGTCCTCATTGGCCAAACAGCCACGAGACCGTCGGGGACAGTTACATTTTCCTTTGGCATATCTATTGGAATCGGCTCGCCAACTGATTTAATCGTTGCTGATTTGGGCTCAACAAAAATCGGGTAAAAATGCTTCGGTTTATCAGGACGATGAGACGCAGCTCCTCTTCTCAACATTGACAGCCATTGAACTTTGTCATTTTCAACGACATCATCATTGTCCGTTGTTTGGGTGTCAAGCATATTACAAGAAGACTTCACAACAGACATCTTTCCGAACATTACAAAGTAGATATACTCAGATACTCTTGAGAACTGAGTTACCTCTTCGCCTGACTTTCCATCTTGCATTCCTTTTCTTGATACTCCTTTTCGATTGATTATAGAATCAACCATCTGAATACGAGCATCAGGAAACAGTTGTTCTAAAAGCAAGCCAAGTCGTGCCTGTTCTTTTTCATCAATTGTCACAATTAAAACGCTCTCTTTTGGATTCAACAACCGACGTGCCAATTTCAATCGGTGCTCCATAAAAGAAAGCCATTTACTATGCCGATACTTGTCGTCTTTAGCGACATAATCATTATTATATTTCCAATCTCTTGCCCCTGTATTATAAGGCGGGTCAATATAGATACAGTCAACTTTACCTTCATAGAGGTAAAGAAGCAATTGAAGTGCGTGGTAGTTATCAGATTCAATAAGGATATGCCACAAGTCGCTATCAGGTGCATTGCAGATACGGTCTAACGGTTTGAGAAAAGGGAATATCGGCTGTCCAAACTGTGACACAGTGACCATCTCATCTATGTCGAAGATTGTTTCCTTTTTCGACCTGTCCATCCGGATACAACGCAGTATATCACCTTCAATTTTGGATACATAATAGACTTCATTGATGTCGCCATCTCGCTTGACAACTGTCGAACCTTGTTTGATTGGAACATCGTACAGAGGAGTAGCCTCGGGTAAGTGTTCTTCATACACTAAACCGAATTTCTTCTGCTTTTTGAGTTTGCGAACTTCTTCCCTGATTCGGTTCTGAAGTTCCTCATCGTCAATCCTATTGATAAGGTCATCTATCTTGGCCATATATTTGCTTGGTTTTTCTAATTGCTTATGGAATGCAAATATACATCTATTTTTAAAGTGCTTGGCCGATCCTGACCCAAAAACATATAAAAAAAAGCCCAAATCTGATAATATGAAAACCAAGTATCGCCCTTCCCTTATATGGACTATTCAGTGGTTTGGCGTTAAGCTTGTGTCTAAACATTGTTCTGATTTAGTAAAAATCAATTGGTTTGTTGTGTCATTTATGTGAATTGCGTATTTTTGCAGATGCATATTGACAAAGATGTGCAGACATACAGTTATGAGGATGAAGACCCTCTTTTATCTGTATGTGTCATTAATCAAGTTGAACACAATAAACTAATTCAAGATGAAGTATATAAAATGTCCAAAATGTGGTGAGTTTTTCGAGGAGAATCTTGTAAGCTGTCCAAGTTGTGGTTGGTCTGAAAGTACGTCTTCCCCAAACGTCACGGTGGGAGAAAAAATCTCTGTTGCCACAACAGATACAGGAACTAAAAATGAGTCTACAATAAAAACGATAGGTGATTATATTTGGTATCTCAGTGTGGCGTTAGCAATTATATTTTCTGTCAATATGGTAATTAAATATTTTGCAGAGAATAGTGATATCAATATCCCTGAATCTACTCATGAACTTGGTCTGTTTATAGGTAGCATTTTAACCATCCTATCATATCTATTTGTAATCAGTGTTATTTTGATTGGGGTCGGTCGTTTAATCAAGGAATTCTGTCATGTTATTGCTAATATCTCAATCAATCTCCACGAAATCAATATGAAAACCAAAGATAACAGAACAACAGAACAAGAATAAACCACGAAATTTTCTTATGAAAGGTGGTTCCGTGGCTTGGAATTATGTGAGGTATAATTGGTTTAATCTTAGAATGCTTGTCTAAATCAAGGTTAGACGATACCTTCACCGTATCAGTTGTACACCAGAGCGGTTTTGGTGTTGATGATTGAGTATTCATTTCTGACATCTGATGGATTCACATCATCCTTAATCATTCGAAGCCACTCACACTCCTCTGCTACAACTTCATAGAGATATTGCATGGCCCCAGATAGGTTTCTTGCGTTCAACTTCTTGGTGATATCACCTTTCGTGAGAACATATTTTCCATATATAGGATAACCGCTACCGTCAAACTCATCATTGGTCTCCTTGTCAATAATAATGAACCTATTGGTTATTGTATCATAAAACTTATTGGACTGTAGTGGATAGCCCTGCTCATCAGCGGACTGTGTGGCTTTTCTCAATGCTGATGTAATCGACGAAATCACTTCTTCTAAAGAGTCAGCTGTATCGATATCTGTCGAGTCAAAAACTATTCTATATCTTCCATTCTCCATATCTAAAGTGGCACGATACTTAATCGTGTTCTTCTATAAATATGGGGCTATTCCCAATTTGAAGAAAGGTCAATCTCACCCCTCCTGATACCCCTTCCCCCATACCCCCTATCAGCGTAACCCGCTATAGGGTGTCCTGCCCACATATAGCAATGGGGTGGGCATCGGTTTCTCATGCGACTTCTCTAAAATTTTTTCCGGAAAAAAAATTAGTATAAACCTAATGTATTATCTTTGCCACTCAGGTTCCAACCTATTTATAAGAAAAACAGAATACAATATGATAAATAATATAGAAGTTTTACTCAACGAATTGGGTCGAGTATCGATGTGTCAAGAGAATTCATCGTATAACGACATCACAGAAATGCAATCATCCAATTCATATCAAATGATGATTGATAATCTTTACAGCAAGGCTGTCTCAGACCTTTACTACTTAGACGAATCGCAACGAAGCATCACAATCAGACGAATTGATGAAGTGCGAGAGCGTCAAAAGCATTTTGATGTACCAACAAAAGAAACCGTAAACGCTACGCTTAGAGACTACAATGCTCAGCCTGATGGAAAGCGTACCAAATCCCTGCTTGACGATTACCATTACTGCAAATTTGTATTAGAGTGCGTAGCAATTCAAAAAGAGTATCTTGAAAGATTCGCATCACTTATCACAGAAGAAAATCGTCAAGAGACTAATACAAGCACGAATCCTGAAACTAACATTGGCAAGAATCCCGAAACTACAAAAGTGGTTGAGGAAACAGAAGATACGGAATGGCTAACGACGCCTCAAGTCGTAAACAAATACAAACTACCTAAAAACAACATCAAAGCCCGCAAATGGAGAATAGCACATGATTTTCCTTACAAGGGTTATGACGAGATTAAAGGAGCACATAATCATGTCACCTTCAAGTCCACTGACGTTGAGGATTGGATTAGGAACCATAAAAAATAGCAAAACAAGCATAAAATGTTTCTCCTTTTGTTTCTCCTGAGGACTAAAAACACAAGATAAAGCACCTACGAAATAAATCGTAAGTGCTTTATTTTCAACCTTGTGGTCCCACTTGGGCTTGAACCAAGGACTCCCTGATTATGAGTCAGGTGCTCTAACCAACTGAGCTATAGGACCTGCTCGGCCACTTGTTGCCGAAAGCGGATGCAAAGATACAAATAATTCATGAAACGGCAATTGCTTATCGTACTTTTTTATCATTTGAGTACTCATTGAAGCTTCCCCGCCGGTTTCTCCTTGCTCCGCAATGAATAAAAAAGCCTGTTACTTTTTCAAGCTTTTAATCAACTTAGGATCCAACTCGAGACCTAAATTTGTGAATTTTACCATAATGGCCATTTTTTCCTTTAGCATCATGGAAAATTTCTTTCAATTTTTACAATTATAGCGAAAAAAGCTGGAAAAAGCCGCGGTTTCACATTCTTTAACAAGCGAATTTAGGATTATTAGAGAAAAAAATAGTTAATTTGCGCTGTCCAATAAAGAAAGAATGCTTATCAGTACAAGGTACTGAATGCAAAGATAAATGCTTTTATGGGGTAAATATAGTTTTCAAGTATTAGTAATTATTATGAGGGTCTCAGCAGTGATGCTTGGGCCTTTATTTTTCCTGAAAATGACTTCATCAATACAATCTATAACGATATGAAAGCAATTCAAAAATCGCGTATACTTTTTACCATGCTGTTTGTCATGGCTGTTGCCGTAGCCAACGCTCAAAGCATGAAGATGGTTGTTGACAGCAAGGGCAGGCCCGTTGGCCGCCTTGTTGAGATCGATGAGACGTCTTACATAGTGAGCATTCAGGACAATTGCCATATCGACAAGAAAGGTCATCGGGTAGTCACCTTCAGCGCCAAGAACGGCCAGGGTGTGGTGTACCGCAATCAGACACGCACGGGCAACATCAATGTGCGCAAGGCTCCCTCAATCAAATCACGGGTCATTGCCAAGATCGCCGACACCAGCGCGATGGGCTATGTCCCCGAGACCTATCCCTGCTTGGGTAAAGTGAAAGGATGGTACAAAATCCGCATTAACGGCAAGGTGGGCTACGTTAGGGAAGACCTAGTGGTGTGGGACGGCATGGATACGTTCTAGACCGAATCTTGCGTCAGGAAGCGCTCGGCCATCTCCATTAAGGTGAAAATGCCTTCACGGCCCATGTTCATCATCAGGTCGAGGATACTCAGGTCCGGGCAAAATCCGCTTTTAGTGGTCCACATCTGGTAATAAGGCACGTTGCCAATCGACAATGTGTCAGCCTTTTTCATGGCGATGCGCCCGCGCAGGTCGAACGTTTCGCCTTCAGTTTTTATCTCTGTGGACGTTGGATAACGGGTCACAAGAGGCAGGTCCATGAAATCGACGATGACCTCATGCAACTGCCGGTTGAACTCGTGCAGATAGCGTTGCGAGCCGTGGATGACGCGCGACAGGTCGTCGGCGACATAGTCGAAGTAGGGCGAGCGGCCGTAGGCTGAGAACAGCGCGCCCCAGTGCAGGCGGCGCCAGTCGCCATGCTCCGAGATGAGCACGTCGCGCAGGGGCGTCATCATGTTGTTGGTAGAGCCCACCAGAGGGACGGTCAGTGTCTGCACTCCGTTGGGGCCGTCGATGCGGTAGCGGTGGTGGCTGTGGCGCAGGGGCAGATGGCGCTCGTCCAGGTCAATCAGCAGCGCACCAGCCTTGAGGGCTGCCGCATAGCACCGCACACTGGCGGCACACATGCTGCCCATCACAACGGTTGTTGCCAATGACTCAACCCCTAACACCTAAAACCTAATACCTAAAACCTAAAACCTAAAACCTAAAGCCTAAAGCCTAAAACCTAAAACCTAAAGCCTAAAACCTAAAGCCTAAAACCTAACACCTAAATACTACTTCTTATCCTGATTGGGCAACTTGAAGATGCGGTTCCAGCGTATGCCGCCGTTGAACAGCGAGTGGTCCTTGTCAAACGAGATGAGGATAATGGCAGGCGTGCCCACGATGTGGTCCTCGGGCACAAAGCCCCAGTAGCGCGAGTCAAGCGAGTTGTCGCGGTTGTCGCCCTGCATCCAGTAGTAGTCCATCTTGAAGGTGTAACTGGTCTCCACCTTGCCGTTGATGTAGATGTGTCCGTTCTTCACCTCGAGCTTGTTGCCCTCGTAGTTGCGGATGCAGCGCTCATACAGCGGCAGGTTCTCCAAGGTCAGGTTCACCTTGGCGCCCTTCTTGGGAATCCAGATGGGACCGTAGTTGACGTGAGTCCAACCATAATCGGTACCCACGGGATAGGTGATGATGCTCTCGCTCTCGGCAGGCTCGATGCGCTGGACCATCTGCACCCAGGGCTTGGCCTCCAGCGTCTTCTTCATGTCGGCAGTGAGCGGCAGCACATATTCGGTGGTGCCAATATAGCCTCGCATCTGGTCCTCGTTGCTGATGCCCAGTTCCTCGAACAGCTCGTTGCCGATGGGCGTGCCATCAGTCCTGATATAGTAGCAGTACTGCACCTTCTTGGGTTGAGGCACTGCCTTGCCGTCGACATAGACGATGCCGTCCTTGATTTGCAGCGTCTCACCGGGCAGACCCAGGCAGCGCTTCACATAGTTGTCGCGGCGGTCAACGGGGCGGTACACGATATCACCGAACACGTCCTTGTTGTTGCGTACAACGTCACGGCCGCGCTCGGCACACAGGGTGTAATAGTCGGGATTGGTGACCTTCAGCGCCACGGTGTCGCCAGCGGGGAAGTTAAACACCACGATGTCCATGCGCTCCACGTTGCGCAGACCCTTCAGGCGGTGGTACTCGAGCTGCGGGTTCTCGATATAGGACTTGCAGTTGAGGATGGGCAGCGTGTTCTGCGCCAGCGGGAAGTGCAGCGGCGTCTGCGGCACGCGCGGGCCATAGACCACCTTGTTTACCCACAGGAAGTCACCCGTGAGCAGCGATTTCTCGAGCGAAGACGAGGGAATCTGGTAGTTCTGCCCAACGAACAGGAACAGGAAATAGACCAGCACCAGGGCATAGACGATGGCGTCCACCCAGCTCATGATGGTGCGCAGCGTCTTGTTCTCAAGGCCTTTCCAGGCGCCCCAGGGCAGGAACTGCGTCAGGTAGATGTCACCCAGCAGCAACAGGCCCAACAGCAGCCAGGGATTGCCCATCCAGATGGTCCACAGCACATACAGCAGTGCCACAGCGCAAAAGCGCATCCAGCGCGTCTTCTTCACGCGCCCCAGGCGCTCGCGCAGCGAACCAGTCTGGCGTACATATTTCTCTTCTTCCTTCTCTTTATTCTTGTTCTTTTCGTTTGCCATAATCTTCTAGTATTGAAAAAAATCGGTGCGAAATTACTAAATAATGCGGAAATAAGCAGTAACTTTGCCCAATAAGAAACGTTTTTTAAATAAATTTGGCTGCACCTCAACAATATTCAAATATATTTGCATTTGTTTTCGGTTTGCACCAATTTTAAGGATATGTTATGAAAATCAGCAGAATCATTGCCCCCGGCGAAACCATCATCTACCAGCCCCGACTCAGCAAGTGGGCCTACCTGCAGCTGGGACACCTCGTGCGCAACCTGACCACGACCATCTTTGTGAGCGACAAGCGGTTCTTCCACAGCCACGGCTGGATCCACCGCCATGCACACGAGATTGTCATCGGCAAGGTAGAGAGCATCCTCGTTGAGCAGAACCTGTGGGGACGCATCTTCAACTACGGCACCATCAAGGTCTCAGGCACCGGAGCCGGCACCATCGTGCTGCGCTACATCAAGCGCCCGCTGGAATTCCAGCGCCAGGTACGTGCCATCCAAGGCTCCGGAACAAGTACTACCAACTAACCACTGTAGCCCCTAGGATGGCACTGATTGACATTGATTTGGAAGAAAGGAGCAAGCGTCTCGGCATGGTTCATGGCTGGAGGTGGCGGCTGGCGCTTGTCATGCTGCTGCTGTCCTGCAGTGTGGTGCAAAGCAGCGCCGTTGAGAATTCTCCCCATCAACTCAGCAATCCGCAGTGGCTGCAGTTGCCGACCGACTCACTCTCGAAGTTGGGTGGCTATTACTTGGACAAGCGTAATATCCCCGACAGCGCTTACCTGTGCTTCAGTATCGTCATTGACCGCTACCATGAGAACCAACTGAAAAAGGAGGAATTGAAATTGGCTGCTCGAGCCATGCACGACATGGGGGTTCTTCACATGAGAGTTTATTATGATTTTATAAAAGCCAACACCTACCTGCTGATGGGGCAGGACTTGGCCATGAAGTGCAACGATTCGATTGATATCCCGCTTTTTTCTAATTCATTAGCCAACCTATATCTGGCCAACTCGGTGTTGAGCCCTGAGAGTACCGATTATAAAGCGATTGTCGGACAGTACAAGAGGGCGTTTCATGATGCTGTCAAAGCAGAGAACTGGAGAGCCTTGCCGACAATCTGCGTTAATGTCATGAATGTGGCTTTTGGTGAAGACATGCTTCCCCTGATCGCCGGGGAAATAGAAGCCTACAGCCAACTGGAAATGCCGGATACGATAATTCGTCATGATTACTGCAAGGCACTGTGTCATGGCATGCTTTTATGGCAACAAGGCGAGCAGGAACAGGCAATCGAGACGTTTAAAGTCTTGCCCGTTTCCCACAAACTTCCCTGGTATAACCAGATAGAGTTTGAGTATCTGAAGCATGAAATCCTGTATCATGCGTTCTTGAAACGTAAAGACCCTGCAGCCACGCTGGCCGAAATCCAGGCGATGGAAAACCTGGTTGTCCATGAGAACTTGCCCGATTGCCTGACCGATGTTTACCGCTACTATTACCTATTCTACCGCAGTCAGAACAACCCGGCGCTTGCCGACAAGTACGAACTGCTGTGGCATCGCCAGCGGGACCAGGTCATCCAGCAAACCCACTTCAACGACATGAGGGATGCCGACTTCATGATGCAGATGGGTAAGAAAGATGAGCAGATGCGGAACATCGAGCACAAGCGCAAGGTGCAACAGGGCATCCTGTGGGTGATAGTGGCTACGATGCTCCTCGTGTTGGGGCTCTTGTGGATGCTCTATCGCAAGTACCAGCAGGTGAATGAGCAAAACCAGGTGCTCTATCACAGGATACAGGAATCGCTGGCTGCCGAGGATACTATGCGGCAATTGCATGCCCAGAGTGCGCCTGCCGTCGAGAAACCCAAGTATCGGCACACCCCACTTGACGAGGACACCCGTGCGTCACTCATTGAGCGCATCAGCAGTGTGATGGAGTCATCGCCCGAGGTCTTTAGCGACACATTCTCGCTGGACCGTCTGAGCGAAATGGTAGAGGCCAAGCACAGCAACTACGTGTCACAGGTCATCAATGAGCACTTCGGCTGCAACTTCAATGCAATGGTCAACGACCGTCGCATCAAGGAAGCCTGCCGACGCATGAGTGATGTCGAGCACTACGGCAACCAGACCATCAAAGCCATCGCCCAAAGTGTCGGTTTCAACTCACACTCCAACTTTGTCAACACCTTCAAAAAATTCACCGGCCTCACCCCCTCGGCCTACCTAAAACTCACCCGCACCCACCCCGACGAATAACGCCGCTGACACGAGAGGAACATCCCAAATGATGAGTAAGGCCAGCCTCTAGCGAAGTGGCAGACACCCTCCGGGTGATTCATGGCAGATGACGAGTAAGGCCAGTCTAGTAGAGTGGCAGACGCCCGAAGGGCGGCTCTTTGAGTAACCCCCAGTAAATCAGGCGACCAAGCGTAGCGCGGGAGTCTGATTCACTGGGGGTGATGGCATAACTGTCCTCTACGTCGCCTGCAGGGCGACCCCATTACGGCTGCTGCTATGGGGTCGCCTTCAGCGACGGTCCACGACAGTTCATACCGGCGGTGATGCTGCCGCCCTCGCTCCGCTCGGTTGCCAGCATTACCGCCGGTTACTCAGAGGACACCCTCCGGGTGACTCATGACATATTTTGCGTCTCCAGGGTAGCATTTGGGACAGGTAAAATGGTTGGAGACGCAAAATTTTGCGTCTCTACGTCGTCTCGGGTGGTTTTCTGCATTTTGGGTTATTTGGGTGGTTTTTAGTGAGTTGGGGGGATGGCGGGGTGCTATCTTGCAAGATAGTACCTTGGGAAAGGTGCTGTTTTGTAAGATGGTCAGGATTGGGGGTAAAAAGTTTTGGTGCTTATTTTTGATAGGGGTAACTTTGCGACAAGCAATTCACTTTTTTACTAACCTCTAAATAACTATCATTATGAGAAAAATCCACATGACAAAACTGTTGATCAGCGCATGGATGCTGATGGTGGGCTTTGCTGTTCAGGCACAGGTCTATACCGAGTTTAACATGACGGGCAAGAAGCCTGCAGGCGTGCAATATACCCAATCGGGTATGGACTTGAACAAGATGGACAAGCACCAATACGGCTACATGACCGTCTATACGCCCAAGCAAGAACTCAAGGCTCCCAAAAGGGCTGAGCCTGGCGAGGTGACCTTGACTTTTAACCTGGTCTATGACCCTGCAGTGTTTATGCCGCCATTTGCTGGAGTAACCATCATTAATGAGAATTATAAAAATAGTGCAATGTGGATGGGCGAGGATATCGTCACTGCGACAGTCCCCACGGGAACTTACGATTTTGCAGTGAAATTTGAGTCCATGGAGAAGAGCGACCAGTATTGGGTTATCCATGAGCAGGTCGAGGTGACCGAGGATGCGACCTTCACTCTCAGTGCCGAAGAAGCCACCAACCACATCTCGTTTGTCAATTACGGCCCTGACGGAAACGTGCTCAAGCATGCCCTGTGGGGAGGCGAGTTTGACGAAGAGACGGGAGAACCGATAATTCTCGAAGAAGGAGATGTCGAGGTCACCAGTATTTGCAATGCCGTTTACCTGAAAGGAGTGGGCTGTTTGGCCTCCGGCAGTAACATGGTCACCGGCGCTTGGCCCGAAGAGTTGCGTACAGCACCGTTCAGCGAGTATTATGTGAATGATGTCAGTGACCGTTATCTCTTCACTCAGTCTAGGACTTGCTCTCCTGGCCCTGAAGTGTGGTACGTGAGTTATTTCTCGACCGACGATGTGAAAGCCGGCGTGCTTGAGAACAATCCTGAGGACTATGTTTTGTGCCAGGAGAACTACCAGTTCTCGCCTCATGGCCAAGGAGAACCAGGCTATGGTGCTGCTATCACTGTTTATAATTTGGTTGACGGGAAGTTGTCAAACTGGGGAACGCAGTCTTTTGGTGGGATAGCGCCAAAACAGGGTGATACCTATTCAATTGATGTCTATAACAGTATTCCGTTTGAGAACCCCAATGATGAGGGCCTGAATCTTTTGGTAGGGAATCAGTTTACAGACTATTACGGCCTTGTCTATGATGAATGGAGTGGAGAAGAATACTATGATATTGCGGGCAAAACAATAGCCGCGCCCTATGCCATTGAGAACGGTCAGCAGGTATTCCACAATATCGGCCATTTTAATAGTTATGGTGTCCCAAGTGGCAAGACAGGTACTCTCACCGGAAATGGAATAAGGCAACAAGTATTGCCATCTCCAGTGGCGTTCACCTATCCTGCCGAGGAACGTTTGGGTACCTTTGGCGACAATTGCCCCATCAATGCCGTGAATGTCTTGAGTTTCTATAATGAGTATCAAGGTGATGTGATGAGTTTTGGCAACAATTATGTGGGCCGCTATGGCGAGTCGCGCCTGTGCGATGATGCCGAGGTAACCTTGACGTTCAAGTTCAACGGCGAGGAAATCGAAGACCCGGCCAACTGGTCACCCAACGGCAAGGGCACCTGGGAATTTACTGTCACCAACACCAACATAGTGGTTGACGGGCTGCAAGGCGAGAACAAGACGGTGGTCTATTTTGACCAAACCAACGAGGAGAGCACCTGCCCTGGCATCGAGATGCTGCACTTCCGCAGCGAGGCCGGCATCACCGACCGCTTTGCCACCGCAGCCGATGGCACGATGGAGTTTATGGGCGGCGCCTTCAAATTCAATTACTATCCTGACTTCTGGGATGGCGCCTATGATGAATGTCAGCCGATGGAGGTCACGGTAGAGTATTCACCCTATGGTGAGGAGAACTGGAGAGCGTTGGCCGTTGAGGAAGTGCCCGAACTGTTCCAGATGCCGGGCTGGGGCTACTTTTATCGCGCTTCGCTGGCCGACGTGACGGGCAAGGCCACCCAGGGCTGGTTTGACGTGCGCTTCAAGTTGCAGGATGAGGTCGGCAACTGGCAGGAGCAGGTGGTAAGCCCCGCCTTCCGCATCGATGATCTCATCAGCACGGCAGTCGAGGATGTGGCAGCAGCAGTCGATGTCCGCGAGGTGGCCCGCTACAGCGTGGATGGCCGCCAGTTGAGCGCACCGCAACCAGGCCTGAACATCATCAGGATGTCTGACGGCACCTCCAGGAAAGTCTGGGTGAAGTAACCTCAGCATCATCAGTAGCTCAAGTTATCAAGGCAGCGAAGCAATCACCGCATCGCTGCCTTGATTTGTAATATTGCAGTGAGCGGATTGTTAGTATCAATGGTTTTCAGTAACGGTGCCGAGAAATCGGCGAAGTTACTGCGTCTCGGCATAAAAAAGAATAAATTCTTTTGTTCTGCGCTCGACTTTCAGTAACGGTGCCGAAAAATCGGCGAAGTTACTGCGTCTCGGCATAAAAAAGAATAAATTCTTTTGTTCTGCGCTCGACTTTCAGTAACTTTGCATCATCATGCCGATAATTGAGATTACATCGCTGGACCATCCTGGGGTTGAAGTCTATGGGACCTTGACCGAGGCGCAGTTGCGCAACCGCCTGGAGCCGGACAAGGGCATCTTCATCGCCGAGAGCCCCAAGGTCATCCATGTCGCCCTCAACGCGGGCTACGAACCGCTGTCGCTGCTGTGCGAGCGGCGTCACATCACGGGGGATGCCGCCAGCATCATCGAGCGTTGCGGGGACATTCCTGTCTATACCGGCGAGCGCGATCTGCTGGCTGCCCTCACGGGCTACACCCTGACGCGTGGCGTGCTGTGTGCCATGCGGCGCCCGCTGCCGCTGCCCGTCGAGCAGGTGTGCCGCGACGCCCGTCGCGTGGTGGTCATCGATGCCGTGACCGACACGACCAACATCGGCGCCATCTTCCGCTCGGCTGCCGCGCTGGGCATCGATGCCGTGCTGCTCACCCCCACGGCCTGTGACCCGTTGAACCGCCGTGCCGTGCGCGTGTCGATGGGCTCGGTATTCCTCGTCCCCTGGACCTGGATTGACGAGCCGGTCACCCCGCGCCTGAATGTGCTTGGCTTCCAAACCGCAGCCATGGCCTTGAGCGACGATTCCATCCCGCTCGACGATGCGATTCTCAAGCAGATACCCCGCCTGGCCCTGATTATGGGCACCGAGGGCGACGGCCTCTCGCACGAGGCCATCACCGCTGCCGACCACGTCGTGCGCATCCCCATGAAGCACAACGTCGACTCCCTCAACGTCGCCGCAGCCGCCGCAGTTGCCTTCTGGGAACTACGACAACGATAAGCATTATAAATAGACATTATATGGGGACGGTTCCGATTTGCGTTACATCTTTTGCAAATCAGAACCGTCCCCTTTTACTATACTCTCGTCGGCACTAGCCCATCAAAGAAGTAAATAAGTTGATGAGCCAGCCGCTGATGGCCATGTAGATGGTAATGCCCACAATATCGTTGGTCACTGTAACGAACGGGCCAGTCGCAATGGCGGGATCAATCTTCAGCCGCTCGAGTACCAGCGGCACCACCGTGCCGAACAGCGAGGCGAACATCACCACGAGGAACAGCGAAGTGGTCACTGCCCATGCTGCGATGTAGGACTTGGTGGGATCGTTGTCCACAGGGAAGAAATGGGCATAAAGGAAGATGAGCAGTCCCATCACCAGTGCATTGATGAGCGCCGTGCTGAACTCCTTGAACAAGTGCTTGCCCACGTGCTTGACGTCCAGGCTGCCGTTGGCAAGACCTTGCACAACGATAGCGCTCGACTGGGTACCCACGTTACCGCCGGTACCGCCAATCAGCGGGATGAACAATGCCAGGCCGGGCAGGATGCGCAACAGGTCGGCATCGCCCTCACCGCCACCCAGAATCAGGGCGTTGATGATACCGCCCACCAGTCCGATGAGCAGCCACGGCAATCGGGCGCGCACCTGACGGAAGACGTTGTCGTCGGTCTCGATGTCGCCCCAGATACCTGATGCCATCTGGTAATTGTCCTCGCCCTGCTCTCGCACGCGGTCGATGATGTCGTCGACCGTGATGCGACCCACCAGGCGCCCGATGCTGTCCACGACAGGCATGGCCACCAAGTCATATTTCTCGAAGTCGAGGGCAACGTCCTCGATGTGGGTGTCGGTGCGCACGCTCAGGGGGTCAGGCTCCATGACGTGCTTGATTTTGGAGGCCGAGGGGTTGGTGATGGTGGTCTTCAACGGGAAGATGCCCTTCAGGCGGTTGTCGTCGTCAACGACATAGATGACATAGATTTCGTCGATGTCCTCGGCCTGCTGGCGCATCGCCTTGATGCAGTCGGGCATCGACATGTTCTCGTTGACGACAATCATCTCGGTGGACATGTAACCACCGGCGGTGTCCTCGTCATATTGCAGCAGGTCCACGATATCGCCTGCCTGCTCCACGTCGTCGATGTGCTTGATAACGTCCTCGCGGTCCTCCTCGTCCAGCTCCTGGATCACGTCGACGGCGTCATCGGCATCCATCTGCTCGACCTGCTTGGCGATTTCCTCGTTAGGCATCAGCTCCATCAGGTCGTGGCGCTGGTCCTCGTCGAGTTCTACCAGCACGTCGGCGGCCGTCTCGTCATCAAGCATCAGCATGATGAACAGTGCGTCCTCGTCGTCCAGGTCACCTACCAGCTCGGCGACATCGGCAGGGTGCAGGTCCTGAATCTGGGCCCGCACGAGTTCCTCATTCTTATTGTGGATGAGTTCGTTAAGGTTCGACAAATATTCCTCGGTAAATTCCTTCATAGCATTTCTGGAGTCTTAGTAGTCGTTGATAACTGTGGCTTGGTTGTGGAGAGGTAGGCCCCGTCGACGGGGCGAATCCGTCAGGGGACCGAGTGCGGCTGCTCCATCGCGAGCCGCGTCAGGGCAATGAAATCTTCTACGCCCAGCTGTTCGGGACGTTGTCGGAACACATCACGCTCCATCACCGTCGGGTCGGCCGAGAAAATCGGCTTCAACGAGCTGCGCAGCATCTTGCGCCGCTGCCCGAACGAGGCCTTCACGATGCGCTTGAACATGCGCTCGTCAACGCCCAGGTCGGTCACATCGTTGCGCGTGAGGCGGATGACACCGCTCTTGACCTTGGGGGGCGGGTCGAACACATGCTCATCGACGGTGAACAGATACTCGATGTCATACCACGCCTGCAGCAGCACCGACAGGATGCCGTAGGCCTTGCTGCCCGGCGGCTCGGCGATGCGCTGCGCCACCTCGCGCTGCAGCATGCCGCTGCAGCAAGCGACCTGGTCGCGGTAGTCCAGCACCTTGAAGAAAATCTGCGTCGAGATGTTGTAAGGGTAGTTGCCAATCACGCAGAAGGGGGAGTCGCCATACAGCCGCTTGAGGTCCATCTTCAGGAAGTCCTCGCCGATGATGCGTCCGTGCAGCTGTGGATAGGAGGCCTCCAGGTAGTTCACACTCTCACCGTCAAGTTCCACCACCGTCAGGTCCAGCCCCATATCGAGCAGGAACTGGGTGAGCACACCCATGCCCGGGCCTACCTCGAGCACCGGCAGGTGCTTGAAGTCGTCCAGCGTGTGGGCAATGCGCTCGGCAATCGACAAATCGGTCAGGAAATGCTGCCCCAGTGACTTTTTTGCTCTAACTTTCCGCATGTTTGGTCTTTTATTGTTAACTTTGCACGCTCGAGGCGCACTACAGCAATCTGCAAAGATAGCTATTTTTTGCCGACTTGCTGCAAGGAGCACGAGTTTTTAACGCAACAAGAAGAGAAAAACGTGAAAAAAACCATTTCCTATCTGATCAAATACGGCATCCCCCTCGTCATCGGCGTGGGACTGATGTATTTCCTTTACAAGAATGTGGACATCAACTCGATGATGGACACCCTCAAGACCGACGTGGACTACTGGTGGTTCCTGCCCGTAGCAGTAGTGAGCATCCTGAGCCACGTTTTCAGGGCCCTGCGCTGGCGGCTCCAGCTGCGCGCCATCGACGTCAAGCCGTCGTTCAGCGCCGTGCTCAACAGCATCTTCGGCACCTATGCCGTCAACCTGGCGTTCCCCCGATTGGGCGAGGTGTGGCGCTGCGGATACATCGCCAACCGGCAGAAGGCCTCGGTCACCCAGGTCATGGGCTCGATGGTCGCCGACCGACTCACCGACACGGTCACCGTGCTCCTGCTCACTCTGGTCACCTTCATGCTGGCACAGGGCGCCTTCGGCAAGTTCTTTGACTCCTACCCGCAGATGAAGGAGAACTTCCTCAGCGTCGCCAGCGACGCGCGCATCTGGCTCGGCAGCGCCGTGGCCATCATCGCGCTGGGCTGGTTGCTGGTGATGAAGACCGAGAACAAGATCATCAAGAAAATCCAACTCATGGCCCGCAACCTGTGGGAAGGCTTCGCCTCCATCACCCGCATGGAAGGCAAGTGGTGGTTCCTGCTGCTGACGGTGCTCATCTGGGGCTGCTATTTCCTGCAGCTTTACCTGGCCTGCCAGGCATTCTCGTTTACCAGCGGCCTGAGCGTGCTCGCCGTACTGGTGATGTTTGTGCTCAGCAGCATCGGCATGGGTGTGCCCACCAACGGCGGCCTCGGCTCCTGGCATGTGGCCATCATCTTCGCCTTGTCGCTCTATGGCGTGGGCGTGTTCTCGCCCTCCAACTTTGACCCGCGCGCTTCGGCGTTTGCCATGCTCGTGTGGGGATTCCAGACGGTGCTGCTCATCGTCCTGGGCATCTATGCTTTTGCCAGCATGGCGATAGACCGCAGCCGCATCGAGAGCGGTAAGACCGTGGTCGACACCACTAACGAAGAAATCAAACTTTAACAATCTCTTATAACCAGAAACTACAAAGCTATGGACGACAACTTTGACGATCATTTCACCGACGTTCACGACCCTGAAGAGCAACCCCAACAGCATCAGGAAACCGAACTCGAGCGCGAGGAGCGCGAAATCAAGGAGGCTACCATCGAGCGCCGCGGCAACTCCGTCAAGATGGTGCTCATACTCATCATCACGGCCATGGTATTGTTCCTGGGCTGGTGGATGTGGCAGCACTATTTCCACCCCTACCGCGTGAGCCAGGAGAAGGGCTGGATCATGAAGGTGAGCAATGAGGGCTCGCTGTTCAAGACCTTTGAGGGCGAGATGGTCAGCGAGGGCTACGTCGACGGCACGATTCCCGCCATCACCAGCGACTTCAAGTTCTCCATCCCCAACGACACCCTTGCCCGTCAGGCCATGCAATGGTCCCAGGACGGCAAGCGCATCGTCCTCACCTACAACGAGTACAAGGGCATCGTCCTGTGGCGCGGCAACTCCAAGCACGTCGTCGTCAGCATCGAGCCCGACACCAACCTCATCAAGGACAACCCCTACAAGGACGCCCAGCAACCCAAAGAGGAAAACAACAAAAAGAAAGACTAACCCCACCCTTCCATCCATTCAAGCAATGCAAGCCCCAGGTCGGGGCATTGCAAGCCTCCCGTCAGTGTATTGCAAGCCTCCCGTCAGGGTATTGCAAGGCTCCGCCTTGCTATTATGCCTTGCTATTACACCTTGCCGTCAAGCCTTGCCGCTACCCCCTGCTGCACAATGCATTACCCCCACCGGGCGCCCGCAGTAGAAAATTTTTCTGCCAAAATGTCACTTTTTAACATTTCTTTGTGTCAGTTCCCGAAATAAAGTTGTATCTTTGCATCCGATTTTCACATTATGCTAATGGAAGACTACAACAAGCAAGACAAACCACAGCAAGAGCAACAACAGACCCCACCCGTCAAGCCCGATATCCTGGACTATGACGACATCCGCAAAATGGTGCCGTTCTTTGACGGCAAACCCAAGCTGGTCAAGTGGTTGTTCCACCTGCTCGACATGGATGATGCCAACTGGATCCACGGCCACAACTGCCACACGCCGGGTGTGCCTTTCTGCACCGGCTTCATGAAGGATCTGAACTCCACCATCACCTTTGACAACGGCGAGGTGCTCGACAACCTGCCCGAGGGTCCGTTCATCACTGTTTCCAACCACCCCTTCGGCGCCATCGACGGTGTGATGATGATCCACATCATCGGCACCCGTAGGCCCGACTACAAGTTCATGGTCAACATGATCCTGGGCAAAATCGGCGGCATGAAGCCCAACTTCATCACCGTTGATGCCCTGGCCAGCGATGACCCCGCCAAGCGTGCCGTGTCGATGCAGGGCATCAGCGAGTCGCTCAAGCACGTCAAGGCTGGCCATCCGCTGGGATTCTTCCCCGCCGGCGCCGTGAGCAAGCTCAACTGGCACCTGCGCGTCGAGGACCGCGAATGGCAACCCGTCATCATGCGCCTGATCATGAAACTCAAGGTGCCCGTCATCCCCATCTATATCCACGGGCACAACAGCTGGCTGTCGCTCGCACTGGGCGTCATCAGCTGGAAACTGCGCACCCTGCGCCTGCCCGCCGAGATTTTCCGCCGCAAGGACTACAACTTCCGCGTCAGCGTGCATGACCCCATCATGCCCGAGCAGTATGCACAGTACACTACGCCCGAAGAACTGGGCCAATTCTTGAAAACTGAAACTTACAAAATGAAAAAATGGCAAAAAAAGTAATCGACAACGACATCCGCAACATCAAGCTGCGTTTTGGCATCGTGGGCGAATCGCCTGCCCTGATTGCCGCCATCCGTCGTGCCCTGCTCGTGGCACCCATCGACCTGAGCGTGCTCATCATCGGCGAGAGCGGCTCGGGTAAGGAGCACTTCCCCAAAATCATCCACGAGAGCAGCGCACGCAAGCACAAGAAATATATTGCCGTCAACTGCGGCGCCATACCCGAGGGCACCATCGACAGCGAACTGTTCGGTCACGTCAAGGGCTCCTTCACCGGCGCCATTGCCGACCACAAGGGCTACTTTGAGGAGGCCGACGGCGGCGTCATCTTCCTCGACGAGGTGGCCGAGATGCCCCTGAGCACCCAGGCACGACTGCTGCGCGTGCTCGAGAATGGCGAATACCTGCGCGTGGGCGACAGCACGGTGCGCAAGACCAACATCCGCATCGTGGCAGCCACCAACAAGGACATGCTGCAGGCCGTCAAGGAGGGCAAGTTCCGCGAGGACCTGTATTACCGTCTCTCGACGGTGCTCATCAACGTGCCCCCCCTGCGCGAGCGCGATGATGACATCAAGCTGCTGGCCATGCTCTTCCTGTCCAATTTCGTGGAGAAGAACCACACCGAGAATGTCACCCTGACCGAGGACGCCATACGCCTGCTGAAGGCCTACTACTGGCCCGGCAACGTGCGCCAGCTCAAGAGCGTCATCGAGCAAGTCGCCCTGTTTGAGTCGGGCAACACCGTCGATGCCATCACCCTGAAGCAGTACATGCCCAGCAACCGCGAGACCGCACTGACCGTGCAGTCCTCGCCCAACTACGACTACAACGTGGACCGCGAGATGCTGCTCAAGTTCATGCTCTCGACCAAGGCCGAGATCGAGGCGCTCAAGAAGCGGCTCGATGGCATGAACGAGTCCACGCACGTCGGCTCGGCAGTACACGAACTGCGTCGCGAAACCAACCCCCTGTTGGGCATCTCGGGCAACGATTCCCCCGCAGGGGAGATGAACTCGCCCTACCGCAACATGCAGGCATCGGCCCAGGAACTGGGACATGTCGATGAGGTATCGGCCATGGACGTGGACAGCGAGACGGTCAAGACACTCGAGGAGACCGAGCGCGAGACCATCGAGCAAGCACTGCGCCGCAACAACGGCAAGCGCAAGGCATCGGCCCAGGAGCTGAACATCTCGGAGCGCACCCTGTACCGCAAGATCAAGCAATACAACCTGGACCTGTAGTGAAACGCCTGGCTATCATATTGACCCTCGTCGTGGCATCGCTGGCATGGACTGCCTGTATCCCGCGCTACACGCTCAACGGCGCGTCCATCGACTACAGCGTCTACCACACCATCTCGTTCGGTGAATTCCCCATCCGCGCTGCGCTGGTGTATCCGCCGCTGCAATCGATGTTCGAGAACCGCATGACCGACATGATTGCCCAGCAGACACGGTTGCGCGTCGTCGACAACCGGAATGCCGACCTGCACATGGAGGGTGAGATCACCAACTACCAGCTTTCGCCCCAAGCCGTGGGCGAGGACGCCTACGCTAGTCAGACGCGCCTCACCATCACGGTCAAGGTCAAGTATGTCAACAACAAGAATCAGGCGTTGTCCAAGGACCTCTCCTTCAGCGCCTACCGCGACTTCTCGAGCAGCGAACTGCTGGTGGACGTGCAGGACGAGTTGTGTAACCAGATCTGCAAGGACCTGAGCGACCTGATTTTCAACGCGACCTTGGGCGACTGGTAACTGACAGTTTTTCCCGATGGCACGATAATTGTGAATGTGCAAGCACCGATGAGTGAGAATCCAATGACAACAACGGCTCTGGTTGACGAACTCAAGCAGATTGCGGCCTCTGGCGACGGCACCGGTCAGGTGACCAGGCAATGGCTGGACGACTGCGAGCAGGCGGCACCTTACTGCGTGCTGCCCATGCTGTTGTTTCTCGAGCGCAACGGCGCCAAAGGCAACGAGGACGTGCTGGCCAAACTCGCCATCACCTTCCCCGACAGGCGTGCGCTGGCTGGCGTGCTCGGCGAAGACACGGCGTTGCTCAACGACTTCTATCCGCCCGAGGCGCTGCCCGCCACCCCCGACACCGTCACGGCTATCGATCGCTTCCTGGACACCTATGCCAAGAGTGCTCCCGGCGAGGTCGAGGCCCTGAGCCGCGCCATCTTCAACCCGCAGCCCGACTATGCCGACGTGCTCGCAGCACAGGAGCAGCAGGAGGGCGGCAAGGCTCCTGCCGACAGCGATGCCCAGGATGAACTCATCAACAAGTTCATCGCCGAGCAGATGCAACTGGGAGAACAGGCAGCCCGCACTCCCATCGTCGCCCCCGTCGGCGAGGAGGAGAAGGCCGAAATTGCCGACGACGTCATCGACAATCCTACCCAAAACGATGATTCCATGTTGAGCGAAAGTCTCGCCAAGATGTACATCGCAAGACACAAATATTTAAAGGCACTTGAAATTATTGAGCAATTAAGTTTGAATTATCCAGAAAAAAGTATTTACTTTGCAGACCAAATTCGATTTTTGAAGAAATTGGTCCTAAATGAGACAGTAAACATCAAAAAATAAGAAAAAATGTACATTATTTTAGCAATTCTGATCACGATTGCATCGTTATTGCTTATCGGTGTAATCCTTATCCAAAAATCCAAAGGTGGCGGCCTTGCTGCCAACGTGAACAACTATAACCAGTTCATGGGTGTGCGCAAAACCACCGATTTCGTAGAGAAAGCAACTTGGGGTCTGGCCATCTTCATCTGCGTGTTGAGCATTTGGTCGGCATTCGTCAGCGCTCCCCGAATCGTTGAAGGCGCTCCCCAAATCAAGAAGTTACCCACCAGCGAGACTCAGGCGCCCAACTTCGGCACTCCCGCCGAAGAGGCTCCCGCCGCACAGGCTGCTCCCGCTCAGGAAGCCGCTGCTCCTGCCAAGGAGGCTGCCGCTCCTGCCAAGCCCGAGGGCAAGTAACTTCACTGCAACCACTGCATCTTTTTAAAACTAACTTTTCTTTTGGATGCGGTATGTCGTGTCCGCATCACAGCGGGACAAGACATACCGCCTCTTTTTTATCTGTTTGTCACACTATGAAGATGACATTATTATATATAGCACTCATGGCATTGGTAACTGCATGCGGCAACTCGACTAGCGGGGCGACATCGGGCAGCACGGCCCAGGATACGGCCACAGTACAGCGGCAGTCCTTTGACGGCAACGCTGCACTGGAACTCACGCGCCAGCAATGTGACTTCGGCCCGCGCGTGCCGGGCACACCGGCCCACGCCCAGTGTGCCGAGTGGCTGATGTCCACCCTGCAGGAATCGTGCGACACCGTCATCCTGCAGACAGGCACCGTCCAGACGGCTACCGAGGGCCGCCTGGGCATCAAGAACGTCATCGGCATCATCAACCCCGAGGCCAGCCAGCGCCTGCTGCTGCTCGCCCATTGGGACTGCCGTCCCTGGGCCGACAATGACGCCGACGAGTCCAACCACCGCAAGCCCGTCATGGGCGCCAACGATGCCGCCAGTGGAGTGGCTGTGCTGCTGCAACTCGCACGCCAACTCAAGGTCGACAAGACCGACCTGGGTGTGGACATCGTGCTCGTGGATGCCGAGGACATGGGTGTGGACGACAACGAGGAGTCATGGGGCCTGGGCACGCAGTTCTGGGCCACACATCCCCATGTGAGCAACTACAAGCCGCTGTTCGGCATCCTGCTTGACATGGTGGGTTCCCCCGAGGCCACTTTCACCCGCGAGTACTACTCGACGCAGTACGCCAGCGGCTTTGTTGACCTGGTATGGAACTGCGCTGCCGGCAGTCATTTCATCAACAGCCCGGGCGGTGCCGTGACCGACGACCACATCTTCGTCAACCGCGCCGGCATCTCCTGTGTGGACATCATCGACATGCGCAGCGACAGCCCCACGGGTTTTTGCCCCGAGTGGCACACCATCCACGACACCATGGACGGCATCAGCCCCGTCACCCTCGCCGAGGTCGGCCAGACGCTGCTCAACGTCATCGCCTCCCTCGAGCAGTAACCCATTAATCGTGGACCGAGAGATTCAATCATGCGATATTTCCAGTTCATGTTTTTTATAACTCATATCAACTGATTTGGACGCGAAAAGAGATACTGGCAGACTAGGGACAGGGTATGCACTGCTGACCTTCTGCGTGTTTGTAGCCGGTTGTAGCCTTCTCATTCTGCTCCTCGGGTGGAATAGGGCGAACATGGAGCTGCTGGGCACGTTCGCGGTCATCGCGCTGCTGTCGTTTTACGGGCTCTACAAAGCCGTCAGAATCGTGGCTGAGGGAACCGCCGATGAGGTCGAATCTGACGGTCATCACATGGATTTGGACATCAGAAAAATCAAAAAACTGATAGCCGTGAAAGTACTGCTCACCTGCATGTTTGTCGGCGATATTGTCCTCTTGCATTTCTGGTATAAGCAAGGCGACCCGGACGCGCCGATGGTGGACGCGCCGTTGACGATATGGATAGAGTTCATAGCAATACTTGTCTTGATCTTCGTGCTGGCTTCCGCAATGGACAAAATCGACAAGGAATTCGAGAAACTCGTACCCTTGCCCAAGGATACCGACGATGAGTTCAGATTAGACAAAAAAAAGGTGCGTCACTACATGGAGTTGCTCAAGTCCTTCAGCCGCAATGCCATTCAGATCTCATTGGTGGGAAACGGTAACGTCCCATTGACTGCCGGTTGCTCCAAATTAGGCGGGCGCCCTGATGTTGCCGATGATTTCCAATGGCCACTTGACAATAGCGGCTACCCCCTGTCGTTGCTGCTGCAAATAGATTGTGCTGACCTCGCGTTCCTCGACCGCGAGGGTTTATTGCCCACGAGCGGACAACTGTATTTCTTCTACGAACTCAGCGAGATGAGACGGGACGGCAAGAAGAACAGTGTCCGAGTCATTTATAACGACAAGCCTTCATCACAACTGCATCCA
>CADBBK010000011.1 GCA_902792895.1 uncultured Bacteroidales bacterium | reverse complement strand
AAGACTGAATTCAATCATGTCAAGGAACGATTTGGTCCCCTCATTCCGGGGCTTTTTGATTAATATTTAACTCGTCCCGATTTTAACGGGACACTAATGGTATTATTTACATTACAATGATTAAAAAAACATCATTTTTCATAATAGCATGTCTAATGTTGATTCCACTCAAGGGCAATGCGCGACAATCGCTCTACGGTGATGTAAACAACGATGGCGAGGTCACTATAGCTGATGTGAATGTCGTCATTGATGCTATCCTTAGTACCAACTCATCAGCTTCAGCTGATGTGAACAATGATGGAGAAGTGACAATCGCTGACGTAAATGCTGTAATAGATAGAATACTTAATCCTGAACCAAATCCAGAAACAGGCACGGATGTTCCAGGTTTGTATATGGGAATTACAGGTTTCAATCAGCAATTGTACACTAAAGATATCACATTGCTCAATCGAGGCACAAAAAATATATTCACTGGGTTTGTGTCTTCTTTGACGACAAAGGATGCAACAGTCTTGTATTATGCCGTTGACAAATCGCTTGATGCACTTGATGCTGCACCTTTCCCCAAAAACCTAAGCAACGTTGCCCTAATCACTTTTACTGATGGTTTGGATCAGGGCTCCCTCATGCTTACAGACAAAGGTTTCACAAGTGACACACAATATGCATCAGCTCTGAACACTCGAATAGACAGCATGACTGTCCACGGTTGTCCCTTGCAGGCCTATTCTATCGGTCTCAAAGGTTGTGACGTAACCAACAATGAAATGTTTATGTCCAACCTGAGGTCATTGGCTAGCAGTGAAAACAATATTTCTCTTATCAACGACATGAGTGAAATAAAAACCTCATTTCAGGAGATTGCTGATAACTTGGCAAAAACCAGTTATAGCTACAGTCATAGACTAACGTTGACTATCCCTGGCGTGAGCAACGGGACACGTATCCGCTTTACTTTTGACAATGTGAACTCCAACACGGTCTCACTGTCTGAGAAATATATTGAGGGAACCTTCAACTTAAGCAACCGTAGCCTAATCAACGTGACTTATCACGGTATGACCAGCACCAGCGGAACAATTGTGATGCCAAATGAGGTTAACGGTGTATATGTAACTTATACTTTTGACAATCTGACATTGAACGACCCAAGTGAGAAGATTAACAAAAACGGGATCCAAGAATGGTATTGGGTGTCCAACTACAGTAAATGGCAGAAAAATAGCGAGTTTACTCCCAATAGTATTGCCAGCGTTGACGTTGAGACTATATACACTAGTGCCATTGTGATGCTTGTGCTGGACTGTAGTTCCTCTTTGAACAGCGATTTCGAGATGGTGCAGCATGCAGCCATAGATTTTATCAACGCGTTGTCCAACTATGAGAATTACAACCCTAATGGTCACATTGAGTGGGGAGACCTATGGTACCTTGTTGGCTCGTGTATCGGTGACGCTTCGTGGGGCAACGATCCCGCCAACGTGGGTACCGCTCTCATCCCTATGTACACTGAGGATGAGGACTTCACGATTCTGAACTATGTTGGCTACTTTCTAGCTGGACAGGGCTTTAAAATTATCCATCAACCCGGTAATTGGGAGGAACAGTGGGGCATGATTGATGGCATTTACGTAAAGAACGACATCAAAAGTGGCAACATTGAGGTGCCTGCCGACGGCTATTACGTGATTACCTACGACATGAACGCCGAGACGCTGTCAGTCGAGCCCTATGATGGCTTGGTAAGTGTCTATAGCAAGGTGACTATGCCTGGCAGTTATCAGGACTGGAACGTCGGTGGCAACGAAATGTCGCCCATGAGCACCGTGGTCGAGAACCATGACTGGATTGCTAAGAATGTGACCTTCAGCGACAACACCGAGCTCAAGTTTGCTAACGGCACTTGGGCTGTAAACTGGGGCGCAACGACCTTCCCCGTGGGTGTCGGCACTCAGGGCGGTCCCAACATTCCCGTTGAGGCCGGAACCTACACGATTGTGTTCAACGACATCATGGGCAAATATGGCTTTATCCGTGTCGAGTAATATATAATGATTAGCCGTCAGCCAAGAGTTATAGGCTAAGCTTATTGCTAGAAAGAAATCATGAAGAAGCTTATGTAATTGGCCGCAATGGGCACATTGTTAAAAGTTGTACCAAGGATTCCAATGCCCCTTCTTAATTAACGCATAAAACCCGCTAAAATTTCAGCGGGTTTTTGTTTATACTGTGCGCCTGATGGACTTCGGGGTGCGCCTCCCAAAATCCTTAGAAACCTCCCAGCGCCTGATTGACAGCGTTTTCCAGCAAGCCAATGAGGCATTTAAAGGCGCAAAAAGGGAGAGCGCACGCCCACCCGAAATGTGATTATTATCAAGATGAATGTAACTATCTAACTCCAATCAAAGTGCAGACTTTCTAGCGGAAAGTAGAAACAATAATGACATACCGCCCAAAAGTACACATTTTCATCAATTTCAGCCAATTATTGTAATAAAATCAGCTAGATGCGAACATAATCTTTATATTCAGCCAGCTATCATGAGATATTTGGCTGAATATTGATTAAATCTTTGATTTAAGCTAATTATATGATAAAAACTTGGCTAATATTGAAATTTTTGTTATCTTTGCGGCTAAATCAATAATAGACGCAATGAAAATTATCGGTCGTAATGCTGAAATCAGTGAACTGGAGCGCCTCCGTGACTCTGGACGCAGCGAGTTTGTGATGGTTTATGGACGCCGTCGCGTGGGCAAGACATTTCTCATTAGGGAGTTTTTCCATAACGAATTTGCTTTTCAGGTGACAGGCATCGCTTGTGGAACACGGCAGGAGCAATTATTCAATTTTGATGCCTCACTGGTGCGCTATGGACTTGACGGCATGAAGCCTCATAGCAATTGGTTAGATGCTTTTGGAGCTTTAATCACGTTATTGGAGCACAATCAAAGTAAGCGCAAGGTCGTATTTCTTGATGAATTGCCTTGGATGGATACCGCAAAAAGTGATTTTGTCAAGGCTTTGGAGTGGTTTTGGAACAGTTGGGCTTCGGCACGCGACGATATCTTATTGATTGTTTGCGGGTCTGCGGCTTCATGGTTGGTTAAGAAGATAGTTCGTAATCATGGAGGATTACACAACCGCTTAACATTCCGCATCAAGATCAATCCGTTTACGCTTAACGAGGTACAGCAGTTCCTGATGAATCGGGGAATCCTATGGGAAGAGGACATGATAGCCGAATGCTATATGGCACTGGGCGGCATTCCCTATTATTTGGATTTACTTTCCCCGGCCCTGAGTCTGGCTCAGAACATGGATGCATTGTTTTTTAACGAGTCGCCATTGCTTGAGACAGAATTTCAAGACCTGTACGCATCATTATTTAAATCGAGTGGTGATCACATCAAGATAGTCAAAGCGCTCTCAGCAAAACGTCAAGGGTTGACTAGAAACCAAATTATAGAAGCAACTGGCATGAGCAATGGAGGCAGTCTTACCAATAGACTTGATGAACTGGAACAGTGCGGGTTTATTAGGACTTACCGTTCTCTTGGTGAGGCCACCGAAATCTATCAGTTAATCGACTTCTATACTATTTTCTTTTTCACATTCATCCACAACAAGAAGTTCTATGACGACGACACATGGATGCACATGATGGAAACATCCGCCTATAACACTTGGTGTGGTTTGTCTTTTGAGAGGCTCTGTCTTACTCATTTGCCACAAATCAAACGGTCATTAGGAATCGAAGGAGTTAGCACCCAGGCCATGGGATTCACCTCAAGCAAAGCACAGATTGACTTGGTGATAATTCGTGGCGACAAAGTTGTCAACTTGTGTGAGGCTAAATACACAAGAAGGCCATTTACTTTCACCTCCGCCACAGCAGCATCAATCCGAAATAAAATGGATGTATTGCGTGACACCATCAAGAAACGCGTACTCATCCAGCCTGTGATGATTACTGCCAACGGCCTTACAACCAACCAACACTCCATCAACCTGATCCACCGTCAGGTCACCCTCCACGACCTGTTCAAGTAATGACCTTAATCATCCTGTTCCCCTCGGACGAGATGAGTTGTTCAAGATATGGAATATTTTTGTAACAGTACACAAATTTATTCCACTATAAACACCGGATTAATTCACCAACCGCAATAACCATTTTGGGCAAATCTCAAAATGTTTTCATGGAAATTATGTAGAAATCTCATAATTTATTTCTTCAAATCCTGTAGAAATCTCACAATGTTCTACAATTAAAAATCATATCAAACTGATAATCAGATTGATGTGATTCGTTTGCGACTGATAGGACTTAGGCTCGTGCTTCCCAAAACATTTAAAAGCCTCCCGACGCCTGATGGACAGAGCTTTCCAGGAATCCGGTGAGGCGTTAAAGGGCGCAGAAAGGGGGAGCGCACGCTCCCCCGAGGATTAGCAAACATCCGTCAATGGTATGCATGATAATGACCACCTACAATAATTAAAAACCCGTTTATATCCTGCTTAGAGCGAAAAAATATATAGTTCTGAGCAGCCTATAAACGGAAAAGTGCCGTTTCCTTTTCTTGATAATTGCAATGTTTTTAGGACTAAAAAATACGTGAAACGAGGAAAAATCTACTTAAAAAAGCGTGATTTTTCCTTATTTCGCGCAATAGTATCCTTTATAAACAATAATATCACTCTGATAATCGGCAAGTTACCGCTTTAATCTGATTGAGTTTTGGTTTTACCCGTCTAAAACCTTTAAAAACCTCCCGACGCCTGATGGACAGCATTTTCCAGCAAGCCGATGAGGCGTTGAAAGGCGCGGAAAGGTGTTGAACGACACAAAAAGGGGGAGCGTACGCACCCCTAGAAAAAGCAACTCCAACACCTACAAATTCTTCAAGCCGCCCGTGTTCGAGCACAAAAAGCACCGCGATGCATACTTGTTTTAAAAAAGCTGGTATCATAATTGTATTTGTGTATACATTACAACTTCAAAATTCTTTTTTTAGAATTGTATCATATTTCAAATTAAGTAGTACATTTGCAAATGTGAAATTTGTAAATTATTGATATTATGAAGAAAATTCTATTGATTTTGGCAATCCTGATGCCATTGGTATCATTCTCACAAACTAAAAAGGGAGCATCTCACAAGAAAAAAGCTACGACTACTGCAGTTAAAACTGAAGCCAAACCGCAAAAAGTTACGCCTTCTTTTACAATGCCTTTATTTATATTTGATTCGGAAGGTGGCTTGTCGACAGAAGGTGGTAAAGAGTTTATGGTTTATGAATTGGATGGTTGGAGCCAAAAAGAACTATATGATAAAGTCATTTTAGGTATATCCCAGCTATTTACTTACCCTGATAAGGTTATGACAAAAGTTGAAAACGAATTAATCACGGTAAATGGCTATGAAAGTAATGCTTTCAAATGGGGAAAAGGCTACTATACTTCCTATTACTATACTGTAAAGTTCTTGTTTAAGGAAGGTAAAATAAGAGTCGAGCCATCAATAAGAGGATATGAAGGTAACAATGGAATGGCAAATGTTGCAATGTGGATGAGAACACAAGGTAACTATAATGAAGTAAAGCCAAAATTTGAAGAATCAATTAATGCATTAATTTATAGCTTTTTACTCAAATCATTTGACACATCTAATGATGATTGGTGAAAAGTCATAAACGCTGTCTTTTACGCATAGAGGCGGTTACCGTACCTTGGCAGTACGATAACCGCTTTTTCTTCATTTCAGAGATAGGGGTTCTATGGGCCGAGAAGTGCATTTTTTCATTTTGGTGGGTACATTTGTCACTAACAATGATCGATAGTAAAATCATTGGCTTTGATTGTTGTATTTTTCATAAAAATGAACTATCTTTGCAATAGAATACTTTGCTTTTCGAGATGGGCAACAAGGCATTGACTTTTGCTATCTACTACATTGAGCAAGCCTTTGGAACCACTCTTTAATTCTTAAGGACAAAATACAAGAGATATTCATCGCATTATATAATAATTTGTTTATATGAAAATAAAGGAAGTCAGACTTAATAAATTTAAGCGTTTTACTGATTTAACAATTACAGATATTCCTGAAACAGCTAAGTTGGTAATACTTGTTGGCCCAAACGGTTGTGGGAAATCCTCTGTATTCGAAGGATTCAATTATTGGTATAAACTGAAGGGTTTTGGCACTGTCGGAGAAAAAGATTACTATCTTAAAGAGGGGGATAAAGGAGATAATAGAGATGGTGATTGGTTCTCTAACAAAGTACAGATACTTACTCATGATACCATATTATACGATCAAAACAAATTACATGGGATCATGTACTTTCGTACAGCCTATCGTCACGAACCTGATTTTACAACGTCAAAATTATCAAGGCAACAAAATCCGAAAGACAGAATTCAATTTGATACATTAATGAAAACGGATATGTCAGTATCCGAAAATTATCAAAGATTAGTTTCAAAGACATTATCGGGTATATATGATTCCAATAATGACAATAAATCTGTAGGGGATTTAAGGGAAGAACTCGTTGGGAGAATAAGGCAATTATTGAATAATGTATTTGAAGATTTACAATTAGTATCTATTGGCGATCCGCTTTCAAATGGAAGTTTCTATTTTACAAAAGGTCGCTGAGAGAATTTTCATTATAAAAACCTTTCTGCTGGGGAGAAATCTGCCTTTGATTTGTTGCTGGACCTGGTGATTAAAGCGGCGTATTATGAAAATACTGTGTATTGCATAGATGAACCAGAACTTCACATGCATACAGCACTTCAATCAAAATTACTATCAGAATTGTACAACTTGATATCAGATGGTTCGCAGTTGTGGTTGTCAACTCATTCTATTGGTATGCTTAAGGCTGCGAAAGTTCTTGAAGAACAGAATCCGAATACAGTTTGCTTCTTAGATTTTTCTGAAATAGATTTTGATACATCCGCAGTAATTTGCCCATCAACTATAGATGCTACTATTTGGAAAAAGTTCCTTGAGTTAGCTTTTGGTGACTTTGCTAAACTGATAGCTCCACAAAAAGTAGTATTTTGTGAAGGAACTGTCAAAGGACGTCACTATAAGAATTTTGATGCACAGATATATGGACGCATCTTTTCTTCAAAATATCCAGACACTTCTTTTGTTTCAATTGGTTCATGTTCAGAACTTGAGGACGATAATAATGTTAGTATGAAAATTATTTCACAAGTTCTTCAAAACTCCACAAAAATTAGGTTTGTTGATAGGGATGATAAAAGTGAGGAAGAAGTAGCAGAATTAAACGCACAAGGCATTAAGGTCTTGAAAAAAAGGCATATTGAGTGCTATCTTTTGGATGATGAAATAATTACAAAATTGTGTCATTCATACAATAAAAAAGATAAAATAGAGGAGTGCCTCAAGGCAAAAGAACAAGCAATAGCTGAAAGTGTGGAAAGAGGAAATCCTACCGATGATATTAAATCTGCAAGTGGGAAGATATATACTGAGCTAAAACGGATATTATCATTGACACAATGCGGAAACACAAAAGATGCTTTCTTTAGAGATACAATTACTCCCTTAATTACTGAGGAGACACAAATCTATAAAGACTTAGAATCCGAGATTTTTGGATAATTCTTTATGCAAAACAAAAGAAAGAAAAAAAGGGACAGTTCTTTTGACGTAAAATCCAACAACAACCATAGGTTCAGCTTCATTTCAAGGCCTAAATTAACGCAATAAACCCGCTGGAGTTCAGCGGGTTTTGTGTTATCGTGCGCCTGATAGGACTCGAACCTACACAACCGGAGTTACCAGATCCTAAGTCTGGCGCGTCTACCAATTTCGCCACAGGCGCGTGGTTTGCTTTCAGCTCAGATAGGGTGCGACTTGGGAAAACCAATAATACACGTTTTCCGCTCGGCCTTCGCTATCATTGCGGGTGCAAAGGTAGTAATTTTTTGGTGAATAGCTCAAACAGATGAGAGAATAGTTTATCTATCCTGCACATTCGACCCTGTAAAGCTTTATCCTTTGTTTTTGATTTCCAGCCAAATACCGTGCATTACGACTCCTGTTGCTGGATGTCGGAAAGAATTTGCTTGACTTGGGCGTCAACGGCAGTGAGCTTGCTGCGGCAGATGCCAAGCAGTTGCTTGCTGCGTTGGGTGTATTGGCTCAGGTTGTCGATGCTGCACTGGGGGTCCTGCATCTTCTGCACGAGTTCTTCAAGTTCGGTAATGGCTTGTGTATAGGTCATCTGGATGTTTTCTTCCATAATATCTTGCTATGATTTGTATTCAAATTTTTCGTTTTATCTCATTCAGTTGACAGTGGCGTCGGCAGTGCCGTCGGCAAACTGGATAGTGATGGCATCACCGGGCTGCACCTGCTCGACCGTGGTAACGCACTTGTCCCCCACCCTGACGAGCGAATAACCGCGGCGCAGGGTATTCTCGGGCGAGAGCAGTTCAGCCTTGTCGCCCAGCGACTGCAACCGTTGCTGCTCGCGCTGCATGGTCCTGGCCACGGCATCGTTGATACGCTCGATGGCACGCTCGAGGCTTGTGCGCTGGCTAGCAATGAGGCTGCTGGCAGCAAAGGGAATGTTGCGCGCATGGTTGTCGAGACGGACACGGTTGGTGTCGATGATGCTGCTCGCAGTGGCGGGAATCAGGCTGGTGTAGTGGGCCAGTTGCTCCCTTGCCTGACCGACGATGTCGCGCACGGTGGTGACAATGGTATCCTGCAGGGTGCCCAGGTGGGCCAATGCAGTGGTGCCGCACTGGATGAGCCACTCGGCGGCAGCGGTCGGGGTCTTGACACGCATGGAGGCGACATAGTCGAGCACCGTCACATCACGCTCATGCCCGATGCCCACAATCACGGGAATGGGGAACTGGGCCACGCTGGCCGCCAGGTCGTAGTTGTCAAACGAGTTGAGTTCGGATGTCGCACCGCCGCCACGGATGATGACCACACAGTCAAACAGGTCGATGTGGCTGTTGATGCGGTCGAGCGCGGCAAGGACGGTGGGCACGGTCTGGTTGCCCTGCATGACCGCATGGAACAGGCAGGTGTAGAACTGCAGCCCGTAGGGGTTGCCAGTCAACTGGTTCATGAAGTCGCCATAGCCAGCCGCGCCCTCGGCCGACACGATGGCGATGCGCTGCGGCACCTGGGGCCATGGCAGTTGCTTGTTGAGGTCGATGACGCCCTCGGCGGTGAGACGGTTGATGATTTCCTGCCGTTGGCGAGCCATGTCGCCCAGGGTGTACTCGGGATTGATGTCGTTGATGACCACCTTGAGACCATATTGGCCGTGGAAGGTTGCCGTGACATTGACCAGCACCTTCATGCCCGTTGCCAGGACCTGCCCAGTGGCGTTGAGGAAATCATAGTAGATGCGCGAGTACTTGCTGCCCCAGATGGCGGCATTGATGCGCGCAATGGTTGCTCCCTGCTTGTCCTTCTCGATGAGTTCCAGATAGCAGTGACCGCTACGGTTGAGGCGCATGTCGCTGGTCTCGGCGATGACCCACTGGTTCTGCAGAATGGCTTCACCGGCAATGACACGCTCGATGCGCGCATTGAAGGCGCTGAGTGTCATGCCCTGGGGCTGCTGTGACGATGGTACATCCATTTCACTTGACGGGTTTGATTCTCAAGCCGTTGAAGCGGTAGTTCAGCGTCGGCTTCAGATAAGGTGCAAAGCGCTTGTACTCATCGGGTACCAGGAACTGCTCCAGGCCATGAGCCGCCTCGATGGTCTCGTGGCGGTCACCCGTGAAGGTGAGCCTGATGAGCGGGAATATCATCGCATCCTGGAGGTCGGCCCGCAGTTCGCGCGGCATCTTGCGGACGATGAAATCGTCGATGGCTGGTTGCGGGAACAGGCGGTCGCTGACATATCGCTGCCAATGGACGTTCCACTGCGTGAGGCGGCTGTCGGGCACGGGTGTCATCACCGTCTCGATGACCGTGATCACCGTGTCCTTGCCCACCTGGCGCATCAGCATCTCCACCACCTTGCTGCCGCTGGACTGCAACTTAAGGTAACAGCTGTCCAGCTCCAGCAGGCGGCTATCGCCTGCCAGATTGTTGGCAATGGCGACCTGCTGGCCACTGTTGTAGTAGTCCACCATATCCAGCCGATGGGTGCGGGTGAGCAGGGGGAAAATGGTCCCCGGCTCACTCGCAAAGAAGTCGGCTATGGTGCGTGCCGCTCCTGTCAAGGGCAACAACGCCAATGACAGGAACAGGATGCGATACAAATGTCTCATTTACTTGGCACCGTAAGTTTTCTTGACCTCGGGGAGCCACTTGATGATGTCGCTGATGCGCGTCTCATGGCTCGGGTGCGAACTCATGAATTCGGGCACACTGTTGGACGAGGATGCCTGCATCTTCTGCCAGAAAGTCACGGCGACATCAGGGTTATAGCCAGCGATGGTCATCAATACCAGGCCCATCTTGTCGGCCTCGCTCTCGTGCTTGCGCGAGAAGGGCTGCATCACGCCATACTGTGCGCCCAGGCCATATACCTGCTGGGCAATCTGCTGGGTGGCAGCACTCTTGCCGCTGGTCAGGATGCCGATGGCATTGGCGCCATACTCGGCCAGCACTTGCTGGCTCATGCGCTCATTGCTGTGCTTGGCAACGGCATGGGCCACCTCATGGCCGATTACCACAGCCAACTCGTCGTCACTGCTGACAAGGTTCATGATGCCCTCATAGACCACAATCTTGCCGCCGGGCATACACCAGGCATTGATATCATCACTCTTGACCAGGTTGAACTCCCATGCGAAATTCTGCAACTCACTCTCGAGGCCGGCATACTTGAGATAGGCCTCGGTGGCGGCAGCGATGCGCTGGCCGACGCGGGTTACCTGGGCGCTCTTGGCCTTCTGCGTCGAGAGCGTAGCCGTCTGCATGAAGCTGGCATATTGCTGGAGGCTTGCCTGCAGCACCTCAGCGTCACTGACGAGATTCAACTGTTTGCGGCCAGTAATGGGGACCGAGCCACAGCTGGGGAGCAGCATTGCCACTACAGCCAGCATTGCGATAATCTTTTTCATAATCGATTGGATTTTGGTTGATATACTTAAAGCTGATAAAACATAATCAATGCGTTTCTACGACCTCGGTGGGAGGCAAGGTCTTGTTGCGGCGGTCGATGGCGTCCATCACGCGCGTGGCGAGCTTCTTAAAGGCGGCTCCGCTCACGTCGTTGGCACGCACCACGGGCATACCGTCGTCACTGCCCTTGCAGATGCCTGCCACCAGGGGAATCTGTCCCAGCAGCTCCACACCCAGCGTCTCGGCCAACTGCTTGCCACCGTCGCGCCCGAAGATGAAGTACTGCTCATCGGGGTGGGTGGCCGGAGTGAACCACGACATGTTCTCGACAATGCCCAGCACGGGAACGCCCACATGCTCACCCATGAACATGCTGATGCCCTTGCGGGCGTCGGCCAGCGCCACCTGTTGGGGCGTGGTGACCACGATGGCTCCTGTGATGGGGAGCGTCTGCACCAAGGTCAGGTGGATGTCGCTGGTGCCGGGGGGCAGATCGATGACAAAGTAGTCCAACTCGCCCCAGTCGGCCTCGTTGATGAGTTGCCGCAGGGCATTGCTGGCCATGGCACCGCGCCACAGGATGGCTTTCTCCTTATCCACCAGGAATCCCAGCGAGAGCATCTTCACGCCATACTTCTCCAGGGGGATGATCAGGTTCTTGCCATCCACCTCATGCATGTACAGCTGCTCGTCCTCGGCACCAAACATCTTGGGCATCGAGGGGCCGAAGATATCGGCATCGAGCAGACCCACGCGGTAGCCCTGCATGGCGAGGGCCACTGCCAGATTGCAGGCGATAGTGGACTTGCCCACACCGCCCTTTCCCGAGCTCACGGCGATGATGTTCTTCACGCCGGGCAGGGGTTTTTCTATTTTGCGCACGGGGTTGTCCTGAGCGGTCTTCACCCCAATATTGCCCTTGATGTCCACTTCACTGCCCACATGGGCGAGAATGGCGGCCTCGGCGGCCTTGACCACGCTCTTGATGAAGGGGTCGGTAGGTTTTTCAAATGTCAGCGACAGGCTCACGCGATTGCCGTCGATGCGGATGTCGTCGTTCACCATGCCCATCTCCACGATGTCTTTTCCCGTTCCGGGATAGCGCACGGTGCGCAGGGCGTCGAGTATCAGATTAGGATAAATGGTCATACTTAGTTGAAAGTTATTGGTTTTAAGTGTTATGATTATTTTGTGATTTGTCTCGTTGATTAGCGCCGGGCGCCGTTGTCCTCGTCAGACATCAGCTGGGGCATCTGGATGTAACCGCGGTTGTAGCTGCGGTAGGTATCGGGCTCAATCTCGATGTCGGGCTCGATGAGTTCCACGCCGTGAGGCAGGGCAAAACGGATATACTTGATGGTCAGGCCACGCTGCAGCCACTGCATCTCGTAGTGCGTCTTGATGTCCAGGATGTCATCGGCCAGGCCGCTGGCATACAGGTCGTCGGTGTCGGCCTCGACGGGCAGATGGTTTTCCTCGACCAGGGCATGAGTGTAGGTGTACAGGAAGGGGCTGTCGGTCTTCAGGTGGACAAGACCGCCGTCACACAGGATGTGGCGGTAGTTGTCCAGGAAGCGTGTGGAGGTGAGCCGCTTGTTCACCTTCTTCATCTGTGGGTCGGGGAAGGTAATCCATATCTCGGACACCTCGTCGGGGGCAAACATGCGGTCAATCAGTTCGATGCTTGTGCGCAGGAAGGCCACGTTGGGCAGCCCCAACTCGGTCGCCAGCTTGGCACCGGTCCACATGCGGGCGCCCTTGATGTCCACGCCGATGTAGTTCTTGCCGGGGAAGCGTTGAGCCAGCCCCACGGCATATTCTCCCTTGCCGCACCCCAGTTCGAGCACGATGGGGTTGCCGTTCTTGAAGTACTGCTCATTCCACTTGCCGCGCATGGGACACCCTCCCTGCTGCGTCACCACGGCAAAGGGGAATTGGAACACGCACTCCATGCGCTCCATGTCGGCAAATTTCTTGAGTTTATTCTTACCCATTGATATCTATTGGTATAAATTGTGATCGTTCAGTGATGTCTTGTTACCTGATGGCAATCTTGTAGCTCTTGCCGTTGAGCGTCACCACATAAAAGCCGGCCTCCAGTGCCTGACGTGTCACGCCGGCGTCGAGGCGGATGGCACGGGTGGTGCCGTTGATGGCTGCCACATGGGCAGTGCCCTCGCTGCGCGTGTCGATGCACAGGGTGCGGCCCTCAACCCACACGCGGTCGGCCGTGGCGGTAAGGTCGTCGATGCCCGTGCTGTTGTTCACGCGGGCACGGGTGTCGGCAGCATGCCACGATCCGTCGGCAGCATCACCCAGCACGACGTTGCTCAGCACGATTTCGCTCTCGCCGGCCAGTGCAGCATCAGCGCGCACGGTAACAGCCAGTGCCACGCCCTGCTCGTTGTCAAACGCGCGTCTGGCCATCGAATAGGTCACTACACGCGTCGTTGCACCGTCAACCACGCCGGTCATGCCCTCGTGTCCAGCGGCAGCAGCCACCTCGACGAGCGACAAGCCCATGGGCAACGTGATGTCGCACTGCAGGGCGCTGTAATTCTTGGCGTTGTCCAGGGTGACGATGAGCGTGCGCTGGTCACCGGGCTGCATGGCCACATCATTGAGGTGCAGCTGGTCACCGGTGTTCACGTCACGTGCAGGAGCAGCGCTGCTGGGATGCAGGATGAATTCGATAATGACGTTGATGTCGGCAACAGTGATCTCGCCGTCACCGTTCACGTCGGCACGCTTCATGGTCTCGTCATTGTACTTGCGGCCCAGGATGATGTCGATAATCACGTTGATGTCGGCAACGGTAATCTCGCCGTCGGCATTGACGTCGCCCTTGAGCCAGCTGCTGCCGTACAGGAAGTCCTGCCATTGCGGCGACGCCTTGTACTGCTCCAGTGCAGCGTCGGGAACCGTCAGCGGCACCTGCTGCTGGTTCACGCCGGCCCACACGCTGTCGCCCAGCGCAGGCACTTCCTCGGCCTCGCTGGTCAGGGCGGTCAGGCCCGTCATGCCGGCCATGGCACGGTCACCCAGGTAGGTAAGCGTGGAGGGCAGCACCACGGTGGACAACTGCGAGTCGTTATACAGGGCGTAATTACCCAGCGTGGCCACTCCAGTCAGGTCAATCGGGGAGTTGAGGCCCGTTGAAGCAAACGTGTAGTCACTGACATGGGCGACACCGCCCCCGAGCTCCACGCTGCCCAGGGTGCCAAGGTTCATGAAGGCACCGCTACCCAGGTCCGTCAGGCTCGACGGCAGGTGGGCGGCAGTCAACGGGGTCATCACGAAGGCCCAGTCACCGATGCCATTCAGGTTCTCGTTACCGCTCTGGTCCAGTTGCTGGATGCCGGTACCGGCCAACACGCGTTCGCCCATCTGCTGCAACGCGGGGCCCAAGGCTACCGTCGTGAGTGACGGACAGTCCATCAGGGCTGTGGCATCGATGGAACGCAGGCGGCTCGACGGCTCCACAGTCAAACTCGTGAGTGACGTGCAGCGCATGAAGGCGCCAGCGCCCACGCGCTCCACCTGGGCGGGCAGCGTGACAGACACCAGCGACTCACAGCCAGCAAACGCATAGTTGCCGATGCTGTCGAGCGTAGCGGGCAGCGTGATGGAGGTGAGGCGCTTGCAGCTGGCAAAGGCACCCCTGCCGATTCCCGACAAACTGGTAGGCAGCACGACGCTCTCCAGGTCCATGTCGTTGAAGGCACACACGGGAATCACGTCGGCCTCAAAGTTATGGCACCAGTAATAAGGCACTGTAGCCGTTACCCCCTCAATCTTCACCGAGCCGAGGTCTAGCGCCGTGAGGCGGTGCAGATTACCCGAGATGAAGTAGAAGTCGTGGGCGTTCATGGTGCCCGATACCCGCAGCGTGGTGATATTCAAATCCGTGACGGCGCCCGACAGGCCACCGGCAGTGGTATTCACATCCAGGGCCGATGCGGTGATGGTGGACGTCACGAAAAGTGCTATGATAAGTCTTTTAATCATAGTTTTCTAATTATCTATTGCTTTAAACATGCAAATATAGTCCTTTTCCCCGAATTCATCGCCACTTTTAACAAAAAGTTGCGTTGAGTGCCCTTGGGAACAACTATAGCCACCAGACCGGGACATGTGCAACACGGGCAGCCGCCTCGCGCATGAGGGGCTGCCCGTGCCTGTTTTTCTGGCCTCAGGATTACCTGAGCACCTTGGCAGTGGTCGTAGTGCCGTCGGTGTAAGTGGTCACCACGATGTTCATGCCGTCGAAGGGCTCGTTGCTCTCCATACCGGCCACGTTGATGTAGCGTACGCTGGCCACCTGCTTGTCGGCATTGATTTGCTCAACGCCCGAGCCGTCGTTGATGCGGCCGATGGCGTCGCCAGCCAGGAACCTCCTGTGGTCCGGAGCGACAAGCACGACGTTGGTCAGCATGACCTCGGCGTCACTCGAAGCAAACTCGTCGCCGGCAGCGATGGTCAGACGCACGATGTTGCCATGGTCACCCGCAAAGCGGTCCAGTTCCAACGATGCTTCAATCATCGTGTACACGTTGTCATCCACCTTGTTGCCCATGCTGCGGCAGGTGTGCTGACGGCCGCGGTCGATACCCTCGACACCCACGAGCTTCACGCCCTCGGGCAGCACGATCTCGCACTGCACGGCAGTGTACTCGTGCTCGGTGTTGTCAAGGGCCACCTCGACGGTGCGCGTTTCGCCGGGACGCAAGGTCACGGGCTGCACGATCAAGGCATCGCCGGTGGTGATGCAACGGTCGGCTGCGATGGCATGGATGGTCGACAGCGACAGGCTGGACGAGCTGTTCAGTAGCATGTCGATGATGAGCGAAACGTCACCGATGCTCGGTGAGCCGTCGCCATCAACGTCGGCAGCATTCAGGTCAATGGTAGCCTCACCCGCGAGCAGGTAGTCGACCAGCAGGGTAACGTCACTGATGGTCACCTCTCCGTCACCATCTACATCACCCAGGATAAAGTCTATCGTGCTCTGGAAGTAGAAGTCCATCCACTGGTCAGCTTGCTTATACAGCATCTCGCTCGAGGGATTGGGAGCAATCAGGGGCACGCTGGGCTGGTTCACGCCGGCCCATACCTCGTTACCCAGCGAGGGAACGCTCTCGGCATCGGTCTTGAGAACCTGCATACCCGTCATGCCGGCCATGGCACGGTCACCCAGGTAGGTGAGCGTGGAAGGCAGACGCATCGTGTCCATCTCGGCGCACACGTTGTAGAGCGCATAACTGCCGATACTGGTCACACCCTCGCCAATCATCGAACCGGCATTGAGCACTTCGTTGCCGGCAAAGGTGTAGTCCTTAATCTCTTCCAGCGCAAAGCGGCTGGGTGCGCCACGCGTACCGGCACGGTGTCCCAACGAGGGGAGCACGACGCTGGTCAGCAGCGGGTTGTGAGCCAGGGCACCGACACCCAGGTCGGTCATGGCATCGGGCACGACCATGCTGCTCAAGCGTGTTTGGGCAAATGCCCAGTCACCGATGGTGCCCACGCCCAGCGTGGTCAGGTCGATGTTCTCCAGGCCCGAGTTGATGAAGGCCTCCTCGCCGATGTGGCTCATGCGGCAGGCAGGGTCAATGGTCAGGGACTTAAGAGCCTTGCAGCCATTGAAAGCGCCGTTCTGGATGAGTTTCACACCAGAGCCCAGCTGCACGTTGGACAGGGCGATGTCGCCCAGGAAGGCGAAATTGCTCACCGTCATGCAGTTGATCACAGCAGTGGTCAACGCCTCACAGCGGGCAAACAGACCCTTACCCAGCGATACCACCGAGGCAGGAATCTCCACGCTCGTCAGTGCCGAACCGGCAAAGGCGTAGTCATCGATAAATGTCACCGTTGACGGCAGCGTGATGCTGGTCAACTGGTAGCAACCAGCAAAGGCCGCAAACCCGATGGTCTCCAGACCGGCGGGAAGGTTCACCGTGGTGAGTTTCTTGCCAAAGAAGGCCGTGCGGGGAATCTCGTTGGCATCATACTTGGTCACCGTGCCATAGAGCGCCGTGTTACGCTCAAAGGGGGCAATGGTCACTTGGCTCAGGTCCAACGACGTCAGGTCATTCAGTTTGTCGGTGATAAAGAAGAAGTCACGGGCATCCATCGTGCCAGTCACCTTGAGCACCGTGATGCTCGTGTTGTCACCCACTGCCTGGGCCAGTCCGCCCGCGGTAGTGTTCACTGTCACCGCCTGACAGTTAAGCATTGTAATTACTGCCAGGAGCAGCATGAAAAACAATTTGCGCATATTGTATCTCTTGTTGTTGTGATTGTTATTCTAACTTTTAACCTGCAAATGTACACATTATTTCTGGACCGCAACAGGTTTTAACTTTTTTTATTTATACCACGTCTTTTGGCAACCTTCTCCCAAGGGGCTATAACAACAAATCGGGCGGCCCGCAATGGACCGCCCGACTCGTCTCATTTTCAGCTAATAGCTAAAGCCTAATGCCTAATGCCTAAAGCCTATTAGCTAAAGCCTAATCTCACTTCATCACCTTCACGGTCGAGATGCTGCCGTCGTTGTAGCGGGTCACCACGATGTTGATGCCCTGGAACGGCTGCTCGCTCTCCATGCCCATGAGGTTGTAGTAGCGCACGCTCTTCACCGTCTTGCTGGCGGCCACTTCCTCAACTGCAGTCACATTGTCCGACGAATCAGAACCCTGCGACAGCGGGTAAACGATATACAGCGGGGTTGATTCCTTGCCGTCTTCATAGGGCTGGATACGGCTAGGTGCACCATTGCTGCCACCATTCCATGCGGCGGGGTTCTTGCGGACAATCGCCTCAAAACCGTAGAGCATCTGCTCTTCGCCATAGGAGTTGGACGGATTGAAGCAGTTAGCAACAGGAGTCTGTGCGCTCACGCGATAGTCTTCACACAGCGACATATCGGCGAGGAAACTGCCCCTGAACTTGTGGCCATTGATGTCATAACCCTCCTGAGCGGGAGCGACAAAGTAGTTGTCGTTACCGATGAAGTAGGCCCAAACGACCTTGCAGAACTCTTGGGGCTTGCTGTCCATGAAGAAGAAGTACTCGCCGCCAAGTTCATCGTCACGGTAGCTCATAGCACCGTCAGCGTCAATGTTCTCAGCCAGGAAGTTGCCGGTGCAATAGATGTTGGGCGTGTAGGTCGAGTTCACTTCCACAGTGGGAACACGGGACACCTCAATGGTGGGGTTAAGTGCATCTACATAAGTACCGCTGATGCTACCACCAGCCAAAATCTTGTTCTGATAGGTGCTCTTGAGATCCTCAAGTGCAGATTCATAGGCATTGGGGTTGGTGGTCTTGTCAGTGATGTCACTCGGAATCAGAATCTCAATCCAGTTGCTCTGGTCATAATCGGCCTGCTCAACCGTATTGACGAACGTTCCATCCTGGCTCTCAAACTCAATCAGGTACTCTTCCTGACCCTCGGCGGGATAACGCTTGTTAGCATACATCTCGTCGTCCTTGGCAAAGATGGCGAACTTGCCCTTGCTGTCGTCCCAGGTTACACGGGCGGCAATCAGCGTGTTGGAGATAGTGTACTGGTTATCCTCAACACCTGTCGCTACCAGATCCTCGAGACGAACACTGTTGTCCTGCCACTCGGTAAACTCGATTGGCATCATCTCATAACCATTCTGCCACTTCTGGAAGATGAAGGTCACGTTGTAATACTTGTCATCGGTGGGCAGAGTCACACCGACTACATCACCCTGCTTGTTCTTCCATGCCGGGCTGTTGTACTTATTGTAACCCACAATGGCACTGCCACCAGCGACCTCCGACACATCGTCACCGTTCTCATCAGCCGAGATGCTGAAGTTCAAGCCACTAACATCGCTCACCTGCAACTTGTTGATGTACAGGTAACGATTGTTGTAGTCTGCAGGATTTTCCAGCAGTTCACTGAGCAGCACCTGCTCGGGATCGGCAAGGGCCTTCTCGGTGGCGTCCACAAAGGTCTCCAAGTCATCATTATTGCACATGCCCTGGTAATACTGACCTTTGTTGTAGTAGTTCTTCTTCACCTTGAATCCGGCGGGAATGACATCACCATTCTCATACTTGGGAACGAAGTCGGTGTTGTCAAACGCGGGAGTGATAAAGAACTGGGTATAGCCCGTGCGGTCCTTCACCCAGATGTACTCCTGACCACCGCTGCTATTCTGCGAGTAGTCAAACAACACGGTCACGGGATTCATGAAGTAAACCTCTTCGTCATCGTCCAATGCCAGGAATTCAGCAATGCTGTGCACCCTATCGCTCTTGTAGTTATAGGTCACAGTCACCTGATTGCTGGTCTCGTCATCCTTTTCGGCCCATGCCACAATCGTTACGCTGGTATGGTCCTCGTCAAGCGTCACCGTAAACGGCTCGGTATAGGTCTGAGTCTCACCACCATCAACGGTGTAGTAGATAGTAGCGTCCTGGGTAGCGCAGTTGATGGTCACCACTTGGTTCTCGGCATAGTTACCGCTGCCAGGAGTAATCGTCGGCGTAGCTACGCCGCCAACACCTTGAACATACAGGTAAACGGGGGCTCCAGTATTCCTGTTGTAGCAACGGAACTTGTCAGCGCCACTCATGCCAGTATTATACCTAATTCTATAAGCATCGCTGGCAGTGCCTACGGCAAGATAAAAACCTCCGGCATCATTACTTGTTGCCTCATTCTCGAGAATCTTCCATTCTGTCTCGCTATTGTTTGCCAGAGCATTATTGTTAGTGCCACTGCGACCTAAATACAGGTCGCCACTGTGGAACTTAGCAGCTGTAGCATCACCCTCCAGGGTAAATTGGATAACGTCGGTGTTGTCGATGTCAACCACCAAACCCTGGGTTTGCCAAGCAACAGTTGCACCAGTACCACCCGTATTGGTCGTGATGTCGTTGATGGCCTCAGGAGTGCCTTCATAGACCAAAATGTACTGCAGACCGGCCTGAATCTGGTCGGCGCTGGTCACCTTAGTGTAGAGAGTAGCACTTGCGTCAACGCGGGTATAGGTAGCAGTTGCGATTTCGCTGGTCACGCCATTATAGATAGCACGAGCCTGGACAGTGACGGTTTGGCCAACAGCCACCTCGTTGGTAGTGAAAGCGCCATCGATAGCGGTAATCCAAGTCTGGCCGCCATCCAAGCTGTACTCGATGGTGGCACCACTCACGTTACACTCGATGGTACCGCTCATCGTCGAGCTGGTGAAAGTCTGGCCACTGGCAGGATTGAAGGTCACGGTAATCGGTTCCTTGTAACCTGTCACGGTAACGGTTGCACTTGCCGTGCCATTGGTCAGCGTGATGGTAGCGCCGTCGGGATGATCCTGGGTAGCGTTGCCCGTATAGGTAACGGTCAACGTTCCATTCTCCAGAGTAGCAGCGAAGATGCTGGCATCGCCATCGATGCTCACGCTCGTCGTGCCTGTCGTGTTGCTCTCGGTAACGGTTACGGTACCTTGCTTAGAAGCCTCACCAGCAGGAATTACCAGTTCAAGCGACGACTGATTCACCGTGATGCTGGGCTCAGTGCTGCCAGCACGACGGTACAAGTAAACATCAGACTGACCAGAAGCGTAGCATGAGAAGATGCCACTTCCACTGTTATATTTCAGGTAACGGCTTGTAGAAACATATTGAATTGTAGCAATACCGCTACTAGCAACAGAAATCGTTGCATTAGAACCCGATTTCTGCTCCCTGGTTCTCAAGTAATTATTGTTGCCCGGAGAATAGATGTAACCGTTGCCAGTATTGAAATACCAACCGTTATCATCATGTTCTAAGGTGAAAATCTGAGTTTCATCAGTTGCTGTAACCTTATTGGTAGTCGAGATGGTAACAGCGGTCGCACCACGGTTATTCGAGTTCTGAGTAGTGCTCATCGCTTTAGCGTCAATATCACCTGCTGTGCCACTGTTGACAATGATAACCTCATCACCTGCATGCAGTTGGTCTGCATCGGTCACCAGCACAAATTCGCTCTCATCCTCTACCTCCTTGGTAATGGTAAAGGTGTTATTATTAGCATTGATGGTAATGGTATAGGTACCAGCTTCTTGAATCTTGATGGGATTGTTGGTATTGACATCGATGGTTCCATTGCCATTACCGCCAATGGGCAACCACCAGTCACCACCACTGCTAGGACCAAAGAGATAGCGCGTACCCCAGGTCACGCCGTCACCCAACTTCCTGGCAAACAAGATGAACGTGTTGGCCGTGTTGGCTGTAAAAGTAGCGGTATAGATACCATTGTTGTTGGTCATATGCTCACTATAAGCGCCATCGAAGTGCCAATCATTTGTCACACCGTTATCGGTAACGATATACAGGTCAGCCACATAGTTCACAGCGACGGACTTGCTGTCGCCCTGGGTGGCAGCAGTTACAGTTGTGTTTGCACTCAGCGCACGGCCATTGTAGTACACGGCAACCGTTCCATCGACCGAGCCGTTATTGCGGATAAATCCCCATGTCGCAGTCTCGTTAGTGCTTGATGAAAAGCTCAGGCCGAAATCACTTGATGATGAGTTCACGCCCACGTTACCCTGGTCATTGTTCGCCAAGTTATAGCCTTCAACGTGGAAAGTGTTATTCGTACCACTGTCGTTAATGTCCAGCGAAGTAGGCGACACAATTATCGTGGGGTCACCGCTGGTAACTTCGGTAGCCGAAATCAGGTTGAACTGAATTGCGTTATTATAAATAGTGACAATACCGGCTACATTATATGTTTTACCCTGAGTAAGGGTAACAAGACCATATTGGTTGCGCAGATGGAAGGTTGTTCCGCCAATCTCAGTATAATAGTCATTTCCGCTCGCACTGCTAATGGTCACATTACTTAACGACGCGTACTTGTTGACGTCACCCGTAGCGAGCGTAGTCAAGGGCAGAGGATCTACCATACTACCCTGACTCGATAAAGAAACACCACTAGGATTAGTAAACTCCGGAATACCATTATAAACAACATTAGTTGCGGTCCAACCAGAATTCAAAATATTACCATTGGAATAGGTACCAACGCCACTGCCATAAATCAAGCCACTACCGCTAGCATCACGAATCCACAGGTTATTGCCGTTTTGATAGGTCACAACAGCGTTCCCCGTAAAGGTAAATTGAGTATCCTGAGCCAAAGCATAAGCATCGGCAATAGTTGCCACCTCAGTAGGGCCAGTGCTGCCGCCATCAGTTTCATACTCTATAATAATTCTATTAATTCTGAACTGTTTACCACTACCATGGGTAAATGAAACTGAATGTGTGTCATTACCATCTCCAGCTATCCAGTTAAATTGTGTGGCAGAAGTTGCTTGAAATGTACCGCCGCCCGACTTAAGCGAAATGTTGTAAGCGGAGGCGGTGCTGTTTGCTGTAGCGTAAACATAAATTTCTCTAATGTAATAGCTTTCATGACTGATTGTCATGGTTGTGTTACCAGAGTTCCATCCAATATAACCTCCATTAGTTGCACTGGATGATGACAAATAAATTGTAAATCCCTCTGCAGTAACACAAGTATTTGCACCAGAACTATTACCAGGGCTCCATGCTGCGGGTGATGAACTATTCATCGCATAGCTCACACTTCCTTCTGCAGCCCAGCCGACAGAGAATGCCAGTAGGGCCGTTAACAAAAACGTTAAGATCTTTTTCATAACAATGAAAATGAATGATGAATTAAGTTATTAAATAATTATATAAAGTTTGTTTAATACAGCCAATCATTTCACACAATGCCCGCAAGCAATAGCATCGGTGAAAAGTAAACAGAGTAGATATGCAACAAAAAAAATGGCACTCAAAGCCTTTATCGCCACTTGATATCTAATATCAGCTGGCGATCAAGCGATGAATTCCATCTTGAAACTCTCTTGATCATATCTTATAAGTACCACAGCACCCCCAAAGAGGTGTCACCTGAAATCGGCGACAAAGTTATATATTAAAAACGATTCAAAAGCATCTTTTATACATTTTTTTTTACAAGATTCAGTAAATCCCGAAAAATCGACAACGAGGAGTGCTCCATCAAGAGGCGATCCAAACAAGCAGCATGCTGAAGTTTAAGCGCCTAGAGCATAACACTTTTTAACATCGAAATGCGTTGAGAATGGCCAAAACGGCACTATTTTTGCATTAAATAGATGATGTGGCCGGCACAAGAAAAACGAAAAAAAACGTTTTTCGTTTTGCGCTGTGCCCAACTTGCAGTATTTTTGCATGAATTTGGCTATACCTTAACCATCAAAACAAGTTTTATGGTGTTCGGTTTGCACAAACTTTGCATAATTTTGGAGTAATGCTCACTAAAGAGACGACTATAGCATGTTAACAATGAAACGATTACCGATGCTGCTGATGGCATGGGTGCTGATGGCTGGACTGATGTCATGCGGTGGCCACGGGCACCTGGAAAAGGCCGTGCGCGGCATCCTGGTGAGTGGCGACACAACGCGGGCAGCCTATGACTCGCTGTGCGCGCTGGTGACCGACAACCCTGGCAAGTATGGCGACCTGCTGACGCCCGAAGGCACGCTGGACCACAAGAAAATGTACGATTTCATCGAACAAATCGGCAGTCAGCTGCGTCCTCCCGTGCACTGGGACACACGCCCCTACGGTGGCGTGGAGAACCTGTCGCTGACGGTGTACTTTGAGCGCAGCGGCTCGATGGTGCCCTATGACTCGCGCGGGGGCGGCGGCCAGTTGAAGAAGGCAGTCAACGACCTGATCAACCACTTCCCCGCTGGCAGCAAGGTGGATATCAACATCGTGAACGACGGCATCTATCCCTACCAGCACACCGTTGACGAGTTCCTCAAGGACCGCGACATCTATCAGAGCACTGCAGGGGTGGGCAATGCCAGTTACACCGATTTCCAACTGATTTTCAACAAGATACTCGAGGCCCAGCGCCCCGGCAACGTGAGCGTGCTGGTGAGCGACCTCATCTATTCGCCCCAGGACACCCACGGCGTCAGCCTGGACAAGATCTTCAACGAGGAGAACAGTCTTGCCACCCGCGTGTTTGCCAAGTACAAGGGCAAGAGCGTAGTGGTGCAGCAGTTCATGGGTGACTACAACGGCAAGTATTATCCCTATAACGGCGTCCCCTTTGAGTACAGCGGCAAGCGTCCCTTCTACCTGGTGATCATCGCCGACACCGACGTGATGGACCAGCTGGCCAGCGACAAGCGCTACAGCGGCGTGCTTGACACGCGTGCCGTGAGCAACAGCTACCGCTTCAACCAGGGCACGGCCACGGTCGACTGCCGAGTGCTGCCCGAGTGGAAGGACAATGCGGGCCGTTTCCGCGTTAAGCATGGCGACGGCATCGTGCTGACCAAGTGCGACGGCGACCGCCAAACGGGCAAACTGTGCTTCACGCTGGCAGCCAATCTGGGCAGCCTGCTCAAGGATGACGCCCTGCTGACCAATGCCGCCAACTATGACGTGTCGAGCATCGACGGCTACACGTTGGCGATACAGCCCATCGACCAAAGCATGGTGACGGCCAACAACAAGGAGTATCTGCAGGGAATGACGCACGTACTGACGCTCACGGGCGACCTCAAGAGCCCGCGCGACGAGGTGCGCATCTCGCTGCGCAACGAACTGCCCGCATGGGTACGCCAGTCCTCGAGCACGAGCGACACCAGCACCGGCGGCTCCTTTGCCACAACGACGCTGGGCTTGGAGCAACTGCTGGGCGGCATGTTCGACGCCATGAAGGGCGGTAACTCGTTCTTTGATGTCACCATTCAGCTCCAGCGATAACAACAGGCGTTAGCCACCAGTAACTGCACTTAAACTTAAAACTCAAAACTTAATTATATGAAACACTTGGTTTATCTGGGCATCGGGATTGTAGTGACAGTCGTGTTCTTCATTCTCAGTTGCAGTGACGGATTCAACATCTACGAGCAGTTGTTCTTCAACCAGGGTTACAATGACAAGATGTTCAACCTGAACATGTACCCAGTGATTGCCGCCATCACCATCGGGCTTGCCTGGGGTGGTGCTGCCATCTACTACTACGCCATCAACTCGGTGAAGTTCGACCGCTGGTACCACTGGTTGGCAGTGCTGGGCGTTGTCGCCGTGCTCACGCCCGTGGTGTGCTACATCTACAACGATACGGTGTTTGCCGACAACGGCCTGATGTACATCACCGAGTCCATCATGTTTGAGCTGCAGACGGTGCTGTTTGCCGCCCTGCTCTTCATCGTGGCCTCTTTCTCGATGCGCTGGTGGAGCAGCAACTGCCGCCACACCCCCATCCCCCAGTAATTAACAAGTTCTCGGAGCCCTCCGAGAACTCCGATTAAAGAAAGAAAAAACTAAATAAAGCTGCTAGCTAATAAAGAAATATGAGACTATTCCTTTTTGCTATTGGAGGCACAGGTTCGAGGGTGCTCAAGTCGCTGCTGATGCTCTCGGCAGCCGGCGCACGCCCCCTGGACGAGAACGGTAAGCCTCTGAGGGACCTGGAAATCGTGCCCGTCATCATCGACCCGCACAAGGCCAACGAGGACCTGAAACGCACCGAGGCCCTGCTCAACGACTACCGCGACATCAGGCGGCGTCTGTACGGCAACGAGCCCAATGCCGAGGGCTTCTTTGCCAACCGCATCGTCACCCTGCGCGAAATCATGAGCAACACGAGCGTGACGCTGAGCGACTCGTTTATCTTCAACCTGGGTGCCGTGGAGAACGCCAAGTTCCGCGAGTTCATTGGCTATGACACGATGAACGAGGCCAACCAGGCGCTGACATCGTTGCTGTTTGCCAACTACCAGCTCGAGAACAAGATGAACATCGGATTTGTGGGCAGCCCCAACATCGGCAGTGTGGCCCTCAACGAGATCAAGGACAGCAACGAGTTCAAGGCCTTCAGCAACATCTTCCGCCAGGGCGACCGCATCTTCTTCATCAGTTCCATCTTCGGCGGCACGGGAGCAGCCGGCTTCCCCATCATGGTCAAGAACATCCGCCAGGCCGCCAATCTGGAGGGTATCGAGAATCGCGACGCGCTGAGCCGCGCGCCCATCGGCGGACTCACGGTGCTCCCCTACTTCACCCTGGAGGGCAGCAAGCAGGACCAGCGCATCGCCACCAGCGACTTCATCGTCAAGACGCAGAGCGCCCTGTACTACTATAAGAACACGCTCACCGGCGACAACGACAGCAACGTGAACAGCATCTATTACCTGGGCGACCAGGTGAGGTCCAAGCCCTACCTGTATGACCCCGGTGAGCACGGACAGCGCAACAACGCCCACCTCATCGAGCTCATCGGCGCCCTGGCACCGCTGGACTTTGCCGGAATGCCCGACAGCAAACTCTCGGACCCCGACGGCTACCCCTTGCCCACCGCAGCCTATGAGTACGCTCTGGCCAAGGACGAACTCAGCATCAACTTCCTGTCACTGGGACGGCGCACGCGCCAGCTCATCTATGAACCGATGTGCAAGTTCCACCTGCTGTTCCTGTTCCTCACCACGGGATTCAAGGACATCATCGGGCAGGGATTTACCGAGGACGCCCCCAAAATCAAGAGCGACTTCCTGGCATCGCAGTTCTACCGCACGTTGGTGGACCACTTCATGGAAGGCTATGCCCAGTGGCTCACCGAGATGAACGACAACATGCGCAGCGTGGCGCTGTTCAAGCCCGGCGAGGTCGACATGGCCCACGCCATCGAGGGCGTAGACGTGAAGAAACGCCTGCTGGGACATTACAAGGTCGATAACGATGTGCTCAAGGCCGAGATGAACAAGCTGAGCAAGAACAATCCCAAGTACAGCGAGCACTCGGTGGAATACAAGCTGATGGACCTGTTCAACCAGGCGGCTCACAACGTGTTTGTTGAGCGGTACGAGAACATCAACTAACAACCAACTAAGGACTAGAAACTAAGGACTCAAAACTCATGAGCGAGATATTATCCTATAGCAACAACACGAGCAAGAACGGCGAGGAGGACTGGGTAGCCCATACCCCATACGGCGACGACGACATCGCGCGCATCAAGGACCCCGACGGCGGATTGAGCGAGAATCCGCGCACCGCCATCCCCAGCCCGCTGGCACAGCTCGACCTGGTCAAAAACGCCTTCAAGCAGCTGGCCAACGACCGGCTGCGCGGCGCCCGCATGAACGAGCGTCTGGTGTCCAATGCCCTCGACGTGGCACAGCTGTTCTTTGACTACGAGAACCACAAGGACTACCTGCGCATCATCCGCTGGAACCGCGAGGAGTGCATCCAGCAGCTGATAGCCAGCCCGCAGCACAAACTCTACGGCGAGACGCTGAAACTGTTCCTGGCCAGCGACAAGGTCTATAACTTCGACCTGCTCAAGGACTGGTACATCCTCATCTGGGACCGGCAGGTGCTGGGCGGCACGTCCCCGTCATCGATAGTCATGGCGGCACCTGCGCTGGGTACCATCGACGCCATCAAGGTCGAGCAGGGCGTGAGCCTCTTCGGTGAGACGCGCCACCTGTGGCAGCGCGACGAGGACTTCGTCTATTACTTCTACCTGCTGATGAATGCCTATCCCACGCTGCGACTGCGCTGCGGCGAAGTGTATTCCTATATGCAGAAGAACCTCGAGCCCCTGCGCCAGAACCGTCCCGACCTGTACCGACGCATCGCCACCGTCATCCCCAATCTGGATGCCCTCGACGAGAGCCGTGCAGGCGCTGTGTTGGAGCAGCTGGAGCACACCTATGACCCCTTCGGCGGAGGCATCGACGTGAGTGTGCTGGGCGCGCGCTTCTACCACAAGCGCTCGGTGGACATCCGCACCGCCGCCAGCGAGAGCGACTTTGTCATCAGCCCCTCGCTGCCCCAGAGCAAGCCCGAACTGCCCCTGGTGCTGGTCAATGGCTTCAACGGCAGTGTGGAGCACTTCCGGTACATCGACAAGGAGTGGGACAGCGCCACCCAGGTCTATGCCGGCGGCATCCCCCTGAGCGACCGCAAGCTGCCCGACACCTCGATCCAATATCCGTTTGTCACCACCGACGACTTCCTGACCGACACCATCGTGCGGCTGGACAGCGGCTGCGTGATTGATACCGACCACTTCTTTGACGGCAACCTCAAGCCGCGCACGCCGCAGCCCACCTGCGGCTACCTGCTGCCCTTGAAGCCGCTGCTGTTCACTTACTTTGACACCGACTACATCAAGGGCTCCATTGCCGGACGCCATGTGATGGATATCGAGGAGTTTGCCGACGGCAGCGTGATGGTGACGCTGCGCATCCGCGTCAAGAAGGGCGAGAACCGCTATATCGAGCTCTCGCGCAAGTATTTCCCCATCAACGACCACACGTGGACCTTCGATGAGCGCCGCAACACGGGCCGTGTTGTCGGGGCCACCATGTCCACCTCGATATTCCCGTTCGTCAAGACCGATGCCAACGACGACTACACCGTCGAGCTGTTCACCATGATTGAGAACGGCGGTGCCACGTTGCGTTTCTACAAGAACGGCATCAAGACCGACGGGCTCAACGTGCGCGACGCCATCCGTTCCCACTCGGGCTACAGCACCACCTACTACGATGTGGACGGCTCGTTTGACTACATCGAGGCCAGCGTACAGAACCACCTGGGCCGCTCAAGCGGCGTGATTATCCCGCACTGGAAGCCCTATGCCCCCAGCGCCAAGGAACTCATCTTTGCCGTGGACTTCGGTACCACCAACACCCACGTCGAGTGGGCCGAGCGTGGCCAGCCCTCACAGCCGTTCACCTTTGAGTACGGCTCCCAGCAGGTGCTTGTCGCCTCGCTGCACAAACCCAAGTCGCTGGAGTATGCCGAGCAGGTGCAGCGCGTCGAGTTCGTGCCGCGCGAGATCGACAACGTCTATGGCTTCCCGTTGCGCTCCACCCTGGCCCGCAACGAGAACAGCGGCATGGGCAGCAACCTGTTCAGTGACGTGAACATCCCCTTCCTGTACGAGAGGCGCTACTTCCACGGCTACGAGGTGACCACCAATCTCAAGTGGAAGGGCGATACCGAACTGGCCAAGGCGTTCCTGCGCGAGCTCACGCTGCTCATCAAGGCCAAAGCGCTGCTCGAGAATGCCGACCTGCACCGCACCGAGGTGGTTTACTTCTATCCCGTGAGCATGGGCGGCGCCGACCGCGACACGCTGGAGCGTACCTGGACCGAGCTGTTCAACACCTACATCGGTGCCGACAGCGACCGACTGCGTTCCTATCCCGAGAGCCTCGCTCCGGCCTATTACTACAGCGGCGCCGAGGTCACGGGCAGTAGCTATGTGTCGATTGACATCGGCGGCGGCACCTGCGACACGGTGATTTACCAGCCCAGCGAGGACCGCATGAAGAGTGAGCCGGTGGCTATCTCGTCATTCAGGTTTGCGGGCAACGCCATCTTCGGTGACGGATTCACCGACAAGGATGCCGACAACAACCCGCTGCTGCAGCACTACACGCGCTACTTCAAGCAGCTCATCGAGAACGACAAGGGCAACAACATCGCCTACCTGAGCAGCATCATGGCCGACATCATGGCCCAGAAGCGCAGCGAGGACATCAACGCCTTCCTGTTCTCGATCGAGAATGTGGAGGAGCTGCGCACTCTGCGCGAGATTGACCGCAACCTGTACAGCTACAACGCCCTGCTGCGCAACGACAGCCAGCGACGCCTCATCTTCATGTACTTCTACTCGGCCATCATCTACTACATCGCCCAGGCCATGAAGCAGCGCGACTATGAGATGCCCAAGCAGATCTACTTCTCGGGAACGGGCAGCAAGATTCTGAGCATCCTGGGCTCACTCAACCGCACCACCATGCTCACGCAGCTCATCATCGAGCGCGTTTACGGCAAGCAGTACAACGAGATCTTCGAAATCAAAATCGAGGACAAGTGCCCCAAGCAGATTACCTGCCGCGGCGGCATCAAGCTCGAGAACCGGCGCCTCGAGGGACAGTCCGAACTGGCACGCTACAGTGCCACCAGCGTCAAGCGCATGCGCTACTGCTGCTCGATGCTGGGCGAGGACGACCTCACCATGGAGCAGGTAGAATCCATCGAGGTGCGCAACCGCCTGGTGGAAAAGGTCAAGGAGTTCAACCAGTTTTTCGTCGAACTGTGTGACTCGACCGTCAAGGACGAGTTCGGCATCGAGAACAACGTGCTGCGACTGTTCGAGAGCGTGCTGGGCGACAACCTGGCCAACTACCTCACGGCAGGCATCAACACCTTCTTGAAGGGACGCTACAATGACCACGATGTGGTGGAGGACGTGCCGTTCTTCTATCCCATCATCGGTGTCATCCGCCACAACCTGCTCAAGAACATGCGCAACGACGTCATCAGCAAGTTTAATCAATAATCTATATCTCCAAAACATTTCAAGTTATGAAACGCTTCACTTTATTCATGGCAGCCATCATCTGCCTCGCCACCTCGGCAATGGCGCAAATCTCCGAGGACCAGACACTCTCTCCCGCGCTGTGGAAGCAGGGTATCGCGACCTGTGCCCACTACACCGCCCACGGACGCGGTTTTGCCAAGAGAATAGAAGAAATCAAGGCCAAGTACCCCAACGGCTACTCCCTCGATGACCTCAACGAGGTCTATAGCAACCAGGGACGCCGCTGGGAGAAAATCTACAATGAGTTCAAGAAAGAGGAGAACAAGAGCGGCAGCATCAACGACCTCAAGGAACTGGTAACACCGCAGATCTGGAAACTCGTCGAGCCCGAGTTCACCGCCTTTATCACCGAGCACCCCAACCTCGTGAACGAGGCACCTGCTCCTCAGCCTGGCGACCAACCCGAGGCCGCTGAGGGTGAACAACAGCAGGAGGGCCAGACCGATGGCGCCGTGACGACAACCGGTAAGACCGCTGGCAGCGGCATCAGCTGCAATGCCAACCTGCCCCTGTGGCTGGGTATCATCGGCACGCTGCTGGGCCTGTGCGCCCTGCTCACCGCACTGAGCAACCGCGGTAAGGTTAAGGAACTGCGCCGCAGCTTCGCCCGCGAGATCGAGCGCACCAACGCCAACCTGCAGGAGTTCTCGACCGACGCCGCCGAGCAGATGAAGGCCATCTCAATCCGCCTGACCGGCAAGGCCATCAAGGGCGAAAAACTGTACAACGAGCCCGAGCCCGCCGTTGAGCCCGAGCCCATCCAGGACGAGGCCGATGCCATCGACCCCATGCCCGTAGTGGACGAGCCCGCTGCTACCGAGGAGGAGCACGAGGAGGTGATGAACCTGTTTATGAGCCGTCCCGACGAGAATGACGATTTCACGCGCGTGAGCGACACGTTTGAGCCGGGTAACTCCATCTACGTGCTCACCACGTTCGACGGTCAGCGCGGCACCTTTGAGGTCATCGACAAGCCCGAGGTGCACACCTTTGCCCTGATGATGCCCGCCGAGAACCTGATCCGCGCTTGCTCTGGCAACGCCATCCAGATTCCCAACGGCAACCGCATCGTTACCGACCGTGCCGGTGAGGCCGAATTCATCGACGGCCGTTGGCACGTGGTTGTCAAGGCCATCATCCACTATGAGGGTTAAGCAAGCGCTCATCGCTCTGATTACCATCGCATTGTGCGTGCCGGCAGCATCCAGTTGCCGGCGCGCCCACATGCGTGGTGACCAATCCACCGCCAGTCGCGACCGCAGCCAGCGTCACGCGCCCCGTGGGGTGCAACGCGAGATTGAGATGCGCAACGAGGGCGGCGTGTACTATGTCCCGGTCAACATCAATGGCGTGGACATGGAATTCATCATCGACACCGGAGCATCCATCGTGAGCCTGTCGATGGTCGAGGCGGCTTTCCTCTACAAGCAGGGACGCCTCTCCAACGAGGACATCATCGGCGAGGGACAATTTGTCGATGCCACGGGACGCGTCACCACCAATGCCATCATCAACCTGCGCGACGTCACCGTGGGCGGAATCACCATCCACGATGTCAAGGCCTCGGTGAGCGAGCAGCAGGAGGCGCCCTTGTTGCTGGGGCAGACGGTGCTGAGCCGCTTCGGCAAGGTGACCATCGACTACGACCACGGCCGCCTCATCCTCAACTAGTAACCTATCATCGCACACAGTTATGCTCTGGACCTGTCCAAAATGCGGTAAGAAACTGAGAATCAGCAACGAGCAGCTCATTTCCAACGATGGCGTGATTGTCTGCCCGCAGTGCTTGCTGCAGGCACGGCAACCCATCGACAGGCCCGTCGACATGTCCAGGCACGAGCAGTCAGATGTACCTGATGCGCCCAAGCGCAAAAGCACAACTACGCGCGACACGGCCCCAGAATACAAACCCACCACCCCACCACCCCATAAACCACGCATGAAGCAGGCATCCACCTCCTACCGTTACACCGGCCTGTCGGGCGAGAGCGGCTCTGGCAGCACCCAGCGCCCCGCTACCAAGAGGAAATCAACAGGAAAAAAGAAGTCTACCAAGAAGAAAAACGCCACCGATGGCATGAGTGCCTGGGGCTGCCTGGGCCGCACCATTGTGTTCACGCTAGTGCTCTTTGCAGCCTATGTGTTCTTCGGCCTCCTGCTCGAAGCCATGCAGTAATTTTTCTAGCGAAAAACACGCGGTTTCATCGACTTTTTTCAGCATTTCACGCATTCCGCTGCGTCCCGAGCGCAACGGAATTATGTAGCTGTTCACCAAGTTTTATTCCGACACAGCTACAGCTTCAACCACACCATTCAGGTAGCAGTCTGCATCCACACTTCTCCCGCAAGAAAAGATAACACAATTTAAGGGTATTTCATACGGGCATGTCGGGCAAAAAGTGTATCTTTGCACACTGATTTTGCGGGGGTATTGAATGTACCCTCGATTTGCGGCATCTATTTTACTGAACACTATGATGGATTTCTTGACCACATATCACTTGCAAGGGCTGGTTTTAGGCCTTTGTTCGTTCCTGATTATCGGCATCTGCCACCCCATCGTCATCAAAGGGGAGTACCACTACGGACAGGCGTTCAAGTGGTTTTTTGTGGCAGCAGGTGTCTTGCTGTGCATCGGCTCGCTGCTGGTGAGCAACGTACTGTTGTCATCGCTGATGGGTGTGGGGGCATTCTCTTGTTTCTGGGGCATCGGGGAGATGAAACAGCAACAGGAGCGCGTGCGCAAGGGCTGGTTCCCCCGCAACCCCAAGCGCACCTATCCGTGGGACGAGAAGGACCAGAAATCATCGGATAACTGAGCATTGCAACGATCATGAAGGCGACGACCTTGACGACACTGGCACTGGTGCTGCTAGGCACAGCGATGTGTGCTGCCCACAACGTGAGCGGCACCATCACCTGTGACGGGCAAGGCGTGGCTGGAGTAGCCGTGAGCGACGGCAATATCATCGTGCTCACCGATGCCCAGGGCCGCTATGCCATGAGCAGCAACAAGCGCCTGGGCTACGTCTTCTACTCGCTGCCCAGTGGTTATGAGCCACAGTTGGCCGATGGTTTCAACCCGCAATTCTGGGCACCCCTCACCTCGGCCGACCTCAGTGTCAGCGAGGTGCATGATTTCACCCTACGCCGTGTGGATAATGACCGGCACATCGTCATCTTCGGTGCCGACACCCACCTGGCCCGTCGCTGCAGCGACCGCACCTACATCAAGAAGGGGCTCATCGCCAGCCTGGGCGACGAGGTGCAGCGTGCCGGGGACACCCACATCTACTCGGTGCTGCTCGGCGACCTCACGTGGGATGTGTTCTGGACCCAGAACGACTACAACCTGAACGACTTCATGGCCGACATGAAGCGTTACAACTACCCCATGACACTATGGCCCGTCATCGGCAACCACGACCACGACCCCAGCGTGCCGGCTGGCGATGACACCGACGAGAAGGCCGCCGCGGCATGGCGCAGCATTGTGTGCCCCAACTACTACAGCTTCAACCTGGGCCAGGTGCACTATGTGGTGCTGGACGATGTCAAGTACCTGAACATCGCCTACGACGGTGAGGAGTACAGCGAGGGCGTGGCCGGCAGCCGCAACTACAGGGGCTACATCACGCCCGAGCAGATGCAGTGGCTGCGCAATGACCTGTCGTTGGTCGATTACAGCACACCCGTGGTAGTGTGCCTGCACATCCCGGCCTGGAACTTCAACTACAACTTCTCGCACAGTGCCCGCCTGGACAACACCACCACCCTGTGCCAACTGCTCAACAATTACGAGCAGGCACACATCATGAGCGGCCACACCCACATCAACTACACGGTACGCCCCTCGGCCTATCCCCATGTCACCGAGCACAACATCGACGCCACCTGCGGCTCGCTGTGGCAGACGGCGATACTGACTGGGCAGCACATCTGCCAGGACGGCAGCCCTGCCGGATACCTGCGCTGGACTGCCGACGGCGACGACCTGCAATGGACCTTCAAGCCCATACACGAGGGGGAGAGCCAGATGCGCCTGTACGACATGAACACGGTGCGCTCCTTTTATCGCACCAATGCCACCATGCTCGACATCCTCGACGAGTACCCCTCGCGTGAGGACTATGGCACTATCGATGACAACGTGGTGATGGTCAACGTGTTTGCCTACGGCCCCGGCTGGCAGGTGACCATCTGTGAGGGAAACGAGGTGCTCGACTGCCAGCGCGTGTGCACCGAGGACCCCTACCACACCATCAACTACGACGTGCCGCGCTACAGTGCCAGCGGCTACTATAGCACCTACTATGTCACCAACCCCTGCACCCACATGTTCAGGGCCCAGGCGACCACCGCCGACAAGCCTATCACGGTGCGCGTCGTGGACTCGTTCGGCAACATCCAGATCAAGTCTATCAAGCGACCCCACGCCTACAGCTTGTCGATGACGAAGCAAGAGACCGACATCCAGCCCGGCGACGTGAACAGTGACGGCGAGATCACCATTGCCGACATCAACCTGCTGGTCGCCATGATGCTGAACCAGGGCTACGTGCCCTGCCCGCCCGTGCTGGCCGACTGCAATGCCGATGACGAGGTCACCATTGCCGACATCAACCATATTATCAACCTGATTATCAACAACTGATACGATATGAGAATAGATATCCTCACCGTGATGCCCGACGCCCTGGAGTCGCCCCTGCACACGTCCATCCTGCAACGTGCCCAGGACAAGGGACTGGTCGAAATCCACGTTCACAACCTGCGGGACTGGAGCCTGCGCAAGCACCGCAAGGTCGATGACTACCCCTTCGGCGGCGAGGCAGGCATGGTGATGCAAATCGAGCCCGTGTGGCGCTGCATGGAGGAACTGAAGAGCCAGCGCCAGTACGACGAGATCATCTTCACCTCGCCCGACGGCGAACAGCTCGACCAGCCCATGGCCAACGCCCTGTCGCTCAAGGAGAACCTGATGATCCTGTGCGGACACTACAAGGGCGTGGACTACCGCATCCGCGAGCACCTCATCACCCGCGAAATCACCATCGGTGACTATGTGCTCACCGGAGGTGAACTGCCCGCGGCCGTCATTGCCGATGCCGTGGTGCGCCTGTTGCCCGGTGCCATCGGTGACGAGCAGAGCGCCCTGAGCGACTCGTTCCAGGACGGACTGATCGAGGCGCCGGTCTATACCCGCCCCGAGGTGTTCAACGGCTGGCATGTGCCCGAAATCCTGCTGAGCGGCCATCAGGCCAAAATCGCCGAGTGGAAAATGCAGCAATCGCTGGAGCGCACGCGCCGCCTGCGTCCCAACCTGCTCAAGAATGACGAATAAACTACGTTTTACACCCCAATTAACAATCACAAGATTAAACGACTAAAAAAATTAACATGGAACTTTTCAAATTTCAACGTCCCAAGTGGCTCCCGCGGTGGGTGAACATTCCACTGCTCATCTTCGTGGTATTTGTGCTGACGCTGCTGTTCTATGGTGACAACAGCTTCATCCGCAGCACCAAGTACCGCAACCAGATCAATGACCTCAAGAGCCAAATCCAGGCCTACGAGGACTCGGCGGCCATGTACGACGCCAAGGTCAACGAACTCAACACCGACAACGAGTCGCTGGAACGCCTCGTGCGTGAGAAATACGGCATGAAACGTGTCAACGAGGAAGTATTCATCACCGATATCCCCTAATCAAGAACTATGACACAAGACAAGAGAATCACCCTGTCCAACATCCTGGTCATTGTGGGCCTGCTCATGATGGCCGCCATGGCAGTGACACCGCTGCTGCCCAGCCACAACGACATCAACCTGGAGCTGATGCGGTGGATATTCACCGCCGGAGCCATCATCGTGCTGGCGGCACGCCTCATCGGCATCTACCGCGGCCCGTCGCTGCGCCTCAAGCGCCTGCACGGCATCCTCGTGTTCAGCGGCCTGCTGTACTGCGCCAGCGCCTCGATGATGTTCATCATGCAGGGCAGCAACAACTGGATTGCCTTCCTGCTGGCAGGTCTGGTGGTGCAGCTGTACGCCTCGTGGATGATCGAGCGTGAAGAAAAGAAGGGCACAAATTAGCCTCATCTTCACAAAAAAATTTTGAAATCAACCAAGTTTTAGTAATTTTGCGCTTTTAATGAAAGGCAATCTAACAATCGACAACGGCAACACCTCGGTGAAGGTGGCGTTTTTTATCGGCACGCAAGTCGTGGCGACCAACCGCTTTGTACGCAGGGACACACGACTGCTCGACCGCTTTATCAGCACGTATAAACCCGAAACTGCCATCGTGTGCAGCACGGCGGCCAGCACGCCTGCCAGCCAGCGTGTGGAGCAGCTCGCCCAGCAACGGTGCCGCAGCGTCATCCAGCTCACCCACGAGACACCGCTGCCCATCCGCCTGGGTTACAACACTCCGGCGACGCTGGGACGCGACCGCATCGCTACGGCAGTAGGTGCCTGGGGTATCGCTCAGCGCCTCGACAACGCCTGCGATGTGCTGGTCATCGATGCCGGCACAGCCATCACCTACGACCTGGTGACTGCCACGGGCTGTTTTGTGGGCGGCAACATCGCCCCGGGGCTGAGATTGCGTTTCAAGTCACTGCATGAGCACACCGGACTGCTGCCGCTGGTCGAAGCCGAGGGCGAGACACCCGTGGTGGGCTATGACACAACGACGGCAATCCGCAGCGGTGTGATGCTGGGACTGCTGGGCGAGGTCAAGAGCTATATCGCCGACCTGCGCCTCTCCCACCCCAACCTGATGGTGTTCATCACCGGCGGCGACGGCAAACTGTTGCACACGCGCCTGGACGACAAGGACATCATCTACTACGAACATCTTGCGGCTGAAGGTCTCAACCGCATTTACTTATACAACCAAGCCAATGACAATCGTTAATAGGATAACATCAGTAATCATGCTGCTCGCCATAGCCATGGGCTGTGGTGTGGCAATGGCACAATCCGTCACCACCCCCTACTCCAAGATGGGATACGGACTGCTCAACGACAATGTGTCGAGCATCCAGCGCTCGATGGGAGGCGTGGGCTACGCCATGCATGGTGGACGCATCGTCAACGTGATGAACCCGGCCTCCTATGCCGACGTGGACTCGCTCACCTTCCTATGGGATGTGGGCATCGACCTGACCAACCTGTGGAGCAAGGAGAACGGCAAGAAGGGATATAGTTTCGGCGGTGGCCTGGACTACCTCACCGGACACTTCAAGGTGGCCAAGGGGCTGGGCGCATCGTTCGGATTGCTGCCCTACGCCTCGGTGGGATATACCTACGGCGGTGACATCACCGGCGGCAACGAGAGGCGCAGCGGTACAGGCGGATTCAACCAGCTGTTTGTGGGAGCAGGCTACGAACCTTTCAAGAACCTGAGCTTAGGTTTCAACTTCGCTTATCTGTTCGGCACCACGACCAACACGGCCCTGGTGACCTCGTCCTCGTCGAGCTACTTCACCCGCAACATGAAGATCCGTGACTGGAACGTCCAGCTGGGTGCACAATACTCTCTGCCCATTGCCAAAGGTCGCGACCTGCTCACCCTGGGTGTTACCTACCAGCCCAAGAAATCCTTCCACGGCGACTCCTGGGCTACGACCTATGACAGCCAGGACTCCAAAATGGACACTGTAGCCTTCAACTCGATGAAGGGCAATTATGAGCAATCGACTTCGGTTGGCGTGGGACTGAGCTACGTCTGGGACAACCGACTCACGGTCGAGACCGACCTCACCATCCAGCCTTGGAGCAAGGCCAAGTACCTGCCCATTCTCGGCTTTGAGGGCCAGGAGATGCAGTTTGACAACCGCTGGAAACTCGTTGCCGGCGTGCAGTACACGCCCAACAAGCGTGGTACCTACGTGGGTGCGATGTCGTTCCGTGCCGGTATGTTCTACAACCACGACTACCTGAACTACAACGGTAACAACGTGCGCGACTATGGCGCCAGCATCGGTATCGGCCTGCCCGCCCCCGGTGGCAAGACGACCGTCAACCTGGGCGTGGAATGGCGACACCGCGAGAGCTCGCCCATCCACCTTATCACCGAGAATTACCTCAACATCACGCTGGGCGTGAACTTCAACGAGCTGTGGTTCTGGAAGAGCCGCATCCGTTAACCCGATGAAACGACTGCTGCACATAGCACTTGCCGCCGTCATGGTCATGGCTGTGGCTGCATGCAAGGACGATGCCACCAGCGTAGTGAACCATGCCACCGACCCCGAGGTCGTGCCCACCATGGTCACCCGCGACGTGCAGACGGTCATCAGCGACTCGGGCCACACCCGCTACCGCATCGTGGCCAAGGTGTGGAAAATGTTTGAAGAAGCCAAACACCCACATTGGACCTTTCCCAACGGAGTGACCTGCGAGGAACTCGACAACAAATACAACACGATTTCAACCCTCAAGTGTGACTCGGCCTATTTCGACAAGATGAACAGCATGTGGACCCTCACCGGCAACGTGCGCATCACCAATCCCGGCGGCGACATCATCCTCACCGACGAACTCATGTGGGACCAGCACGGACACCGCATCTTCAGCGACGCCTTTATCCACATCGAAAAGCAGGGACGCATCATCGAGGGCTACGGCTATGAGTCCAACGAGGACCTCTCCACCTACACCCTGCGCCAGGTCGAGGCCATCTTCCCCATCGACGAGAAGCGCATGCCGCACCCCGGCAGTGGCAACGTGGCTCCCAGTGCGCCACCTGCAGCCCCCGCTCCGCTGGCCCAGCCATCACGGCCCGTTCGATAACGATTACACAACCCGACGACACTACATAGCATTTTGGAAAGTAGTTATACATCACCACTGATTATCGCGCTCATCGCGCTGCTGTGCTCGGCATTCTTCTCGGGCATGGAGATTGCCTTTGTCAGCTCCAACAAGGTGCGGGCCGAGATTGAGATGGCGCGCGGCGGCATCATCAACCGCATCCTCAACATCTTCTACCGCAACCGTGAGATGTTCATCTCCACCCTGCTCATCGGCAACAACATCGCCAACATCGTCTACTCCATGGCGATGGCCAAGCTGCTCACCATCCCCCTGCAGGGCTACATCAGCAACGAGGCGCTCCTGCTGCTCACGCAGACGCTCATCGCCACGCTGATTATCCTCATATTTGGCGAATTTCTCCCCAAGACCATGTTCCGCATCAACCCCAACGCATCGCTGCGCACGGCTTCGATACCGCTCTACATGGTCTACTTTGTGCTCTACCCCATCTCCAGGTTTACCGAGTGGCTCTCGGCAGCGCTGATGAAGCTGTTCGGCATCAAGATCGACAACTCCCGCGTCAAGCTGCTCACCGTCGATGAGCTGGATGCCTACCTGCAGGAGAACATCGACAAGCGCGAGGACGAGAACAAGACCGTTGAGCGCGAGGTCAAGATTTTTGAAAACGCACTCGACTTTGGCGACACCAGGCTCAAGGACTGCATGGTGCCCCGCAACGAGATTGTCGCCGTTGACGTCGAGGACACCACTCGCGACGACCTGGTCAAACTGTTCACCCGTTCCGGTTTGTCCAAGATTGTGGTCTATCGCGAGAACATCGACGACGTTATCGGCTTTATCCAGGTGAGCGAACTCTTTGTCACCGACATCAACTGGAAGACGCGCATCAAGCCCGTCCTGTTTGCCCCCGAGACACTGCTGGCGCGCAAGATGATGCAGCAGCTCATGGGCGAGAAACGCTCCATGGCCATCGTCCTTGACGAGTTTGGCGGAACGAGCGGTATGGTCACCCTCGAGGACCTGGTAGAGGAAATCTTCGGTGAAATCGAGGATGAGCACGACCGCAACCGCCTCACCGCCCGCCAGCTGAGCGAGAACAGCTATGAGTTCTCGGGACGCATGGAAATCGAGGAAATCAACGAGCGCTTCCACCTCGACCTTCCTGAGAGCGATGACTACCAGACCATCGCCGGCTATCTGCTCAACGAGAACGAGGCCATCCCCAACACGGGCGAGGTGCTGGAACTGCCGCCCTACCGCTTCACCATCGAGCGCAAATCCGCTGCCCGCATCGAGCTCATCCGCGTCGATGTCATCACCGACGATGACAAGAAATAGGGAACGTTTCGGCGCCCGAATGATAAAAAAAACGCTTTTTGACTAAAAAAATGTCCAAATATTTGCAAGTTTCGAAACATTTGCACTATCTTTGCACCGCATTTCCCAAAAATGCAACCAGGTGCGTTAGTTCAGTTGGTTAGAATACCTGCCTGTCACGCAGGGGGTCGCGTGTTCGAGTCACGTACGCACCGCCAACAAGACGAGGAGTCCCGCAAGAGGCTCCCCGTCTTTTTTATTTCCCTATTTCCTGTTCCTATTTGTTTTTTTCATAAAAAAGAGGGAAAATTTGATGATTCTAAATAAATTATTGTACTTTTGTAAAGTGATTATCAAACCTGCGTTTACCAAACCCAACTGCTGATCATTATAAACCATCATATTTTCAATTTTCAATTTTCAATTTTAATTAACCAAAATCATCACAAGAATGAAAAAGTTATTATCACTTCTGTTGGTTGCCATGTTATTGCCCATGGCTGCCGGTGCGCAACTCAAAGCACCAGTTAATCAGTTACAGCGAGCTCCCTATCAGCTCAAGACCTTCACCAAGAACATGATGGCTCCCACCCGTGCCACGCTGGCCGCTGACGAGCGAATCATGGGCCCGTACGACACCGATGACCTCTCCAACGACGGTCTGGGCATCACCGGCCTGCCCGGCACCATCCCCATTGCTACCATCATCACCCCCGAGGAACTGGCATTCTTCCAGGGTGGTCAGATTGTACGCTTCCGTGTCGGCTTGTGCGCAGCCACGAAGATTTCTCGCGTGTTTGTCGCTCCGGTTAGTGCCACTGGCGCCATCGGCACATTCACCGAGTGGCAGTGCAGCTCCAACTCACTCGGCTGGAACGAGATCGAAATCGCTACCCCCTATGAAATCAATCTCGACGGCAACACGTCGCTGATGATTGGTTTTGACTACACCCAGACATCGAGCAACTATCCCATCTCGGCAGTCATGGTAGGTGACATCCACACCTCCTACTGCTACCTCCAGGGCAGTTGGCAGGACGTGGGCCTGAGCGCCTATGGCAACCTGAGTGTCCAGTGCGTTGTCCAGAGCGATAACTATCCCGAGTACTTCGTCAGCATCGGTGGACTCTACACCCCGGGTTACACCAAGGGTGGCACCGACATCAACTATCAGTTCAATGCCAGGAATTTGGGCGTTAGCGACATTGCCGCCGGTAATTGCACCTTCGACCTGCTCATCGACGGTGAGCCCGTCACCACGTTCACCAACCCGATGGCCATCGGCTCCAGCAACGTTACCATCGAGGGCTCGGTTCCGTCCGACGGCTACGACTACGGCAAGCACACGCTCACGATTGCAGTGAACTCCATCAATGGCGAGCCTGTTGAGGACGGCATGGCCCTCAGCCGCGAGTTCATCCTGTACGAGCACGGCTTCCCCCGCCAGATGCACGTCGTCGAGCAGTTCACTTCGACCTATTGCACCTACTGCCCGCTGGGTAACTCCTTGCTCAGTATCCTCACCAGCATGCGCGACGATATCGCATGGGTGGGCATCCATGGCAACATGAGTGGCACCGACCCCATGAGGACCCTGCAATGCGACTCCATCATGGCCTTCCATGGCGAGAATTCTTATCCCTCGGGCTCGTTCGACCGTACTGCCGGCTTTGAGAGCGAGGACGCAGTCACTACCGGCCTGGGCTACTATGAGCAATACCAACAGGAGGTTGCCGAGGAAATCAGTGCCTTCTTTGATCAAATCGGCGAGGTGCCCTCGTTTGCTACCGTTCAGATCAACAGCACCTATGATCCCGAGACCCGCGAGGCAGTCATCACTGTTAACGGTGAGCTCACACCCGACTTTGACAAGATGTTGGGTGCCGACAGCAAGCTCACCGTCTACATCACTGAGGACGGCGTCGTGGCACGTCAGCTCAACCAGGGCCGCTGGATTCCCAACTATGTCCACAACGGTGTTATGCGCTATGCCTTGAACTCAGTGCTCGGTAACGACCTGAACCGCAATGGCAACACCTACGAGAACGTGTTCAACATCATCATCCCCGAGGCTTGGAATGCCGACAACCTCAATGTTGTTGCCTTCATCAACCGTCCGCTGGCCAACGGTCAAGCCGGCAAATATACCGACATGTTTATCAACCAGGCCAACAAGCGCAAACTCGGCGAGTTTGACGAGCTCTCCACGATGACTGGCGACGTGAACATGGACGATGAAATAAGCATCGCCGATGTTGCCAAGCTCATCGACTACCTGATTGACAACAGCGTGACGCCCTTCAGCGCTGAGGGTGCCGACTGCAACGGCGACGGCGTTGTTGACATCGAGGATGCAGCACGCCTGATCGACTACCTGCTCGCTGGCGAGTGGGTTCGATAAGCCCCCTATCACAGCCATAACCTTTGGCCAACTGACCATGGGCAGGAAACCCCAGCGCGGGTATCCTGCCCATTTTTCTATCATCATCAAACGATAAAATACTGGTACTCAACGCGCCCGCTATGTAGAGACGCAAAATTTTGTGTCTCCATGTGCCAATTAGCCCCGCAGGGTTTACGGTCAGCTTTATCATTGCAACAAAAAAAGGATTTTTCGAGGCGATTACAACCATTTTTTACTACATTTGCGCATTCAACAATTAACCATATCAATAACTCATCTAATTTGTTCTTGTTATGAAGAAAGCACTATCACTACTCATGGCAGCCATGATGCTGCCACTGGCAATGGGAGCCCAGGCTTTGGTTCCTGCACGCATCGACTTGCAGCCCAACCAGAAACTGATGGGTCACTACACCACCGACGACATTGCCCTGGGTGGATGCTGGGGAATGTCACTGCTCGCCGGCGTTACTCCCATCGGCACCGATATCACCCCCGAGGAACTCGTCGTGTTCCAGGGCAGTGAAATTGTAGCCTTCCGCGTGGGATTATCGACCGCGACTCCCGTCACCAGGGTATTTGTTATCCCCGTTGCCCCCGACGGCACTTTGGGCGAAGAGACCGAGTGGACCTGCCAAGCCGGGGACGAAGGTTGGAACCTTATCGAGCTGGCGACACCCTACCTCATCAACCTGCCCGATGACTATAGCTTGAGAATAGGCTTTGACTACGAGCAGCAACGCACCAGTCAACACAAACCCATCTCGGCCGTCATGTTGGGCGACATCTATCCATCAATGTGCGTCTACAAGGGGCAGTGGCGCAACTATGGCATCAACACCAAGGGCAACCTGAGCATCCAGTGCATCACCCAGAACGACAACTATCCCCAATATATCCTCCGTGTCGTCAATTTGAACGGTACCAAGAACCTCAAGGTTGGAGATGACATATCCTTCTCGTTCCAAGCACGCAATTTGGGTGTAGGCAATATTGACCCCGGCGATTTCACCTTTGATGTGGCCATCGATGGCACTGTCGTGAAGACTATCAGCAATTCCAAGCCCTTGACCGACCAGTTCATCACCATCCATGATGTCGTGCCGAGCGATGGCCTGTCGGGCGGCTTACACACCCTGTCGGTGACCACCGCCAGCCTCAAGGGTGAGGCCATCGAGGAGCCCATTACGTTATCCTACACATTCAATTGCTTTGAATTCGGCTTCTCGCGCCAGATGCGTCTGGTAGAACAGTTCACCTCGACCTATTGTAGACACTGTCCGAAGGGCACAGCTTGTCTCGAAGCATTAAGTGAGATGCGCGGCGATATCGCATGGGTCGGTATTCACCAGGATATGAGCGGCACCGATGTATTCAGAACCATCCAGTGCGACTCAATTAAAAACATGGAACATATTGATGGTTTCCCCGAGGGTTCATTTGACCGTACCATCGGCGTCGACCCTGAAGACCCCAGCTTAGTTTGGACCGTACTCAGTTATACCGATGCACAGTATGGTGCCAACGTGTTCAATTATTTCCTCAACAGCATTACCGAGATACCGTCATGGGCAACAGTATATATCAACAGCACTTATGACGCCCAGGCACGCAAGGCCTCCATCACCATCAATGGCGATCTGGTTCCCAACTATGAGGAATACATGGGCAACGACAGCAAGCTCACGGTCTATATCACCGAGGATAACCTTGTCGCACCGCAATACGACAATGACAGATGGGTTGATGACTACGTGCACAACGATGTGCTGCGCAAGGCGCTCGTTTCGGTCAAGGGTGTGGCCCTTAACAAGAGTGGCGATACCTACAAGAACGAGTTCACAGTTGATATCCCCCAGGCATGGAATTCCGACAACTTGAACATCGTGGCCTTCATCAGCCGCCCCCTGGGCAATCCGGTGAACGACATCTATGTCACCAATGCCAACAAGCGCAAGCTCGGCGAGTTTGACGCGCCCACCACGCTGCCCGGCGACGTGAACATGGACGGTGAGGTCAGCATCGCCGATGCTGCCCAGCTCATCGACTACCTGCTTGATGACAGCGTGACGCCCTTCAGCACCGAGGGTGCCGACTGCAATGGCGACGGTGTTGTTGACATCGAGGACGCAGCGCTCATCATCGACTACCTGCTCGCCGGCGAGTGGAATCGATAAACGCGCATCCACCCACAACGGCACATCGTGCTAACACATCGGGACAGGGCCTATTTGGTGGCCCTGTCCCTGTGTATTACAAGCGGTTATACGACTGAATGGATTGAAACAAGAACGCTGACTGACGAGGGTGTAACCCGCTATCAGCCAGCGTTCTATATTTGTTGTCGGGGTACCTGGATTCGAACCAGGGACTTCCTGCTCCCAAAGCAGGCGCGCTAACCGGACTGCGCTACACCCCGAACGATGCGTTTTTAGCGGTGCAAAGGTAGTGCAAGTCGAGCGAAGTGCCAAACAAAAATCACTTTTTTTGCTTGCAATTCTACGATGCAGCCTGCCTTTGGCAGGAATCAAGGCACCTCGATATTCCCACGGGACAAGCCATTTCATGTGATTTTCAATTTTTTTTGCCGCTAGGGCAGCAATTGTGGCAAGAATGTAGTAACTTTGTATGTTTAAAACGACAATAACAATCATTACAACAATATCAATACAAGAATTAACTGACAATGTACAGAACCAAGACTAACGGCGAACTTCGTCTGGCCAATGTGGGCGAAGTCGTCACCCTGGCAGGCTGGGTACAGCGCACCCGCAAGATGGGCGGCATGACCTTTGTGGACCTGCGTGACCGTTATGGCATCACTCAAATCGTGTTTAACAACGAGGTTGACGCTGACCTATGCGAACAGGCCAATCACCTGGGCCGCGAGTATGTCATCCAGGTGGTGGGCACCGTTGCCGAGCGTTCGAGCAAGAATGCCAACATCCCCACCGGCGACATCGAGATCATCGCCAGCAAGCTGAACATCCTGAGCGAGAGCATCACGCCGCCGTTCACCATCGAGGACAACACCGACGGTGGCGACGACCTGAGGATGAAGTACCGCTATCTGGACCTGCGCCGCAATGCTGTGCGCCGCAACCTGGAGTTGCGCCACGACATGGCCATCCTCATCCGCAACTATCTTGACGACAAGGGATTCCTGGAGGTGGAAACCCCCATCCTGATCGGTTCCACGCCTGAGGGCGCACGCGACTTCATCGTGCCCTCGCGCATGAACCCCGGCCAGTTCTACGCACTGCCCCAGAGTCCGCAGACGCTTAAGCAGCTGCTGATGGTAGCCGGCTTTGACCGCTACTTCCAGATTGCCAAGTGCTTCCGCGACGAGGACCTGCGCGCCGACCGCCAGCCCGAGTTCACCCAGATCGACTGCGAGATGAGCTTTGTGGACCAGGAGGACGTGATCGAGGTGTTTGAGGGCCTGGCACGTCACCTGTTCAAGAAAGTGCGCGGCGTGGACCTGCCCGAGAAGCTCGAGCAGATGACATGGCATGACGCAATGCGCCTGTACGGCAGCGACAAGCCCGACCGCCGCTTCGGCATGACGTTTGTCGAGGTGGACGACGTGCTCAAGGGCACGGGCACATTCCCCGTGTTTAACGAGGCAGCCTACATCGGTGCCATCTGCGCTCCCGGCTGCGCCGACTACACGCGCAAGCAGCTCGACGGCCTGGTAGAGTTCGTGAAGCGTCCGCAGGTGGGCGCCAAGGGCTTGGTTTACGTCAAGTTCAACGCCGACGGTACCGTCAAGAGCAGCATCGACAAGTTCTACGAGCCCGCCGTTTGGCAGCAGCTCAAGGAGAAGATGGGCGCCAAGGACGGTGACCTCGTGCTCATCATGAGCGGCGACAATGCCAACAAGACGCGCGTGCAGTTGTGCACCCTGCGCCTGGAGATGGGCGACCGCCTGGGCCTGAGGGACAAGGACAAGTTCGAGTGCCTGTGGATTATCGACTTCCCGCTGTTTGAGTGGAGCGACGAGGAGCAGCGCCTGATGGCTACGCACCACCCGTTCACCATGCCCAACCCCGACGACATCCCCCTGCTCGACGAGCATCCCGAGCGCGTGCGTGCCAAGGCCTACGACTTCGTTTGCAACGGCATCGAGGTGGGCGGCGGCAGCCTGCGTATCCACGACGGCAAGCTGCAGGCCAAGATGTTTGACATCCTGGGCTTCACCCCCGAGCGCGCCATGGCACAGTTCGGCTTCCTGATCAACGCGTTCAAGTACGGTGCACCTCCCCACGCTGGTCTGGCATTCGGCTTCGACCGCTTCGTGTCGATCATGGCAGGCCTGGACAGCATCCGCGACTGCATCGCCTTCCCCAAGAACAACAGCGGCCGCGACGTCATGCTCGACGCGCCCAGCCCCGTGGACCAGAGTCAGCTCGACGAACTCTACATCGACGTGGACCGCGAGCGCCTCAAGGCCGAGAACAAAATTTGAACATAGCCGTTAGCTGTTAGCCCTTAGTAGCCATTCAACAAGTGGCGGCTAAAGGCTAATAGCTAATAGCTAACAGCTAAAACAAATGAAGACGAGAGAAATCACCGATGCCATCGAGCAGTATGCCCCCTTGCGGCTCCAGGAGGAGTGGGACAACGCGGGCATTCAGGTGGGCGACCCCGAGGCCGAGGTCACGGGCGTGCTCCTGTGTACCGATGCCACCGAGGCTGTGGTTGCCGAGGCCATCGACCGCGGCTACAACCTGGTCATCTCACACCACCCGCTCATCTTCCGCGGCCTGAAGAAAATCATGGGCCGCACACCCGTCGAGCGCACCGTGGCCATGGCCATCAAGCACGACATCACCATCTACAGCGCACACACCAACATGGACAGCGCTTGGCAAGGGGTGTCGTTCCGCATGGCCGACAAAATCGGCATGACCGATGTCCAGTTCCTGGACGATAACCAGGTGCCCCCCTACGGCACGGAGCAGTGCGCGACAGCCGGCTGCGGCGTCATCGGCAACATCGAGCCGATGCCCGCGCGCGACGTGCTGCGTCGCGTCAAGGAGGCCTTCGAGGTGGGTGCCGTGCGCTACAGCGGCGACGGCGACCGCATCGTCAGGCGCGTAGCCCTGTGCGGCGGCGCAGGCGGTTTCCTGCTCGACAAGGCCGTTGACATGGGGGCCGACCTCTATGTCACCGCCGACATGCGCTACCACGATTTCCTAGACAACGCACAGCGCATCGTCGTGGCCGACATTGGCCACTACGAGAGCGAACACTTCACAAAAGAGATTTTTTTAGAGATTATTCAGAAAAAAAATCCTACCTTTGCAGTCCATTTCGCTAAAAACGAAACAAACCAAGTGAATTATATATGAGTCAAGTTTTAAGGTTTTAGTTTTAAGACGGTTTTTACCTTCCAAAGGCGACACCAACCACGCTTAAAACTTACAACCTAAAACTCACAACTTAAAACTTAAATTTATGGCAACACCCAAGAAAGAACTCTCTGTTGAAGAAAAACTCAAGGCCCTTTACGACTTGCAGCAAAAACTCTCGGAAATTGACGCCATCAAGACGCTGAGAGGCGAGTTGCCCCAGGAGGTACAGGACCTCGAGGACGAAATCGCCGGTCTGCACACCCGCGTGGCCAAGTACGAGGACGAAATCGCACTCCAGAAGGAAGAGCTGGCACGCAACCGCGACATCAAGCAGCAGGCCGAAGCCCTCATCGCCAAGTACACCGCCGACCAGGACAATGTGCGCAACAACCGTGAGTATGACTTCCTCACCAAGGAGATCGAGTACCAGGGACTGAACATCGAGCTCGCCGAGAAGAAGATGAACGAGGTCGCTCGCCGCATCGAGGTCCTGCAGGCCGAGATTGAGAAGGCCAAGGAGATGTACACCGACCGCGAGCATGCTCTCGAGGAGAAGAAAAACGAGCTCAACGAGATCGTCTCCGAGAACAAGCAGAAGGAGGAAACCTTGCGCGAGAAGGCCAAGAAGCAGGAGAACAAAATCGAGGAGCGCCTCTTGACCGCGTTCAAGCGCATCCGCAAGAACACCCGCAACGGTCTGGGCATCGTCGTCGTTCAGCGCAACGCCTGTGGCGGATGCTTCAACCGCATCCCCGCTCAGCGCCAGATGGAGATCAAGATGCACAAGAAGATCATCGTCTGTGAGTACTGCGGACGCATCCTCATCGACCCCGAGCTGGTAGGCATCGCTCCCGAGGACGCCAAGAACAAATAACTCTAGCCGACGTCCCTAGAGCGCTCAAGGACGGGCTCAGAGGCCGACACCACCAACGGCAACGGCCTTAGACATCGAGACCTCCCTGCAGCAATACACCGCAATGGCAGCAGCCCCCTGTGGCATGCCGCCATTGCGTCTTTTTATAATCACCCCCTAATAGCAAACACCTAACACCTAACACCCAACACCTAATAGCTAACAGCTAAAACCTAAAACCTATGTTAATAACTTTTTAGCCAAAAAATTGCAGCCGTGTGGCAGGAATACACTAACTTTGTTGTCGGCCTTGGCGCCAACGGCACAAGCGCCAGATTAACCTGAAAATCAGCATATTAAAACAACAACATGAACGGAATAGGGAAATTATACTTCAGATACGGCACCATGGGCTCGGCCAAGACCGCCATGCTGCTCACCCAGGCCTACAACTTCGAGGAGCGTGGCATGCAGTACCTGTGCATGAAACCCATCATCGACGACCGCGAGAACGACAACGTTATCCGTTCCCGCATTGGCATCGAACGCAAGTGCTCATGGATTTACCCCGACAGTGACCTTTACATGATGCTCAAGGAGATGTTCGACACCACGCTCGTGGTCAAGGACTGGATACTCATCGACGAGGCACAGTTCCTCTCGGCACAGCAGATCGACCAACTCGCACGCATCGTCGACGACTACGGCGTGAACGTCGTGTGCTACGGCCTGCGCACCGACTTCCAGTCGCACCTGTTCGAGGGCTCACGCCGACTGTTTGAACTCGCCGACACCATCGAGGAAATCAAGTCCACCTGCTCCTGCGGGCGCAAGACCATCATCAACGCGCGCATCGACTCTCAGGGCAACATCGTCACCGACGGTAACCAGGTCGAGATTGGTGGCGACGACAAGTACGTCTCCCTCTGCCGCCGCTGCTGGCGCAACCGCCGCATCGAGAGCACCAGCCGCAACACCATCAAGTTTGAGGACAAGTAGCATCCTGCTATATAACAAGACAATAAATACAATAAGCACAACGGGTTGAATCCCCATAACCTGTGCTTATTGTATTTATTGTTTTCTTGTCTCTTGTTACGTCCACGCAAGGGCAAGGCCTTGCGGCAGTACCGTTATTTCTTCTTAGGCGGGAAGAAGAGGTGCAGCAGCCAGCTGACGAGCGTGAGCACGATGCTGAAGCCCATGGCCCACCACAGGTTCTCCACCTCAAAGTGGGGTTTTACCACCCATGAGCACAACATGACCATCAGGCCGTTGATGACAAAGGTGAACAGTCCCAAGGTCAACAAGTTGATGGGCAACGCGAGCAACTTGACCAGCGGCTTGATGCATGCGTTGACAAACCCGAGCACGATGGCAACAACCACGGCCCACCACCAGGGATCGACGGTCACGCCGTCAAGGGTATAGGCGGTAATGAGGACCGCCAGCGCCGAGAAAAATAGTCTTGTAATCATTCCTTTAGTCTATATATATTTAATAATGTGAAATCGCAGGATTTTGCGTCTTTCGACACGATAAAGGTACAATAATTTTGTATCACGGGCACCAATTATCAGGTAAATTCCCTCAAATACTGATTTTTTTAAGTAATTTTGCCGCCACAAACCATTATAACGACGATATGACTGACACGAGTAAAAAATACTTGAATTTGGCAAAGGACTATGTGATGATTACGCTAGGCCTGTTATCTTATGCCTTCGGTTTCACCGCATTCATCCTGCCTGAGAAGATTGTGATTGGCAGTGTGACGGGTCTTTCCTCACTGATCCACTACTGGCTGGGCTGGAACGTCGCCATCACTTACTATGCCATCAACATTGTGCTGCTGATCATTGCTTTCCGCAGCGTGGGCAAGCAGTTTGTGCTCCGCACGATCATTGGGGCGACCATTTCAACCATCTTTATCGGTGTGCTGCAACCAATGTTCCCCAATCCCATTGTCGAGGGGCAGCCGTTCATGAACGTCATCCTGGGAGCCGTGTTGTGCGGTCTGGGACTGGGAACGGTATTCACCCACGGCGGCAGCACGGGCGGCACCGACATCATCGCGGCCATGGTGGCCAAGTACAGCACCATCTCGTTCGGACGGACGATGATGTACTGCGATGTGCTCATCATCTGCTCGTCGTGGCTGCTGTTCCACTCGATTGACAAGATCGTTTACGGTCTCATCTTCATGGTCATCTACTCGGTGGCTGCCGACCGCGTGATCAACAACACGCGCCAAAGCGTGCAGTTCCTCATCATCAGCCACAAGTGGCAGGAAATTGCCGACAACATCATTCAGGAGGCCCATCGCGGCTGCACCATCCTGGACGGAACCGGCTGGTACACCAAGGCCGATGTCAAGATGGTCATGGTCATGTGCCGCAAGCACGAGAGCGTGAACATCTTCCGCATCATCAAGGAAATCGACCGCGAGGCCATCATCACTCAGAGCAACGTCAACGGCGTTTACGGCTTCGGTTTTGACGAGCTCAAGGTGCGCGTTCACAACAAGAAGGCGCAGCAACAGCCTGAAGCTTGATAATTACCGCAAGCAAGAATCATAGCCGTTTGTGATTTTGCTACTTTTCTAGCTTTTTTCTTTACAAAATCATATTTTTTTGGGCGCAAGAAGAAATTTTTGCGCCCAAAATTGTATATTTTAAAAAAAAATCATATTTTTGCAATCCATTTGCGTAGCCTGTGGTTTTGAATAATCATTAACATCATATCATTAACATTAAGCCAATGAGAAAATTAGCACTGTTAGCGTCACTATGTCTCGCCCTCATCGCGATGGCGGCTCCGGTGACCCCCACGCAGGCCTTGAGATCGGCCAGCCAGTTCATGCAGCAACACCGTGCCGGTGTCAGCCTGCAGTCAACCCCAGTTAGCCGCACACCGCGTTTTGCCAGCGGCCAACAAACAACACAACCCAGTTTCTATATCTTTAATACCGTGGGCAACCAGGGTTATGTCATCGTGTCGGGCGACGACCGCACGGTGCCCATCCTGGGCTATATCGACAACGGCAACTTTGACCCCAACAAAGTGCCCGACAACATGAGGGTATGGCTCGAGGGCTACGAACAGCAGATCAATGCTCTCGACAAGCTGAACCTAACGAGCGAGCAGCTGAACGCTCCCCGACCCACCCGCAACAGCATCTCGCCGCTGATTACCAGCCACTGGGATCAGGCAGGGCCCTACTGGAACCACTGCCCCGAGTTCATGGACATTGACGAGAACGGCGACACCATCAGCGAACTGGCCTACACGGGTTGCGTGGCAACCTCTATGGCACAGATCATGAACTACTATAAGCACCCCATGCGCTGCACACAGTTGATTCCTTCCTATCTTGTTGTTTACTACTGGAAAGAGCAATACGGTGCATTTGACACCGACCCGCTCGATCCCATCTTCTTTGATTGGGACAACATGCGCGACAATTACACCGGTGCCGAGACCGAAGCCGAGCAAGAAGCCGTTGCATGGCTCATGCTCTATGCCGGCTGTGCAACCCAGATGCAGTATGGCGTCAACGCTTCGAGCACCAGCGACCCGAAGATTCCCACTGCACTGAACGAATACTTCAACTACGACGCCAAGCTCGTGTACCGCAGCGACTATGAGCAGGCCGACTGGGAAGACATGATCTACAACGAGCTCGTCGAGGGCCGTCCCATGATTTACAACGGCCGTGCCGGCACCGGCGGCGGACACTCGTTTGTCTGCGACGGCTATGCCTACGGTGACCTGTTCCACATCAACTGGGGCTGGGGTGGCCTTGGTGACGGTTACTTCGTGCTGTCGGTGCTCAATCCTTATGCCGGCGGCATTGGCTCCACCACCAGCCTTGAGGGCTACAACATCGATCAGACCGCCATCATCGGCATCCAGCCTGGTTACAGCGGCGTGCCCCCCACGGTGGATCACCGCCTCACCGTGTTCAACATGTACTACACGGGCACGAGTTCGTTTGAGCGCAGCGATGACGGCTATTTCAAGCTCAACAAGCGCCGCTATATAAAGGTTACCGCCGAGGACCACATCGATGACGGTACCAAGTACCTGCGCGGCATCGCACTGTATGACAGCAACGACAACTTCATCGAAATCATTGCCCAGACCTATTACGGTACCAATTTCATTTCCATTACCGACAGTTGGCCCGACAGCCAGAGCTCTGTCTCCTACCCCTTCGGCAAAGACCTTCCCAACGGCACCTACAAGATTGTGCCTGTGAGCAGCATCCCTGGCAGTGATGTGTGGGACCCCATGATCGAGAGCGACCGCTACTATGTCGAGGCGACCATCAATGGCAACTGGATCACGATGACCGACCATCCTATTGTGGACCTCCAGTCCATGAAGTTTGAATTCACGGGCGGTGAGAAGGTAGGCCTCGCCGAGCAGTGCCATGTGACGGTGAAGAACAACAGCGCCGACCGCTTCAGCGGCAGGTTGTTCCTCTATGTGGACAATGAGCAGATGGACGAGTATGGTGAGTACACCACCGTCGTCGAGACCGAGATTCCCGCTGGCGGCACCAAGGTGGTGACCTTCAACTTCACCCCGAAGAATGCCGGCACCAAGAATGCCCACTTGTCCACCTATGACTCGTCATGGAACAGCGGCATCCCCGGCACCGGCTCGGTAACCATCGCCGGCAACGTGACCTACCCGATGAACCTGAGTGTGGACATCAATGCCCTGAACGCCGACGAGGATATGAACATCTACGACAGCCACATCAAGTTTAAGGTCGATGTGACCAACAATAACACCGAGGGTGAGTACAACCGCTACATCCTGGCACCCCTGTTCATCGTTGACGAGAACAACCACGGCACCATGGTGACTTACCTGAGCCGCAACGTGGTCATCCCCGCGGGCGAGACGCAGACGTTCTACTTCGAGTTCGACAACCTAGCCTACGGCTCGGTCTATGCGCTCAACATCTACGGCCGCAACGAGAACGAACAGACCACCAATCTCGTGCCTCCCGGTGGCTCCAAGTTCTACACCATCAACCGCGGTCTTGTGGTTTGGGATGGCAATGGCAACCGCGTGGGTTACAAGCCCTACAACGGCATCCGTGTTCCCGAGGAAGCCGCAGCTGTTAGCCTCGAAGGCCTCAACCTGACCTCAATCATTCCCAATGACAATCCCAACGCACTGTATTACATCGGCAACGGCGAGAAATACATCCCTGCTGGACTCGAGGCCAAGAATGTCATCCAGAACAATGTGGCACAGACCGACATCGTGCTTAAGCACGGCTATGACTTCTATGCCCCCTACCGCTTCACGGCCGAGAACATCAGCTATGAGCGCACCTTCAACAAGGGCCGCCATGCCGGTCAGGAAGGCGGCTGGAGCACCATGGTACTGCCCTTTGCCGCTACCAACGTGACCGCCGACGGCGCCCCCATCGACTGGATGCACAGCAAGACCGACGCCAAGGGCCTGTGGATCTGCAACTTCGACAAGGAGGAGGACAGCACCGACGACGCCCGTCTGCTGGCCGAATACATGGGTAACACCCTTGAGGCCAACGTGCCCTACTTCGTGGCCCCCTACGATGGCGCCAACGGCACCGATATGCGCGCCAAGACCTTCATCTTCAGCGCCAACAACGTGAGTGTTAAGCCCAATCCCTCGGCCATCACGAGCGGCACCCACCACATGGTGGTCGGCGACTTTGCCAACAGGATTGTCGAGGATGCCTACTTCATGAACGCCGCAGGCAGCCACTTCGTGAAAGCCGCCAACGGCACGGTCAAGGCCTTTGAGGCCTATGCCGACAACATCCAGGCTAGCAGCGCCACCCAGTTCCAGATTATCCTTGACGAGAATCCCGAGGATAGCCCCACTTACCTGCGTGGCGATGTAAACAACGACGGAGATGTGACCATGGATGACGTCAGCAAGCTGATTGACTTCCTGCTTGGCATCTACAGCACGAGCGACATCAACGCCCAGGCAGCCAACTGCGACATGGACAGCGAGATCACCGTCGGTGACGTAACCCTTCTCATCGACTTCCTGCTGACCGACAACTGGACCAAATGATACGATAATCATCACTATAGATTACAAGCACAGGGCCCTGTTGAGGGGCCCTGTCTTGTTTTGTGTCATCAGCTACAGTTTGTTCTGATAGTTCTGAGTAGCAGCAGTTTCTTTGAGTATTTACGAGCCAAAGGCTCGCATTACATCGACGGAGTGCTAACGATAAGTCTAGTCTTGAGAGGCGTAGCTGCGGTCGATGAGTTCAGTGCAGCGGTGTGTGAGGATGTGCACGCCGTCGTAGTAGCTGTGCAAGTCGTTGACGAGCGTGCTGTCACCGCTATAGTCATGCACGTGCTCCTCGCCCAGGATGTCGCACAGCGTGGCATGGTCCAGCGCAGCCATAGGCTGGCTGCGGAACCGCGGCGGCACAATCACCACATAGTCGACATGATTGTCACGCAGCATTGCGGCGATGTCACGCAGCACGTCGATATTGTGCTCGTCGATGTGCAACGGCTGGGGACCGGGAAGGGGCTGCATATCGACCAACCAGGGACGCTCCTCCTGATAGAACTTGTCGGGGTCACGCAGCACGATGCTGTCCAAGCCCTGGCTGGAGTCCTCGTTGGTCACCTCGTCACGCCCGCTGGGGATGGTGGTCATCTTGCCGTCGGCAAGCAGTTTGTCGGCCACCCACTGCGAGGGGAACAGCTTGTACAGCAGCATATACGGGTCGCGGAAGGCATTGAAATGCACCCGCTGGAAGTGGAGCCACGAGACCTCGGGCGACACGTCGTAGTGCGGCACATAGGGCATCTCCTCGTAGCGCTTGGGGCGCTCAAACATCTCATCTTCCATAATCAGCAGGGCATGGCGCACGTTCACGCCATGGGTGAGCAGGTAGCGCAGTTCGTCGCGGATGCCCGTCAGCGTCTCGGCACCTGCAGTGAAGTGATACACGCTGGCATCGGCAGGCAGGTGACGCTTCCATGCTGCGGCGGTGAAATTGGACGAGATGGAGGACCCGAAGATAAACGAGTCGTAGTGATGCTCGGGATTGTAGTACTTGAGGCCCTCGACGGCGACATAGCGCTTGTTGGGGATGCGTTCCAGCGTGTCGCCAGGGGCAATCGAGATGCCGTCGTAGGGATGCACCACCTTGAACGGGTCCACCGTGAGGTACAACGCCACATATCCCGCCACTGGCAGCAAGGCCAGCAACGAGCGACAGACAAACTTCTTGAATCCCGGGCGCATCATCTTTTATAGGTGTTAGGCTTTAGGTGTTAGGCTTTAGGTGTTAGGCTCTAGGCATTACTAAAACTAGAACTGGAAGTAGATAAACTGCATGTTGCGGTCCAGGCTGGCAATCGAGATGCCCGCCAACAGCGCCCAGTAGAGAATCCAGCGCACCACCGTGGGGAACGGCAGTCGCTTGATGGGGAATTCCTGCTTGCGCCCCAGCCACTCGATGATGAAGAAGGGCACGATGTAGAACACGGGCTGTCCGAACACGGGACGCATCGACCATGAGCCGTTCACCACCACGTCACAGATTTCGCCCAAGTGGGTGATACCGTTGGCTCGGAAAGCCACAAACACCATCGCAAACAGGAAGAACGTCAGCAGGCAGTGCGGAATGTCGCGCAACGACGCGTGCTCGCTCAACTGCTTGCGCGGCAGGAACACAAACGTCAACAGCAGCAGGCCGTTGACCGTGCCCCAGATGACGAATGTCCAGTCGGCGCCGTGCCACAGGCCCGACAGCGAGAACACAATCATCATGTTCAACGCTGTGCGCCACTTGCCGCGGCGAGAGCCGCCCAACGGGAAATAAACATAGTGGCGGAACCACGTCATCAGCGAGATGTGCCACCGCTGCCACAGTTCCTTCATGTTGCGCGAGAAGAACGGGTAGTTGAAGTTGGCGCGCAGCCTGATGTTCAGCAGGCGTGCCGAGCCGATGGCGATATCACTGTAACCCGAGAAGTCGGCATAGATCTGCACGGCAAACAGGATGCCTGCCCATATCATGCTCCACGGGCCGTAGTAGTAAGGGTTATACAGCAACTGGTCCACATAGTAACCCATGGTGTCGGCAATGATGACCTTCTTGGCCAAGCCCCACAGGATCTGCCTCATGCCCACGACCGCCGTGTCGTAGTCAAATGATTTCTTCTTCAGGAACTGCGGCAACAGGTTGGTTGCACGCTCGATGGGGCCAGCCACCAGCTGCGGGAAAAACGCGATGAACACGCCGAAGGCCACCGCATTGCGCGTGGGCTTGATGTCACCGCGATACACGTCGATGGTGTAACTGATGGCCTGGAACGTATAGAACGAGATGCCCACCGGCAACAGGATGTGCAGCGTCGGCCAGTCGGGGTTGATACCGAACAGTCCCAACAGGTCCACGAAACTGTCTCGCAAGAAGTTAAGGTACTTGAACACGCACAGGATGCCCACGTTGAGCACGATGTTCAGTGTCGCCCACATCTTGTCATAGCCCGAGCGGTCACCGCGCATCAGCAGCGCAGTGCCCCAGGTGGACACCGACGTGAGCAGGATCAGGCTCAGCATCCGCCAGTCCCACCAGCCATAGAACACATAGCTGGCAACCAGCAGAAACAGGTTCTGCCACTTCAAGTGATTGCGCAGTCCCCAGTAGATGAAGAACACCAGAGGGAGAAAGAGCGCATAGGTATAGGTATCAAATTGCATGACTATTAATCAACTGTAACCAAACTGCAAAGGTAGTAAAAACTTTTCGATACCTCTTGACAACCCCTCAATAATTCACAACCTTTGCATGAAGCGGATGCCATATATACTATTGTCTTCCTTGTCTTCAAACCAATAAACTTAGCGGCTTAGCGTGAGGTCAAGGTGTCGGAAATGGCACAAAAAAGGACAAAGTGCCATGCAGGGTGCATTAGGCATGGTTCTTGCCCAATTGAGGGGTGATGTTTATCTACACTTATACCGAAGCTGAAGGGACCGAGTCGCGACGCGTGGCTGGTGAGATTGACCATGTCATGAAGCCGGCATTCGGCGACCGACCAGGTGCCAACGGGCATCAGGGCACGGGGCCTCGCCTCAGCGCCAAGATGCTGCAGGAGTATGAAGCGGCCCAACGCCAACTCATCAACGGCATTGTCACCGAGGAGATGGTGGAACTCGTGGACATGGGCAATTATGGCGTAGGCATGAACGTGAAGTCACCCTGCGGACTGACATTGTGTCACGCAGTGCAGGGCTCCACCGTGAGAGCGCGCATCGATATCGACGAGATGCACTACCACCAGCAGTGGAGCGGTGCCCCGATGGAGGTCATCGACCGCGGACGCGTGGTACAGTCCTCACTAATCTTCCTAGAACATGCTGCCGAATGGCGCGAGCAACTGGCTGCGGCCTTCAAAGCCGACAGCAAGGGCGTGAAGATGCGCAACATGGCGCTGAACAATATGGACGCTTTCTTGGCGCGCTACTTCGACGGCACAGGCATCACCTACTACTTCGACAAGCAGCATGCCGACGGGCACAAGGCCCACCTGCTCATCCACCTCAACAGGTACAAGACGCTGGACCTGCCCATCCCCCACGATGACTTCATCAACCACATGGACCTTGTAAAGCCTTACATGGTTGAGTTTGCCTATATGGCACGTGACGGACGGTTCACCGTGCGCAGCGAGGTGCGTGACGACTGGCAGCACGCCCCACAGCCCACCAGCGAACATGACGAGCCGCAGCCCACCGAAACCCGCCACGGCATCAAGCGGTGGCTGCACCGTCTGCTCGACAGCGACGACAGCCCTGCCCAGCAGGCGCCACGGTCGGCGCTGCAGCAGACGATTGACGAGCATTTCGCCGGCAAGCGCTGTCAGTACCACCTCACTGAGGACGAGGAGGACGGACGCCGCGAACTGCACATCCGCCTGAGCCGTGGCCGCGCGATGATCATCGACCTGAACCAGGCCGGCGACATCCTCGCCCGCATCGACCATGACATGGCTTACATTCCGCGTCTGGTGGAACTGGCCAAGATGTTCCCCTACCGCCTCACCGGCCCGCGCAAGAAAGCCAAGTGGACCACTGCTCCCCTCAGCGAAACTAAAGACTAGAAACTAGAAACAAAAAACTCAATATGGCAATCACCATCAACACTGGCGACCTCAAGACCATTCTCGAGACCACGCCATCGACACAAAACATCCTGCTCGTGGGAAAACACGGCATCGGTAAGAGCGAAATCATCACCCGTCACTTTGAAGACCAGGGAATCCCCGTCATCGCCCTGTTCCTGGGGCAAATGAGCGACCCCGGTGACCTCATCGGCCTCCCCAACAAGGACGAAAAAACGGGCAGAACCGAGTTCATGCCCCCCTACTGGTTCCCCATGGACGACCAGCCCGTGGTGCTCTTCCTCGACGAGATGAACCGCGCCCGTCCCGAAATCCTGCAGTCGGTCATGGACCTGTCGCTCAACCGCAAACTTGCTGGGCGCTCACTGCCTGCCGGCAGCCGTGTCATCGCCGCCGTCAACGACGGTGAGGAATACCAGTTGACCGACCTCGACCCCGCGCTGGTGTCGCGCTTCAACGTGTACTTCTTCAGCCCCACGGTGGGCGAGTGGCTCTTCTGGGCCAAGCAGCACGACATCGACCCGCGCGTGATCAACTTCATCGAGGAGCACCCCGATGAACTCGAGAAGAATGTAGATATCAACAAGGGCACCTTTGACAAGACGCCCGACCGCCGCGCCTGGGTGCGCGTGTCAGGGTTGCTCAAGGGCATGAGCATCAACACCGACACCGACATGAACCGCCTGGCCAAAATGATTACGGGCGTGATCGGTGCCCGCTCGGCCTCGATGTTCATCCAATCGCTCAACCAGTCGCGCATGCTCACCGCCCGCGAGGTGCTGCGCGACTTCGCCGCTTGCCAGAACGAACTCGCCAGCTACACCATGCCCCAGATCGCCATCATCAACGAGGGCATCTACCAGACCCTGGAACTGGGCGTGAACCGCGACGAGAGCGAGGCCGTGGGACGCAACCTGGTGCGCTACATCCATTGGATGCTGAGCAACGGCCGCCAGGAGGCCATCGCCCACTTCGCCTCATTCTTCGAGAACGCGACCTATCCTAACGCCAACGCCTACATCATGATGGACTGCCGCGAGGCACTGCAACTCATCAACCAGATGATTTCCAACCTATGACCGTCGGCGAACGCATAAAGACCATCTCACAGGAGTGGTTCCTCACCGAGCCACTCATGTTTTCGGTGTTGTGCACTCATGCCATCAAGCGCAACGACAACATGGGCTGCGACATGCGATGCGGCAAGGGCGTCATCGAGTTCAACCCCGACAGGCTGGAGCACTTCGATGACAACCACCTGGCACTGAGGCTCAAAGCCGAGGTGCTGCGCATCATCCTCAAGCACCCCTACCAGCGCCAGCCCTACAACCCGCGCCGCGACGTGATGCGCCTGTCCAGCGACATGACGCTGAGCGACCACCTCGACGGGATGGACAGCGTGGGGCTCGAGCCGCCGCGCATCTTCAACGTGCCGCGCGACCAGGCCTTTGAGCAATACTACTCGCTCATGGCGGGGCAGGTCATGCAGCTGGAGTTGAACCAGGACGGCAACGGCATTCCGCTGATGATGCCCGGTGAGGGCGACAGCGAGGCCGATGGCGACAGCAGCGACCTGACCGACAGCATGTTGTCGGCCGATGCCGGAGCATCGCTATGGGAGGAGGACGAACTCATGACCGAGAAGGTCAACCATGAGATAGAAAATGCCCAGCGCTGCAACCAGTGGGGCTCCATCAGCGGCGACCTCAAGTCGCTCATCGAGAGCTCCCTGATCAGCAAGCAGAATTTCCGCGCCATCCTCAGCCAGTTCCGTGCGAGCATCCTGAGCACCAAGCGCCACCTGACACGCATGCGTCCCAACCGCCGCTACGGCTTCGACGCGATGGGTAGCCAGTATGCCTACAGCACTCGCCTGCTGGTCGCTGTCGACGTGAGCGGCAGCGTCCCCGACACTGATATCAAGAAATTTCTTGCTGTGATCAACCGTTTCTTCAAGCAGGGAATCGAGCGCATCGAGGTCATCCAGTTCGACAGCAAAATCACTACCGAGAAGCCCATGCTGCTCAAGCAGGCCACCAACGGCATCCGCGTCATCGGACGCGGCGGCACCAATTTCCAGCCAGCCATCGACTTCTACTACGAGCACGATGAGTATGACGGACTAGTGTTCCTTACCGACGGCTATGCGGCACGGCCCACCGTCCCCGACGACAAGCGCCACAAGCCGCTGGCATGGATTCTCACCAGCAATGGCGGCAACGAGGAGAACCTCGAGCCCTTCGGGCCCGTGGTCCGCATCTCCGGCCTATAACAATACGTTATAAATCAATAAGTTAACAATCTTAGACCTGTAGGAGACGCAAAATATTGCGTCTCCTACTTTTTGGCCTTACCAAATACTGCTCTTGAGACGCAAAATTTGCGTCTCTACATAGCGGACGTGTTGAGTATCGGCACTTTATACTCAATAGGCTCACGCAATAGCAAATGCTTAGAAATCGCTGAAGAATCGGGGACGAATCAGCAGACCAATCCTGATTCTCGAGTGGTAGTGGTTGTAGTCCAGCATGCTCTCGCCATAGCCGTTGTAGTACTGCAACATGATGAACTGGTTGGAATTGTGGTTGATGCGGTAACCTAACTGAACGATCGTGTTAAAGTTGAGGTTCCATCCCTGACGCTTGACCAGCGTCATGTCGAGCACCCACTTGTCGTCAAGGCTCTTGGCCTGGAATCCCGCCTGGGAAATGCCCATGTACTTGAGGATGTCCTTATTGTACTGGCCGTCAACGATGGGAATCCAGAACTTGGCATGCGCCATCAGGATGGGTGAGATGTAGGCTTCGCCAGCCAACGAGATCTTGTTCCAACTGCGGGAGGCGATGCCGTCGCGTCCGTTGGACTCATGCTCTACCATCACGGTGGCCTTGCCAATCAGGCGGTTTTTCATGATGATATAACGCGAAATGCCGATACCGGGGTTGAAGTTCAGGTCATGGAACGGGAGTGAACGCTCAAACACGTTCCACATGGCCTTTTGGGTATAGAACAGATAAAGGTAACTATTCCACGGCAACACACTCTTGGTGAGACGCTGCTGGAAACTGATCTGGAATTTGACGTCGCTGTTGTACTGGGTGGGTTTTCCGCCCAACACGGTACCCCCCACAAAGTAGATGTCCTTGTAGAGGCTGAAGTAAGGCCTGCTGTCAAGTTCAGCGCGAATACTGTCGGCAATCTGTTTGTCCGTTTTCTCGTTGATTACAATCTGCCCATTGACAGGGACAAATACAGCCGCTACGAAAAAAGCGACCGATACTAATAGTCGGTTTATCCTCATGTGTTATAAGTGCCTAATTGGTTTGTTTGGCACAAAGGTAATCAAAAAGTTTCACATGAGTGACCTGTATCCCGCATTTTAACGGATGATTGCCATCAGCAGGAACCACAGCGGAGGCACGAGCAATGCGGGCAACATGTTGAGCACATGGCAATCCTTGATGCGCAGCAGCGACAGGCCGGAACCCGTGATGAGCAGGCCGCCCACGATGAGTAATTCGGCCATCAGGGCCTCGCTCACCGCCTCGCTCGAGAGCAGCGCCACGCAGTAGAACATGCCCTGCCACAGGAACAGCACGGGCGCTGCCAGCAGCATCCCGATGCCGTAGGTAGAGCCGAAGATGGTCGCTGTCACCAGGTCGAGCGTGGCATTGGTGAACAGGAAGGTGTGGTCACCCTCCAGCGCACTGATGACAGGCCCGAGCATCGACAACGGGCCGATGCAGTAGACCAGGGTCGCTGTCGCCAGGCCGTCGGCCAGCCGCGTCCCCGAGGCCCGCTGCTCCCCCTGCTTGCTCTTGCGGTCCACCAGCCGGTGAAAACGCCCGTCAATGTCTAGCGCCACGCCCACCACGCTGCCGATGGCCATGGCTGCGATAAACAGCACGGGGTACTGGCTCTTAGGCAGGTTGGTGACCACGGCATTCAGCCCGATGGCAAAGCATGCCAGCCCCAGCGCATCGTAGAGCACATTCTTGTACTTCTCCTTTATTCCCTTGTGCAGCGCCACCCCAATGAGCGTCCCGGCCACAATGGTGCACGTGTTGACTATCGTCCCTATCATGATTGTCTTTCCAATTTGTTCTCAAGGGCAAAAGTACATCAATTTGTTCAACCGGCACTACGGCTCAGCCAGAAAAGTAGTGGGGGCAAGCATGAGGGCGAAAGACCTCGCCAAGGCCAGCGGCCTTGAAAACTTGTGCCGAACGCCATGAAGCTTGCTTCAATAGCTGAGGTGCAGCCACATTTATGTAATTGCGCAAACCCTAGGGCTTACTGGCCTAAGGCCTCGTGTGGCCTGGGGAGAGGACAATAGGACGGGCCTCGCACCCCATGCCTCACCCACCTATTGTCGGGTGAGACCATTTTTCAACTTTTCACAACCATCTACCCCACCTTTTATCGGGTGAGCCGAAACTATTTTAAAAAGTTAATATAATGCAATAATATATAAAAAATGTAACTCCTGCGGAGAGTTACAAAATGGTTAAGGTGTGAAAATGAAGTAATTAAGTCTGGTTGTGACACATTACCTTAAAATGAAGGATTATGGATGTGGGTGATAATTATTATTTTTGTAGTTGGAAATAAGTGCATTTCACTATGAGAACCATCTGCTTCATTATGTTATTCAATGTCATGTTCAGTTGCACTTGGGCACAACAGAGCCCAAGTGCAACCGACACATGCGCAGGATATGAGTTAATCGATGGCTTTTCATACAATTTTGGTGACGTCTGCCTATCTGATGACTCAATTTCCCATTCTTTTTGGATTTTGAGTTCTAAACCAGTCCCTTTAATTGTGATTTCTTGCTCAACCACATGCCCCTGTACTGATGTGCATTGTTCTCAAGACGTGATTGAGTATGGCGACTCTCTTGAGGTCAAAGTCATCTATCATCCCTATGCGCTAGGCCCGTTTAGTCAATCGGCGGTGCTGAAAACAAATGTATGTCCTTATCGATATATAAGGCTATATATAGAGGGAAATGTGGTCGAAGGCAAGAACATAATGAAAAATTAAAGTTTCTAAAGTGGCTGGGCCCCTGCAGCAAGGTCTCCCCCTCCCGCCATTAGCCCCGCAAGGGTGACAGCTTGTGTGTCAATGACTTCCGGCCTCCCCCCGATTGGGCTAGGATGGGTGTTCCCGTGCTTGTCGCAGGGGGTGCACTTGGCTACGCCTCGTTGCACCCCTGCCCATACCCAGGTCGTCCCTTGCGGGGCTGTTATGTTAATTTTGCCGCGGCTGGTCTGATTTTTTTTAGGGATTTTTTTGTCAGGTAAAGATTTTTATTTAATTTTGCAAAATCTTATGAAGCTTTGTAACTCTCCGCAGGAGTTACAAAAATGTAAAACGACTATTTATTTAAGTAAAACGACTATTTATTTAAAATGTATTCTAATTAATAATTTTTAAATTTAATCTTATTATGAGTATTATGAGTAAACGATTTTTCAGCTCATTGCTGGTGGGTCTCCTATTCTTTTTAGGAACTGCGAGCATGTTTACTTCTTGTAAGGACTATGACGATGACATAGAACGCCTGCAGGAACAGATTGACAAGAATGCCAAGGCTATTGACCAGCTCAACAACCTTATCACTGATGGCAGTGTGATCAAGGAAGTGAGAAAGACGTCCAATGGCATTGAGGTTGTGATGAGTAACGGCAACACATACACCATCACCAATGGCACCGACGCAGTTGTATGGACCATCGGGGACGATGGATACTGGTACAAGGATGGTCAGAAGACTGACTATTACGCCATCGGTAAAGATGGTGCCAACGGCATCAACGGCACCAACGGCACCAACGGCACCAACGGCACCAACGGCAAGGACGGTAAGGACGGCATCTACTACGTGCCTAATCCTGAAACCGGTTGCTGGGACATCTACAATGGTGACGGCACCCTCAAAGAGCATTCCAACATATCCTGGAAGGCAACTTCGAGCAACGTAATCACCGCCGTGATGGATGGCAGCGACTTGAAGCTCTACAATGTAATGCTTGGAGAAGGCTACACCAATGTGACTGTGGCACTGAGCAATGCTCTGCGCGGCTTCGTATTCAAGCCCGAGATTTATGTTGACGGTGTTCCCGCTATCCGCGTGTCCTCGTTTGGTTACCGCGCTTTATCGGCCAGCGGCAAGGACAGCCCTTATGAGAAATACAACGAGGGTGGAGACAGCGTGTTCATCACTCCCAAGGTTTACGCCTATTATCATGTAAACCCGACAAATGCCAACGTTGAGGACTTAAAGAACCTGACCTTTGTTGTCCAGGCTAACGATGAATATGTAGTAACACGTCGCGCTCCTGCCAGCAAAGACTTTAATGTCACTGCAACATTTGCCGACTTCAAGGACGGCATCCTGAAAGTCGAAGTTAACGTTACGGGTAAGCCCGCCACCGATGAGAAGATCTCGGTTGTTGCTCTGCAAACCACTAAGGAGAATGGCGAGAACGTAACGAGTGACTATGCTACTGTCGTTAAGAAAAACATGGTTGACCTCCGCATTGCCGACAAGAAACGCTTCGCCGGTGGCAAGGACTACCACTTCCGCCGCTTCTTGGCACAATTGGACAATGAGGCCGGTATCTCCAACCACACCGTTATCGAGAAGGATGCCGACAACAACACCTGCGATGTGGCCATGAACTACAATGAGACCCTCGATGTCGAAGAGTATGTTGAGGCTCATGAGCTCCTCAGCCCGCACAAGATTGCCGACCTTCAGGCTCTGGGCATGGAATTCAAATATGAGATTCTCAAGGGTTACACCGTTGACGATGACAACCACACCGACCAAGCCGAATTTGTTGAATGGGCCAACGCAAACCATACCATCCTCAAGGTTAAGGATAAATATGGCACAGCAGCCATTGACCGCACGCCTGTTATCCGTGTCCTGCTCATGCATGGCAGCAAAGTTGTGAAGGTCGCTTACATCAAGGTTAAGATCACGCGCAAGGGTGCCCTGATTGACGATCCTACGGTAACCATCACCGTTGACGACTTTACATTCAACTGCGGTAAGGATGACACTCAAGGCTATGACTACAAGACCATGAACCTGTACATCCTTGCTCCTTACGGATACAAGAAAGATGAGTTCCATGAATTCTATCCTGATCCTGTAGATTATCCCGGAACCAATGACGTTGGTACCGTTAAGGAGAATCCCGGTATTACCGAGGAGGGCACCAATGTGCTGTTGTGGACCATCTCTAACGATGACTTGTGGAAGTATGCCGGACAGACCGTCACCAACGTCTTCCGTTACTACACGAGCGACCACAAGCACTACTTTGAGATCATCCTCAAAGCCACTATCAAGAATGTCCAGAAGACCTATAACGTAACCCCCGCTAAGTACATCACCAACTACTGGGATGGCGCTAAGTCGCACGCATTGTTTAACGTTGCTGTTCCTCAGTCGACCAGCGACAGGAACCCCAACCACTGCGTGTTTGACAATGACCTGAACTCGCCGTTTGTTACCAACGACCTGGGCATCATCAATATTGATCCCATGGTGACCAACATCGAGTACTACTTCTGCAACGAGATGAACGGCAAGAACATTGCAGGCCAGAGCGTCTCGGTAAAGAACAATGGTCTTGAGCTCTGGGCTGGTGGTGAGATGATTGCCAACATCATCAACCATGACTCACCTGTTCCCAACCATATCGTTCTCAACAAGAACAGTGCTGTAGCCAAGAAGATGCTCAACACCACCAACCTGGAGGTATGGATCAGGGCTATCGGCTACATCTGCGGTAACACTGCTAATCCCAAGCAAGTTAACATCACCTTTAACGGAGCTGATCACTTCGTCGCTAAGTACATTCGTCCTATCAGTGCCGATACCATGGCTAAGGACAACTTTGTGGATGGCGTAGACTTTGGCGAGAAGGGTTCATACATCGCCTTGAAGGATCTTGTCAACCTGTATGACTGGCGCAATCGTTACTTCACCGATTACGACAACTATTGGGACTACTATGGCGCTCCCATCACTTTCAGCACCGATATCAATAATGCAGAATGTGACTTGAACGGCATCAGGCAGAAGGTTCCCACCACCATTGTGCTGCACCAGACCAGCACCGATCCTCACACTGGTACCATCACCTACAAGAACAACGGTACCGTTGTCACCAGTGACTTCAACATCTTCGTGAAGGTTAATGTAACCTATGGTTGGGGATCATTCACGACCGAATGGATCACTGTTCCTGTCAAGAACACGAGCCATGCTATCAATTAATTTGAGCAAGTATTTTTCAAAACATTTATAGCACTTTAGTTGTTTGAATTTGGCACCGTCGCTCTTTTTCATGATGCGTGCGGTGCCAATTCTTTTTTTAGATGATATAAACATGGTTAATAAATATTTCAAGGCCCTGTTGATTACCGCCATCGTGACAACAGCATTTTCCTGCAACAAGAATGCCGACGACGGACAAGTGACAGGAAAATACGTTGACGAATTTGGCAACAAATTTGAATTGCGGGAAGACCACAGCGCAACCATCCAGTTTGATGGTCAGGACAAGGTTAACGATACGCGCTGGCACAATGGTGCCCACAATGACACATCATACATAACGATTGAGTATAACGGGGACTCAACTTATTACTACATGAGCCACGGAAAACTCTATCGACGGATTGAGGACCTGAAGGCCGGGCATCCGGCCATAGAGCTGGAACGAGACTAACCCCAGTCACACTCTGGTGGCTGCATTCATTTGGGGATTTCTTACAGAAGTCCCCAAATGATTATGTTGGGCTTTTCGGCCTCACGCCCGATTAACCAGACAAGCGGATGAATCATGACACATCCTCATGAATGAAATCTTTAATCTTTATGCTATTAAAAGTCTTATATACCTTGTTGTTCTGCATGTGTGCAGTGCAATCAGTAAGCGCATCGACGACCCCTGGCGACACGACCACCCACACCGGCTCTTATACCAACCAGTCACAGCTGTCATGGTTCACCGTCAAGGATAACCACTTCATGCCCAAGGACGTGCTGCTAGGCAATAAGGAGTACCAATTCTTCCTGCATTTTACTATCGACAGCTGCGGCACAGCTAACCATATCATGTTATACATTCAGTATTGCGCCGATGAGCCACTGCACTATTATGAGGCCATATTCATCATTAATGGAAACAACTACTCAATCTTAACCAATCCGTCACACATAAAGCCCCTGCAAGGGAAAAAACGATATTACCTTGAGATCAGTGACACCGAAATCAGGGAGCAAGACAAGGAATTGCTCGATGCTCTTGTTCACAATCATGGCGTCACCCTTAAACTGAAAGGAGCTGATGGCTTTACCCATGTAATACCTCTTGACGAAAAATTTTGCAAGGGTTTTTCACGATCTATTATGGCATATCGAAATTTGGGAGGAAGCCTGTAAACTATCAGTTCTTGTCGGTGCCCTTATATAATATTTTTCAGAACACATATATCACTCAGCACCAACTAGCCGTTATTCATTATTATGCACATCACGTAGAACCCTGAAAAACTGAATTATGGCCGAAATCTTAATCAATCTGGACATACAAGGCTTAAACCCATCCAGTCATGAGATTATCTTAAAGATTAATGGGGATCTTTTTATTCCGCAAAAGAGGAAGAATAACAATACACAAAACTCGTCTGAGGGTGGTTTCTGCCAGTTTATTGAGAAGGAAATCCTTAACCTCATTTCATGCCAACGGCTTCGTTCAGCCGAGATTCACAAGAGCGCAATCAAGCAATTCATGCAGTACCGTAACAGCATTGACATACCCATTGTTGATGTAGACAGTGAAGAGATAAAACGATTTGAAATCTATTTACGGGACAGGAAACTGTCATTAAACACTATCTCATTCTACATGAGGACATTGCGGTCATGCTATAATAAAGCGATTGAAAAGCATCATTTCATCGACAAGCAACCATTCAAGCATGTCTATACCGGAATTGAGGAAACTGATAAAAGGGCCTTGGATCTTGATTCCATCAAAGCCATTATGCAATGTAAACTCGTTAATCGGGACGAGAGTTTTGCTCGAGACCTGTTTATGTTCAGTTTTTACACTCGAGGGATGTCGTTTGTGGATATGGCCTACCTTAAACGCTGTAACATCAAGCAGGGCTGGCTAATCTATAAACGGCATAAGACAGGGCGGAGCATCAAAATAAAATGGGAAAGCTGCATGCAACGTATCGTGGATAGATACCATAACGGTTCGTCGGATTATTTACTGCCCATAATTCACAGTTCCAACGGTAAAGAGCGCAATCAATACCGTGGAATACAGCACAAAGTGAATCAAGCCCTTAAGAGAATCGCCTCTTATTGCCACATCAAGAGTAACTTGACGATGTACGTTGCCCGCCATTCTTGGGCCAATGCTGCCAATACCCTGAATCAACCCTTAGAGCTCATAAGCCATGGGATGGGTCATAGATCCACTAAAACCACCAGAATCTATCTTCACAGTATCAAGATGAGCCAAATCGACGAATTGAATAACTGTATATTACAAGAAATCAACGCACTGTAATGCGCCAAGCGCATGATGACCGCTTGGGCTCTTCACGACCGCAACAGGGGGCAAATATGATTGGGCGCGATTGCCCTGGGGGTAAGTTGGCTAAAACCGTGCAGGATTAAGAAGTCAAGTTTCTAAAGCAGCTGCGCCACTTTAAAAACTTGAGGAGTAAAGAGTAAAGATTAAGGATTAAAGAAATCCTCAAATAGCAATTGCCCACGACTGTCAGGAAATCTGCGGACAATGAAGTTCGTCTTCGACGCACTTATCTGCTGATTCTTTAGCACCAAGCTGCGAACCTCTCCGAGGTTCTTGCATGGTGTTACCCATTGAAGCTGGCCCTACGGGCCATCAGCCCCTACGGGGCTTGTTTCCATCCGCAGTCCAAACACATGGTTTTGCAGGTGTCCCGAAAATTTCTCAAAATTTTCTGGGCTCAGTCGCAAGGACAGGGGGAATCGCCTTTCTATACACCCTACACTATACACTATACACCTCAAGTTGATAAACGTGGCGAAGCCACTTTAGAAACTTGAATTTAATCATTAATCGATAATCATTAATCAGTGAGAAAGTTAACAACTTTAGAAACTTGAGTTATGAAAAAACACTACCTTTGCATGTCAAAACCAAGAGGCAACAACCCATGAATCGTTTTTTTATCATTCTATATCTGGCGGTCCTGGCAACGGGGACAGCAGTTGGGTCAACCCGAGCTCATGGCACGGCACCGGCCAGTGACGTGGAGCAGGCCATGGCACTGGCCAGGCGGATGTCACCCGCATTGACCGACAAGGTCCAATTCAAGAAAATCGGGGCCGACCGTGGCCGCGACGTGTTCACCCTCGAGAGCCGTGACGGCAAAGTCATCATCGGCGGCAACAACGCGGGAGCGATGGCCGTGGGCTTGAACCGTTACCTGAACCGCTACTGCTTGACGACGGTGTCGTGGTATGCCGACGTGGCTGTGCAACTGCCCGACAGGCTGCCCGATGTGCCTGCCGCCGAGCGCGTCACGGCGCGGGTGCCGCAGCGTTTCTTCCTCAATTACTGCACCTGGGGCTACACGATGCCTTTCTGGCAATGGCACGACTGGGAGCGCTTCATCGACTGGATGGCGCTCAACGGCGTGAACCTGCCGCTGGCCATCACGGGCCAGGAGGCGGTGTGGTACAACGTGTGGACCAGCCTGGGCATGAGCGACGAGCAGGTGCGGGCCTACTTCACCGGTCCGGCCTATCTGCCCTGGCACCGCATGGCCAACATCGACGGCTGGTGCGGCCCGTTGCCCAAACAATGGCTCGAACACCAGACAGCCCTGCAGCAGCGCATCGTGGAGCGCGAGCGGGCCTTGGGCATGCGGCCCGTGCTGCCCGCCTTTGCCGGACATGTGCCCGGCGCGTTGCGCACACTCTTCCCCAAGGCCGACATCCAGGCGTTAGGGTCCTGGGCAGGATTTGACGAGCAGTACCGCACCTATTTCCTCAACAGCGAGGACACGTTGTACAGCCGTATCCAGCGCCTGTTCCTGGAGGAGCAGACGCGCATGTTCGGTACCGACCATATCTACGGCATCGACCCATTCAACGAGGTGGATCCGCCCAGTTTCGAGCCCGATTACCTCAACAAGGTGACACGCCACATCTACGAGAGCCTCACCGCTGTGGACCCCGATGCCGAGTGGCTGCAGATGGCCTGGTTCCTCTACTACCAGCGCAAGGACTACACCCCCGAGCGCACACGCGCCATGCTCACGGGTGTGCCCCAAGGCAAGATGACGATGCTCGACTACTACTGCGAGTACAAGGAGATGTGGCGCGACCACGAGGGTTTCTACGGGCAGCCGTTCATCTGGTGCTATCTGGGCAACTTCGGCGGCAACACCAACGTGCAAGGCCGTGTCCGCGAGGCCGGTGAGCGCATCGAGCGGGCCCTGCAGGAGTGCGGCCCGAGCCTGGTGGGCATCGGCTCCACCCTCGAGGGCCTCGACGTGCAGCAGTTCCCCTACGAGTACATCCTAGAGAAGGCCTGGGATTACGGCAAGACCGACGAGCAGGTCATCAACCAACTCGCCGACCGCCATGCGGGCTGCGTGAGCCCACACGCTCGCGAGGCATGGCAACTGCTCTATGACCGCGTGCTCGACATCACGCCGGGCAATTTTGCCGCGCCGCTGCCCTGCTCCTACCCCACCATGGGCAAGGAGAGCCGCGCCGTCAAGTATAACCCCAGCGAATTGCTCGCCGTGTGGGATGCCCTGCTGGCGCAGGACCGCGTCACCACCGACGCGATGACCATCGACCTCATCTGGGTGGGACGCCAGCTGCTGGGCGACCTGTTCCTGTTCGAGAAACAGCAGTTGGATAAAGCCTTCAGCGAGAAGGACAAAACCACCTTCTACGACCGCAGCAATCTGCTGTTCGAGTTGCTGTCCGACATCGACCAGCTCAACAGCTGCCATCCCCATGCCACCCTCGCCCAATGGCTGCAACAGGCACGCGACTTGGGTGATAAGCCCCAACTCAAGGACTACTACGAGATGAACGCCCGCCGGCTCATCACCACCTGGGGCGGCAGCCTCAACGACTATGCCTGCCGCAACTGGAACGGCCTGATGTGGGACTACTACGCCAAGCGGTGGGAAATCTACATCCGCAAAGCCACCGTGGCGCTGCTGGCAGGCTCGGACTTTGATGCCGACGATTACCGTGCCGCTGCCGACAAGTTCCAGCAGCAATGGGTCACCTCGACCGAGGAGGTGGTGCAGGGCGAACCCGACCAAGACGCCCTCACCTGCTGCCGCCAGCTGCGCGACAAGTATCGCCCCCAACTCGACGAGTGGGCCAAAGCCGCCCGATAACAATGCACCACTAATTCATGAGCGAAAAAGCGGCCCGTTGCCGCTTTTTTTTGTAATTTTGCGGGCATGAAACGAGAAATGAGAGGCAACGTGTGTGTGTTCTGCGCGTCGAGTGCCAACATCGATGAGCGGTACCTGGAGAATGCCTACCAACTGGGACGGTTGCTGGCCCAGGAGGGTTGGCGCTGTGTCAACGGCGGTGGCGCCGTGGGGCTGATGGGTGCCGTGACCGACGGCACGCTGGATGCCAGCGGCGAGGTTACCGGCGTCATCCCCAAGTTTATGGTGGACAACGGCTGGTGCTATGAACGTCTGGAGGACGTCGTCGTCACTGCCGACATGCACCAGCGCAAGCACATCATGAGCGAGATGGCCGATGCCGTCATCGCCCTGCCCGGTGGCGTGGGCACCCTGGAGGAATTGCTCGAGACGCTCACCTGGCGCCAGCTGGGACTGGTGCAGGCACCTGTCATCATCCTGAACACGATGGGCTACTACAACTCGCTGCTGGCGATGCTGCAACACGCCATCGACGAGGGTTTCATGAAGCCCTCCCACAGCCAGTTGTGGCAGGTCGCCGCAACGCCCGGGGAGGCCATCACGCTGCTCGACAGCAGCAAACCCGTGGAGTTTGAGTCCAAGTATTGATTGACCGACTAATCTGCTATGCCTGTTAACGCCCATCACGCCGACACTGTCACGCCGCCCGCCGACACTGTGGAGCAGTACTATGCCCCGCAGTACCTCGATGGTTTCCCTGCCACGGAGGAGGCCGACACGGTGCTGGGCGACATCAACACGCTGCCCGTCATGGAACTGCCCGACACAGGCAAGGCTGAGCCCTTCGCCCGCTCGCCGCTGCACGACACGGCCTCGATGGCGCTGCTGCTGACGGGGCTGATGGCGGTAACGCTGTGCTACCACACGGGCTACAAGTACATCGAGAACTTTTTCCACTATATGTTCTCGACCCGCCGTCGCAGCAACCTGTTCGAGGACCACACCGTCAACGAGACGAGCATCCTGGCGGCCCTCATCGCCAACACCTGCATCGTCGAGGGCTTTCTCATCTACCTCACCGTACAACTGCTGCAGCCGGCCCTCGCCGCCTCGCTCCAGGCCAGCGTGTTCCCCCACATCGCCGCCTACTGCGGCCTGGCCGCCGGATTCTACATCGTCCAGTGGATGGTCTATAAGGTGCTGGGCTACACCTTCAGTGACAAAATCGGCTCACGATTGTGGATCGACGGATTCAAGGCATCCCAGGCCTTCCTGGGACTGCTGTTGCTCCCGGTCCTCGTGCTGCTCATGCTCTATCCCGCTCATGGCAAACTGCTCATCGGGGCGGCGGCACTATTATATCTGGTAGGGCGCTTAATTTTCATCTACAAAGGCTTTAGAATTTTTTATAGCAATTTGACATCGATTGTCTATTTTATTTTGTACCTTTGCGCCGTCGAAATCGTACCCCTTGCCATCATGGCAGGTGTAACTCATTGGATTAGTGGTATTTTATAGACATAATTGAACTTCATGAACATAAAGAAGATCCTGGTTTCACAACCTAGACCGACGTCCGAGAAGTCTCCATATTTTGACTTGGAGAGCAAATACGGAGTAGAGATTGTTTTCAGGCCATTCATCAAGGTAGAGGGACTCACTTCCAAAGAGTTCAGGCAGTCAAAAATCAACGTGCCTGACTATAGTGCCATTATCTTGACCGCGCGCACGGCTATTGACCACTTCTTCAGGCTGTGCAAGGAACTGCGCTACAATGTCCCCGATACGTTGAAGTACTTCTGCGTGAGCGAGACGGTAGCCCACTACCTCCAGAAGTATGTGATCTATCGCAAGCGCAAGATTTTCTACAGCGAGACAGGCCGCATGGAGGACCTGATTCCCATCATCGCCAAGCACAACAAGGAGACCTACCTCATGCCCGTGAGCGACGTCCACAATGACAAGGCCGTCGTGCTGGACAACAACAAGGTGAAGTATGTCAAGGCTGTCATGTACCGCACCGTGAGCAACAACTTCAAGCCGGGTGAGACTTTTGACTACGACATGCTCGTGTTCTTCACGCCTGCCGGTATCAAGTCCTACACCACTAACTTCCCCGACTACATGGACCGCAAGGTGGTGATCGCTGCCATGGGCTCGACGACGCTCGAGGCCGCTGCCAAGGCCGGCCTCACCATTGACGTGACCATCACCCCCGAGGCTCCCTCGATGGCCAGCGCCATCGCACAGTACCTCAAGAAGGTCCAGGCCGAGGAGGAGAAGGCCGCTACTGCCACCGACGAGGACACCCAGGCCCTTGCTGCCAAGCGCTCGGCTGCCGCCAAGAAGGCTGCCGCTACCCGCGCTGCCAAGAAAGCCGCTGCCGATGCCCTCGCCGCCAAGCGCTCAGCCGCTGCCAAGAAGGCTGCTGCCACCCGCGCTGCCAAGAAGGCCGCCGACAAGAAGTAACCGCATTTCGGCGTTAACCAGAAAATATTTTAATGAGGTATGCGTGCCGCGTACCTCATTTTTGTGTAACTTCGCATCCTGAATGGACCACAAGTTAAAGAAACAAGAGAAACTGTGCAGCCGCACGGCTGTGAACCTGCTCTTTGACGAGGGCAAGTCGCTCATGGCGTTTCCGTTGCGCGCCGCCTATCGCATCAGGCCGCGCGGCGAAAACCCCGTGCAGATTCTCATCTCCATCCCCAAGAAGCGCATCCGCAAGGCCGTGATGCGCGTCACCCTGCGCCGTCGCGTGCGTGAGGCCTACCGTCTGCAGCGCCGTGAGCTGCTCATCCCGCACCTCGAACAGGCGGGCTGCGGCGTGGACATCGCCTTTGTGTACCTGGACAACAGCCCCGCCCCCTACGATACCATCAGCGAGAGGATGACCTCGCTGCTCACCCGCATCGCCCAGGCCGCCGACCAACATCAACCCCTCGACAACGACACGCCGCCACAGCCATGAACCTCCTCGACGATATCACCAATGGCGTACGCCAGATGTTCAGCGGCATCGGATGGCTGCTGATCCAGCCCATCCGCTTCTACCAGAAGTACATCTCTCCCTTGAAGCCTGCCACGTGCCGTTTCACGCCCACGTGCAGCCAGTATGCCATCGAGGCCATACGCAAGCACGGCCCCTTCAAGGGCCTGGCCCTCGCCGTGTGGCGCATCCTGCGCTGTAATCCCTGGGGCGGCAGCGGCTATGACCCCGTGCCATGAACCGCATCATCGACTTCCACACCCACAGGCTCGACGCCGCAGCGGCGCTTATCGCTGTGGATCCACGGCAGTTCAACCCGCAGCCGGGGCAATTCTATTCAGTGGGGTTCCATCCCTGGCATGACGTGGACACGCTCACCGACAGCGACTTCGCCCTGCTGGAACAATGCGCCAGCCACCCGCAGGTGCTCGCCATCGGCGAGACAGGCCTGGACCGCATCCGTGGAGCGCGGCTGGACATCCAGATTCCCGTCTTTGTCCGCCACCTGCTGCTGGCACACCAGTTGGGTTTGCCCGTCGTGGTCCATAACGTGAGGGCCACCCAGGACCTCCTCACCTGCCGCCACCAGGCCCATCTCGACGATGTGCCCCTCGCCATCCACGGTGTGCGCGGCAATGCCCATGTGGCACGCACCCTGCTCGACGCCGGCTGCTACCTCTCGTTCGGCCCCGTTTTCAATCCCGAGGCCCTGCTCGCCACCCCACCCGACCGTATACTGCTCGAGACCGACGACTGCCCCGTCAGCATCGACGAGGTCGCCGCCCGTGTTGCCGCCGCGCTGGGACAGACCGCTGCCCAAGTCACGACAACAGCCGCCGGAAATGCCCGACGGCTGCTGCAATTGCCTTGAACGTTGTCTATTTCTAGTTGAAGTATTACTCGGTCAGCTCGGCCCTGGCCTTGACAGCGCGGGAGCCTGCCTTGACCGTGTTCTTCTCCATCTTTTCCACCTTGGCAGCCTTATCCGCTTCCTTCACGCTCTTGTCGAGCTTGACGCCACTCTCGAGCGAGGGCATTTCCTTGGCGGGCTCATAGTACATGCCGGCGGGACGGTAAGCAGTGAAGTTATAGAATCGGCTGTCGGTCGACATCAGCAGGTCGCCATTGCGGTCGTAGCCGTAGAACAGATAGTCGCTGTCACCGTCATAGTAGTGGATGATCAGGCGGTCGCCGCTCGTGTACCAATCGAAGTCCACATAGTCCAGACCGTAGTAGGAGTAGTAGGTATAGCGGCCGGTGTAGTCGCGATAGAAGTCGTAGCGCACCGCGTCATAACCCATGATATCATATTCAACGTAGCCGTCGTGTCCGTAGTAGGATACCCAGCTCCCCACGATGTCATCCACATAGTAGGGCGAATCCCAACCGTCGCACGAACTCAGCATCACCGTCATCGATGCCAACATCAGCATCGTGTAGAAGTATATCTTTTTCATAGCGCAAATGAGTTTAGTGTAGTTAATAATTTTGTGCAAATTTAGAAACATTTGTGGTAAAAACCAACTGTCGGTTGAAAAAATGCGCGTGCCACCGGTGTGAACGAGTGGCACGCGCCACCCAGAAATTACGTTTAACGTCTAGAAATTCACACCTATGTTGATCGTGAAGCACCCGCTGTGGGTGTCGTCGAAGTTATCTTGGCCGATGTTCGACAGACCGATGTCGTAGCTCGCATCCAGGTACAGCATGTTGAACCCTACTCCACAGCCCACCTTGAGGCCTCCGTCAAAACGGTTGAAGTACCCGTTCTCGAACGAACTGAACGCCGTGCGCGTACCGTAGTTCTTGATGTTGCCGTCGGTGCCCAGGGCCAGATAGCCGCCCGCATAGGGCTGGATGGTCGTCTGGTTGCCCACGAAGTGCTTGTACTTGAGCAGCAGGGGCACCTCCAGGTAGTTCAGGTCGTAGGTGAATTTGTCCATGCCCGATCCGCTCTTGCCACCCTTCTGGCTGTAGTAGAGTCCCGTCTCGAGGAACAGGGGGGCGCGATAGGAGAGTTGAGTGCCGGCGGCGACTCCAATGTTCAGGCCCGTCTTGACGCCACTTCCGTCGAGCAGCGGGCTGCCGCTGTTCACGTGCGATGCATTCATGCCCACACGCAGTCCGAAGTAATAACGATGCCAGCCGATGAACTCGTTGCCGTGGCGGCTGACGGTCTGTACTCGGGGCTCATAGCCGCGACCGTAGCGGTATCCGGGTTGTGCCATTGCCGGCAACGTGAGCAGCACGCACAACATCGAGAGTAGTAAAGTCTTTTTCATTGCAGTCAAGTTTTTAATGATTTGTGATTTCTTGACTCTTAGACACGCAGGCCACAACGGGGTTTAACCCCTCTTTGCCCCTAAACGATGAGCACCCCATCCACACCGACAAACAGCACAAAAAAGCCGACAAAGCGTCAGGCCCTCTATGGGTAAATAAGGTTTTTTCTGATTGTTCTGAGGAGGTGACACTTTGCGGTTTTATGTGCAGGGGCTTACTTTTAAGCCCGTAGGGCCTCGCCTTGGCGTGGCCGTGGATATTCAGAAGACAACAAATACAATAAGCACAACGGGTTGAATACTCAGCAGTTTGTACTTATTGTATTTGTTGTCTTCACTTTTTCCTCAAGCGGTCGCTAAAGCATTATCCCGCCCTGGGCCATCAGCTGACACAGAAGCAAAGCTTCGTGAAATTAGCATTAGCCCCACGGGTTCAGAGCCAACGGCGATATCATTCGCTTCATCAATTTGGTGGCGCCTTAGCCATTGATGCAAGCATCATCGCGTTCGGCTTACGCAAATTTTGCATAAATTTGGTGGCGCCTCAGCCATTGATGCAAGCATCATCGCATTCGGCTTACGCAAATTTTTTGGCCGTGGTGAATGTAGATGCCGGGGGCGGTGGGGAGGTCCTTGCCCACGGGCTGGCCCATCAGGTTGTAGTAGTTATCGTCCAGCGGGCGCCGCGTCGGCTCGGCCACCACCTCGTCGATACCATCGAAAGCGCCCTCACGAAAGCGCATTCCCTTGTAGATGATTTTGCCGTCCTTCACCACATGGCTCAAACCCCAGTACTCCTGATGTGAGTCTGAAGGATCAGGCTTACGCGTGAACGGCGTCAACAGGTCGCCCATGTCCCGGCTGTCGAAGCCGATGCCCTCAACCACATAGGCCAACGTGTCGCCCTGCTCACCCACGTAGGCCAGCCGGCTGCAGCGATAACCGTCAATCATGACAGGCTCGGCC
>CADBBK010000010.1 GCA_902792895.1 uncultured Bacteroidales bacterium | reverse complement strand
CACCTCGAAGGTGTGGCTCTCATTGTCGAAGTCCACCACCTCGACCATGTAATTATTGTACTTGGATGAGCGGTAACCCTTTTTACTCGCACGGCTCTCTGCTTGTTCGGGAGAACCCAGGAATGATATGTTATAGGAAGCTGTCATAATGATGAAATTTTTAAAATGTTAATAATCATTGTCCATGTTGTCGCGTATAACCTTTTTACACTGCTTTAAGAGCGAGGGCTGTTAGTGATACGCCTGTCAAGGCTTGACCGAAAAAATCCATCCTGGAAGGACTGGCCAAATTTTATGCGCAGCGTCAAATTTTGTCCGTATAGCCTTGCAGTATCACGATGCCCGCTAGCTTTGCGGTGTAAAAGGTGGTAGCGACAGGACAATGTCAACATTTTGTTTCATCAATGCGGCTTTACGGTATCATTCCTCTCCTGTCAAGCAGAGGGCCGTGCATAAAGACAGCAAAGGAGGGATCGCCCATCACGGGCGTTTCCCTCCTTTACCACTTAGCAAAGAACTGCAACATGGCGCATTCTATGTAAAAAGAAGTTCTATGTATTATGATATGAAACGAGATTGTTGTATTTTTGCATGAGAAAACTTAATAGTTCATACGAGATGACACCATTAACTTTAGCTATAACAACAATAGGTGACCTGCTTTACAGAAGCAGGTTAACTAAAAATGAATACGGGACTACTATAGAAAATGTCCAGCTGAACATCCCCAACTACCAGCGACCATACAAGTGGACAGCAAAGAATTGCCTTCAACTAATTGATGACATTGAAGAAGCTCTAGCTAATAACAAAGAGGTCTATAGGTTAGGCACATTAATTTTGCATTTAGATAATGACAAATACAGCATTGTTGATGGGCAGCAAAGGGTTATATCTCTTGCGTTGTTGCTACAGTTACTGAAGAAGAGAAGTACTTCAACAAACAATAGTCCCATTCCGCTTCTTGATATAGAGATTGATAATAACAACCATACCCATTACAACATTAATCATAATTCTATCGCAATGGGAAGACGTGTTGACCGTCTCGATGAGGATGGTATAAATAAATTAGAGGGATATATCGCCAATCGTTGTGAGTTGATTGTTGTCATCACTAAAAACTTATCTCAAGCTTTTCAGTTCTTTGACTCTCAGAATTCCAGAGGGAAAAAGCTATATCCTCATGACTTGCTCAAAGCCTATCACTTAAGAGAAATGGCTACTCTTGATGAATCTGAAACGGAAGCAGTGGTTTCATCTTGGGAACAACTAAACCAAAGTAAACTGTCGCAATTATTCAATGATTACCTTTATCGTGTAAGAGAATGGCTTAAAGGTAATCGGACAAGTGAATTAAGTGAAAAGAATATAGATTTGTTCAAAGGGGTCTCTGCAAAAGACAGCTTCCCATATGCACAATTCTACAAGGGGGCTTATGCATATGCGGAAAGTGTGAACAATTCTCATTTAACATTAGTTATTGGACTCCAGAATTTGAGGCCATTCCAGCTGAATGCACCAATTATTGCCGGCAAACCATTCTTTGATTTCACAAAATACTATTTTGACATCTTAGCAGACATCAGAGACAACAGCAAATATGAAGGTTATTTCATCAACGGCAATAGTATTATAGAAACTCTTCAATTAGGTAAATACAGAACTGGAGTAGGAAACACAGTTACTAGGTTAATGTTAGATGTTGCAATTCTGTTGTACGTTGACCGTTTCTGCCCGTCCAAACCATCCAGGCAAGATATTGAATTGCTTGATCAGTTTGTCATATTTGCTTTTGTTTGGGCATATTCTATGAGGGCTCAATATTCTAATGTGGGTTGGCGTGTAGCGCAGAATTTCATAATGGGTACCCCGCAAAAATACGGCATTAGAAACGCCATCAACATATACAAATTGATTATTGAAGCTGACAAGCCTGAGGTGCTTTTAAGCCGATTGTCAAATGTCGTGTTAGAGATCGAAGACTCAAGAATTGTGGCGCCAAAAGATAACTGGAATGATGTAGATGAAAAGGGCGTGCCCCAGAATTATCTTTATTATTTTGATAAATACAATTATTGGAGAAGAAATGATGAAGAACGAGCAAATACCAATCAATGAACTGTCAATAAGAGAATTGTTCTTCAATGCCGACAGTATACTATATCAGATACCTATATACCAACGCAACTATGCTTGGGAAAAAGAAGAGATATCTGTTTTAGTTCAAGATATTTATGATGCTTTCCATAAAGCTCATAAAGATCCAAATAACCAATACTATTTTATTGGCACATTGGTAACTTATTATCGAGGAGATAATATATTTGAGGTTATTGATGGTCAGCAACGGTTAACAACCATCAAAATTCTTCTTGTGGTTTTAGGACTGGCAGCCTCGAATAAACTGACTTATCGATCAAGAAGACGTTCTGATGCTACTTTGCGATATTTGAGCAATGAGAATACAAGCAAGTTGGTTTTCGATAAGAATGATTTTGATGAGGGAATCATGAATGGGTATCAATATGCCAAGAGTTCTATTGAAGAAATTGTGCCAAATAACGAGAAAGATAAGTTTGCTGATTACTTCATGGATAATGTACACATCATCCATTATAGGGTTCCTAAAGATATTGACCTGAACCACTATTTTGAGGTCATGAATTCTCGAGGAGAACAACTTGAACAGCACGAGATAGTAAAAGCCAAACTAATGAATATGCTGGCAGATAATGACGATAGAGCAAAATTCAATAGGATTTGGGAAAGCTGTTGTGAAATGAGCATTTTTGTTCAGCAGAAGATAGGTAATGATGCACGCTTTATTTTTGGTGATAGCCTAAATGATTTCAAGCCATCTAATTTTGATGATATCGCATTCAATGACCTTAAGTACAGTAACAAAAGTAGCATTCTGGACATGATACCTGATTCTTGTCCTTCTGAAGATGGCAATAATGAAAACGAAGAACTTTTAGATTCGTTTCAGCCAATCATTGACTTCCCTAATTTCCTCTTGATTGTTTTAAAGATAACTCGGCTGATGAATGAATCAGGTTTTGACCCGGCAGACTTCAATCTTGACGACAAAGAGTTATTGAATGAATTTGATGAAGTGATGTGTTCAATCGATGTGAAGTCATTTGCATACAATCTTCTTAAAGCCCGATTTATGCTTGATAACTACGTCGTTCATCATGACAAAGGCGATGACACCAATGGAAACAACCCTTGGAAACTTCAAAGATGGCATAAAGGAGACAGCATTAATAAAGGCTATCCCAAAAATATTACAGATGATCAAAATCTTCAGAATCATCTAGTACATTTACTATCAATGTTTGAAGTTTCATTCACAGCTCGACAGCGAAAGAACTATTTGTTTTACTGCTTAAACTATTTGGTTAGACAGTGCTACGTCAATATTAATCAATATGCTGATTTTGTTGAGTATCTTGCAAAAAAGTATTTCTTTAACGTATATCTTATAAAGGAGAATCTAAATGCGATAAACACTCCGCTACCTGGTAGCTTTGACGCTATGATTCTGAATATAGATTATACTTATGAAGGAGAAGCTAAGACATTCACTGACATTTATGGTGATGGCTGTGACGGCAATTCTTCTAAGGGTGTCCCGTTATTTGTTTTTAATTATTTAGATTATTGCATCTGGAAGAAATATTCTGTTGAATTACGTGGAGAGTCATCAAAGATAGGCAGTGATAAAAGAACTAGATTTTTCAACGATTTAGGTTGCTCTGACTTTGGACTTGATGTTTTCAAACATTTTTATTTTTCCAGAACTCGCCGAAGCCTTGAACACTATTATCCTCAAGCCATGGCTGACGGCAAGGATGGACATTTGAATCAAGATCAGATTAATTGCATTGGTAATTATGCTATGATAGGTAGTGCTGCTAATAGTTCGGGTTCATATTGGACACCAAAGACAAAACTCGATCACTATTTAGATGCATCAGGAAAAATCAATCAAATTAGTGTGTCCTCTTTGAAGTTCATGATTATGATGCAAATATGTCGAGATAAGGGACAATGGAGCTGGAATGAAATAAAAGAGCATGAGAATCATATGTTACACATTCTGGAATTGCAATAATCTAGAACCTTGAAATGTGATTAGAATTAATTACAACTGTAAGAAATGATGACAATTGAAGATGCTTTGCGCTTGGCTATTGAAGCGCATGATGGACAGAAAGACTTGGATGGCAAGCCTGTAATCCTGCATCCAATAGCTGTAGGTCTTGCAGGGCGTAACCGCGAAGAGATAATAGCCGGGTTGCTGCATGATGTTGTAGAAGACACGGACTTCACGTTTGAGGATTTGCTTGATCGTGGAGTGGATGAGTCCATCGTGGAGGCGCTAAGGTTACTGACGCACAGCAAAGATATGCCTTATGAAGATTATGTGCAGCGCATTGCCCAGTCGGGTAATGAGATTGCTATCCATGTGAAATACAATGACCTGTGCCATAACTTGAGGCGTGGTCGTGCTGGTAGCTACTGGCGCATTGTCGAGAAACATGAGAAGGCAATGGCAGTCATAGAACCGTTAATCAAGAAAGAGCCATGACAATAGAACAGGTTATCAATTATTTCAAAGACAAAGAAGATACGCCTTGCCCCATGACTGAGCGATTGGTTGGTGCTGGCTATCAGCAGAAGGATGGCGGTTACATCAAGCGAGCCAAGAAGGAAGGGATGGTGGTTGACTATACCAAGAACAGTCCCTCCCAGTATTGGCACTTGATGACATTTGCTTATAGCCGTCCACCGCAGGAGAAGTTCACAAGAACCATCCAGTGCGGTGAACTGATCTTCTGGATGGCTGAGGCATCAGGCAGCGTGTCTCAAGATGCCCTGGAGAAGATGGTTGATGCCATCGCCAACGGTGCCATCGGTTACGACGGAGATCGTCCCATCTATGACAGAAGGCACTGGAATAGAGAGATTCGGCGACTCTGCTTCGATGCAATCAAGACAACTGTTGAGAACTATAAGATTTGAGAGACTATGTTAGGAGCGATTATCGGTGATATTGTAGGTAGTCGTTGGGAATTTGACCCGACAAATGACTACAATTTTGAATTGTTGTCTAAGGAGAACAGCTTTACAGACGACACAATATGTACAATTGCAGTAGCCGATGCTTTACTTCATAATCGCGATTTTGGAGAAAGCATCCATGATTGGTGCAACCGCTATCCTCACCCAAAGGGCGGTTATGGCGGACGCTTTGTAGAGTGGATATTCAGCGATAATCCCACTCCATATAATTCCTATGGCAATGGTGCAGCCATGAGAGTGAGCCCCGTTGCACATTGGTATGAGGACGAGTTCCAGGTCCTTGATGCTGCGGCTGCTACCGCAATACCCACTCACAATCATGATGAAGGCGTGAAAGGGGCACAAACAGTTGCCCTAGCTATCTTCAAGGCAATGGAATTTAATCGTTACCATTATCAAGAGGCAGCATTGCACATTGATGAGATTATCAAGGAATGTGTTGATTTTTCGGGTTACGATATCGACATGCCAAAGTCTTCCGTTTTGAACAAATTTGACGAGACGTGCCAAGGCACAGTTCCTGTTGCGCTGAAGATTATTAGCATGAGCACATGCTTTGAAGATGCAATCCGGCTATCCGTAAGCCTTGGCGCGGACGCTGATACGTTGGGAGCCATAGTCGGCAGTATAGCTGAATCCATATGGGGAATTCCCTTGAGCATTCGCTCTGACATCAGGGACTATCTGCCAGAAGAACTGGAAATAGTCTTAATGCAATTCCATTCTGCTCGTCCCAGGTCTTTCAAGCCTCTGATAGATACGACTTACGCTGGTGATGATTTCAGTGACGTCAGTTGGGACGTATTATGTGATCTCGATGGGAAAGATGCCTGTGATGCTCTTAAAATGGATGCTCAAAATGAAAAAGCATTAAAGAGACAATTGATGGTTAAACGTGCCAAAGCGCGCGAAGAATGGTGAATTCAGTAACAGAAGAAGGCCTCGGATTACCCAGAAACCATCTTCAAATTAACTGATTTATTGCCTGTTTTAGCGGATTAATTATCAGTAAATCAGACATATATAATCACTTCATGTTTTACGCAGCGGAAATTACGTAATTCCAATTGATAATATCATATTTCTCAATGAGAAACATGGAACGAAGTGTAACAGCATGCTCCGTTTTTTTGCAACCACCGTTATTGTAATAGTAGTTGCAATAATTGAAGTGCAGGAAATCCTATGATTATTAGAATCAAAAAATCGCAATATATTGAGATTCTTGTTCAATTTGAGAGCCTCAAGGATGGGAAGCTAACAAAAATCGCAGTTTATTGCGATTTTGTTTGTTTCTTTCAAGAAAATCTGTTTACTTTGCAGCAAAATCACAATATATTGGGATTATGACACTGCAAGAAATTGGAAAAGCCATCAAGGATAGGCGAAAAAAATTAGGAGTGAATCAGCAGACGTTGGCCGACTTGGCTAGCGTTGCGATCAATACGGTCGTCGCCATCGAGCGTGGCGAAGGTAATCCGCAGTTGTCGACGCTGCTGACCATCCTTGACACGCTGGGTTTGCAACTTGACGTTAACACTAAGCTACTGGAGTATGAGACAATGTAAAGTATTTGTGCACAACATCGAGGCAGGCATCCTCCAAGAAACTGATGCCAGGGAGTACATATTCACTTATCACGAAGACTATCATGGTGATCCCGTCTGCCTTGCAATGCCCGTGCGTAAGGAGTCATATCACTCCAAGCACCTGTTTCCCTATTTCTTCAATATGCTGTCCGAGGGTGCAAATCGGGAAATTCAGTCTATGGTTCATCACATAGATGAACATGACGATTTTGGTATTATGCTTTTGACAGCTCAGTATGACACCATCGGAGCTGTAACCGTTAAACCAATTTGAGTATGGTAGAGATTAACGTATGTCCATCGACTTTGCAGGAAGGTTTTACTACTTATTCACCTGCTGCTTGTAAACTGTTATTTGACGGCAGACAGGTGTCTCATGTATTAGACTTCGATAGTCCAAATAACGACAGCTCCGACAAAGAGACCTATCTTGAACATGTGGGTCGCATATCGTTGTCTGGGGTGCAGCCCAAAGCGAGCTTGGCTGTAAATGCCGAGAATTGTTTGGTGAAGCCTCAAGAGAATGAGCAGAGCACATACATCTTGAAGCCAGCTCCATCTTCATACGCATTGCTGGAGCGAAAATATTGCCCAGCAAATGAGCATCTGACAATGCAGTTGGCTTCTCAGGTTTATCACATCGAGACAGCAGCCAATGGCCTTTGTTTCTTCCGTGACGGTGAAGCGGCTTACCTATGCCGTCGCTTCGACGTGGGGCCCAACGGATGGAAGTATCAGCAAGAGGACTTTGCGTCTCTAGCCGGACTTTCCAATGCCAATGGTGGAAGCGACTTCAAATACAGTAACCTGAGTTACGAGGAATGTGCTGACATCATCCGTAAATATGTCAAGGCAGCACCTGTTGAAATTATGAAGTTCTTCCGCATCGTGGTGTTCAATTATCTCACGCTTAATGACGATGCACATCTCAAGAACTTCTCGCTCATAAAGGGTGATGACGGCGAGTACCGTTTGGCGCCAGCCTACGACCTCATCAACACCAGTCTTCACTTGCGTTTGCCCCGCATCTTCGCGCTCGACAAAGGACTATTCAAGGAAGGCATGAAACTGTCCGACACTAGGACGGTAACCCGCAAAGACTTTGAAGAATTCGGGCGCCGTATTGGGCTGCCAGATAGAGTGATTAAACGCGAACTCGACTACTTCGCTACTGAGCACCCTCTAGCCCAGGAACTCATTAACCGTTCTTTCCTCTCTGATACTCTAAAGCGCAACTACTGGCTCTCATACAACTACCGCCGAGGCACACTGGAGTGATCAGTGTAACAGCATGCTCCGTTTTTGCTGTAACAGTTTCCACGTAAGCCATCATATACACCTTCATGGGATGCTGCAAGTTGGCGCAGGTAGATGTCCGCAAGTGGCTGAACCACTTCTTCACCCACATCCATGACTATGACCAGGACTACTCACGCGACCTGCTGGAGCTCCTTCCGCATAACCTCAAGCAGAAAGGTGTCCTCTGATATCCTTTGAAAATCCTCCCAAAATCTCAGACTTATTTTCAAAATCTCAGAGAATCCTCCCACTTCTCTGAAAAAAACTCCCACTTTTTCAAAGACTTTCAAAGTCTCTCGTAGAATCTCACAATACGGGGTTTACTGATGGCTTACCAAGTAGAGTGGCATTGTATTAAGAATTACAATTTCATTTTATGGAAAAAATTTGGAATTGAAAAGAAAAAAGTGTTCCTTTGCATTACAATAATTATAAGTAAGATGAATGTTAAGCAGAACATACGTGATCTTTATTCGAAATCAATCTCTGCTAATAAATCTTTGGCAGCCAATGCACTTTTTTATATCATCCAAATTAAATCGGAGAACTCCGAAGTATTAAATTTTGAAGAGTCCCTTTATCTTGATATCTCAAAATTTATTGATTCTTATATCGATTCAGTTGAAGAAAAGGACTTTGGCTATAATTCGATTGCTATTTCAAAAATACGAAAAGCAATAGATTTAAATCCAGATTACGAAGAAAAGGTTAGATTATATAATAAGGCAATTCGAAAACTTAAAGATTGTGGTTTTTCTAAAGAATCGGAAAGATTGAAATCAAATATAAAAAAAGCATATATCAATAGTTTAATCAAATCTCATAAAATTATTAATTTTTTTAAAGCGATTATATGCTGTTTATTTTATAATCCACTTACTGTTACAACTAATATAGTATTGTTTTTCTTGTCATACATAGCTATCACTATGTTATTTAGTTCCAACCCTAACAGTCTATTTCGACTAGATTATAATTATTATTGTGATTGTTTTATGCTGAACCATATCTTGAATATTTTTGGTGATTTACTAGAATATAATAAATACCGGTTTTGTAATCCAAATAATATCTGGGGAATTGCAATCGCTCTTATATACAAATCCCTGTTAGTTGTATATGCAGGATGGTTCTTGAAGCAATGTAGCAAAAGTATAAAATTAAGCATATCTGATTATGAGTATTAGTGTTAATCTTAATTTATTGAAGTATATTGGTCGAATACCTGCTTTGGCGTATAGAGTCTTACTGTGTATTTATGTTTTATTTAACTTAAATTCGTTTTTCGATCAGACACTTATTCTTATAAATTTTTTGATTTGTGGAATTTTTATTGCATACTATATCTACCGAGTATTTTCTGGGGAAAGCACAACAAAGCTACTTATCGACACTATAGTTGACATTTGCTTTGCTTGCGCTATTCTCTATTTCTATAACCAGTGGGACTGGTATTCTGGTTCTTTTATCTACCTATTGATACTGTGTACTGAAAATGGTTCACACTATTTTAAAAGAGTTGCCATTATAACAATTTGCATTTGTTTCTCAACTTATTTGTTCTTTTTTGATTTTAGTATTAGGCGACTACTCCCTATAATACTATTTTGTGGATTCATTTACTTGGAACACTATATTTCGTCATATTATCAAAAAAGAAATGGGTTAAATATTATAATTGATGATTTCTTTATTTCATCGAACAGTGGAAAGAGCTATAGCATATATCGGGAATCAATAAAACTATTTGAGGAAAAACCATTTAGAATTAATCTTTTAGACGTTTTTTGTTTCAGACAGAGTGATAATGGTTTACATCTAGTTAATGGAACAAGATTCATTTGGACATATAGACTTCTTGAAAGCAAAGAGAATTATGATCGGATTATAAATGATTCTGGTTTCAAGTCTATAAGAATGGAATTAGATAGAGTAACTGGCAAAAATCACCGTTGTTTTATTCATAGAGATTCAGAAAAAGGCATTTCTTATTTATATATACTGCTATTCAAGCCACACTCTTCTAATGAATTATCATTGTTAAAAAGAGTTCTACTTTCTCACTTTTTTACTCGTATGTCGAAGATTATTGAGTCTGAATTTTTAATCAAAGAAAAAGAGATACGGGGGCTTCAGGAGATAAAGCAGAAGATGACTTATGTAAATATGTCAACTAATACAATGCATTTTATACGCAATAAATTATCTCCTCTCAAGAATTATATTGCAATCATGAAAGATTTCGAATCTTCAGATAACGAGACAAAAGAAATGATTAAGCCTTACCTCTTGAATGAGTTTGAACAAGTTAAAAAATCTTTTGATGTTATTCTGGAAAGAGCAAATTTCATGTTAGAGGAGTCTAGCAATCCATTCGTTTTTACTCAAACAGAAAAACACGGACCACAACAACTATTCTCTGATATTAAATTAATTTGGCAAACATATGGTCTAGATGAGACTCGCATTAATGTTCAAGTTCTTGAAAAAGAGGAAGGAGAGCGAAAATTCATTTTCTATAATACAGATGCGTTTAATATCATCTTGGATAATTGGATTTCTAATATTTATAAATATAATGATGGTTTTTATGAGTTTGATCTCATTGAACAAGATCATCTCTTTCTTATACAGTTTAAGAATAACTTCAAACATAACAAAAACAAAGAAGAGGATTTTATTAAACTGTATAACGATAACAATAAGGTTGAGATAACAAGAAAAAAGTATCATGGTCTTCATGTCATTCACGACTATTTGGGCCAGATGGGTATTAGCTCTAGTCTAAAGTCTATAAATGACATAATTGTGTTTACGATTACATTATATAAACAAGTTGAAAAATTAGATGATGAAAAAGATCTTAATAATTGAAGATGAGTTCAACGAGGTGAAAAATGCTTTTGAGTACATCAAAGCGGTGTATTTTTCTGGAAATTTAGAAATATATAATGTTATCAAATCGCAAGAGATAAAATTCAATGAATTATGCGATTATGATGTTATATTCTTAGACATTACTCTAGCAAAAAAAAGCGAGATGGATGGATATGGCATTTTAAAAAAGATAGAGAATGAACAAATCAATGTCAAAAAAATCGTTATAATGACTGGTAATAATCAGATTTCTAGCGTGTTGACAAAGCGAGGGGTAAAAAAAACATATCCCATACTAACAAAACCCATTGATTTTAATGAAATTAAACAAATGATAGGATAACTCTGCTTTAACTGGTATTTTATGGCATCTTGATTTCATTTAAGAAGTTGAGGACGTTCTCGCTTATGGTGAAGAAGTCTTCTTGGTGTGACATCTTCTCGTTGATGGCGTAGAAGCCGGCATTGGCATACTCATTCAGAGTTGTCATGATTTTAGAAACAGCTTCATCTGTAGTGATGTTACCCTTGTCGTATTCGACTAAATCAAGGTCGGTTTTAGCGATAAGCGCAGCAAAGATGTTCTGCTGGATTTCCGTATATTTCTTGCGGCCCGTATTACGGGTGCTCACGTCGCCAAGGCGAAAGATCTCCATGCTGAACGAACGTGTCTGACCTACAAGCGGTCGACGTTCATTGCGATATAATCCAACAAAGAATGCATAAATGAAAGCTTCATAACCTGCATTAAAGATCAAGCCTTTATCATCACGCCCATTGTCAGTTCCCGAATGCCACTGACAAAACGAATTGACGATGGGGTCGTGAAATATGCTCTCATACCGGAGCGCACTACTTTTCTTCCATTCCTCGTATAAGTTCTTTATCATGGCTGAATGTTTTTAACGGGTTCAACAATGGTTTCTACTGTACTCAGGTCTTGCTGGTCAAATCCATCACTATTCTTCTTGATGCGATAAACAGGGCAATCTATATTGTTCAACGCAGCTTGATCAATCACGAACTTTTGCGTTTCCTCGTCTTTATAGAGGAAACTCTTGGTTACAATGATGCATTGAGATGTCAAGTTGTTAAGGCTCTGATAAAAAGACTTGTCTTTGCCAGCATCGAAAGAAGAAGTAGGAGCATCCAAAATCAAAGGATAACCATTGCCGCCTTGACGTTGCTGGTTAAAATCAGCTAAAGCTAAAATCACGCTGATGCATTTTGTCGTGAAAAGAGACTTATTTGGGGTTGTTATCAATACACCCCTATTGTCCTTGAGCAGCACATCAACAGCTCCGTGTTTCTTGCTATTAGAGCTTTGCTCCATAGTAATGATACCTCGGAAGTCGTCTACCGTGATTTTACGCATATACTCATTGGCACGATTCGAGATTTCCGTTAAGAAGGACTCATAGGTGCGTTCCTCAAGAGCATCCAGACTACGACTGAACAGCAGAGCTAACTTATAGACATCCATATATCGCTTGTTCTTGTCGTTGCTGATCATTTTATCGTACTTGTCCTGCTTCTCTCTGAGTTCTTTCCTGATGCCTGGTAGTCGTGAGCTATAAGCGGTAATAATACTTTCGGCTCGGCCATAATCTTCATACCACTTGTTGATCTCCTCGATATTGTCCACATACTGCATCAAGTCTTTACCGGTTGAAGAATTTGCAAGCTCATTAACAATTTGATCATTTAGCGCATCAATTCGTGCACGCGCCTTTTGAATTGTTGCTTTAATGTCTTCATTGTGTTTGAACGCGTATGCTATTCTGCTTGCATAATCGGTGACTTCAAGTGATCTACAGATGGCTCGACTCATCGATGCAATTAGTTTTACATTATCCCCAAGTTCCAAGGTTGGCATGTCATCAACCTTGATTTCTTCTAGGCTCTCCTTCAGTTTTTTCTCAAACTCATCAAGCCTGTTTTTGATGTGCTCAAAAGCGGCAGAGCCTTCTGGAGCCTCCGTTCCGCAGTATTTGCAACGATGCTCATTAAGCATCTGTCTCATGGTCTCAATCTCTGGCATGAAACCAGGCATTGCATCGATAGATTCCTTGAGTTTATCTTTGGCTTCTTGCAGCATTTTTCTTTGAGCATAAACTTCACCAATCTTACGGTTATGCTCATCGCGGATTTCCTGTACTCTATCCTCGAATGCTTCCATCTTGTGGGCAAACTCTTCGGCTATCGGAGCAAAGCCATTCAAAATCCATAACTCATCGAGCAAGCGTACAGAATAATCTTCATTAATGTCATCCTGTCTAGCCTTGATTAGTTCTTCTGTTTTATTGATTTCGTCTTGCTTTTCTCGAACCAATTTGACAATTGCATAGTCTCCAGAGATACCCTGAATCTTCTCCTTTGTTTCTTGCAACGTTATTCGGTTCTCTTGTAATGCCGTTGATATTCGTCTCTCCTCCGTCCTTAGGCGGTTGATTTCAGACGATAGTGCCTTGGCCGAAGCACTTTCAGTTGCTCTCTTGTCGGCTGAGTTTGCCTTTGCACGAGTTCCTTTTTCCAGCACATGTTGAGCCAAGTCGATATACGGACTAAGGTCCTTAATCGACGAATACATGTTGATTAACTCCGCAAGTACGGTAGGATCCTCAAAGATATTAAGCTGTTCCTCACCTTGTAGGATACTGAATTTCTTTACTCTGGCAGGAAAGACAGCCTCTTTCTCAAGGATATCGGTGACTGAAATCGCAGGTTTTACGCTTCCTCCTGCGATTCTATATCCCCTATGTGCGTGGTTGGCAATAGCCATGGAGCCATCTTCCCGTTTCTCTACGAAGAACTCACGAACAATACGGCGCAGCTGCCCGTTTGAGTTAAACAATTCTAATGTGACTCTAACCGGCTGAGGATTTCTTGTTGGTAACAGGGCGAAGAATTTGGCCGATACAAGTGACTTAAGAGATGGCAATCTATCTCGGTCCGTCTCTTTATGTGTCAAAGCCCAGTTAATGGCTTCAAACAGTGTACTCTTGCCGTCGCCATTGGAACCCAATATCAAGTTAAGTCTCGGGCCAAAAAGAAACTCTTTTTTTCCGTAATAACTGCGAAAGTTTTCTATTATCAGCTTCTTGAGTACCATACTATTCTAAGTCTTTGACGAATTTCCTGTAAACAGAGTCTTTTACACTCTCATCAACTACTATTTGACCAGATATGCCCCTGATACGCATATTCATGGCAATTTCCTCGACCTTCTTATCATAGGTGAGCAGCATATTCGCAATAGCTTTTACATACTTATTGCTGGACTTGGCACCTTTTGCTAAGGTGGGATAGTCATCAGGTTTATAATCAAATGTCGAGACCATTTCGGGGTCCGATATGATTTCATGGAATATCGTATCTATCTTCGCCATATCAAATCGGAATAGGTTATTATTTGAGGCTGATTCCAGTCACTATACCATTATACTCAGGATCGATATTATGAAGCTGCTCCTTGATTACGCCTCGACGATAAATCGCTGGCCGCAAGCAGAACAGTTCAAACTCTTCGACATTGACATCATTTATGTTACGCCAATGAGGGAACAACAGTTTCATATAGGCTGTCGCAATGCGTTTTACAGCCTTGGAGTCTCGGAGATAGGTCTTCGGAGCAACTGTCACTAGCTCATCAAAAATCTGGCTATAAATGTTCTGGGTTCGCAGCTCATGGATGATTTCCGAGAAATACTCAACATTGATAGTCCAACCTTTATAAATCATGCTAGAGTTGATGCTTGGCAGTTTCCAGCCTTCAATGAAGCAATGGAAACGGTCGAGCAGAGCAGACTCCCTAAAATTCTGTGGAAGATTATTAAAATAAAGATTCGACACAGGTTCACGATCCTTTGTCAATGGGATATTGCCCATCAGCATAAGGCCGCACTCCGAGGAGAATTCTTGATTATCTATGGTGGTCTTGCCGCTCTCGAGGTACGATTTCAAAGCAGCTTGTATCTCGGCAGGTTCCTGGAAAATGATGGTCTGGATTTCGTCAAAGGCAGTAAAGTCGTGGTTCTTTATGATGCCATTCTGCTGTTTTTGTTTATCCCAGAACAGTTTGGCGCGGGTGACCTTTCCACCGCTGACAAGCCATCCATACTTTGACAAGTTGCCGAATACGTACGACTTACCAGTTCCCTTGGGCGCCAGCTCAATGACGTTCAGTCTCGGCTCAACAAAGATGAGCAAACGAGATATGAACTCCATCTTTTGTGTGATGTTCTCAAAGCCGTCTGGGTCGTATTCCATCGCAGACAGCAACACATCAAGCCATTCGGTAGTCGTGAAATTCTTTCGGGCGTCTGCCAGATAATTCACATCGACCGAAGAATAGGGTTTGAATGGTTTGAAGTCAACCATTTCAACATGGTTTTTCTTGCCATCTGCATCGGGCATGAGACATAGTTTGATAATGCCCCATTTTTCCCCGTCAACTAGTGTATCGCGGTGCTTCTCATAAACGTAGGTTGGTATCTGACCTTCATTTAGCTTAATGCCCATGTCAGGAACAGAGAAACGGCGCACATTCTTTACCAAATCAATGTAGATGATAAAGCGGCATAATAAGGTTAATTCTTGACCATCTTGGATTTTTGCCTTTACCTCGTTTGGCGTTTTAGGGATTACCAAATCAAGGAATCTGGTCAAGCCTGCAGCATTGAGATTTCCGTCGAAATCAATATACCGTTTCAATAAGAAGTCTTTAACAAATGATGGCAGGTTGCGGCCCGTGAAGACACTATTTATCTTGTCCGGGTCTTTGTAAATGGCCATGGTAGAAAAACTCTGCCTTATTTTATCTGCAATTTCCTGTTTCATAACTATTAAATTTCTATACCCATATCGCCAAGTATATCATCGACTTGGCCTCCGGTATTAATTTTTATCTTGAAAATTTGACTGTAGTGGCCAATATGCAAATCAATAGTTGTTTCATTCTCATCAAGAGCTAGGAGCTCACTTTCAAAGATATTATCTCCCTTATTGATAAGCTTGTAAGTACTCTTGTTATAAATAATCACTGGTGAATCGAGAGAAGTCAATCCAGTGATTCGGAGTTGAACGACTGGATTGGTACCAGAGATCACATCATCGAGAAGTTTTGCTTCCCAAGTTTTATTGTTGGGCGAATTGGAGATGATAAAAATCGGGACAAGCACCTCCTCAGGTGTGCAACCGCCGTGTGCTCCAGTCCCTTTGGGAATTTTATTGCCCAAAGAATGGTGATTCAGGGCACACACTGTTTTGCCGTCGTCAAGTACAAAGTAGTTGTCGTCGGTTGTTGCAGTTCCCGATTTTTTCACAGCATATCTTCCGAAATGATGATAATCAAATCCGCCAAGGTTCAATCCATCAATGCGCTGTGACAAATAAGTCATTCCATGGTCCGAAACGATGGCAATCTTTTTACCTACATATTTGCTGAGTAGCTCATCGATAATATCCCTCAAGGCTTTGATCTCCTCTATGATGTTAGCTGGATATGGCGATTGGCACTGATGAGCCATCGTATCGATGTCACCGGCCTTCTCCCATTTTGCCTCACCTTTGACAAGTTTCATCAGGTTTTCCTTATTGATGTCGGTTTTTGTCGGGAGCAGGGCTCTTGCAATTTTCACGTCATTAAGGAATATCCCTTCGTTTATGCGTTGTTGAACTAGGTGAGTAATTAGGGGAATCCAATCGATGCCCAAGCCATCTATCCAGTAATAAACCTCGATGTCACCACGACTGAACAGCAGGTTGTTTGTCGTTTGAAACTTCTGATACCAGTTGTTGAAATTGACTGCAGATGCATTGCGTGTGGCGATGATGCTTTTGACATCATCGGTATATCGGTCAGCAATCTTGGCTGCTTTATATTTGTCGATATAATCAAGTACCCAAGTCTGATTAGGATCGATTGTTCCTGTTGACGGTTGGAGATAGTGATACAACTCAGGGAAGAAGGGCTCAAGGTCTTTATCCTTGATTTTCCCGTCACACAACCAACTGATAGCAAGTTCCTTCTCCACGTCCGAGATAGGAGTAAACAGTTGGATGGCCATATGATAATTATCGGGATTGGCAATCTCTTCAAGTCGCTTATGCAATCTGCCTTGGATGTCAACATTGAGTTGTACTCCACGTTGATAAGCCTGTTCAAGACAATAGCGCCGAACTTCCATGTCGTTCTCGTTGTCGTTGATGGATAGAGCAATCTTGCCCACAAACTCATTATTCGAGAATCCATCTAGTTCTCTCAGCACTTGTCCCAGATAATTGTTGCCCATCCTAAATAGATAGGTGTTGACCAAGAGCCATCGGCTGAATGAATCTTTATATTCAAACCAGAGTTTGATGAAGCCTCGATAATCCTCAAGTTGGCTTGAGGAAAAATGTTTCGAGAAGAATTGGTCAAAATCAAATGGCTTTGATAGGTCAATTTCTTCTGCAAGAGCCTGCCAGTTTTCAAGGTCTTGACTGCGATAGGGAATATGGTCTAGTGCCAAACTCAATCCATCGCAAAGGAATTCATGTACATTATCACACGGGCAATAGGCAAATGCGTTGTCGGGTTGGGCAAAACATGCATTTGCATAGATAGCCTTTGATGTACAGATAATATCACCTTTATCATGGCGGCTTTTATTGCGCCATAACTCAAGCCATTCCTTAACGTCCTTGATAACGGTGTATCGCTTGTCGATGTTTTTCACACCGTATGTTGTATCATTTGTGAGCAACAAACGATAGGACAGTTCCTGATTTTCGGAACGCATATACCAGATAGTGGCCTGGGTATCTTGAAAGAAGGTTGACATCTTCCCTTCTAGGCCCACAATAGGGATATAAATACGCTGATTTTTCTCCCAGCCATCTTCATCAGACTCAATGTTTTTGATGGTTCGAATCAGTGCATCAAACTCCTTCTTGCCATTATTGTCATAGAATCGGGCCAATTCTGAGAATGGTGTGATGATTTTGCTCTCACCTTTCAGCGATTTTATGTAGTCTTCAATCTCTCGTGCCAAACGATGATGGGAAATGATGATATCAGGATAAATGGGATCAATCCACTTCTGGATTTCCTGTATATTGATCTTCAAGTCCTGCACGAGGCGAATGGTGAATTCATACGAATCTTTGAAGTTGTCAAACAGAACAAACCTTATCGGGTAGCGTTTCTGCGTTGTGGCAAGCACACCCTCAGCATTCTTGTCCTCGAGGACAACCTGCATCAATTCGTCAATATTTGAAAACTGACTATTGTACATACTTCATCACAATATCAAGTATTTGCTCATTCTCATTTTGGATCATATTCAAGACCCCTTGGCGCAGCACCTCATCGGTCGTTTTGTTCACCTGTTCGGTGGCATCATTCCTGCGCTTTGCAAGTTCTTCAGGGGTGACTGGGTTTGGTTCTGAAGCATTCCCACTTCCATTCCCGTTATTTGACGGGTATGGTGTAGGTGGAGTTGGAGGAACGGGGGGAGTTGGCTTGGGCTCGTTTTGAGCCATTCTCCAGTAAAGCTCTTGTTTCTGCACTTCGTCCTCGCTCCATCGACCAATCTCGCCTTGCAGGTTGGAAAGCAGGTAAGCATAGAGGTCATCAAATTCGCTGTCCTGCACTTTGGCCATCGGATCTTGCTTTAGGTAAGCAAGGAATCCTCGTTTGAAGACATCCGGCTCAACGAGGAGCAAGTTGAGGTCAAGGTCAAGTTTCTTGATGGACTTGGCTGCCTCGCCGATGAGTTCCTGATTGGACAATCCGTTGGGATCGCAAATCTTAACAATGCTCTCAATCAAGTGGGCCACGCTCTCATTGCAATTACTGTACTTGAGGGCCCAGAGAGGATAACCCTGACGCTTTGCATACTCCAGTACCGCCCAACGGGCATCTGTCAGGCTCGACACGTCTTTATAACCTGGCAGTTGATTCAGCTTGAAGATGCTTATAAGCGACTTGCAAAGGCTAGTTGACTCTTTGGATTCAAACATGAAGTTGAGCTTGATGCTCTTCTTGTCGTCTTCCCACGCCTTGAACATTTCCACCACGTCGTCAACGATTTGACGGGCTTCACGTGGTTTTCCGTCCAGGGCAAAGATTTGCTTAACCCATTTGCGCATGGCATAGGCGACCATACCCATGCCCGAATAGGACTGGTAGAGACCATAGGGTGCCTTGGATAGTGGAGCGAGTTTCTCTCCTAAATTAAATTCTTGGTTCTTATTGGTGTTGCGGAATGTCTTGTCAATAAAGTCGCAAACCTTCTTCAGTGGGTGGTCGGGATCCACATCGGGCTTGAATTCAAGATTCTCATCTAGACTGTCTTGAAACAAATAATCAATATGCTTTCCTTGACCTGGAATGCCGGCAAGAATCTCCTGCTTTGTATTGAACTGCAGGACAACGTCCACGGCTTTCTTTACAACAGCTTTCTGCCAATACGTCTTGGAGAATTTCGACACGATGAGCGGTAGCGATTCTGGACCATCTGTGAAAATCATCGGAGCCACCACGTTGTTGATACTGGTTACGAGTTTAGTACCCGACACGATATTCTCCTGCCCGTTGACATACATCGTCAAGTTCCCGTTACGCATCTTGCCCACCCATTCTTTTACCGTCAATTTGGCGTTTTTGTTATTGGATTCATATTGGGGCATCAGATCACGTTTTTTGGCACATGCAGCATTAGCCATGAAGTCAATGAAGCGGTCGTAGTTCTTCTGCTCAAGTGTGGCGTCAAAAACGACAATGATAACATCCTTGAGTTTCCCTTCGGTGTTCCAGTCGTGTGCTTTGGTTTTGAGGAAGTTGAGCTCGTCATAGTTGCGGGCGACCAGCAGGGCAACAAATATCTCGTAGCCTTTGCTGTTCTTCTTGCCGCCCTCAATCTTGTTGAGCAGGGTGTGCTCATTGGCCTGCTGGCTATAAACTTCCATGTGGAATGGACGTGCAATATTGGCATAGAAGCGCGACAATTCAGTAATTGCTATATCAGCATATTTTGCCACCTGGTCGGTGAACTTAAATTCGCCACTAATGAGTTCTTGCTTGGTTTTTTCAATTTCATCACCAGGCAGAGCAGTAAACTGTATGGAGAACACATCTCCCGGCAAACGTTGAACAATACTTTTATCGTTGAAGAAGTTTAATGCCTCGTCAACAACAGCCTCAGTTTCAGTTCCACAGAAGAGGTTCTTGATATTCTCTTCGGTGGGAGTGACCGTGTCCTTATGAGCGATATTGTTCAGCGCATTTAGCAGCAAGATCCCCTTGAACACTTTAGTATAGTGTTCACCCTCGTGCTCTACCTTCAGGTGGTAGGAATTATATTTCTCAGTGACAGCACCAAACTTGCCAGAATCCTCATTAAATGCCTCGCGGACATAGTCCCACAGGTAGTCAGCGGTAATGGTAGCATAGTTGCTGAACATCATTTCGTCGTTAAAGAAATCCCTCACGGCGTCACATGCCAGAAACTCAAAAACGCTACGGCTTGAGGAACCTGCCTCACGAGCATAGTGAGTAGCAAGGTCTGCTGTGGCAGGATGCAGAGGATAAAGCTTCTTCATGTCTTTCTTGGTTTCCTCTGGCTGATTGGACGTGCTGGAGTAGATATCAAGCAATTCAGTATGATTGTCGTAGAATTCATTTACAAGATTATTGTGCGCGGCTTCATCCAGTATGATAAACTTGCGCGACATGATTTTAAATGCCGACACTGTCTCCATGTTATAGGTGAAGTAATGATAGCGACCAATGGTTTGATTGCGCTTTTGCTCATTCAAGGCATTGAGTGCCGATGGATGGGATATGAGCAGGAAATAGCTGTCATGTTCAGGAGACATGAGCGTGTCACTGATTTCTTGCAGCCGTTCCAGTAGTTTCACCCCGATGGCAGGTGTTGTAGCAATCTCAGTAAACTCGTCCCAAACGATAAGCAGACCATTATATATGCCACCTTCTCGCAGCTTATTTTGCACCTCGATAATCCAGTTGCACAGGTTCTTGCTGTCCATTCGCACGTCAAGCTGATTTTCACGCAATGCAACATTTACCCTGTCCAACACGCCATGATCACATGCTTTTAGATCTGTGGCAAGTTTATCTACATTAGGCGCAAGTGATGCGAGTTGCGGGCTGCGCTCAATAAGCATCGACCAAAAATCAGGATTCTTTGATATGTGTTCAACATAAGTATCAAAGTCTGTCTTGACGTTGATATTGATTCCGGCTGCTTCAAGGGCTGATTTGATCTCTCGTTGTAGTTGCAAAGAAAGGTCATCTTCATGAGTAATGCTCTGTTGGCCATACAAGCTAACTGGGAACAAGCGTTTGCAGTCTCGCATAGCCAATAAGTTCGAACGCAGCATGGCAAACTTAGGGGCACTATATTCCAAATCCACATATCTCATGATGTCCTCGACGGCATCGCAAAGTAAATGCTTGATCACGGCGCCGGCATGTGACTTTCCAGAGCCGTAAGTTCCAGCCATCCAGATTGACTTGTGATTATCTAGGTCATTATTGAAAACAGCCTTGACAACTTTGTCGAGCAAGCTGTTAAACTGGTCGTTCGCAATGAACGTTTCCCAGTCACCTGGTTTCTCCTCACGTATGTTATAGACTGTACGCGATTTGCTAAGCGTAATTATGTCGTTATATTTTGTTGCCATTATATTAGTCGGTTTTCTTACGGATAAAGAAGTTAATAATCAGTTCTTTAAATTCTTCTCTCACTGATGCATCTTGAAGTAGTTCCCAAAAGGCTTCATCAAAGAACGCGTATTCTGCATTATCATTTAGGTACTTCGCTGAAGGCGAGTGGGCGTGTGGTGAGGGATAAAAAGGCTTGCCACTCCACTTAATGTCATAATATGAATCCTTCGATAAATGATAATATGGCAGTATGAATGGCGATGGCTTATACCAAGGTTCATACAGTTGACATGCAGATAGATATAATTCTTTCAATGTCTCATCAGAATGAAAAAATCTATTATCAAGAAGATGTTTCTTTTCAATAGCTTGAATAATTGAAAAAACAAATAATGGTTTTGCATTCACGATTCGTCCTCGTGAATTGCCACATCGTGTTTTAGAAACTTCTACTAAATAATATTTCTTCTGGAATGAGTCCATTAGTCATCTACTAACGATTGTAGTATTTCAATTGGATTCTTGTCTTCTCGGTTAATTGTGATTGAGTCTAATCCCATATTCAACTCTGCAACAATGACGCGATTATTGTCGGAGTTTAACTGCCTAAGAATCTCAATAAAAGTGTCTTTTGATGTGCAGAATTCTTTATTTAAGCCTCCGGTTGCATCCGATTTATATAGATCAAACACTCGCATTGTTGTGATCTTTCTGGTTGTTGCATATTTATAGAGGGAATAAGCAACAGCTTCTTTACTAATCTCGTTGTATTCGCCCCTTGAGAATGAGTCTTTTTCTATTTCGATATATTGTGACATCATATACCCGATAGGCGATTCACGAAGGGTCCGCCTCAATTGGTAGACCGCATTGTGGATAGTTTTCTCTTTGTAACCTGGATACTGGTCCCTGAGCATTTCTTCAAGGCTTTTTTGAGTGTTGGTCAAAGACGTATTTACGTTCTGAGAGAACCAATTGACTATAAACGAGTTGTAGCATAGGTTAATCCAAACGATTTCCCATGCGAGGTTGGGATAATTTGCTGATACATTAGGATTTGCTAATACTTTGCCCAACTCTGTAATTTGGTTTTTCTCATCAATGATTTCGGCATCACGAAGCCAGGCCTTTAATGAAGGAATCTGGTAATTTTCATTCAATCCATGATTTCCTGACCAATAGTCATCACCATCAATGAGATAAGCACTAAGCCATTCTTCTTTTAGGCCGAAATTCTTGTATCGGTCAATGTTAGCTACTTTATTCGTCATAGAGTTTCCAGAGGTTATGTGTAATGAATTAGCAGCGATGCATCCTTTCTCATGGAATTCGAGGCATCGGTGGCAATGAATACACTTATCTTTATTTATGTTTACTTCGGGATAAACGCTCAATGCCCCAGTTGGACATTCAACTTCACAAGTTTCACAATGGATGCAATACGTTGATTTATATAGTACTCTTTTAATGAGCCCAGCAACAACCACATCCAGTATATTTTTCAGTTCAAATATGAACTTGCCTTTTCCTTTATCAGTAAGTTTGAACTGATAGATATCTTTACCTATTCTTATCTCTCCATTTGTGACATTTCCAGAGATGGATACAGAATAGTTGCCAACTGTTTGAAGAAATGAAAGAACAGGAATCTTTGGATTAATTATAGTTGCAACAAGATTTGGCGTAGTTTTCTCAAAATTGATAAATGAAGTCTGATCAACTAAATCACCACTTGAACGCCGTTTCCAACCACCTTGTCTGACATAATCTTTAACGTCTCTTACACCTGCTCGTTTTGCAAAATCTTCAATCTTCATTAAAAATGGATGTACGCTCTTAGTATAGTGTCTATTAGCAAGCATCTCATTCCACTCATTTGCAAACGGGCATACAAGACAGCCAACTCGTGTCATTCCTTGACGGTAGGCTGGATTAATGGGCAATTTATGTTTAAACAGATACAGGAAGATCTCTGCAGTATTCCAAAAGAGAATAGGACGAGCATTGATCACTGTGTCGTGTTTCACTCCTTTGCCAATTCTTTCGTAACGAGAACGGCGGGTACTTTCCTCTGCTCGTACACCATCGAATGTGAGGACTCTTGCTTGTCGACCGTCTTCCATCTTCAGCATGCGGTAAAGCGGAGCAGTTTTCATAACTGCGCAGCACCAACGATGAGTATCACTCGGTGTGCCAATGGTATCCCAATAGCTGAGAACCGAAGCATGGTTTCGAGCTACAGAGAACTTGAGCTTCGGGTATAATTGCTGATAATAATTTGCGATCTCCTCGTAGAGTTGAAGTGACGGCGGTAATTCATACCCGGTGTCGCTGTAAATTACTTCAAAGTTCTCGGGAGGAATGGCTCTGGTACACAAATCAAGGACCACTTGGGAGTCTTTACCTCCAGAGAAACTGGCTAAGAACCTATCGATGCGGGTTGTCTGATACACCCGTTTGCCCTCGGCCTCGGCTTTCTCAAGGGGCATGACATCAAAGCTGTCACAATCCTCCTTGACAATGGCCATTTTGGTTTTGGTGCGTTTCTCGGCACGAGCAGCCAGGGCTTCATAGTCCAACTCATTGGCTGGTGCCGCCTCGACTGTCTTCAAGGTGGAAGCATACATCAAATAGGTATCGCGAATAAACTCAATAGCTTCGCTCTCAATAACGAACAACTCATCGCGGTTTCGCTTGAGCATCGCCTCCACATTTACCGGTTTCAGCTTCAAGCCATTCTCAAACCCAGGTTTGAAAATAATAGTAGGCGCATCATAAATGTTAGCGCCTTTCACTTCAAACACCTGGTCTCCTCTATAAAAGTATTGCTTATTGCAAGCCCACATCAATGGTTCCTGGCACTTAGGGTATTTCCAGCCATAGTCAGCGAGCTTTAGTAAGTCAAGTTCCTCAAAGAACACAGGACGCGGGGAGACGCTCAACGTTTCCTTGGTGATATGACGTTTCAGCACAACTCCGCCAGTCCTCTTGTCCCACTCTATTTTTGACATTCCTTGATGATCAGGTTTATTGTATATTAGCGTTTCCTTTGCTTCTTGGCTACCATCATATTGGCCTTCGAAGAATACATATTGGCAGCCATCTGTCTCATGGCATAAAGCTACCTTTTCAACTCGGCAAATTTACATCTTTTTATTGGAAATAGTACAATTATGGAACAAATAATAACAGTTAGAATGGCAAAACCCTTGAGTTTGATAACAGGAGATTTAGTTGAAGCGTTTGCACAGTTCAATAATATTTGCGACCTTTGCATAGAAATATCCTCGCAAAGGGTATAAATGCTGTAGTCATTATGCCGAACCGATGTCTATATACTGCTTCTTTCCATGAGTTTATAGGGACAGCGCCGCTAGCAATTCTTGGGGCGTTGCACAATAATTATCATGGTGATGCTCTCACAACCACAGATGATGCGTGGATGGGAGAGATTGAATTGCTGCAGCAGGTATTGGAGCCCTGGAAAGATGAGAAATCGCAGATTATCTTTGAGTATGACATTCCCAGGTTAGGGAAGCGTATTGACGTTGTACTGCTGCTGCGTGGCATCATCTTCTGCCTTGAATTCAAGGTAGGTCAAAAGGACGCGTTACAAGCAGACGTTGAGCAAGTGATGGACTATGCCCTTGATCTGAAGAATTTCCATCGTTTCAGTCATGATAGGGTAATAGTACCTATCCTTATCCCTACGAATTATAAGAAGGCCACAACGGTTTTTCAGCCATCGGTCTATGATGATGAGATCTATAATACACTGATTACTGGCGGTGAAAAGCTTCAGGAGTTGCTTATTAAGGTGTTGGAACACGCTGGAGCAAATGCAGAGGCCGAAGTAATTGAGAATTGGGTAATCAGTCCCTATACTCCTACACCTACCATCATCGAGGCAGCTCGCACCCTCTATGAGAACCATTCGGTGGAAGAAATCACCCGGCATGAGGCTGACAAGGTTTCAACGGACACGACAATCAACTATCTTCTGCAAATCATCCAGCAAAGCAAGGAGAATAAGCAGAAGAGCATCTGTTTTGTGACAGGAGTTCCTGGCGCCGGCAAAACATTAGTTGGTCTTGACGTTGCTATCAAGCAGACCTATAAAGATGGAGAGCTTGACAAGGAAAATGGAGCCGTCTATCTGTCAGGCAATGGCCCACTGGTTGCAGTGCTGACTGAAGCGCTTGCGAAAGACAATCAGATGAAGTGCAGGGAGCGCGGAGAACGAAAGAATCTCTCCGACTCCCGTCGAGAGGTGAGCGAGTTTATACAGATTATCCACCGTTACCGCGACAATATGCTGGCCAAGATCAAGAATCCTGTTGAGAACGGGATCGTTGAGATTGATCCAGAGAAAGCGGTTAAACAAGTGGCAACTGGCTATGGTGAAGTGGAGCATGTGGCCATCTTTGACGAGGCACAGCGTAGTTGGACTCACCAACGTATCGCAAATTATCTGAAAAGAGGCGGCACCTACGGCAACAAACTCAAGGTCCCTAATTTCCCGATGTCAGAAGCCGAGTTCCTCATCTGGTCTCTTGACCAGCGTGAAGACTGGGCCGTGATCATCTGCCTGGTAGGTGGTGGTCAAGAGATTAATACAGGTGAAGCCGGTATAGCAGAGTGGATCAAGGCGCTGAACAAATCCTTCAAGCATTGGGATATCTACATCTCCGATAAATTGACCGATCCCGAATACGCCGAAGGGCAAGTCAATGAGATGTTGAAGGAGAACCCAAGAGTCACTTTTGTTGATTCACTGCATCTGGCTGTCAGCCTTCGTTCATTTAGGGCCGAAACGCTATCATCATTTGTTCATTCGTTGCTGTCCTTCTCACAAGATGCTGCATCGCTCTATCAAGATGTGTCCAGGCGCAATTATCCTATCGTTCTCACTCGTGACATGGACAAGGCCAGGGCATGGTTGAGAAAGATGGCGCGAGGCACACAGCAGACAGGCATCCTGGTTACAAAGGTTGCTGCACGTTTCAAGCCATTAGCAGTAAACATTCTTGCTCAAGGAGACGAGAACGCAGTTCATTGGTTCCTTGAGGACAAGACTGACATCCGCTCATCGAACTATCTTGAAGATGCTGCAACCGAGATCCAAGTGCAAGGTCTTGAGTTGGACTATGCCTGCGTTTTGTGGGATGCCGACATGCGATGCAATGACAAGCAATGGTCGTATTTCAAATTCAACGGCAAGAACAAATGGAATCCAGAGAACAATGTAGAGAACCAGAAGTATATGCTTAACGCCTACAGAGTTCTCTTGACTCGTGCCCGTCAGGGCATCGTCATCTGTGTTCCCACAGGCAACAATCGCATGACTGCCGATGGTTTCCCAGAGGACCCCACACGTATTCCCGAATACTATGATGGCACATACGAGTACCTAAAATCCCTTGGCCTGAAAGAACTGGAATAGCAATGCTATGGTTATTCCTGATTCTTGCCTCGTCTATGTCTTAATATATATGGGGAGAGTCAGTACTGTGCCCTCCAAATGCGTTTGATTTCTCTCCCCAAATAAAACTTGCGTGTGTTGGCTCTTCTGATGCCAAATTTGACCTTTCCTTCGTTCACCCACCGTAAAAGTGTATTACGATGAATGCCAAGAAGCTTGCACGCTTCTCCTGAGGAATAGCGTGCGAAATCTGATACTTTAGGCTCTTCGTTTACCATGTTGTTATATCTCCTCTCTTTGTTATTATAATCTGGTGCCGACAATCCGCTCGATATCGCTCTTGCGATAACGGCGTTTACCACCTATCTCTACTTTCTTGAGTACGCCACTCTTGTCCCAGCGATACAGTGTCATTTTCGACACATGTAGTAGTTTTGAGGCTTCGTCAAGAGTGATTAATACATCAGCTTTTGCGGCTGCTTCTGCCTCAAACATAGCGATGGACTTGGCCCCGAGAAGGATTTCCTCGGCAAATGCTTTCAGATCTCTACCTGAGAGCTGAAAGATGACGTTTGGATGTTCGTCAATTAATGCGTTCAAACTTAAATAATTCATAGATAATAAAATAAAAACGTGAACCGTTGCACCTAAAGTCGAGGCACTTAGGATAGCCTTATCGACGATGCAAAAGCGGTTCACGCCTATGAAGCGAGAACCACTATGCAGCCCTGTCGATAATTCAAAAAGTTCCTAAGTTTTCGACTTTAAACAGGAGCATAATGTTTCTGTATAACCCACAATGTTTTGTCACTCGAAGTGGAATGACGTGGCAAATATACACAATATCTGAGAAATACTGTGCGCCAGCCAGAAGAATTATGATGATATGAGGGTCAGTCCAAAGCGGAGACCATGTCGCGTTTCAGCTCTTGATCGACCTCACGATAGCGTGCGAAGGCAGCGCTATTAGGAGCATGACCAGTCAGCTCGCTGACAAGAGCCTGGTCTTTGAACGTCTTATAGATGATGTGAGTGAACGTCCTTCTCGCCATGTGGCTGCTTGCAATCTCGTTGATAGGACGTATCTCTTGCTCGCCGGTGAGTGAGTTGCGAATAACCACGTTTCGAGTTATTCCGGCAATGGTCATGATCTCTTTGATGGCCTCATTGTATTTCTGGTCGCTGATGAAGGGCAGCAGTGCCTTGCGATCTTCATCGGCATAACGTTCCAGTATGGCCGTCGCCATTTTGTTGAGAGGAATTTTCAGTGTGAGAGGGTGCCCTGTGCTCGTCTTGCGGGCAATGTAATGCACCTCGCCATTGATGACGTTGGCCCGGGTCATCGTCTTCAGGTCGCTTACACGGCAGCCAATGCAGCAATGGAACAGGAAGATGTCGCGTTGCACTGCCAAAGCAGGCCGACGGCTAAGATCTGTATCACGGAGTTGGTAAAGTTCATCATGGGTGAGCATGTAGGGAGTGCCATAGACCTCTTTGGATATTTTGAATTTGCGGAACGGACTCTTTGCCATGAGCTCCTGGTCTATTGCCCACATGACAAACGCCCTCAGCTTCTTGAAATAGCCGTTGACTGTATTCTGTCCGCGTTCCCCAGGCATTCGACTCTCGGGGACTGCTTTAAGAATCTTGGGGAACTTCTTGAGCAGTTTGAATTCATGTTTCATGTAGTGGTCCAGCTCATTCAATAGACTGACATCAATGTTTGAGAACGTGAGGCGGAACTCGGGGTCGACCACCTGCTTGTACATTTCAAACCGTTGAAATATCCTATAGAACACCATATACTGTCGGTACGTACCAGGCGTCTGAGGCTTGTTCTCTAAAAACATGTCGAAGTAGTCGAATATGGTTGGCTTCTTGGTCTCCTCGGCCAGTGGGGTAGGGGCCTCCTCAGCAAAGTATAACTTCACGGTTTGAGCGAGCCATCCTTTCCCAATGTTGTTAAGGCCTTGCTCCAAGACTCGTTGATCAACGAAGGTGATAAGCTCTTCAAGTTGTTTCTTCGTCTCCTCGCTGTGATGAGCCTCAGGGTTCTTCAGCCTGGGTACTGCTATAACAAGTCGCTTAGAAGAACGACCCTTAGTGCTGGTGTACTTTTCCTCCCTTACATGCTTTGCAAACACGCGTAATCCCGTTGCGGCCTGCTGATCAATACCACCAAGTCTTAGTCTAATTGACAATTCAACACGTCCAGCCTTGTCTGTTTTCTTCGTTGTGGATATTTCGTAAGCCATTGTGTATTAGTGTTATTATTTATGTTCTGCAAAGTTACATCTTTTCTCTGAATCTACCAAATTTCATCCCCATATCCATCCCCATATAAAGTGTTTTTTTGTGATTTTTTTAGATATTCTCCAAGTTATCGAATTAAGTATTATATATCAATAAATAACTAATATACAGGTGTTTATTTATATCAAATTCTCTAACTCTTAACATCGTCAAATCTGCCAAAAACGAAATTAATTAACCCCACGGGTTCACTATTATTGTTTAATATTTTCAATTAACACACTGAAAATCAATAATATATAAAATCATTAAGAGGCTGATTCTTAATTTTTGGCGACTTTTTGGTGAGTTATTTTTCCAAGAGATATTATTTGGCACCATGATCGTCATTATCGTTTATGCTAATCAAAGAACGATTTTTAGGCACTATGGCCTTAACCAGCACGTTGTCATACCCGCATTCCCGGCGACGGTGAGTAGCTCGAAGGCGATGTAAATGGTGACGGTGAGGTCAACATCGCTGATGTCAATGACATTATCGATATGATCTTGAAGAATTAGTTGAACCTGTTCGGTGTTCCAATGCGTATTATGTAATGCCAGTCTGATAGCGTGCAATTCGAATTGATGTTGATGTCAATAACGATTTTCCATAAGTATTTTTTGTGGTAAAGAAGGAAAACTGTAATTTTGCGATGTGATAATTCAGAAGCCATACCAAACCTTTGAATGATACCAATCATCCACGCATGGATTAAAATGAATCAAATACCAACCAATAAATTAATGAAGCGATGAAAAATGTTTTAATGTTATTCGTGGCAATGGCAGCAATGTTGCCAGCCAGTATGTCGGCCTACGACTTTAAGGAAGGCGGCTTATTCTATAATGTGAACGGCAATGAAGTTGCGGTGACCTTTGAGTTCGAAAATGTGGGCAGCTACAGTGGCGACGTTGTAATTCCCGAGACCGTAGTCCACAATGGTGTGGAGTATCCCGTTACGGCCATTGGTTATAAGGCTTTCTGCTTTTGCTATAATCTGACCAGCATCGAGATTCCCAATTCGATTGATAGCATTAGCTCTCACGCTTTCAATTGTTGCGAGAGATTGCAGAGTGTCGTTATTCCCAATTCTGTCGTCACCTTGTACCCATGCGCTTTCAACTCGTGTACTAGCCTGAAATCGGTAGTGATAGGTAATTCTGTTTCCGTTATTGAAGAGTATTGTTTCCAGTATTGCGAGCAGTTGACTGACGTGGTGATCGGTTCATCAGTGACATATCTGGCAAACAAGGCTTTCTATGATTGCCCATCGTTGAGGAAAGTAACATGTCTGGCACCCGTGCCTCCGATGATGGATGGCAGTTACAGTTTCTCTTACGATGCCTATGCCTATGCGACCTTGTCTGTCCCTGGAGCTTCCATGCAGGCATACAGGAATGACGAGAACTGGGGCCTTTTCCGCCATTATCTGAGCCTGACGCCCACCGAGCACCTCTCGCTTGACAAGATGTCGCTCACACTGCATGGCAACGAAAGCCAGCAATTGACAGCCACCGTTCTGCCAGCCGACGCCACCCAGGAATTGATGTGGACGTCCAGCGATGAGAGCGTGGCCACGGTAAGTCAGAGTGGCTTGGTCAGCGCCGTGGCATTCGGTCATGCCGTTATTACCGCAACAACGATCGACGGCACTGACTTGAGCGCTTCTTGCGATGTAACAGTTTTGCCAGTGCAACAAGCTGAGTCCATACAGTTGAATGTGACGACCGCGGGTTTAAATGAGGGCTCGACCCTGCAACTGACAGCGACTGTTCTGCCCGAGGAATGTGATATTAAAACTGTGATTTGGACATCGGATAATCCGAGTGTCGCAACCGTTGACAGTAACGGCTTGGTAACAACACACAGCGTGGGCACCGCCACCATCACAGCCACAACCATCGATGGCAGTAATCTGAGCACTACTTGTACGGTGACTCTCCTGCCCGTGGGTGTCAAGGGTGATGTGAACAGTGATAGCAGCGTGGACATTATCGATGTGACGAAGCTAATCGACTACCTGCTGAGCGGTTCCTGGTCGCATTAATTCTCCCGCAAATCTATGACAAATCCCTCATGCCCGTCCTGAACTGCACCCCAAAAGTTGGACACAAAACTTTTGGGGTGCAGTTCAGTTCACGATGGTGAAAGGCAATCAATTGGGTTCCAGTTGATTGCCTTTTTGTTTTGTGGGGAATTACCCAGTAATTGCACAATAAATGCCTGAGTATTGTACAACTGTCAGTTGTTTCTCTGCTTTTTGGAGGATTGGGTAGGGGTTGTTTTTTGGGAAAAAGTGACTTGTTTTGCATGGGATGCGATGTTTCTTTTAGGATAAAAAGTGTTTGATTTCGCTACAAATCCCATATTCCGCAATATGTAAGACCTTATAAAATGTTTGTTTTTAAGAAGAAATACTTACTTTTGCAACAGAAATGAGAATAATGCTTATGAAAAAATATCTTTTTCTGCTAATTGGTGTATTGGCTGTAATCAGTTGCAGCGAGAACAAGAAGGTGGAACAGAAGGCTCCTACAAGGGTGGAAACGATCGTGGTGTCGCCTGGGATGATGGACAATGCACAGACTTATGTGGGCATTGTTGAGGAGCGCGAGGCTACTGCGGTGAGTTTCACCAGCATGGGTGTGGTGAAGCGGATTCTGGTCAAGGAAGGCCAGGTGGTGAGACGTGGCCAGTTGTTGGCCGAAATGGATCCGACTACTTCGAGCAATACTGTTGAGGTAGCGCATGCATCGCTCAACCAGGCTAAGGACATGGTGAAACAGGCTGAGGCCACCTATAACCAGGCTAAGGATGCTTATGACCGCATGAAACTGCTGCATGACAATGGCTCGCTGCCAGAGGTGAAATGGATTGAGGCTGAGACGCGTCTCGCTCAGGCCACATCAGCCCTTAACACAGCCCGTTCAGGTGTGGCTTCGGCCGTCGCAACCGAGAAGATAGCCCGTAAGGGGCTTGCCGACACCCGTCTCTATGCCCCTGTCAGCGGTGTCATCGGCAAGCGGCAGGTGGTGGCAGGTGAGACGGCGCTGCCTTCACAGGCTGTGGTGAACATACTCGACATCTCAACCGTGAAGGTGAAGGTGGCGGTGCCCGAAACAGAGATTGGCAGCATTAATACCGGCACGCCAACCAGCATTAAGGTGGATGCCATCGGGCGCAGTTATCGTGGTGGCAGGATTGAGAAAGGCGTGCAGGCTGATGCCCTCACGCATACCTATGATATCCGCATCAATGTCGGGAACGGCGACTTTAAACTGCTGCCGGGCATGGTGGCAAACGTCCGTTTTAATTCAACCGGGGCCCAGGGTATCGGCAGCATGTCGATTCCCGTGACATCGGTGCAGAAGAAATCTGACGGCACGCTGTTCGTCTGGACGGTGGACAGTAACAATGCCGCCCACCGCACCCGAGTGACAATAGGGGAGACCCGGGGCAACTATGTGACGGTTGTTGATGGACTGGGCTCGGGCCAGCGCATCGTGACAGAGGGCTACCAGAAACTGAGTGAAGGAACAAAAGTAGTGTATTAGGTATGGGAAGCAGGATGAAATGGCTGAAGTGGCCATTGGAACATTACCCGATAACGTTGCTCATCATCGGCATCTTCTTTGTGCTGGGCATTTTTGGCATGTATGAAATGCCCAAGGATGAGTTCCCCCATGCTATTATCCGTCAGGGAGTGGTCGTGGCAGTCTATCCTGGTGCGACGACCGAGGAGGTGGAACAGCAGGTGGCCCGTCCGCTGGAGCGGTATCTCTTTACCTATGGAGAGGTCAATCGCGTGAAGACCACCACGACTTCACAGAATGGCATGTGCATCGTGATGGTGAGGCTCAACGATGACGTGAACAACAAGGATGAGGTGTGGAGCAAAATCAAGCATGGCTTGAACGGTTTCAAGTCACAGTTGCCCTCTGGCGTACTGGCCATTGTGGTGAACGATGATTTCGGCAACACCTCGGCACTGCTCATTGCCATCGAGAGCGACCAGCGCAGTTATCGTGAGTTGAAAGAATACAGTGACGAACTGAGCGACCGCCTGCGCAGGATACCGTCGGTGGCCAACGTGAAATTGTTTGGCGAGCAGAAGGAACAGATATCGCTCTACGTTGACCGTCAGCGGCTGCAGGCTTATGGAATTGGGCAGCAAATGCTCTTTTCGCGTCTGCAGTCCCAGGGCATCACCACGATGAGCGGCGGTATCGATGACGACGATCAGCAGATTCCCATCCATGTTGAGGCACAAGATAACAGCGAGGAGGAAATTGCCAATCAGATTATCATATCCGACCCTATAACGGGCAAGGTGGCCCGTGTGAGGGATGTGGCCCGTGTGGTCAGGGAATACGAGCCGATGTCGAGTCGCATCGAGCAGGACGGCCACCCCTGTGTGCTGTTGTCGATGGAGATGAATCCCGGCAACAATGTGGTGCAGTATGGTGGTGAGGTGGACAAGGTGCTCGACGATTTCCGTGCGAATGTACTTCCCGAGGATGTGAAGGTTACACGCATCGCCGACAAGCCAAAGGTGGTGCATAAAAGTATCTCAGACTTCCTCCGCGACCTGCTGATAGCGATGCTCGTCATCATCCTGGTGATGATGGTGCTCTTCCCGCTGCGTTCAGCCATCGTGGCTTCCATTACCATTCCGTTGAGCACCTTCGTCTCGGTGGCCATCATGTATATGTTGGGCATCGAACTGAACATCGTGACGCTGGCAGCATTGATTGTGGTGCTGGGTATGGTGGTCGATAACTCCATTGTGGTGATAGACGGCTATCTGGAATATCTCGGAAAGGGGTACGAACCTAAGCGGGCGGCTATCGAGTCGGCTAGGCAGTATTTCATGCCCATGATGCTGGCCACCATCTGCATTTGCGCCATCTTCTATCCTTTCCTGATTACCATGAAGGGCATATTCCACGATTGTCTCAAGGATTTCCCCATCACTGTCACCATCAACCTGATGGTTTCGCCTTTGCTGGCTGTGACAGTGATACCTTTCCTGGAAGTCAGGCTGATCAAACCCGAAAACGTGAAAACCGATGGGAATGCCATCACCAAGTGGGTGCAGAGGACCTATGACCGGGTACTCGACTTTACTTTCCAGAAGCCGTGGGTGACCATCTTTGGCGGCATCGCTGTCGTCTTGTTGTCCACGATCATCGTCTCGTCGCTGAAGATACGACTCTTCCCCTATGCCGACCGCGACCAGTTTGCTGTGGAAATTTTCCTGCCCGATGGCAAGGGGCTGGCCGAGACCACTGAATTGGCCGATTCGGTCCGTCACGTGCTGGCCAAGGACGAGCGCATCAAGGGCATCACAAGTTTCATCGGCTGCTCCTCGCCACGTTTCATGGATGCCTACGCACCGCAGATGGCAGGCAAGAACTATGCTCAATTGATTGTAAACACACAATCAGACAAGGCCACACTCGACCTGCTGGCGCAGTATCAGCCACAGTTGGGAGAAGCCTTCCCCAATGCCTATGTGAAGTTCAAACGACTGGACTATCTGGAGGTCACCGAACTGGAGTATCGCTTCTATGGTGACAATCTTGATTCCCTCCATGTGGTGGCCGAGCGGCTGATGGAGTGTATGCGCCAGATGCCTGAGGTGGAGTGGGTGCATACCGATCACTTCCAGCCGCGGCCTATCATCAACGTTGAACTTGATCCTGTCACCTCTGCGCAGTTGGGCGTGACGCGCTCCACAGCACAGTTGGCGTTGAGCGCGACCTCGAGCGACCTCCGTGTGGGACAGATATGGGAAGGCGATTATGAGTTACCGATTGTCGTGAAAGACGATGCCGACATAACATTCTCGGATGTCGCTAACCTGGGTATTGCCTCGCCGATGTCGATCCTGTCGTCGGGACTCAATCAAACCAACAGCACCGTTCCTCTTCGCCATATAGCGAACGTGTCGCCCAAGTGGAGCGAGAGCCGCATCATACACCGTGGCGGAGAGCGTTGCATCACGGTGACTGGGCATTTTGCTCAGGGCGTTTATACGGCACCCGTCGAGAAGGAGATAGCCCGCATCATGCAGCAGGAGATTGAAATTCCTCAGGGCGTACGCTCAGAGGTGGGCGGCGAGATAGAGTACGGCGATGAGGCCTTGCCACAGATATTCGGTGGTATCGTCATAGCCTTGATTATCGTGTTCTTCTTCCTGTTGTTCAACTTCAAGAAGTTTGGCATCACGACGGTTTGCATGGTTGCCCTGGCGCTGATGATACCAGGCTCGCTGATCGGATTAGGACTGATGGACCGCTCTCTGGGGCTCACCTCCATCTTCGGCCTTATCACGTTGATGGGAATGATCATGCGCAACGAGATCTTGATTTTCGAGCATGCTATCGATCTGATTAAGAAATATGTGGCTGAACACGGGGACTGGACTGTTGACCGCGAGGGTTATAACAACGCCGTGAAGCAGGCCGCCTATGAGGCCGGCAAGCGGCGCATGGTGCCCATCTTCCTCACGACAGCCACCACTGCTGTCGGTGTGGTGCCGATGATCATTGCGCAGAGTTCGTTCTGGATGCCTGTGGGAGTCACCATCTTTGCCGGTGGCATCGGCTCGCTCATCATGGTGGTGACCATGTTGCCCGTAATTTATTGGAAAGTAAGTCTAAAGTGATTTAATTTGCTGTTACATACCCGAATATGATGATAAAAAAGATATTGGCTTTTGTGCTTTGTTCCCTGTGCTGTGGCTTTCTGCCAGCCCAGACCTACTCCTTGGAACAGTTGAAGGATTCTGCCCTGCACAACAACTTCGCCATCCGTTCTGCACAATACGACATCGAGGCCGCCAATCAGCAGCGCAAGGAGGCCTTTACCAAGTATTTTCCCAACATCAGCGGCACGGGATTGTGGTTCAATGCCAATAAAGCCATGGCGCAGACCTCACTTAATCCCGCTGAGATGATTCCCCCCGAGTTGGGCGCCTCGCTGGCACAGATGTTCCCTCCCGAAGCTCTTGCCGCACTCGCTAATCCCGTCAGCATCTCGATGATGAAAAATGGTGTCATCGCTGGCGTGCAGGCCGTGCAACCCGTTTTCGCCGGCGGACAGATTGTCAATGGCAACAAGCTGGCCAAGGTGGGCGAAGATGTGAGCCGGCTGCAGATGCGGCTCTCGGAAAACGAGGTGGAGAAAACGGCCGAGCAGTATTTCTGGCAGTTGGCCTCCTTGCAGGAGAAGATGAAGACTGTCGAGGCGGTGGAAACGCTGCTCAACGACATCTGCAAAGACGTGGATGTAGCCGTCCGTGCGGGAGTGGCCATGCGCAACGATCTGCTGCAAGTGCAACTGCGGCAGAATGACATCGCCAGCCAGAAACTCAAGTTACGCAACGGCCTCGCCCTGGTGCGCATGTTGCTCTCGCAATACTGCGGCCTTCGCGACACGTCGTTTGTCATCTCCTATCAGACCGATGCCGTTCCCCCCATCAGTTCAAAGCAGGACCATCAGCAGGCCTTGTTGGGAACAACCGAATACCAGTTGTTGGGGAAACAGGTTGAAGCTGCTAATCTTCAGCACAAAATCGCCATCGGACAGAACCTCCCGTCGGTGGCCGTGGGAGCAGGTTTGAATTATCATAACCTATTGGACAAGAATCACACCTTTGCGATGGTTTTTGCCACCGTCAGCGTGCCCATCTCGGACTGGTGGGGCGGCTCACACGCCATCAAGCGCAGGAAAGTTGAGCACCAGCAAGCACAGGAGCAACTCCAAGACAATGCCGAACTGTTGAAAATCAAGATGCAGAGTGCGTGGAACAGCGTGGAGGAGTCCTACCAACAATTGCTGCTCGCCCAACTCAGCATCGAGCAGGCCGAGGCGAACCTGCGCCTGAACCGCGATTACTACAATGCCGGCATGACGAAGATGAGCGACCTCCTTGAAGCACAGATGCTCTACCAGCAATCTTGCGACAAGCGGACCGATGCCTTCGCCGACTATCAGAACAAACTACTCGAATACCGCCAGGCCACAGGCCAATAAAGAGCCTCCGTCCTTTTTAAAACAAGAATGTAATTAAAGAATGGCAATTTCACTCCACCTGAAGTTGCCGTTTGCCTAATGCTGAGTGCAAATACAATTCTGGCGAGGTTATGCTAAGCCTAATTGCTTTTTCCTTATTTCTATCATCAACGAGTTTAAAAAGTCGGTGTCAAGGTGCTCGCGGATGGTGGATTGTTCCATCAGGCTGTTCATGCGTTCCTTCTCTTGTTCGAGCATGGCGATGATTTCGTCATACTCGTACTTGTGGTTACGCACGTCCATCAGGAACTGGTGATCCCACGTACGGCGCAGTGTCAATCCCTTGCCCTCGGCAATTTCACATGCCATGTGGATCAACCTGAAGCAGTGCATCATATTCTTGGAGTCGTAGTTCTTCTCCAAGTCGGACTCGTAACGCGATGGATTGCGGTTTTTAACCCACTCTTGATACTCGGCATACTGCCGGCAATGCACCGAATACCCGTCCTTATTGTAATAGATAAAGCACATGGGGCGCTGATGCTTGTCTTCAATGGACGAAAGACGGATTTCATCGGCCTTGGCATCTGCTTTGATGACGCCACGATAGCCGATGGGGTGCATCGATGACAATCGGTCACGGGTTTCGTCCAAGTTGCCATCACCAAAGTATTCGTTGGCAAATGTGACGAATAACGCGTCCTCACGCCACTCGGGATGGGCCTCGGTGTGGGCGCCGAAATCATAATAAACACCGTAGATGTCGTGCATATTTGGCACATTCACCAGGCCGCAATACTCTTGGTGAAGCCCACGATTCTGCAACCAGTCTTTGAACCGTGTACTGCCTTGTCCCTTGAAAGTGTAGATAAAGTGGTATGGCGTCAATCGCTCGTGTACGGGGTTGACAATCTTCTTGTTTAACCCGCGGGCCTTCTCTATCTGTGACTTGGCATAGCCAAAGAAAGGATTGAAACACTGTTTGCTGATGAACTGGTCGCGGTTGTCAATCAGCAGTTGCATGAGTGGCGCGGGTTTCACTAGCATTTTGTCTTCAGGTACGAACAAACTTTCAAGCACTGTCGGGTTGGACTTGAGCAACAATCTGATGAGTTCTCCGATTTCATACCAGGTGTTGTCGTGACGGCTATCACTCACCTGTCCTTTGTAGCCAAAGCATCCCAGCAGTTGATCGGCAGTGCAGATGAACACACTGCTCGTGTCCACATCCGAGGTCTCGGTATTGAGACCATACAAATGGCTGCCGCGTATGTATTCATACAGCAGCCTGCCGTCGTTTCTTATCTTGTCAAATTCGTTCATCGTGTTTCAACTCTGTTTAAATCTATATCCTTTCAGATGTTTGATGACCTCTTCCTTATCCCGTTTGGGGTTTACAAAGGCCAGTTTCATCAGATATTCCTGGCATTCCTTTACTCTGGGGTCGGAACCGATGCCTTTTATCTCCATGATTTCATGGCCGGTGAGCCACAATTTGTATCCGAACATTTCGGTTCCTTCGGTAATCATTTCTTCAGTACGCTTTCTGATGAAGGGCACCTGGTCAGGAATACAACGGTCCTCAACATGAGCCATGTTATCGGCATGGATAAGAGTCATCAGGTCATCAAATCGCTGTTCGGTTCCACAAATGTACTGCAGCTTCCTGATACTGCGATTGAGTTTGCTTTGCCTCATGTCTTCCCATGGCTTGGTCATCATGTGGTAACGGGTCATGAACGACACGTTATCAATTGCCCGATTGGGGAATTTGAGCCGTGTCATGATGCCTTTTACCATAACAGATCCCTCATGTTCATGATTGATAAAGTGAACGCTGCCATCCTCACTTTCTTCGCGGGTACGCACTTTGCCGATGTCATGCAGTACAGCAGCAAGTCGCAGTTCCGGGCGATTGGTTACAGCCGAAATATTCTCCAGCACTTTCATCGTGTGTTCCCACACGGTGCCGAAGTGATATTTGTTTTGTGACATTTCGTAAGTTTCCTCCAGTTCCGGGATGACGTAGTGCATGGCACCTGACTCTCGCAGCAACTTCATCGCCATGACAGGATGGGCGCATGAGAGCATCTTCTCGAACTCGTCACGGATGCGTTCTCGAGAGATGATGTCTAGCCGTTGCACGTTGCGCAACATGCCGGCCCAGGTGTCAGGTTCTATCGTCCACCCGTACCGTGAGGCAAACCGGATACACCGCAGGATGCGCAGCGGGTCGTCATCGTAGGTGAGGTCTGGATCAGTGGGCGTGCGGATGATGTGGTGCCTGATGTCCTCAGTGCCATGGCCGGTGATATCGATAATCTCGCCTGTAGAGATATCACGGTACAGCGCATTAATCGTGAGGTCACGGCGCATGCAATCCTCCTCAATCGAGCCGAATGCTGTGACTGGATTTCGGCTGCTGTGGTCATTGTACTTTTCTTTGCGCGTCTGCACCGCTTCCAGTTCCTCGTCAGGAAAGTCCTTCAGCCTGAACATGGCAGTGTGGTAGGTGGGATAAGTCACTACATGGCCTGAAGTGTGACCGTTACGTTCCAGCCATTCGGCCAGATGGATTCCGCCATCGGGCAGCGTTACAGCCAGGTCGATATCCTTGATCTCAAGCCCAATGATGTCATCACGTACGCAGCCGCCAACACTGAGCACGTGCCCTTCGAACTCGGTGCCCTGTATTAACTCCCTGAGACGTTCAGTTATTGATATGTACAATTCCTTCTTCATCTGGAATGCGTCAAACATAAAAAAGAAAGCTCTCTGCAAAGTTACAATTCTAAATGCTCATTTGTCTTGTTTAGTCACATTTTTTTTACAACGTCTATTTTATAAAAAGCGCCAAGCAGTATAATGGTTGATAGTACCGCTTGGCGCTGGATGGAACGATATTTCTTGATGATCAAGTGTAATAACCGTTATGCGATTGGGTAAAGAAGATAGTCGAATATAGAGAATGGCTTCAAGGTCAAAGGCGTGGTCGAAGTCCAAGACCTACCCCCGTCTTACTAAGACAAAGGCTGAATAGTTAGCAGCGACAGGGGCAGACATGAAATGTATGATATCGATGTCTCCAATTGACATTCACAAACATTGTTTTATGATGGAGGACAAAAGTCCAATTTCACTGCCATTCCCTATATTCATAAAGAGTAAAATAGGCAAACAGGTATGCCAGGTATTACTCACCTACCGTTGCGGCTGTTTTACTTCTCATGGCCCAGTGAATTCAGATACTCGTAGGTCTCCTTCAACTCGTTGGGGACAACAATTTTCAAACGGCCGATGCGTTCTCTTTCCTTGATTTTGTACTCATGGAGTGCTTCGCGCAAGGCTTTCATCTCAGCCTGAAAAGCAGCCAAGGCTTGATTGTATTCACCTTGTGCTTTTGCGTTGCGCATGTTCACTTCGCTCTCAATGCTGTACTTGATTGCGTTGAGTTGCTGCTCATAGGAGCGCTGCGTCTCCTGCAATGCGTTGAACATCGCATCGACTTCGTCCAATGGGACTGAAGGCGTGTAGGTGTAGATGACGCTATCCCTACCTGAACCCTCGACCTTGGAGGGACGGATGATTTTTTCAGCCAACTCGTTGCGAGCACGGGCGACGGCACCTGTTGCGTCGCTGGTGCTGTGGATGTACTTGCCAAATGCGGCAGCAAATGCCTCCAGACGCAGGTAGGTGTTGCGTTTCTTGACATCCATCTCGTCAAGGATGTCTTGAGCATTTACCATGCTGGGATAATCTGGCTCTTGGGGCAGTTCGATACCTTTGAGGTCGGCATATTCCTCAACATCAAGATTATTGAGTTCTCGGAGAAGTGTCTCCTTGGCCCTGATGCCTTCACGCATCCATGCGCAGAAACTATTCAGTTTGGCAATTTTTTCAATGAGTGCACCCACCCTGGCGGTGTCTTTCGCACCTATTCCGACGGTTTTGGGGTTCTCACCGTTGATGAGTTCAATGCGCGTGTTGACAAAAGTCAAGGACAATAATTCAATCGTGGCGGCAAATGCTTCATTCTTCGCCCAGTTGGCCAGCGTGTTGGCCGAGGTGGAAGTGATGCCACCTGCTTTAGTTAGAAATACACTCATAGTTCAATTGTTTAATAATTACTCTGAAATTGATTCATTCTCGTGTCATGGCAAACCAGCAATTTGCTGTTTTCCTGGGGCAATATAAATTTGTTGATGTGCAAAGGTAATAACCGCACTACGCAATCTTTCTGCGTAGCAAGAAAGAATCGTCAAAAAAACAATAAAAAAGGGTGATTTTTAACACATGCGCAAATAGGTTGCGCAGAAATTGCTTATTTTTGCATCAGGAACTGACAATAAACTGCAAAACAAAGATACAATGCCTGCTAACAAGAATGCGCTAATCCGCTACAAGACGATTGACCGGTGCTTGTCGAACCGTTTCCGCCGCTGGACGCTGGAGGACCTGGTGGACGAATGCTCCATGGCTCTCAGGGAGATGGAGGGCATGACCAAGGGCGTGTCGGTGAGAACTGTCCAGGGCGACATCCAGATGATGCGCTCCGACAAGTTGGGCTATAACGCCCCCATCGAGGTGTATGACCTCAAGTATTACCGCTACAGCGACCCTGATTACACCATCACTGGAATGCCGCTGTCCAGTAACGACATTGACGTGCTGCAGGAGGCGGTGGACATACTGCAACAACTGCAGGACTTTGACCAATTCGGTGAAATGGCCGATGTGATCAACCGCCTGCAGGACAAACTGTCGGTCACGCGCCAGGAGCGCAGCCCGATTGTCCACTATGACAGCGTGCCCGATTTAAGGGGCCTCAAGTTGCTCAGTCCTCTGTATGACCACATTGCCCATCATCGCGTGCTGAATGTCTTCTATCAGTCCTTTAACCAGAGTGACCCCGTTGAGTATGTGTTCCACCCTTATCTGCTCAAGGAGTTCCGTAACCGTTGGTTCCTGTTTGGCTGCACCGATGGCGACATGCGCCTGTTCAATCTGGCGCTTGACCGCATCGTGGGCATCACTCCCGCCAAGGGCGTCGCTTTCCGTCAGAATCCCGATTTTGACCCTGAGCACTTCTTTGACGACATCATCGGCGTGAGCAAGAGCTTGAAAGCTTCACAACCGCATTGTATCAAGTTCTGGGCTGACCGTGACCAGAGCAACTACATCAAGACCAAACCGCTGCACCCCTCGCAGAGGCTCATCAGTGAGGATCCCGATGATGGCAGCTGCATCTTTCAGATCGAGGTCGTTATCAATTTCGAGATGTATTCCGTCTTCATGAGTTATGGGGCAGGAGTGAAGATTCTGTCACCCAGCGTGGCCGTTCAATACATCAGCAAGCAGTTCAGCCAAGCAGCGGCCAATTACGATACCGAAATCCGGTAATCTGGCTTTTTCTCGCTGGCTACAACCATCACAGACGGCCGACGGCATTCTGTTTAAAACTGATTTAATGTTTAGGCAATAATATTGTTGTTGGCCCAAACCCTGCGGGGCTAATGCGAACCTTTAGCTCGGCGAAGCCAATTTCGCCAATTTATCAAATATTTGCGAATTGATTAGGAAACGATATAGATTTTGGCCCATAAATGGGTTAAAACTACGAATTACACGAACCTTTAGCTTCTGATGAATTTATTACTTTGCGAACCCAAAATCCATTAGTTTAATTAGCGAAATTCGTAGTTTAAAAAAGATGGCGCCGACTTGGGCCAACTGCCATATCGTCATTCCCAAAGTTTATCCGAGGATTTTTTCGGCCATGCGGCGGCCGGCGTCGAATGCCTTCTGGAGGTCTTCTTGCCAGTGGGCGTCGCGGTATTGGCGCTTGGCTTCCTCGGAGAATCCTGCCAGTTCAAATCGGCTGTAGTCCTTCACCTGATAGGTGTTATAGGCAATGAGGTGCTCGGGCTCGCCAAGGGCTCTGGCGATGCAGTACTCCATCGAGCCGTAACCCTGGCTGTTGTTTCTGTCGGGAGTCCCGTTCATGGTCTCCATCAGCACTACGGGCATCGGCTTGGGGGCCGTCATGCTGTAGTCGTTATAGGAGAGCCAGGGAAATGCCAGGCGTTCCAGAAATATACGCATCTTACCGGTCACGTCACCGAAGTAAATCGGTGAGCCGAGTACCAGCCCGTCGGCCTGGGCGATCTCTTCCAGTACGGGTGTCAGTGCGTCCTTGAACTTGCAGATGTTAGATGCTTTTCCCTTGATTTTGCACACCATACACGACATACAACCCTTAAAGTCCATGTCGTAGAGCCTTACGGTCTTTACCTCAACGTCATCGCTGACTGACTGGGCTCCTTCAGCGAAGTGCTGCAACATTTGGGCGGTGTTCATCCCGCGACGGGGGCCGCCATCGATAATTATGATCTTCTTCATGTGGATAATGGATTTAAACGTGCATGCAAATTTATGTAAAATGATTGAACAATGCAACAGGCTGATGCTTGTTGGGCAATCTGATGATTTCTTGCGGTGGTGATGCAAGATTTCAGGGCGTTGACACGTTAATGAGTAAATAGAGGGTCTTCCATCGTTGGTTGCCCTTGGACAGTAAACCGTTGAACTGCAATGAAGAGAATCCATTTTACGCTATGGCTGGCTGTTTGCATCGTGTTGGTGTCGCTCGTGTCGTGCGACACGATGTCGTCGGTGGACTACAACATCCATAACATCACCACCGATACCGTTACCGTGACTTTTCACCGCGAGATCATGACCTCGCCCTATCAGGGATATGACATCGTCGAGAACGATAGCGTCACCACCCATTACGGCGGGGACAGCGCCATGGTTGCCGTGCTGGCCCCCAATCAGTACCTGATTGTCAAGCGCGAGTGGAGCGGCCTGTACCGCGAGGAACTTGTTGTGCCCGCATGGCGATACATTGCCGCCATCAGGGTGGGGGACACTGAGCTCGACTCCGAGCAGTGGACTACCGAGTCGCTGTGGCACATCAGGTCCAATGCCGGCCGATTTAACAAAAACGAAACCCGCCACTACGACCTCTGGATCCGCTCCTACTGACCGCCTGTGAGGCATTTAAGAGCCATATCAAAGGTTAATGTAGGATAAAAAGAAAAGCGCCTCGTCTCACGACGAAGCTGCCTTGCTAGGAAAAAAGTATCATATTGCTGCAAAGGTAAACCTATTCTCCGAGTTGTGCAAATTATTTAGACATTTTTTTGAATTTTACATTGGGGTATTCGGCGTAAATAATCTGTTTTGGTGAACTTTTTGTTAAATACAAGTCTAAAAATTGTCTTTTTCTTGCAACGACACAATGATTATTATACCTTTGCTCCCATCTAATCAAATATAGTTGTAGAACAATGAAGAAATACTTTTTTGCTTTCATAGCGCTCATAGCGCTGTTTGCCGCACCTGCGGCCCATGCGACCGACTGGTTTAACGTCTTGTCCGATGGCGGCGAGACTCTCGCGATCAACCCCGGCATCATCACGCCCGACAATGGCCAGTCGTTCCTGGTGTGGGTGCGCAATTCCTATGACCTGCCCGAGTCGCGTGCCTACTACACCCGTGACCGCGGCTACGACAAGACGGTGGCCTACAAGTTGACCTTGTACAAGTTCACCGAGGATTGGAATAACTTCAATATCGTGCAGGTGAAGGTCTATGGCGAGGACGATGTCCTCATCGATGAGTATGTCAATCCCGAGTTGGCGTTGACCGAAAGCGTCATTCCCGCCGGCTCGCCTATTGAGACCATTGCCGAGAACGCCAAGGTCATCTACGAGATAACGACCAATCCCGAGTGATAATTTGGTAGTCCCAGAAACTGGGCAAATTAAGGAGACAACATGAGATAAGACAAGCCGCAGGTGCCGATGAGCGCCTGCGGCTTGTTATTGTTGCGTGGTCGGATTTATTCTCCACAATAGCAGCCCATAAAGAAGATGGAGCGGGTGCTGGTCTCGACGATGTAATAGACAAAGGGACGCGTGGCGTGGAAGTCCACCTGCTGGTATTGCGGCGCCGGAGGTGCGGCAGTAAAACCCATTTCGGCGATGGTGACAGTCGATGCCTTGGTACCCTCCTCGTTGACCTCGATTTTGGCCTTCTGTTTCATCATCGACACAAAGAGGTTTTTCCCCTGGGCCATATTGGGGAATTCGGCATACTGGGGATTGAAGGCCCGAGGCATACCCATCGCCGAGAGCACCTCGTTGAGCATGGTCTCATTGCTCGTGGTGAAACGAGGCATCAGAATATCCACCTCATGGGGACCCATCTCGAACAGTTGTTCCTGGACACCTTCGGCCGAGAGGCCCTGGATGACGTCATCCACGGTCTTGCCCTCGACAGGCAGCAGGACATACATGCCGTAGCCATTGCTGCCGTAGGGCAGGTACAGCATCTCGCACAGGTCGTTCTTGTCGTAGGCAGCCAATGCTTTGCGGTGCATCATCTTGTGCTGGCTGGTCGAGCCGTCGGGCATGGTGAAGTCCATGTCGCGGGTGTCTTTGGGGTCAAATTTCTCGGTCCACGTCGCCTTAAAGTAGATGGCGTTCAACAGGTACATCGCGGCAGCGGGCGAGAGCCTGTCAAGGATGGAGGGAATCATGCCGTCGGTGTTCTTCTTGCACCAGTTGTTGATCTTGTCCAGGCTGCTGCTCTTAGTGAAGTCCAGCGCCTCGATTTGGGCATTGTAGTAATTCTGCATGTCGGTCTTGAACTGCGGCACTAGCGTGATGCCCAATGCCGAGTTCACGTCGATGCAATTGGCAATCTGGACGGTCACGCTGGGGTCAACCCGCGGTGCCTCGTCAATCATCTTCTTGCAGTACTCGTTGATTTCCATGACGGAGCTGCCCAGCCCTAGGACATCAGCGATTTGCTGGCGCGTCTGGCCGTCGGCGCCCGTGTTGAGCATGCCCAGCAGGTAGGTCACGCTGATGGGCGACACGATGATGCTGCTGTCGCCGTTTTTCTGCTCGTTGATGGTGCGGAACAGCCGGCAGGCAAACTCGTTGTTGTTGTCCCTCATCTGCTGCTGTTCGGCAGTGAGGGTGATAGGCCTTAACTCGGGGAGCATGTTGACCACTTCCTCCCCATTGTCGCTGCATGCCGTGAGCACGCTCAGCAGCATGCAGGTCATCAAGATAGGTTTCCAGTAGTGCTTCATTGTCTTGTCTGTTTGATGGGTTGTTGTAACTGATGTTTCTGTCCTTTAAACAACCATCCCATGAAATCTTGCATGGCCCGACCAAAAAATAGGGAACGATATAACAGTTGGCCCAAAACCCTGCGGGGCTAATGCGAACCTTTAGCTCGGCGAAGCCAATTAATCAAATTTTATACGAATAGATTTTTATTTTTTCGTGAAATTAGTCTCATTAGCGAAATTCGCATTAAAAACTTTCAGGGCTGGCAGCTATATCATTGACAAAAAATAGGTGCCGTCACTCAGGCAGTTTCCACAGGCCGAGCGTCTTGCCGCGGAAGATGCGGTACTCGACACCGGTCAGCGTCATCGTGAACGTGGGCAGATCTACCCGCGAGATGATGTCCTTGAGTTTGCGCTCGTTCATCCTGGGGTCTTGAACACGGCCCAGGGTGACGTGTAACTTGAAGTCGGATTGCATACGGCAGCCTTTGGCTTGGAAATATGCTCTGATTTCATCCACCAATTCCAGGAAGTCCTCAGGGGCTTGCGTGGTCGTGAGGTGGATGACATGCCTGTGGTAACCCGATGCAAAGGCGTCCAGCTTGTCAAATGTGATCTCGGGCGCTATGGCATCTCTCAGTATCTCGTTTATGCCGGGCACCAGATTCACGCCATCAGGCGCCTCATCTAGGAATGCCATCGTGATGTGATAATACCCTCGTTGCCAGCGGATGTCCACACCGTCTAACAGGTCTCTTAACTCCTCAAACCATGATTCTTCGTACCTGATGGGCACTTTGATTTCTATATAACTCTTCATTGCTTAATCATAATCTGGATGACAAAGATAGTCTTTTTTGCTGAAACCAAAGGAGAGGCTGGATGGAAGATTTCACCCGCTTATTTCACGGTCAGGCGCAGGCCCGCGTTGAAGTTGATGTTCCAGGGCTTGTCTTTGTAGTAATTGGCGACATTGCTACCGTTGTTGAAATAGTAGCGGGCGGTCGGCTCAACGTAGATGCCTATCTCCCTGGTCACGTCGAGTTGCAGACCAGGCCCCACCAGTCCCGAGAACTGCACGCGGTCTTTGCCGATGCCGTGGCTGTTGGCTGGACTGGATTCCTTGAGCGTCGCCTTGACATTGAAGTCGGCTTGCACGCCGCCGACGGCATAGAGGCTCAGCCGCTTGTATCCCCAAATGCTATAGGTCGCACCCAAGGGGATGCCCAGATAGTGCAGCGTCTGTTCACAATGTCTGCGAGACGAGGTGAAGTCCGACTTGAGCCGTGTATAGACCAGGCCGCTAGTCAACGCCAGGCGGTCGGTCAGCGGCAGGCGCACACTCAATCCCATGGATATCGGTGCATGGTGGTTGGCACTATAGATATCCTCGTGATAATAAGTGTCGTCGGGATTTTCAGCATGGGGATAGCCTATCGCGTCACTTTGGTACGCATAATCCTTGCTGGACGACCAATCCGGCTTGACGCTGTTAGACGCATACAGGCCCACGGTAATGCCCGCCCTCTTCACGGTAGGCTTGAGGAACTGATGAGGTATCGTCGTGGTTGGCGCCTCGTTGACGTGGGTTTGGTTGCGTTGTTCCACCGCTTGCGGGGCGTGTTCAATGGGTGGCTCGGCAGGATTTGTCTCGCTGGCCGCTTGGGCGGGCTGTTCCTCTTGCTCGTGGCCGCTGGCTTGGGCAATCAGGGCGTTGTCGCTGGGCGTTGTCGCCACATTGCTGGCAGGACTTGAATGGTGTGCTCGAGCAGGAGTAGCCGCTGGTTCATCCATATCACGGGCGGGTTCCTCGTTGTGAGCCAGCAGTTCATGCGTGGCTACGGGATCGGGGGCCGTCTCCACGGGCTGGGCCGATGTGATGGTTGGCTCCTGGGCCGTGCTGTCGTCGTTCCACATCAGGTTGCCGATGCCGATGACCGCCAGCACCAGTGCGGCAGCAGCGGCGGCACGTCGCAGCCAAGCCTTCATCGTGCGGCGCGGTGCCTGCTGCGCCGTCAGGCGCTTCTCGATGTCCTGCCACAGTCCATCGGGGACGGGCTCCTCGTGGCCCTCCATCTTGGCTTGCAGCTGTTTTATCCAGTCGTTGTCAGTCATCGTGGTCTTGTTGATATTGGTGAATCATTTTGGCCAGCAGTCGCTTGGCTCGCAGCAGTTGTGACGCCGAGGAGTTCTCTTTGATGCCCAGCGCTTGGGCAATCTCCTTGTGGCTCTTGTGTTCAAACACATATTGGTTGAATACCACCCGGTAGCCCGTCGGCAAGGAGGCAATCATCCTGTTGATGGCCTCAGCAGGAACCCGCTGGACGTCGGGCGGCGGCTCGCTGTCGGGGGGCTCGAGGTGGAGGTCGTCGATCAACGTCAGGCGGGACCGACGCTTGAGGCGGTTGATGGACTCGTTGGCCACGATCCGTGCCATCCATGCCCGCAGCGATCCCTGACCGCGGTAAGCGAACTCACCGATGTGGGTGAAGGCCCTCAAGAAACACTCCTGCAACACGTCGCGGCTCTCGTCACGGTCGCCCAGATAGCGCATGGCGGTGGACATGACCGAGCCCGCCAGCAGGTCATACATCTCGTGCATGGCCTTCCGGTCTCCGTTCTTGACTCCGATGACAATCTGTTGCTCGGTCACTGGATATGCTTTTGTTTATTACCTAAACAAGCAAGTCAGCAAATCTTGCATCTGCCGACCTGCAAAAAACCGTATGCATCGGTTGAGGAATACACACGGTTTCTCGTTGTGATGATTGAATGGTCAGCGGCGTTTCTTGCTCTTGCTGACGGCCTTTTTTGTCGCTTTCTTGGTTGCGGTCTTCTTGATAGACGCTTTCTTGGCGCTGGTACCGCTGGCCTGGTCGAGGCCCATCTGGATGTTCTTGATGAGGGCCTGGCTGGTATAGGTGGCGCCGGTGGCGACGTCGGCATCAAGTTTCTTGGCCTGGGCAACGGTCTTGCCGATGTACTGCGGCAGCACCTTGTCCTTGGCGCGCTTGAGGTAGCCGGGCGATTCCTGGTTGGGGAGCACCTCGATGTTCTCAATCACACCGTTCTTGACGGTGATGTTGAGCGGGGTTGTGCCGTTGTAGCCAATCACCTTGCCAGCGATGTCGCCGGTGTAGATGACCTGGGTGGCGGAGGCCTTTCTGGCCTTGGCCAATTTTCTGGTGCGGGCATCGAGCGTGGCTGTGGCTGCCACGAGCAGCATGATGGCTGCGATGATTAATGTCTTTTTCATATCTCTTGCTTTAAGTTCTTACTTGTTTTAGATGAATCACAGGCCCAAAAGTTTAAAAGCACGGCTTAGCGTCACGAGCGTGAGGGAGTTTCACCGGATGTGAGTAACTCTTGGGCTTGGGCGAGCGTCTCGGGTTTGCCGATGTCGAGCCACTGGTAGTCGGTGTCAGGGTGATAGCCGTGGATCAAGTGGTGCTTGCACTCATTGATGTAGAAGGACGTGATGGAGAATTTCTCACCCTCGTTGCGGCGGTAGCGTTCCAGATGCGGGAAAATGCGCGGCGAGATGACGTGCAGCCCGCCGAAGGCCATCTCCTTGAGGCCGCGGCCCTGCAGTTTCTCGGGGTCGGGCTTGAACTCACCAGTGGCCTTGTTGGTCCAGCCGCACAAGCGGTCGTCGGCATCAAACAGGAAGTAGCGCTGCGTCTGGCGCTCCTTGACGAGAATCGTCGCCAGCGCATCGTGCTCCACGTGGTAGTCGTAGAAGGCCTTCAGGTCCAGTGTGCTGATGATGTCGGTGTTGTGGACCAGGAAGGGCTCGTCACCGTCCAGCCACTGGCGGGCCTTGAGGATGCCGCCGCCCGTGTCGAGCAAGAGGCTGCGCTCGTCGCTGATGTGCACGTTGAGCCCGAAGCCCGCGTTACGCTCCAGGAAGTCGATGATCATCTGCCCGTAGTGGTGGATGTTGATGGTGATGTCGTCAAACCCTGCAGCCGCAACACGCTCGATGACGTGCTGCAGCATGGGCTTGCCGGCAATCTCGACCATCGCCTTGGGACGGTCATCGGTCAGTGGCCTGAGGCGTGTGCCCAGACCGGCTGCAAAAATCAGCGCTTTCATTGCTTCTCGACGGGATTGAAGGTGCGCTCGTGGGCGGGTTGCTCGCGGTGCGAGAGCTCGACACGCACGTTGAATTTCTCGTAGATGTGTTCAGCAACGCGTTCGGCAGCATAGACCGAGCGGTGCTGGCCGCCCGTACAGCCGAAGCACACCATCAGGTCGGTGAAGTTGCGCTTGACATATCGCTCCACCGATTCGTCAACCAGGGCATAGACATGCTCCAGCCACTTGTCGATGGTACTCTCTTTCTTCAGGAAGTCGATGACGTTCTGGTCCAAGCCCGTGAATGCCTTGTAGCGGTCATACTTGCCGGGATTGTTCAGCGCACGGCAGTCGAACACAAAGCCGCCGCCGTTGCCCGACGGATCGTGGGGAATGCCCTTCTTGTAGGCGAAACTCATTACCCTGACGGTGAGGCCTTTATCCTCGCTTGAGAAATCCTTGAGGTTAACCAGCTCATCGATGATATGGCTCAGATAGGGATAGCGCTCAAACGGGCCGTCGGCTATCATGTGGCGCAGGTTGGCAATCGTGGGAACGATGCTGTTCTTCATGAAGTCGGGCTTTTTCTCGAAGTAGCCGCGGAAACCGTAGGCACCGAGCACCTGCAGCGTGCGGAAGAGCACAAACAGGCGCAGGTTGGTGTAGAACTCCTTCTCGTCAACATCGGGCTTGTATTCCTTGAGCTTGGTGAGGTAGGTCTTTACGAGTTCCTGCTTCAGCGCCTCGGGGTACTTGGCGCGGGACTGCCACACAAATGAGGCTACATCGTAGTAATACGGGCCGCGCCTGCCGCCCTGGAAGTCGATATAGGCCAACTTGCAGCTCTCGGGGTGCTCGGCATCGTCCACCAGCATCACGTTGCGTGACTGGAAGTCGCGGTACATGAATGTCTCGCTGGGCACTGTCAGCAGGTCGCGCGTCAGCTGCTCGAAGTCGTTCTCGAGTTTCTCCTCGTTAAACACCACGCCGGTGGCCTTGAGGAAACAGTATTTGAAATAGTTCAGGTCCCACTTGATGGAGCGCTCGTCAAAGCACTCGGCAGGGTAGCAGTGGCTGTAGTCAAAGTCCTTGGCGCCGCGGAACTGGATGTCCACCAGGTCACACATGGCACGGCGCAGCAGTGCCTTCTCGTCGCTGGTGAAGGCATGTGTCATGGCGCTGCGGCGAATCTTGTTCCAGAGGATGTTCTCGGGCTTCTTGCCCAGGTCTTCCTGGATATAGGCCATGTGGTCATCACTCACGCCATAGACCTCAGGGACCGACAGGCCCTGCTCGCGGAAGTGCTGCGCCATATAGATGAATGCGTCGTTCTCCTCGCGGGACTCGCCGATGACACCGACAATCGAGGGCGTTCCCGTCAAGCGGTAATACTGGCGGTTAGAGCCTGATTTGTCCATCAGGACGATGTCCTCGGGCAGGGTGCCCACATGCTGCTGATATAATTTTCTCAGTCGTTCCATAATAGTTTCAATTGATTGGTGAAGTGTTGCTAGATGATATTAGAACTCACTGGTGAAGTGGAAGGTGATCTTGGGGAAATCCTGCTGGGCCATCTGCAGGACATAGTTGGAGTCGGCCAGGAACACGTCGCGGCCCTCGCGGTCCAGCGCCATGAACTGGTGTTTGCGCTTCTTGAACGCCTCCAGCGCGTCATCGTCGTCGCTCTCGATCCAGCAGGCCTTGTACAGGTGGATGGGCTCCCAACGGCATTGTGCGCCATACTCGTGCAGCAGGCGGTATTGGATGACCTCAAACTGCAGCTGGCCCACGGTGCCGATGATCTTGCGGTTGTTGAACTGGTTGACGAACATCTGGGCCACGCCCTCGTCCATCAGCTGCTCCAGGCCCTTGTTGAGCTGCTTGGTCTTCATCGGGTCGCTGTTCTCGATGTACTTGAACATCTCGGGCGAGAAACTGGGCAGGCCGCGGAAGTGCAGCTCTTCGCCCTCGGTCAGGGTGTCGCCAATCTTGAAAATGCCATTGTCGGGCAGGCCTACGATGTCACCGGGATAGACCTCGTCGATGATCTCCTTCTTCTGAGCCATGAACGCTGTCGGGGCGCTGAAGCGGTAACTCTTGCCGCTGCGCACGTGCTTGTAGTTGCCGTTGCGCTGGAACACACCCGAGCACACCTTGACAAAGGCGATGCAGCTGCGGTGGTTCGGGTCCATGTTGGCGTGGATCTTGAACACGAAGCCCGTGAACTTGTCTTCGCCGGGCTCCACCGTGCGCTCGATGGCACTTACAGGACGGGGCGACGGGGCGATGCGGACAAAACAGTCCAGCAGCTCCTTCACGCCGAAGGTGTTCAGCGCCGAACCGAAGAACACGGGCGCCACCTTTGCGTCCAGGTAGTCGAGCGTGTTGAAGTCGGGATACACGCCGTCGATGAGTTCGATGTCGGCACGCAGCTTCTCGGCATCGGCCTTGCCCACGGCAGCATCAATCGCGGGATCGTTGATGTCGTTGATGTCCACGCGGTCGGTGACGTGCTGCTTGTCGGGCTTGAACAGGCTGATGTTGTGCTCATAGATGTTATACACACCCTTGAAGTGGGCGCCGATGTTGATGGGCCAGCTCAGCGGGCGCACGTCAATCTGCAGCTCCTGCTCCAACTCGTCGAGGATGTCAAACGGGTCGCGGCCCTCGCGGTCCAGCTTGTTGACAAAGATGATGACCGGCGTGTTGCGCATGCGGCACACCTCCATCAGCTTGCGTGTCTGTGTCTCGACACCCTTGGCGACATCGACCACGATGATAACGCTGTCAACGGCGGTCAAGGTGCGGTAAGTGTCCTCGGCAAAGTCCTGGTGACCAGGGGTGTCGAGGATGTTGATCTTGTAGTCGCCATAGTTGAATCCCATGACCGAGGTGGCCACCGAGATACCACGCTGTTTCTCGATTTCCATCCAGTCGCTGGTGGCGGTCTTCTTGATTTTATTGGACTTCACGGCGCCTGCCACATGGATAGCGCCACCGAAGAGCAGCAGCTTCTCGGTCAGCGTGGTCTTGCCGGCATCAGGGTGAGAGATGATGGCAAAGGTGCGGCGGCGGGTGATTTCGGTTGTCAATGACATATTGAGTTTTCAGTTTATGGGGCCTCGCCATGGCGTGCCCGTCAGTTTTCAGCTATTTGTTTGTTCTATGCGGCGCAGGGTGTCCTCGAGGCTGTTCAGCCAATAGGGGACGGTCACGCCGAAGGTGTTCTTGAAATGCGTCTTGTCCAGCACGCTGTAGGCGGGACGGTGGGCCTTGGCGGGGAACTCGTCGCTGTGGCAGGGCTGCACGTCACAGGTGGTGATGCCTGCCAGGCGGTGGATGGCCAGGGTGAAGTCATACCACGAGATGACGCCCTCGTTGCTGTAGTGGTAGATGCCGGGGTGCCATTCTGTAGCGGTGATTACCGTGACGATGGCACGGGCCAGGTCTTGGGCGCAGGTCGGCGAGCCTACCTGGTCAAACACGACCTTCAGCGCCGGTTTGCTCTTGCCCAGGGCGAGCATCGTCTTGACAAAGTTCTTGCCATAAGGGGAGTAGAGCCATGCGGTACGCAGGATGACGGCATCGTCGCCCAGCGTGTCAAGCAGCAGGCGCTCACCGTCAAGTTTGGTGCGGCCATAGGCCGATTGCGGGTTGGTGGCCATGTCCTCGGTGTAGGGGACGCAGCCCTGTCCATCAAACACATAGTCGGTCGAGACATGCACCATGCGCGCTCCGTGGCGCTGGGCTACACGGGCCAGCAGCCCCACGGCATGGGCGTTGAGCAACGATGCGGTGGGCTCGTCGTCTTCGGCAGCATCGACAGCCGTATAGGCCACGCAGTTCACGATGTACTTGATGTCACCATCGGCGACCATCTCTTCGACGGCGGCTTCATCGGTGATGTCCAGACGCGTGACGTCATCTCCGGCAACATCGGTGTAGATGGCGCGGAAACGCTGGTCGTTGGCCAGCACGTTGCGCATTTCGTGGCCCAACTGACCGTTGGCACCAGTGATAAGTATGTTGGTTGTATTCATTGAATCAATGTAATTTCTTACCCCCTAAAACCTAAAGCCTAAAGCCTAAATCCTGTAACCTAAAACCTAAAGCCTAAAACCTACTCAATGTCATCGCCAAACAGCGGTTTCTCCTCGTCGCGCTTGTAGTAGGCGGCCAGCATGCCGATGAAGTGCGATATCTGCGCTATTGCGGCTGCGGTGTCCTGCGAGATTTCCTTGCCTTGCATGTGCAGCATCATCACCCCGTACAGTGCGTTGAAACACGTCTCCAGTTCACCGGGCCGCTCCTCTTCGGGTAGCGTGGCACGCAACTGAACGATGTGTGGCAGCGTGCGGTAGTAGTCGGCATGATAATCGGGAAAACGGTTCTGGTCGGCCAGCAACTGCAGGTGCAAGTCGTTCAAGCGGATGAGCACGTTGTGGCACACGCGGATGTGACCACGCTCGGTCACGTGCTCCAGTTCCATCATCTTGATGAGTGACTCGTACCACTCACGGATTTCGTGACGTGTCTTTTCATCGACGTTATAGCGTGCGATGACAGTCTTATCCACCGTGTCGATGTCCAATCGGCAGGCACGCAACAAGTCCTCGACCTGCCACAGGTAGAGGAGATACTCGGCGATGTTTTCTTGGCGTTTTTGTTGAGCGATGAGCATAGCTGTTTTTATCCAAAGCGGCTGATGTTGCGCAGTGTGGTCTCGTCAACGATGCGGATGCGGCGACCGTCAACAGTGATGATTCGTTCCTGGGCGAAGGTCGATAGGGTGCGGATGGCATTGGCGGTCGTCATGTTTGACAGGTTGGCCAGGTCCTCACGGGCCATGTAGATCTTGAGCGTCTTTCCGTCGTCCTCATAGCCGTAGTTGTCAACCAGCATGCACAGGGCCTCGGCCAGACGGCCACGGATGTGTTTCTGGGTGAGGGTGACGACCTTGGACTCGCTGCCGCCCAGATGCTTGGACAACTCGTGCAGGAAGAACCATGCCAGCTTCATGTTGCCGTCGATGAGCTTTTTCACCACCGTCATGGGAATCGTGCCCACCTGCGACGGCTCGATGGCCATCGTGCTGGCTACATAGGACTCCTGGGCGAACCAGGCACGGTAGCCAAAGTACTGGATGGGGCGATACAGGCGCAGGATTTGCGGCTTGCCGCCCACTCCGTTCTTGAATCGTTTCACCTTGCCCTTGATGAGCACCCACAGGAATTCAGGTTCGTCTTTCTCGGCATAAATAATCTGGCCCTTGCGGTAATTGTGAATGACGAAATTACTGGCGATGAGATGTTTCTCCTCGCTGTTCAGGATGGACCAAATTGCCGCCAGATCTTCCCTGATAATGTCTTCTATTGTGCTCTTGATGACCATTCAAGTTCGTTTTAAACGTGCAAAGTTACAAATTCTTTCCCACCCACCAAAATCAATACCTCTAAAAATCCCTAAAACCCTGTCTTTGCGGCTGGTTTAGAGGATGGATTTCAACAGATTGATTTCCTCGTCAAGGCGGCTGAAGTAGATGTCACCTTCTTCGTCCGAGGTGGTTTTGTTGCCCAACAGTCGCAGGAATGCGGCTACGGGGAAGTTGTCTGGTCCGTCATTCCAGTTCTCGTTGTAGCCCGCGATGCCGAATTCCTTCAACATGCTTGTGGCTTCGGCAATGACAGCGTTTCTCAAGGTTTCATGCTGCACTTGGAAATGATAGAGTTCGTCGGGGTTCTCAATTTCCTCAACAGTAAAGTCCATGTCCATCACATCTTTGAAGGTCTTTTTGATGATGATTTCATCAATGCCGTTGTCGTTGCTGACGATGATCTGCAGGGCTCCGGGTTCCTGGAACCACTCGATGTGACGTCTGGAGGAAGTCTCTCCGCTTTGGATGTCATCGTCGATATTGGCAACCAGTGTAATCAATGACGACAACGGGCACTCGCCGATGTAGGAGGCCAAGAAACCCACTGCTGTGTCATCAAACGTGAGCCTGATGGTCTGCCATCCGTTGCCGAATCCAACCACCTTAATGTCAATTCTTTGTACTACTTCTGCCATATCTATAGTTTCGTATTAGTTATTATGATTAGTTGTCTGATTTGAACTGGCGTTAACGGCGCAAAGCATCGGGGATGGGCACAGGGCTGTTGGGGTTAAAGCCAGGTTGGCTGGTGACGGCGCCGGGGGCGGTTACTGGACGATAACGCGGGTCGCCCCAGTCGCGGTCTTTCTTGCCACTGCCGAGCAGGCCGTCCAACAACTGATAAATCAGCGGGCCAGCGTCAAACGAGAGGGGTGCACCGAACAGGTTGATGGTGGGCTGTACGATAGGAAGCGTTCGCCAGCGGCCCGTATAGGGGTCATAGATGCGGCGCGCACCCACATCAAGCGAAAAATCGTCGCTGGCGCGCCAACCCAGGGTTCCGCCATAGGATGAACTCCCCAAGAACGGCATTGCGGCGATAGAATGGTACTGCTGGTTGGCGTAGTATTGCCCGAAAGCGTTGAGAGAAAAGCGGTCGTTGAGCCGGAAAGAGGCATTGCCGAACACGCCATAGTCGTTCCATGCCGAGCGGTCAAAGTGGTATTTGCTGCCTGTGACGCCAGCCGTGAATTGGAAACGGTCACCCATGGGCATGGTAAAAGCGACACTGGCACTCGCCATGTTGCCCATTCCGGGATAGGTCGTATGTGAGCCGGCCCCTGTGAGGTAAGCATTGCCCACGCGGGTAATGACACCACCTGATGACCAGTCGCGGCTGTAGGGATTGGTGTCATAGCGGAAACGGGGCAGGGGAGCGGGACTGAAATTCCAGTCTTGCTGATAGATGGCCAGCGAATCGGTCAAGTGGGTGTTGTAATCCAACTTGAGGTCGGCTGCGGTGGGCAGGTTGGCATTGAATGTGGGTTTGATGTTGGTGGCGGGTGTGATGACCGTGGGCATCTCGGGAATAGTAAACTGCGGGCTGATCTTGCTTTGGTCAAACTGCAGCTTGATGCCCTGGTTCTCCTGTGCCACGCCGATCAGGGCGGCTAGAGCCATGAATATGGATATTACCCGCTTCATGCCGCAAAAATAGCCGTTCTTCCCAAAACGGACAAGTTGAAAAAAGTTAAATAGTCTTATTCTTTACCTGGCATATTCTCCCATGCGGCACGCAGGGCTGCCACGATGTCCTCATAGTCCTGAAGGGTGAACGGCTCGTCGCTGCTGGAAAGTATGGTGAAGGTGATGCCGTTATAGGAGCGGCAGGTGCCGGTGTCTCTCAAGCCGTTGCGCAGATAAAAGGCATGGCGCCTCTTGCGTTGCTCGGGGTTGGGTGCATCGGGTTGGTTGGGCGACTCGATGTCCATGATGAAGGGACGCTTGCCGCGGTACTTGTCGAGGACTGCGCTAAATATTGCCTGGCCGTAACCGTGGCCGCGCAGTTTTTCCTGCACGGCGAAGTACCAGGCCCAATTGTAGCGTGGCAGGCGCAGCACTATCATCAGCCCCACAAGCATCTCGTCATCATAGTAGGCCGTGTAGTCGATGTCCATGACGTCCAGCAGATGAATCAGGTCGTCGTAGGGTATCTGTTCCCCGACAGGAAATGCGGTCTCATAAAGCCGCCTCAATGCCACATCCCCTGCATTGCAGCTATTGATTTGTACTGCCCTCAACATGACAAAAACTCCTAACTCCTAACTCCTAACTCCTAACCCCTAACTCCTAACTTCTTCAAGCTCTTCGCCTGCTGTTTCCCACTGGGCCATGACTTCCTCAAGTTCACGGGAAATCTTCGAGTGGGTATAGTACACGTCCAGGTCCTCGGTGCTGGCAGTGGACAGTTTGTCTTCTATTTCGGCGAGTTGCTGCTCCAGTTCGGCGATTTTGGCCTCAAGTGTCTTTACCTTCTTCTCGGCCTGGCGGATGCGACGCTCACGCTCTTTCTGCCGTTGGTAATCCATTTTGCCCTCGCTGACGGGAGACGCAAGATTTTGCATCTCTACATCTGTAGCGGGAGCAGAAGTGGCGTCCTTGACCTCTAACTGCTGCAGGCTGTCTAACTGTTTCTTCTGCAAGAAATCATAGATGCCACCCAGATGTTCGCGCACGCGGTGTTCACCGAACTCATACACCTTGTCCACAATGCCGTTGAGGAAGTCGCGGTCGTGCGACACGACGATGACTGTGCCGTCAAACGCTTGGATGGCCTCCTTCAGCACATCTTTGCTGGGCATGTCCAAGTGGTTGGTGGGCTCGTCGAGGATGAGCAGGTTGACGGGTTGCAGCAGCAGGCGTATCATCGCCAGACGGCTCTTCTCACCGCCGCTGAGCACCTTGACCTTCTTGTCGGAATTCTTGCCGCCGAACATGAATGCGCCCAGGATGTCGTTGATGCGCGTGCGTATATCGCCCACGGCCACGTAGTCGATGGTGTCGTGAACGGTCAGCGTCTCGTCGAGCAGTTGGGCTTGGTTTTGGGCAAAATAGCCAATCTTGACATTGTGCCCGATCTGCAGTTTGCCGTCATAGGGTATCTCACCCATGATGCACTTGACAAGGGTGGATTTTCCTGCACCGTTCTTCCCCACAAAGGCGACTTTCTCGCCACGCTTGATGGTGAATGTCACATCGTGGAACACATTCAGCGCACCGTAATCCTTGCGCAGGTCTTCGGCAATGACGGGATAGTCACCGCTACGGGGTGCGGGCGGGAACTTGAGGCGCATGCGTGAACGGTCTACCTCATCGACCTCGATGCGCTCGAGTTTCTCCAGCATCTTGATGCGGCTCTGGACCTGGACGGCCTTGGTGGCCTTGTAACGGAACCGCTCGATGAAGTCCTCAGTGTCGTGGATGAGCTTCTGCTGGTTCTCGTAGGCACGCATCTGTTGCTCGACGCGTTCCTTGCGCAGTTCTACAAACTGGCTGTAGCTCACCTTGTAGTCATAGATTTTGCCCAGCGATATCTCGATGGTGCGGTTGGTCACATTATCTATAAAGGCGCGGTCGTGGCTCACGAGCAGCAGGGCAACGTTACGGTTTTTCAGGAAGGTTTCCAACCACTGGATGGACTCGATGTCCAGGTGGTTGGTGGGCTCGTCGAGCAGCAGCACGTCGGGACGGCGCAGCAGCAGCTTTGCCAGCTCGATGCGCATGCGCCAGCCGCCGCTGAACTCGCTCGTGGGGCGGTCAAAGTCGGTACGCTCAAATCCCAGGCCCAGCAAGGTCTTCTCGACCTCGGCTTCGATGTTCTCGCTCTGCATCAGGGCACGCAGCTCGGTTTTCTGTGCCACACGCTCGATAAGTTCCTGGTAGTCCTCGCTCTCATAGTCGGTGCGGTCGGCCAGCTCTTGGTTCATGCGGTTGATGGCTTCGTCCATCTGCTGCAGGTGTTCAAACGCCAGCTCGGCCTCCTGCTTGACGGTGAGGTGGTTCTTGAGGCGCATCTGCTGTGGCAGGTAGCCGATGGTGATGTCACTCTGGCGGGCAACAGTGCCGCTGGTGGGCTGTTGCTCGCCGGTGATGATGCGTAGCATGGTGGTCTTGCCGGCTCCGTTCTTGCCGACAAGGGCTATCTTGTCGCGCTTGTTGATGACGTAGCTGATGTTTTCGAACAGCACTTGGCTGCCAAATTCCACCTTGAGTCCCTGAATTGATATCATGCCTGATTTGTGATTTTAGCCGCAAAATTACTAAAAATCCCGCAATCGGGAGCCTCTAGAGATTATAGAACCTCCAGAAAATAGGGTTTATCTTGTCGGAATGTGGCTAGAACAGGCTCAATGGCTTCTGCTCGATGCTGGAACGCGCCTGGTCGATGTAGCGGCCGTTGATGTCGATGCCGATGCTGCGGCGGTTCAACTCGTAGGCGATGCGGCAGGCAGTGCCTGTGCCACAATAGGGATCCAGTACGATGCCGCCACGCGGGCAGGTGGCCACGATGGGCAGGCGGTAGAGGGTGTCGGGAGCGACACAGTAGTGGGCGATACCCGAGCGCTGCACACCGATGGTCCACACGTCGCCAGGCACCATGCCGTGCATGTCCACAGGCTGGAGGTAGGATTCCTTGACCTTGCCCGAGCGCTTGCGGCCTTTCTCGTCGTTGTGGACAATCAGCGCATAGGTACGGCGCAGCTCTTCGTCATTGTAATAGAAACCCTCGTCCTTGACCAGGTGGAACATGAACTCGTGCACCTTGCGCAGGTGGTCCTGGCTGCCCTGCGGTGAGGTCGTGATTTTGTTCCATACCACTTCGTTGACCAGTTGCCACCCTTGACGGTCAATCATGGCGAGCACTACGCGCCAGGGTATACCCTGCACAAAGCCTCCTGTCGTGTCGTCACCCATATTGAGCCACAACGACCCTTGGGGCTTGAGCACACGGTGGGCTTGGGCCATGACGGCCAGCAACTCGTTGACAAACTCCTCGGCGTTGGTGGCGGTGATGCTCTCGGTGCCCTGGCTGCGGCGTCGCCAGTAGGGCGGGGTGGTGACGATACAGTCGATGCTCTCGTCCTCGATGTGCTGCATCACGGTGGCGGCATCACCCTGCTCGTAGTGTGGCATGGCCGAGCGGCCCAGGCGGGATACCATATTGCGGTCAACGGGAGTCTCCTGCTTTTCCGGCATCTCGGAAATCTCCGGGCTCTCAGAAATCTCCGGGTTCAGCAGCCCTGTCAGCAGGGCTGCGGCACGAGTCGCCATTTTGTCGTGGGCGATGCGGGAGTAGGCCTCGTCGGCAAGCCATGCGGCAACCAGTTCGTTGGGGTCGGTCTTGAAGATGCGGGCCAGCCGCAGCACCTGTTCGCGTTTGGGACGCCGCTCCCCGTGTTCGTAGCGGCTGTAAGCAGGAACGTCAACGCCTATGGCGCGGGCAAGATCTTTCTGGCGCTTGCCGCTCTCAATGCGCAGTTGCTTGATTTTTTCCGAGAATAGCATAGCGGTAATGGTTAGGAGTTGTTAGAATATGACAAATTTAGGCATTATTTTTTATGTAACAAAAAATAATGCCTAAAAATGATATATCCTACTGGAAATTAGCGGCTCATTTCTTCTTGCGACGGTGCTGGTAGCGCCAGTGGTGCTGTATCGAGTGATACAGGTAGTGGCGCATGGGATGCAGCAGCCAGAAGTGGTAGAACAGGAATGCGATAGCGGCACCCACCGTAGCGGCAGCCCAGTTGAAGAGGTCGTAGTTGAGACCTGCAGTGTAGAACATGAGGCCGATTTCCATGACCAGCGCGAGTACTGATGCGGTAGCAGCAAGCACAATCTCCTGGTTGATTTTGCTGTGGTGCGGCAGGCGGGTCTTGGCATAATCAAGGATGAAGGCTAGGGCAACGATGAAGTAGAGAATCATGTGCCCCACCTGCTCGGCATATGGGAAAACTTTCAGTGCATTCACACCGAAGGGGTTGCTGGCAAATGTGCAATATAATGTCAGTAGTATCGCAAGTATCGATACTAGGCCTTTAGGTATGGATAGAATGAATGATTTCATGTTATCTTAGTTCAGTGCTTTATTTTCAGCGTGCAAAGTTAATAATTTTTACTTTGCAAGCCGTTGTTTTGTGATTTTTTTTTGGAATTATTCCCCTTTTTCTTGTCCTGGACATACTTTTTTTCTCTATTTTTGCCACATATTTATGAAGTATACTTAGTCGCGCATCATGGGTTTCGGTAGTGATCTAATGGAAATGAACAAACGGCAGCGCCGCGGTGCAATCGTTGTGCTGGCAGTGATAGCTTTGCTGCTGGTGGCGACTGTCGCTGTACGTTCGTGCCGGGCCACGGTTCCGCATGAGGTGGTGAATGTTGATCTGCAACAGTTTGAAGCCCAAGCCGATTCATCGGCATCACCTGCCGATGTCCGGCCCGTCAAGAAGGCTACCCCCACCACACGCAAGCCTCGCCGCTCTCGTCACCCTAAGCCTCCTCGTCCATCGCGAGAGCCACGTCCAGTGGAACCCGTGCCGCAGTTTTGACCCTCGTCAGGCGGTCAGCATTTCCTTCCGATTGTGACCGTTTTATTTGATGGTGTGGAGAGTTTGTGCTACCTTTGTGAGAAAAATATTAAGACCTAACGATAATGGCTAAACGAGTCGGATTTGCAACGCGCCTGGGTGCTATTGCTGCGGCAGTAGGCTCGGCAGTGGGATTGGGAAACATTTGGCGTTTCCCCTTTGAGGCAGGACAGAATGGCGGTGGAGCCTTCATCCTGGTGTATATTGGTTGTATTATAGTGATGGGTATTCCGGTGATACTCAGTGAGTTCATTATTGGTCGCTCGACGCATAGCAACATGAAAGCGGCCCTGCGCAAACTCTCGCCGGGTAAGCCTTACTATTTGTTCTCCTATATCTGCATTCTGGGTAGCTTTGTCGTCATCGGTTTCTACAGCGTGGTGTGTGGCTGGATCATTGAGTATCTGTATCAGGCTGCGCTGGGCAATCTGAGTGGCCACACGCCGCAGGAGTACAGTGATATGTTCTCTGCTCTGGTGGCCAATCCGTGGCGCTGCGTGGGCTGGACGGTGCTTTTCCTCGTCATCAATTTCATGGTGATGAGCCGCGGCATCGCGAAGGGCATTGAGCGTGTCGCCAGCATCATGATGCCGTTATTGTTCGTGATTTTGCTCATCTTCTGCGTCAAGTCGCTGCTGATGCCGGGAGCAGGCGAGGGCTTGCGTTTCCTCTTCTATCCTGACTTCTCTGAGCTGACGTGGCGCGGTGTGCTGGATGCCTTTGGCCAGGCTTTCCTGTCATTGTCAATCGGTATCTCGTGCCTGGTAACTTATAGCTCATATTTTAAGGACAACAGCTCGCTCACCAAGGACGCTGCAACAGTTGCTGCGCTCGACACGTTGGTGGCCATCCTCTCGGGAGTGATGATTTTCCCGGCAGTATTCTCGTTCGGCGTGGAGCCGACAGCTGGCCCTCGTCTCATCTTTGAAGTCTTGCCGGGTATCTTCCAGCAGATGACAGGCGGCTACGTGTGGGCATTGCTGTTCTTCCTGCTCGTGTTCTTCGCCTCATTGACCTCGACGATCTCGCTCAGCGAGATTCCTATCACCTTCATGATCGAGGAGCACAAGACGTCGCGCATGGTTGCGATTCTCTGGACGGCCATGTTCACCTTGGTTCTGGCGGTCTTGGCCGCTTTGTCATTCAATGTGCTCGACGATGTCAAGGTGTTTGGCAAGAGCATCTTTGACGCGATGGACTATTCAGCCAGCAACATCTTCATGCTGTTGGGTGGCCTGTTCACCGCGGTGTATGTCGGCTGGATTCTGGACCGCAAGGTTATCCGCGACCAGTTGTCTAACAACGGCCGTCTGAAGGGCGCGATGGAGCCTTATCTCATCTTCTGCCTGCGTTATGTGGCTCCAGTGTCCATCCTGTTCATCTTCCTTTATCTCTCGGGCATCCTCTGATGAACCTTGGGCGATAAGCCCTGCAGGCTAGTTCCCCTTGGCCAATTAAGACTAATGCAACAGCGGTCGAGTCATAGCGACTCGACCGCTGTCGTTAAGTAATGTGTCGTATCAAACCTTGTCTTACTCGGCTTCAACGGCTGCCTGTGCGGCTGCAAGGCGAGCGATGGGCACGCGGTAAGGCGAGCAGGATACATAGTCAAGGTTGAGCTTGTTGCAGAACTTCACGCTCTTGGGCTCACCACCGTGCTCACCGCAGATGCCGACGTTGAGGTCGGGGTTAGCGGCACGGCCCTTGCGGGTAGCCATCTCAACGAGCTGGCCAACACCTTCCTGGTCGAGAACCTGGAACGGATCCTCCTTGAGGATGCCCAGCTCCTTGTAGATCGAGAGGAACTTGCCGGCGTCGTCGCGCGAGTAGCCGAAGGTCATCTGAGTCAAGTCGTTGGTACCGAAGGAGAAGAAGTCAACTACCTCGGCAATCTGGTCAGCAACGAGGGCTGCACGCGGAATCTCAATCATGGTACCTACCTTGTAGGCAACGGTCTCGCCGCGCTCGGCAAATACCTTCTTGGCAGTCTCGTTGATGATGTCAGCCTGCATTTGGATCTCGGGCTTCACACCGATCAGGGGAACCATGATCTTGGGGTGAACATCAACGCCCTTAGCCTTGACGTTGAGGGCAGCCTCGATGATGGCGCGGGCCTGCATCTCGGTGATCTCGGGATAGGTGTTGCCCAGACGGCAGCCACGGTGACCCAGCATGGGGTTGAACTCCTCAAGGCCGTCGCAGATGAGCTTCACTTCCTCGAGCTTGCGACCGGTCTCCTCGGCCAGTTCGCGCATGGTCTCGAGCTGGTGGGGTACGAACTCGTGCAAGGGAGGATCGAGCAGGCGGATGGTTACCTCGTAGCCGTCCATGGCCTCAAAGATACCCTCGAAGTCGCCACGCTGCAGCGGGAGCAGCTTGTTCAGAGCGACGCGGCGCGATTCCTCGTCGGGAGCGATGATCATCTCGCGCATGGCTTTGATGCGGTCACCCTCGAAGAACATGTGCTCGGTGCGGCACAGGCCGATACCGTGGGCACCCAGCTCGCGAGCCTTCAGAGCGTCGCGGGGCGAGTCGGCATTGGTATAAACGTCCATCTTGCTGTACTTCTCGGCAAGGGCCATAACAGCAGCGTAGTCGCCACCCAGGTCGGGATCTACAGTTGCAACGGCGCCGTCGTAAACCTCGCCGGTGCTACCGTTGATCGAAATCCAGTCACCCTCGTTGTAGGTCTTACCGTTCATCTCTACGGTGCGGGCCTTGTAGTCCACCTTGATGGTACCGGCACCCGACACACAGCACTTACCCATACCACGGGCAACAACGGCAGCGTGCGAGGTCATACCGCCACGGGCGGTGAGGATACCCTGAGCCACGCTCATACCGCGCAGGTCCTCGGGAGATGTCTCGATGCGCACCATGATGACTTTCTTCTTGCGCGAAGCCCATTCCTCGGCATCGTCGGCAAAGAATACGATTTGACCGGTAGCGGCACCGGGGCTGGCGGGCAGACCCTTGGCCATCACCTTGGCGCTCTTAACGGCAGCCTTATCAAATACGGGGTGCAGCAGCTCATCGAGCTTACCGGGCTCCATGCGCTTGATGACGGTCTTCTCGTCGATAGCGCCTTCGCGCAGCAGGTCCATGGCGATCTTCACCATAGCGGCGCCGGTGCGCTTGCCGTTGCGGGTCTGGAGCAGCCAGAGCTTGCCGTCCTGGATGGTGAACTCCATGTCCTGCATGTCGTGGTAGTGCTCCTCGAGGTTGTGCTGGATCTTAACGAGCTCAGCAGCGCACTCGGGCATCGACTCCTCGAGGGAGGGATACTTCGAGGCACGCTCTTCCTCGCTGATGCCCTGCATCTCGGCCCAGCGGCGGCTGCCCACGGTCATGATCTGTTGCGGGGTGCGTACACCAGCCACAACGTCCTCGCCCTGAGCATTGATCAGGTACTCACCGTTGAACAGGTTCTCACCGGTACCGGCGTCACGCGAGAAGCAAACGCCAGTAGCACTGTTGTTACCCATGTTACCATAGACCATGGCCTGTACGTTGACTGCCGTACCATACTCCTCGGGGATCTGGTTCATGCGGCGGTACAGGATAGCGCGCTCGTTGTTCCAGCTGTCAAACACAGCGTAGATGGCGCCCCACAGCTGATCGTAGGCATCGGTGGGGAAGTCCTTGCCGGTATTCTCTTTAACAGCAGCCTTGAAGCGAACTACCAGTTCCTTGAGGTCATCGACATCAAGTTCGGTGTCCAGCTTAACGCCCTTCTTCTCTTTCATCTCCTCGATAATGGCCTCGAACGGGTCAATATCGTTCTTGTTCTGGGGCTTCATGCCCAGCACAACGTCACCGTACATCTGTACGAAACGGCGGTAGCTGTCCCATGCGAAGCGGGGGTTGCCCGACTTCTGTGCCATGGTCTCGGCTACGGCGTCGTTGATACCCAGGTTGAGGACGGTGTCCATCATACCAGGCATCGACACGGGAGCACCCGAGCGAACCGATACCAGCTGGGGGTTGCTGGGGTCATTGAACTTGTTGCCGGTCAAATTCTCGATGTGTGCAACAGATTTCATCACATCGTCCTTGATCAAAGCCACAACAGCCTCACGACCTTTCTCGTTGTAGAGGCGGCAAACTTCAGTGGTAATGGTGAAGCCCGGGGGAACGGGAACACCAATCAAGTTCATTTCGGCAAGGTTTGCACCTTTGCCACCCAGCAGATCCTTCATGTCGGCACGGCCTTCTGCCTGACCGTTACCAAAAGTGTAAATCGTCTTCATTTACGTTAGTGTTTTTTGAATATATTGCAAATATTTATTATTTTTATTTTTGCGGTGCAAAGGTAGTCATTTTACTCCAATTTTGTAGCACATTTGACCGCAAAAAACACATTATTTTATTTAAAATACTCGTTTTTAGCCAGTCTTTAATATTCTGCAAGAAAAAGCCCTATTTTTTGTTACAGATTATTGACAATCATCTTCTATCGCCGCCCTCTGATGCGCTTACAGCGCCCGATTACAACACCTTTCATGCCGTTACACATTGCAACTTCGGCATCATTTGCAACCCACATGGGCATCCTGGCATTGTTGCAGCATACCCAATTTTTCCGGCCAAAAAAGCGGCGTGAATGAAAAAAGCATTATCTTTGTGGGTTGAAAACAAACAGCATTACTGAATTATAACATGGATACCAATATTAAAAAAATGCTCGAAAGCGACTCTAATGGGTTGTTGACCTATGAGTATATTGCCAACAACATGGGCAGCATCGATGACGATATGCCCGAGCTGGTGGATAACATGATTATGAAGGACCGCACGGGCCAATTTGTCGTGAGCACGGCGCGTTATCTCAATGCCATCGACCGCGAGAAGTATGCCGCCAGCATCGACTTGCTGGTCAAGGCCGCCATCGCCAAGGACCGTGACCACGTCTATCTGGGCTATCTGGCCACGTCGCTGTGGGGTGCCGATTACAAGGAGCATGCTGAAGAACTGAGCACCACTGATGACAACTTCCGCCGCATCTTCAAGCGCTTGTATCCCGTTGGCATCTAAGCCGTTAAATAATCGATTAAAGTTAATGACGTTGAGCACCTGCCATCGGTTCTCATGGATATTGAATCAGATGCTGCCGGCTGCCGACTGAAAACTGAAATTACATAATGAAGAGGAATTTATTATTTTCAATCATGATGGTGGCCATGGCACTGATCTCGTGTTCGGCAAGCAGTGCCGACACCGATGCCGCCACCAAATCCAAAGCTAAGGACAACAAGATGACACGAGTTGAACTGCAGACATCGTTGGGCAAAATCGTTGTGGGACTATACAACGAGACTCCCCAGCACCGTGACAATTTCATTAAGTTGGTCAAGGAAGGTTACTATGATGGTGTGCTCTTCCATCGCGTCATCAAGGACTTCATGATTCAGACCGGTGACGGCAATTCCAAGACCGCAGGCCCCGAGACCGCTCTGGGCGATGGCGATCCTGGTTATACCATCGAGGCCGAGTTTGTCTATCCCAAGTACTTCCACAAGCGTGGAGCCCTTGCTGCCGCACGCACTGGCGATCAGGTGAACCCTGAGCGCCGCAGCAGTGGCAGCCAGTTCTATATTGTGACGGGCAAGATCTACAGCAGCGACGACTTGCAGATGATGACCAAGCGCATGGCCGACATGGCTAAGCAGGACATCTTCCGCCGTCTGGTGATGGAGAACAACGACCGCATCAAGGAACTCCAGCAGGCAGGAAACAACGAGGCTATGCTGGCGCTGCAGAATGAACTCATCCAGCGCACCGAGGAAGAAGCCGCCAAAACACCCTTCAAACTCACCGACGAGCAGCTTGATGCCTATACCAGCATCGGTGGCACGCCCCATCTCGATGGGCAGTACACCGTGTTTGGTGAGGTGCTCGAGGGCATGGATGTCGTGGACAAGATCCAGGAGGTGCCCACGGGCCGCATGGACCGTCCCATCGATGACGTCAAGATCATCAAGGCAAAGGTGCTGAAATAACCCACCGCAATTTCGTCCGATTTAACAGGCAAACGGGGCCATGAGGCTCTGTTTGCCTTGTTTTTTGGGGAAAAATCGATGAAAAAAGAAAAAAATCGGCGAAATGCCTTTGCGATTGCGAAATAATGCGTAAATTTGGAGTTTGAATTAAACATGGAGGGTCATTTGGCGCTCTTTTAAAACCTAGTTATTATGATGGAACCGCGTGAACAATCTGAATCGAAGAACAATCTCGAGAAGGATCAAATCCTGAGCACTGAGCCCCAGAACGAGGCCCAGGAAGTTGTGAGTGAAGAAGTTAAAGTTGAACAACCCGTCGAAGAGCAGCCTGCCCCCGAGGCCCCGGCTGAGGAGCAACCCGCTCCTGAGGCTCCCGCTGAGGAACAGCCCGCCCCCGAAGAGGCTCCAGATCCTGAGGCCGAGCCCCGCCTGGAACTGGCTGGCAAGACCAAAAGTGAGCTGGTGAACATGATGCGCGAGGTCGCTGCCCGTCCCATCGAGGAGGTGAAGGACGAGGTGCAGGCCATCAAGGCCGCATTCTTTGCCCTGCGCCGCGAGGAGGTGGACAAGGAACGTGAGGAGTTCCTGGCCAACGGCAACGAGGAAAGTGATTTCACTGCCAAGGAGGACGAGGACGAGAACAACTTGAAGGAACTGCTCAATGTGCTTAAGGAGCGCCGTACTGAGTATAACGCCGCCCAGGAAGCCAACCGTGAGGCCAACCTGGAGAAGAAGCGCCAGATTATCGCCCTGATCAACGAGATCGCCAACGATCCCGACAACATCAACCGCCAGTTCAGCCGCGTGAAGCAGCTGCAGCAGGAATTCAAGGACGCCGGTGAGGTGCCCGCCACTGCCGATACCGAGGTGTGGAAGGAGTTCCAGCGCGCAACCGAGCGCTTCTATGACGTGCTCAAGATGAACAAGGAGCTGCGTGACTATGACTTCAAGAAGAATCTTGAGCTCAAGCAGCAGCTGTGCGAGGAGGCCGAGGCTCTCGACGAGGAAGCCGACATCGTAGCCGCCTTCAGGAAGTTGCAGGAACTGCACACCAAGTGGCGTGAGATAGGCCCCGTGGCCAAGGAACTGCGTGAGGAGCTTTGGGCTCGCTTCAAGGCTGCCTCCAGCGCCATCAATAAGAAGTATCAGTCCTACTTCGAGGATCGCAAGAGCAAGGAGAAGGAGAATGCCGACGCCAAGACTGCCCTGTGTGAGAAGATAGAGCAGATTTCCACCGACGGCCTCAAGACCTATGCACAGTGGGACGAGGTGACCAAGCAGATCATCGCCCTGCAGGACGACTGGAAGAAGTTGGGCTATGCTTCACGCAAGGCCAATGCGGCACTGTTTGCCCGCTTCCGCAAGTCCTGTGACGAGTTCTTTGCCAAGAAGGCTGAGTTCTTCAAGACGATGAAGGAGGAGCTGAGCAGCAACCTGGCCCGCAAGATTGAACTTTGCGAACGCGCCGAGGCGCTCATGGACTCCACCGACTGGAAGGAGGCCACCGACAGCTTCGTTGAGATGCAGAAGGAGTGGAAGACCATCGGTCCGGTGGTGAAGAAGGCCAGCGACAGCGTGTGGAAACGCTTTATCGCCGCCTGTGACCACTTCTTCGAGCAGAAGAAGAAACAGAACGGCAATGTACATGCCATGGAGCATGACAACCTCAAGGCCAAGAAGGAGGTCATCGCCACCCTCAAAGCCACTATCGAGGAGGCTGCCGATGATGCCGCCCAGACCGTGCGCGACCTGATGGACCGCTGGCAGGAAATCGGCCACGTGCCCTTCAAGGAGAAGGATAAGATCTATGCCCAGTACCGCGAACTCATCGACAAGGCGTTCGAGACACTGAACATGCGTGGCGCCCGTCCCGGCGACGGAGGCTCACGTGGTCGTCGTCAGTCGGGCAGCGATCGCGGCATGACCGAGCGTGACCGCCTGGTGCGCACCTATGAGCAGCGCATGGGCGAGCTCAAGACGTTCGAGAACAACATGGGCTTCCTGACCGCCAACACCAAGAGCGGCAACTCGCTGGTCCAGGAGATGGAGCGTCGCATTAACAACCTCAAGGAGGAAATTGCCGAGTTGGAGCAGAAGATCAAGGATCTCGACAACGAGTAATCGTTCCGTTGTGGAAACACGCTACGTTTAATACCATACCATGCGCGGGAGGGGTCATGAGTTTCTCCCTCCTGCGCATTTAATGATAGTGTCTCAAGCTTAACCTGAGAGATACCCAATGAAGAGTAAAGGCCGATATGGACAATTCGTGAGATGGGTGTTCAGCATCATCGACTTGCTGATTGTCAATCTCGTGTATGCATGCAGCATGCTGTGGAACCACGCCGAGGGTGCCAGTGTGTTGTATTCCCGTCCCGTTTGGCTGGTGCTCAACGTTGCCATGTTGGTGTGCATCTATTTCTACAACGATGTACACGAGAGGCGCGTGTTCTATGCCGATAGGGTAGTTGGACAGGCTCTTAAACTGGTGCTTACCCATGCGGGCCTGTTTGTCACACTGACCTCGTTCCTGGGCTATTATGGTGCCCCGTGGTGGAACATGCTGCTGTTCTATGTCCTCTTCTTCCTGGTATTGTCAACATGGTGGGTTGTCTCCCGCCAACTGGTGAAACTGTACCGTAATCAAGGCTTTAACTTCAAGCGAGTCATCGTCATTGGTGGCGGCACGGTAGGCGTGCGCCTTATCAACGAGATGCTTGGCGACCAGGGATATGGTTACCACATCGTGGGTTTCTTTGACAACAACCCCAAGGCACGTTCGGCTTCGGCAGTCTATCAGGGCACGCTCGACGATGTAGAGCAGTTCGTCAAGACGCATCAGGTCGACGAGATGTTCTGTGCCGTGCCCGACATCGAGGACAATCAGAACGTGTCACGCATGATACGCATTGCCGACAACAATGCAGTCGATTTTTACTATGTGCCGCAGTTCGGACGCACGGTAACCCGCCAGTTCGAACTCAGTTCGGTGGGCGATGTGCCCATCCTGGCCGTCCACCCTTATCCGCTCAAGAACCCCATCAACCGACTGATTAAGCGGGCTTTTGACCTGTTGGTGTCCACTGTGGTGCTTATCCTGTCGCCGCTGGTCATCATTCCTGTGGCCATCGGCATTAAGCTATCATCGCCAGGGCCGATCTTCTTTGTACAGAAACGCACTGGTTACCGCGGGCAGGCATTTAACTGCTACAAGTTCCGCACCATGCGCGTCAATGCCGACAGCGACACGCTGCAGGCCTCCAAGGGCGACCCGCGTGTGACGCGTTTCGGCAACCTGTTGCGGCGCACGAGTATCGACGAGCTGCCGCAGTTCTATAACGTGTGGTTGGGTGACATGAGCATCGTGGGCCCACGTCCGCACATGGTGGCGCAGACCGAGATGTACAGCGAACTCATCGACAAGTACATGCTGCGCCACACCATCAAGCCGGGTATCACGGGCTGGGCCCAAGTGCGCGGCTATCGTGGGCAGACCGAGGAGCTGTGGCAGATGGAGAAACGTGTCGAGTACGACGTGTGGTATGCCGAGAACTGGACCTTCTTCCTGGATGTTAAAATCATCGTCCGCACGGTCTGGAATGCCCTCAAGGGCGAGGCTAACGCCTATTAAGCCAACGGCTGCCGGCTGCAGGAGCGATCTCCCTATTCAATACGATATATTTTTCCCATGAGTATGACTCGTCAGGAATATGCATTGGCACTGCTGAGGAGCTGTTATGGCTATGACAGTTTCCGTGGCCAGCAGTGGGACATCATCAACCACACGCTTGATGGTGGTGACAGCATTGTGCTCATGCCCACGGGCGGAGGCAAGTCAATGTGCTACCAGTTGCCCGGACTAATGAGCCGCGATGGGTTTGCAATTGTCATTTCGCCGTTGTTGGCGTTGATGAACGACCAGATTGATGCCTTGCAGCAGGATGGAATCCCCGCACTGGCGCTCAACAGCGAGAAGAGCGATACCGAGAATCGTCAGACGCTTGACCTGGTGTTGCAGGGCAAGGTCAAACTCCTGTATATATCGCCCGAGAAACTCCTCAGCGAGATTGACCGCTGGTCAACATCCATCATCGACCGCATCTGCCTGTTCGCGGTCGATGAGGCGCATTGCATCTCGCAGTGGGGACACGATTTCCGTCCCGAGTACACCCAACTCGGCACCCTCAAACAGCGCTATCCGCACATTCCCGTGATGGCGCTCACGGCCACTGCCGACCGCATCACCCGTGACGACATCGCCCACCAGCTGCACATCCCCGATGCGCGGCTGTTCATCAGCTCGTTTGACCGACCTAACATCTCGCTCAGTGTCGTGCGTGGCTCCAGTGGCAAGCAGAAGCTCCGCCAGATCATCCAATTCATCAATCTGCACCGCGACGAGAGCGGCATCATCTACTGCCTGAGCCGCAAGAACACCGAGAACATGGCTGCCAACTTGAGGCGGGCCGGCATCAGCGCGGCACCGTTCCATGCTGGCATGAGCGTGAGCGAGAAACAGCAGGTGCAACGCGATTTCATCAACGATGACCTGAAGGTAGTCTGCGCCACCATCGCTTTCGGCATGGGAATTGACAAGAGCAACGTGCGTTTTGTCATTCACAGCAACATGCCGCGCAACATCGAGAGCTATTATCAGGAAATCGGCCGCGCTGGGCGTGACGGCCTCCCTGCCGATGCACTGATGTTCTACTCCTATGGCGACGTCGTTACCCTCCAGCAGTTTGCCAAGCAGTCAGGGCAGGTCCAGGTCAACATGGACAAACTGCAGCGCATGCAGCAGTTTGCCGAGAGCACCGTTTGCCGTCGCCGCATGTTGCTGAGCTATTTCAACGAGCGCTTTGACCACGACTGCCACAACTGTGACGTGTGCGACAACCCGCCCCAGCGTTTCGACGGCACAAAGCTGGCTCAGATGGCCCTCAGTGCCATTAAGCGCACCGACGAGCAGGCGGGCATGTATACCGTGACTGACATCCTGCGCGGTTGGCGCAAGGCCGAAATCATCGAGCGGGGATATGACCTCCTCAAGACCTTCGGGGTGGGACGTGGCTACTCCGTAGCCGAATGGAATGCCTACCTGCTGCAAATGCTGCAGATGGGCTTGTTTGACGTCGCCTATGACGAGAACAACCACTTGAAAATCACCGAATACGGCAACGAGGTGCTCTATGGACGGCAGACGATAGAATTGAGCCGTTATGAACGCCGCGACTTGAGCCAGAAGAAGCCTGCGGCCGCACCGCTGGCCATCCCCGAGCCCGATGCACCGGCCAAGCAGATGGACCGTGCCCTGTTCGATAAACTGCGCGACCTGCGCAAGGCGCTTGCTACTGCAAGCCACATTGCTCCCTTCATGGTCTTCAGCGACAAGTCATTGACCGCCATGGCCACCGAGAAGCCCACGACACAGGCCGAGTTCAGCATCATCCATGGCGTGGGTGACGTCAAGTGTCAGAAGTACTGGCGGGCCTTCACGGCAACTATCCGTGAACATCTAGGCATGAGATAAAAACAGGAAGCGCAATCAACCGATTGCGCTTCCTGTTTTTTGTTTTCTTTTAAAGAGTTAGCCCACGATTTCGGCCAAGCGGGCGGCGAGGTCGTCACCACTGAGGCCGCGCGACATGATGATGCCGTCGGGGCCGAAGATGATGATGTGGGGGATGCCCTTGATGCCGTAAAGGTCGGTGGGCTCGGTCAGCTTGTGGGTGCCGATGATGACAGGCCAGGTGATGCTGAGCTCTTCGATGGCTTTACGGGTGTCATCGGGATTGTCCCAAACGGCAACACCCAGCACGTCAAACTTGTCACCATATTTGGCCTTCAGAGCCTGCAGCTTGGGAATCTCGGCACGGCAGGGAGGGCACCAGCTGGCCCAGAAATCGACCACGGTCACCTTGCCCTTGCCCACATAGTCCGACAGCTTTTGCTTTGCACCGTCCTCGGCCACGACTTCAAAGTCAGTGAACTTCTTGCCCTCGGCAGTGACGGTGAGCTGGCGGGCGGCACTCTTGGCCTTAGCCACGCGAACCAGCTGGGCGTACTCGGCGGGAGCGGTCTTGAGCAGGTCGTCAATCTCCTTCTCGTTGAAATCTTTGTACATCAAGTAGTTGCAGAATGCCCACGGGCCGATGGCGTTGTCCTTGTTCTCCTCGTAGAGTTGCTTCAACCCCTCGGCATATCGGGCTTCGTTTTCGGCCTCGGTGAGAGTTGTGTCATCGGCAAGTTTTTGTGTTTCCTTGCTCCAGGCGGCTAACTTGTCGTTAAGGGGACTGATGGCGGTTCCGGCAGCGATGTCCAGCTTCACTTCACCGGGTTCAACGACGAATCCCAGCGGGTTGCCTCCGGCATACATGCGGGCAAAGAATCCTTTGTCGGTTGTGCCCTCAAAGGTGCACATGCGGTTCTCGATAGTAGCCGCAGCGATGGTGTCGCCCGTGTCATAGTTGGTCAGGAAGGCGGTCTCGCCGTTATTGCTGTCGTCGGGGAAGGTGACGGTCACCTTATAGCCCTTGCTGCACGATGCCAGCAGCAACAGTGCAGTGAAAATAAATGCTAACTTTTTCATCTCGTATTCGGTCTATTTAATTGTTGGACTTCGTTGGTTGCTCTTCCTTGTCGCGGATGGCTTTGTAGATGAGCGACTGGATATGGCTGCGGGCGCTGATGCGGCCGAAGTTGGGATTGTTCCTGGTGGGGCATACACGGTTGCTCAGGAAGATGTAGAACATGTCATTCTTGGGATCTACCCAGAAGCACGTGCCCGTGAAACCCGTGTGGCCATAGGTCTCGGGTGTTGCCTCGGCACAGGTGTTGCTGGCATCGGGATTACCTACGACGGGTTTGTCAAAGCCCAGACCACGGTGGCTGTTGGGGCTCTTCTGTGTCGTAAAGGTCTCGACGGTCGAGGCTTTCAGCAGGCGTACGCCACCGTAGGTGCCGCCGTTCAGCCACATCTGCAGCAGTTTGGCCAGGTCGTTGGCGTTACTGAACAGTCCGGCATTGCCCTGTACACCGCCCGAGAACGCGGCCAGCTCGTCGTGGACGTAGCCATGGATGTGCTGGCGGCGCAGGTAGGTGTCCTTCTCGGTGTAGGCGATCTCATCGCGATGGAACTTGCTCAGGGGGCGGTACATCGTGTGATAGGCGCCCAGCGGAGCGAAGATGTAGTTGTTCACGTAGTAGTTGAGCGGTGAGTGCGTCATGCGTTGCACGGCATCGGCCAGCAGCGAGAAGTTGCAGCAGCTGTACAGATACTTTTTCTTGCCCAGCTTGGCGTGGTACATGCGGTTCATGATGGAGTCGTAGGTTACCCTGCCGCCCCACAGTCCGTCGGCAATGGCAATGTTGAACTTGTCGGTCTTGACGGGCGAGAGGATATCGGTCCGCATTTTGGCGTCCTTATGGCCCCAGGCGCCGTTCATGATTTTGACGGTGTGGGTGGCATCCTCGGCATTGGCGATGAGGTTACCGCTATAGGTGTTGGCATCCATCATCATGTACCACATGTTGAGCGACGCTGGCATACCGGTCTCGTGGTACAGCAGGTCGCGGAAGGTGATGTTCTGCTTGTCACCGTCGCGCAGGCCGGGAATATAATCGCTTGCCTTGTCGTCGAGACGGAATTTGCCGTCATCAAAGGCTTTCATCACACCGCTGATGGTGCCGGTGGCCTTGGACACCGAGGCCAGTCCGAATAGGGTGTTGTCATCGACCTTGACGGGGTTGCCGTAGTCGATGGCTCCAAACGATTTCTTGTACACCACCTTGCCGTGGCGCGCCACAACCACTTGGCAACCGGGGAAGGCATGCTGCAGGACTCCCAGGCGGCACACCGAGTCGATTTGGGCCGTCAAGCGGTTGTCCAGGCCCACCTCAGCGGGGAGGGTATAGCCCAGACGGCTGGCGGGATAGTGGATGCCGTGACCGGCGTCATAGCGTGTCTTCTTGCCTTTGAAGGCAAGCGAAACGGGCAGATTGCCGTTGGCAGCATTGCCGCCGAAGATGGTCTGCGCTGCATAGTCCTCGGCCAGCGCTGAGTTCTCGTAGGTGAGTACCACAGCCTTGACATGCTTGTGGGTGATGGCACTGCCGTAGTTCTGGATTTCGTAGGGTTTGCAAGTGAGTACGACTATAACGTTCTTGCATTTCTTGACCACGGCATCGAGGGCGGCACGGTTCTCGGCATTGTCGCCATCTACCTCGACGATGATGGTGTTGAAGTGTCCGTCATGCAGCTTGTCAGCCAGGTCGCTCGCCGAGCCGGATTTGGCCAGGTCGTAACGCTTGACCTCGGCATAGTCGGCACAACGGCGCGTGAAGTCGCTGGCGGTACCGTTCTCGTTGCCGATGGTGGCCACGGCGATGTGGCGGCTCTGCAGGTTGTGGATGGGCAGAATCGCGTCGTTGTTCTTGATGACGGTGATGCTGCCTGCCGTGAGCTGGCGCTTGAGCACGCTGGCCCATTGCGAGTTGATGTCATCTTCGAGATGGGCGGTGCTCACGTGCTGCGGGCCGGTCAGGCCCAGGGCATACTTGTAGCGCAGGATTTTGCGGCAACGCTCGTCAATGTCGCTCTGGCTGAGTTGGCCACGGGCGATGGCAGCCTTGACAGCCGCAATCTCGTCGCCGACGTTCTCGGGCATGAGCAGCACATCGTTGCCGGCAAGCAGGGCATTGACACATGCCGAGCCATGCAGCAACTGCGTAGCGCCCTTCATGTTGAGTGCATCGGTGAAGATGAGTCCGTCAAAGTTGAGGTCATCGCGCAGCACACTGGTCACGCAATCGGCCGACAGGCTCGTCGGGGCCTTTCCGCCGTCGATGGCGGGTATCAGCAGGTGGGCCGTGAGGATGCCGCTGAGTCCGGCCTCGATAAACTTGCGGAAGGGAACCAGTTCGCAGGTGTTGATTTCCTGCATCGTCTTCTTGATGACGGGGAGCGTCTTGTGGGAATCCTCGCTGGATGAACCGTGACCGGGGAAATGTTTACCCACGGCCATCACACCGCCGTCCTCAAGCCCGCGGGCAAACGCGATGGCATGGCGGGCCACCAGTTCGGGGCTCTCGCCGAACGAGCGGTCACCGATAACGGGATTCAACGGGTTGTCGTTCACGTCGAGCACGGGGGCAAAGTTCACCTGAATGCCCATGCGGCGGCACTGGCGTGCCACCTCGCGGCCGTACTCATAGAGCAGCTGGTCGTCGTCCAGGGCGCCCAGGATGAGGTTGCGCTGGAAGTTGGGCACCTCCTTGAGGCGCATCCCCAAGCCCCACTCGCCGTCGATGGTAATCATCAGTGGCACGGCTGCCAGCGACTGGGCCAGGTTGGTCACCTCGGCCTGCTCGGCAATGGTACTCTTCTCATAGATGAGTCCACCCACCAGATTCTTTTCCACCAGTCGGCGCACCTGGTCGCGCACCGCATCGTTGCTCTTGGGAGTAATATCTGCCACAATGAGCTGGCCGATGCGGGCTTCGGGCGACAAACTGTTGAATACACTATCCACCCACTTGTTCATGGCCACCTGGTCGATGTTGTTGAACAGGTGGGGTGATTTGGCTGGACCGACCGCTGCAGCTAGCAGGCTGAGCAGTGCGGCAGCCATCACCGTTGTGATTCGTTTGAATTTGGTCATTATCTTAAATCTTCCTTCACGATTACATTTTAAAAGCCTCGGCCTCAATCACCTAAAGCCTAAAACCTAAAACCTAAAGCCTAATTCTTCTTAATTCTCACCTCGTCCTTGGCGTCGATTTTCTTGCCTGCGGCTTGCAGAGCCTTAACGTAGGTGAGGATGTGGTTGCCATACTTCTGGGTATCGACAAACAGGCGTTTGCAGCGCTTCATCGGCTCCATGTAGTCACCACCGTTGGCTAGATAGTCGATGGTGGCGACGATGTAGGTCTTGTTGGGGTCAATCTTCTTGCCGTGGATGGTGGCCTTGGTGACCTCGCCCTTGGCATTATAGGTGGCGCGCAGCTCCTTGCTCACGGCATCACCGCCGCGGCCGCACATCAGCTGGATGCTCTCGAGCAACTCCTTACCCGGCATCTCCAGCACGACAAATCGGTTGTCGAACGGGAACATCGAGCCGATGACACCCTCGGTAATCGTGCCCTTGGGCATATCGGTGCGGATGCCGCCCTTGTTCATGATGGCGCAGTCGATGTTCTTGATGCCCGACAGATCCTTGATGATGTCCATAGCGGCATCGCTCACCCAGTTCTGCATGGCGTCGCTGGAGCCTTTCAGGAAGCGGGCGCTGGTGGCTACGGGGTTGTTCATGATCGAGTCCACACCGTGGCGATATTTGTCAAGCCAACTGTTCATGGCGGTGTAGCGGCTGGCTGCAGCATCCCAGCAGGCATCGACGGTAATGTGGTTATAGACAATATTTCCGGTTTCCAGGTCCAGGTCGTAGGTTGCCACGAGCTTGCCGCTCTTGCCGTTCTGACCGATGGGAATCAGCTTGCCGTCGGCATTGGCGATGCGGTCGGCACCGCTACCCGGCACGACGGTGGAGTGGGAGTGAGAACTGATGACCAGGTCGATGTAGTGGCTCTTGGTGATGATGAGCGAGTCGTTGGGCTCGGTGGGCTCATAGCTGCTGTAGCCGATGTGCGAGACCATGACGGCGTAGTCCACACCCTGCACCTCCTTGAGGTAGCGCGCGGTGGCGTCGGCAACGTCAGGGGCAAAACGATAACGCAGGTTATCGCAGTTGGTGTCGGCAATCAGACCTTTGGGATTGACATTGATGCCGAAGAAGGCTACTCGCTTGTTGCCAACGGCCTTGATCCAGTAGGGCTGGAACATGCCTTCGAGCGGGGTGCCGCTGACGTCATAGTTGGCACTAATCTTCACGGCATCGACATCACGGTAGTGGGCTGCCAGTTCCTCCATGCCGTTGTCAAACTCGTGGTTGCCCAAGATGATGGCGTCATAACGCAGCGTGTCCATCAGCGCAAATTCCACCTCGCCGCGGTAGAGCGAGAAGAACAGCGTGCCCTGAACGGCGTCACCGGCGTGGATGAGCACCGTGTTGGGATTCTCGGCGCGCAGCTTGTCATAGATGGCGCGGCGACGTGCCACACCGCCCTTGCCGTCGCTGGCAGGGTCAATCTGACTGTGGGTGTCATTAACAGCGATAATCATCAGGTGCTCGGCGCGCAAGGCGGGAACAACCATCAGTGCACACAGGCACACGAGCAAGAAGTAACGGAATTTTGCCATAATCATTAAGTGTATTTTAGTTTGTTTTGTGCTCAAAATGCTATTAACCGACAAAGATACTTTTTTTTTCAATCTCAAGCAACCCCACACCTCTACTTTTTCTCATAATATTTATGGTATGACTCGTCCTAAAATTTTTTGACAGATTTTTCTTTATTTTCCTATCAAGACGGGTAATGCTGAGCCGTCATTGTTGGTGCTAAAGTCTGTTGGGGGC
>CADBBK010000009.1 GCA_902792895.1 uncultured Bacteroidales bacterium | reverse complement strand
GAGAAATACTGTCCTGAGAGTGAAGGCATCGGCAATATGCTCGGTTATGCCTTCCTCATTGAGAAGCCCATTGTCAAAGACCTGTCTGATCATGTGCTCCTGTTGCAACTCGATTCCAGCGAGTATTGGGAAGAGGATGACAAGACGCCTCACGAACTGCAGTTCGGCAACGGCGGCTGCATTTACTTCTACATCAAGCGTGAAGACCTGCTGGCACGACGCTTTGACAGCATAACATTTGCCCTGCAATGCTTTTAATCCATTATCGCACCGATATGACAATCCAATCAACCAATAACCATAAACAATAAATTAACAATCTAACAATGAAGAAAGAAAGGATTTTACTCATGAGCGCATTGATTGCAGCGTCGGCCATGTCGACGCAAGCTCGCATCAACTACCCTGACACGCGCCGCGTGGACACGGTTGACACTTACTTCGGCACCCAGGTGGCTGACCCCTACCGTTGGCTCGAGGATGACCGCAGCGCCGAGACCGAGGCCTGGGTCAACGCCCAGAACAAGGTGACTCAGAACTACCTGTCCAAAATCCCGTTCCGCAAGGACGTGAAGAAGCGCATCACCGAACTCGCCAACTACGAGAAGATGGGTGCTCCCTTCAAGGTGAAGGACAAATTCTATTTTTTCAAGAACGACGGTCTGCAGAACCAGAGCGTCCTCTACGAGTATGACAAGAACGGCAACCACAAGATGGTGCTCGACCCCAACACGCTGAGCGAGGACGGCACCGTGGCCCTGCAGCAGCTGGACTTCTCCAACGACGGCCGCTACCTGGCCTACGTGATTACCCGCAGCGGCAGTGACTGGAACGAGATTTTTGTGAAAGACCTCAAGGAGGACCGCGTGCTCGACGACCACATCGTCTGGGCCAAGTTCACCGACGCCCAGTGGCTGGGTGACGGCTTCTTCTACAGCGGCTATGACGCCCCCGAGGACGCCAAGTCGTCCAAGAACGAGTTCCAGAAGGTGTATTACCACAAGTTGGGCACGCCCCAAAGCCAGGACTACGTCGAGTATCAGGACAAGGGCGAACCCCTTCACTTCCACCAGGTGAGCGTGAGCGAGGACGAGCGCTACGTCATCCTGTGGAAGAGCGATGCCGAGGGCAACGATATCTATGTCAAGGACCTCAAGGACCGCAACCCGCACTATGTGCAGCTCATCGGCGGCATGAAGTATGAGCGCGGCATCATCGGCATTGACAACGGCAAAATCTATGTGATGACCAACGAGAATGCCCCCAAGGGCAAGATCATCACCTACGATGCCGAGACCCTGTCTCCCGCTAGTTGCGCTGAGTTCATTCCCGAGCAGGAATCGGTGCTCACCGGCGCTGTGATGGCCGACCACAAGTTCATCCTCACTTACGACAAGGATGCATCGAGCCATCCCTACCTCTATGACGCCAACGGCAAACTTATCCGCGAGATTCAGCTGCCCACCTATGGTTCTGTAGGCTTCAGCGCCAAGAAGAACGCCAAGGAGGTTTATTACAGCTTCACCAGCTACACCTTCCCGGGTGCCATCTACAAGTATGACCTGGAGACCGGCAAGAGCGACCTCTTCTTCCAGCCCAAGGTCAACCTCAAGAGCGAGGACTATGTGACCGAGCAGGTGTTCTTCCCCAGCAAGGACGGCACGCGCATCCCCATGTTCCTGGTTTACAAGAAGGGCCTGAAACGTGACGGCCAGCGTCCCACCTTCCTCTACGGCTACGGCGGCTTCAACGTGGGCCTCAACCCCGCCTTCACCTACACCCGCACCCTGTTTGCCATGCTGGACTGCGGCGGTATCTGCGCCTATGTCAACCTGCGTGGCGGTAGCGAGTACGGCGAAGAGTGGCACCAGGCAGGCACCAAGATGAACAAGCAGAACGTGTTTGATGACTTCATCGCAGCCGCCGAGTGGCTCATCGACAACAAATACACCAATCCCAAGAAGCTCGCCTGCAACGGTGCCAGCAACGGCGGTCTGCTCGTCGGCGCTGTCGTTAACCAGCGTCCCGACCTGTTTGCCGCTGCCGTGCCTCAGGTGGGTGTGATGGACATGCTGCGCTATCACCTGTTCACCATCGGTTGGAACTGGGCCCCCGACTACGGCCGTAGCGACGACAGCCCCGAGATGTTCCGCTACCTGCGTGACTACTCTCCCCTGCACAACATCAAGAACGACGGCACCCCCTACCCTGCCATTCTGGTGACCACCGGTGACCACGATGACCGCGTGGTTCCCGCCCACAGCTTCAAGTATGCCGCCGAGCTGCAGCACTGCAACACCGGCGACCAGCCCAAGCTCATCCGCATCGACAGCAAGGCTGGCCACGGCCACAGCAAGCCCATCAGCAAGATCATCGACGAGTACACCGACATCCAGTCCTTCATCATGTACAACCTGGGCGTCAAGTACAAATACAAAAAGAAATAAGCTTTTTGCTCCTCTTCAGTAGCTCTAGAGGCTCTAGATAATCTAGTTGATCTAGATGGTCTAGAGCCTCTAGATTTTCAAGAAAAGTAGTACCTTTGCAGCCATGAATGGCGACAAGATAATCATCAGAGGCGCGAGAGAGAACAACCTCAAGGATGTCTCACTCGAGATTCCCAAGCATCAGATCACAGTGTTCACCGGCGTGTCGGGCTCTGGCAAGAGCTCGCTCGTGCTAGATACCATCGCGGCCAAGTCGCGACGGGAGTTGAACGACACCTTCCCCTCGTTTGTACAGCAGTACCTGCCCAAGTATGGCCGGCCCCATGTCGATGCAATCGAGAACCTGCCCATCGCCATCGTCATCGACCAGAAAAAGCCCGCCCAGAATTCGCGCTCGACCGTGGCGACCTATACCGACATCGCCGCCTTGCTGCGACTGCTGTTCTCGCGCGTGGGACAGCCCTTTGTGGGCTATGCCGAGTCGTTCAGTTTCAACCACCCCGAGGGCAGTTGCCCGCGCTGCTCGGGCTTGGGCGAAATCCGTGAGCTGGACATCCACAAACTGGTGGACTTCGACAAGAGCCTCAACGACGAGGACACGATACACTATATCGCCTTCGGCAAGGGCGGCTGGCGGTGGATTCGCTATGCCCACAGCGGCCTGTTCGACCTGGACAAGAAAATCAAGGACTACAGCCCCGAGGAACTAGACCTATTCCTCAACAGCCCCCAAATCCGCCTCAAGAACCCGCCCGCCAACTGGCCCAAGTCGGCCAAGTACGAGGGCATCATCCCACGCATGTACCGCAGCATCATCAACAGCGAGGAGGGCTTGCTGCACGCCGCCGTGCTCAACCCCATGCTCAACATGGGTGTCTGCCCCGACTGCCATGGCACCCGCCTGAGTCCCCGCGTGCTCTCGTGCAAAATCGAGGGCATCAACATCGCCGATGCCTGCGCCATGTCCATCACGCGCCTCAACGAGTGGATCAAGGCCCTCACCTCACCGCTGGCCGTCGACATCAAGCAGGCCATCAGCGCACGCCTCACGGCACTCGAGGAAATCGGGCTGGGCTACCTGAGCCTGGAACGCGCCGTGGGCACTCTGTCGGGCGGCGAGGCACAGCGCTGCAAGATTGCCAAGTACATCAATTCGTCGCTCGCCGACGTGCTTTACATCCTCGACGAACCCAGCACGGGCCTCCACGACCACGACATTGAGAAGATGAAACACTCCGTACGCCGCCTGCGCGATGCGGGCAACACCGTCCTACTCGTTGAGCACCACCGCGAGATGATCGGTCTGGCCGACCACATCGTGGACCTCGGGCCCGGTCCGGGCAGCCAGGGCGGACGCATCATCTTCGAGGGCAACTACCAGCAACTGTTGCACAGCGGCACCAGCACGGGACAAATGCTCAGCCAGCACGGCGACTTCAAGGCACATCCGCGCCAGGCCAGCGGCACCTTTGCCCTGCGCCATGCCTCGCTGCACAACCTCAAGGACATCTCCATCGACCTGCCGCTGGGCGTGTTTGCCGCTGTAGCAGGTGTAGCAGGCTCCGGCAAGAGTTCGCTGATGGAGTGTTTCCGTCGTGAGCACGGCAACGTAGTCTATGTCAGCCAGAAGAACATCGGTGTCAGCCTACGCTCCACCCCTGCCACCTATATGGACGTTGCTCCCGACATCCGCAAGCGTTTTGCCCGCGCCCACAAGATGAAGGAGCAGTACTTCACCTTTAACAGCAAGGGCGGCTGCCCCGTGTGTGGCGGTAAAGGCGTGGTCATCGCCGAGATGGCGTTCATGGACAACATCGAGACGACCTGCGAGGCGTGCCACGGCCTGCGCTACAGCGACGAGGCGCTGCAGTATACCCTCGACGGCAAGAACATCGCCGAGGTGATGGACCTGTCAGTGCGCCGCGCCAGCGAGTTCTTCAAGGGCACCAGCATCGAAGAGAAACTCAAACCCATGATGGACGTCGGCCTCCACTACCTGCACCTCAACCAAGCCCTGAGCACCCTCTCGGGCGGCGAGTTGCAGCGCCTCAAGATAGCCTCCTACCTCCAGCAGTACACCATGCCGCTCGATGCAGGCGGGCAGCGCGGCGTGTTCGTCATCGACGAGCCCACCGATGGCCTCCACCTCAAGGACGTGCGTCACCTCATCGACCTGTTTGAGCTGATGGTGGACATGGGCAACACGGTCTACGTCATCGAGCACAACACCGACGTCATCAAGGCAGCCGACCACGTCATCGAACTCGGCCCCGGCGCCGGCGACCTGGGCGGCACCATCATCTTCCAGGGCACTCCCCGCGACATCCTCGCCTGCCCCACCAGCATCACCGCCCCCTACCTGTAATCCCACAACGGAAACAGGCAGCACCGCACACAACCCGTCAGCGTATTGCGAGCCTCTGGCCCGCACTAGAAAACCGCCGGCCGGCACTCGGTGCATCGGCAATGCTCAAAAAAAATTTGGAATTTCCCTGTGTTTGCAGTATCTTTGCACTACTATGGATGAGGAATTTGATATCAGACGGGAGTCGTTGAAGACCGATCAGGACTTTGAGCGGGCGTTGAGGCCCGTGCGCTTTGAGGACTTTGCCGGGCAGGACAAGATTATCGAGAACCTGCGCGTGTTTGTCGCTGCGGCCAAGCTGCGCGGTGAGTCGCTGGACCATGTGCTGTTCCACGGACCTCCGGGCCTGGGCAAAACCACGCTGAGCAACATCATTGCCAATGAGTTGGGCGTAGGCTTCAAGGTGACCTCCGGTCCCGTGCTGGACAAGCCCGGCGACCTGGCAGGCCTGCTCACGTCGCTCGACGAGAACGACGTGCTCTTCATCGACGAGATCCACCGCCTGAGCCCCATCGTCGAGGAGTACCTCTACAGCGCGATGGAGGACTACCGCATCGACATCATGATTGACAAGGGTCCCGGTGCCCGCTCGGTGCAGCTCACCCTCGCCCCGTTTACCCTCATCGGCGCCACCACGCGCAGCGGCCTGCTCACGTCACCGCTGCGGGCACGTTTCGGCATCAACTGCCACCTGGAGTACTATGACCACAAGGTGCTCGAGGGCATCATCCGCCGCTCGGCGCGTTTATTGAACGTGCCCATCGACGACAAGGCAGCCGTCGAGATTGCCCTGCGCAGCCGTGGCACGCCCCGTATCGCCAACTCGCTGCTGCGCCGCGTGCGCGACTTCGCCCAGGTGAAGGGCAGCGGCCGCATCGACCTGAACATCGCCCGCTATGCTCTCGAGGCATTAAACATCGACAAGTATGGCCTCGACGAAATCGACAACAAGATCCTGCTGACCATCATCGACAAGTTTGGCGGCGGCCCCGTGGGCCTGAACACCATAGCCACCGCGATGAACGAGGACGCAGGTACCATCGAGGAGGTCTATGAGCCCTACCTCATCAAGGAAGGATTTATCAACCGCACCCCCCGCGGCCGAGAAGCGACCATGCTCGCTTACAAGCACCTCAAGCGCCAACACCCCGGCGACGTGGGATCATTATTTTAATGCACAGTACAAGCTGTTAGCTATTAGCAGGCATCCGCAAGAACAAGCTAAGAGCTAAAGGCTAATAGCTAAAAGCTTAAAACAACAAAAGACATGGCAAACCTGAAATCACTGGCTAAAGACACCGCTATCTATGGCCTGAGCAGTATTGTGGCACGTTTTGTCAATTACCTGCTCGTACCGATACAGACAATGAAATTTGCTTCGACTGGAGGCGAATATGGCATCATCACCAACGTGTATGCCTATGTGGCCATTCTCATCATGCTGCTGACCTTCGGCATGGAGACCACTTTCTTCCGATTCATGAACAAGGAGGGCATGGACCGTGAAAAGGTCTATTCCACAGTGCTCAGGATGGTGGGCACGGTGGGCCTGGTGACATCGGTGATTGTGGTGCTGTTCTGCCGGCAGATAGCAGAATTGTTGGGATACGGTAACCATCCGGAATATGTGGCAGTGATGTATATCACCGTTGCCCTCGATGCCTTCACGGCCATTGCATTCGCTTATCTGCGATGCGTGCATAAACCCGTCAAATTCGCCTCATTGAAGATTGCCAACATCGGACTGAACATTGTGCTCAACCTGATCTATTTCTTCGGGTTGCCGATGCTGAAACTCAATCCGTTTGGCATCTATGGCGACTATGGCGAGAACTTCCACTATGACGTGGTGTGGGTGTTCTACATCAACCTTTTCTGCTCGTTGTTCAACCTTGTCTTCCTGCACAAGGAGCTCCGTGGCATCAATCATGGATTTGACTCTAGCATGTGCCGAGAGATGTGGAAATACGCCTGGCCTATCCTTGTCATGGGAATCGCTGGGCAACTCAACCAGAGCCTCTCGCAGATCATGTTCCCCAAGGTGTATCCGGGGGAGAACGCATTAAGCGAACTTGGCATTTACGGTGCCTGCATCAAGATTGCAATGATCATGATGATGATCACGCAGGCTTTCCGTTTTGCCTACGAGCCGTTTGTGTTCAGCAAGGTAAAGGACAAGGACAGCAAGGAGGTGTATGCGCAAACCATGAAATACTACATCATCTTCACCCTGCTGGCTTTCCTTGTGGTGATGGCTTATCTTGACGTGCTTAAGTACCTGATTGGCGAGACTTATTGGAGCGGCCTGCGCGTGGTGCCCATCGTGATGGCCGCTGAAATCGTTTTTGGCGTATTCTTCAATCTCTCGTTCTGGTACAAACTCACCGACCGCACCATCTGGGGAGCCTATTTCTCAGGCATCGGAGCCGTGGTGCTCTTTGTCATCAACTTGCTCCTCATCCCACAGTTCAGTTATATGGCATGCGCATGGGCTGGACTCATCGCTTACACCGTGTCGATGCTATTGTCTTACTTCATCGGGCAAAAATATTACCCCGTTGCCTATCCCCTGCGCGACATCGCCATCTACACAGTGGTTGCCGGAATCCTGTTCGCTGCCATGATGCTGCCGGTAGAGAACACGTGGCTCGCACTGGGCTACCGCACGGTGCTGCTGTTGCTGTTCATCGGCTTTATCTTCCGCAAGGAGCACCTTGGACAGATGCTCGCCAAGGCGCCTGTCATCGGCCGCTTCTTCAAGCGCTAATCCAGCAAGTTCCACTACCCATAACAAAATCGGGGGCCCGACTGCAATGTGCGGGTCCCCGATTGTTGGTTAATTCGGCAGGATACTACCGACTGGCCTTACAGGCCCAGGATCTTGTTGATGACGCGGTTGATGTCGGCAATCGAGATTTCCTTGTCGCCATTGACATCGGCACGCTCACGGATCTTCTCAGGGTAATTGAAGCCCAGGATGATGTCGATGATGATATTCACATCGGCTACCGATACCTCGCCGTCCATGTTGACGTCCTCAGGCAGATAGTCATCACCACCACCAATTTCCTTCACCTTAATGGGCAGGATTTGCATAGCGCCCTGGAACAAGCCAAGGAAGCCCCAAACCTCATACTTCTTACCTTCCTCTACCACGGGTTCGAGTTTGAACTTGTCGAACAACTGGAGTTCTTCAGTCTCGTCGGTGATTATGATCTTGTCACCGACGGTAACAGTTACCTCGGGGAAGTAGAAGTAGGTGTGAACCATATCCTGAGAAATCTCCTCCATAGCGAGTTCTCTGGGATTTACAGGAGTGCCCATTTCGGCAGGAACAACCGAATTGTCCTTGGGGTTGATCTGCGGAGCGCCCTGATAAGTGCCCTTGGTACCGGTTACATCATGGAGTTGAGTGCCATTGGGGAAGTCATAGACATCCAGATCGCCATAGATCAAGCCAAACTCACCCTCGACATCCTGAACATACAGGTAATCGGCTTCCTTGCTCTGATATACGGCAGTCAGCGGAGTGGTGAAGTGGCCCTTGACATTGCCATCAACCTGAGTATAGAATTCCTCCAGGTTTTCAACATCAATGGGAGGAGTGGGAGCAGGACGCTCGGGAGCCTTGTCAAATGACAGAGGCAGCACCTGGTAGTTCTTGTAAACGCCCACGATACCATACACGGTGTGGGTAGCATTCAGATCATCGGGCAGAGGCACGTTGAACGTGGCATTGTACATCTGGCAGCTCTCGCCATCGCGGCTGATGGTGCCGCCGTCCGACGAAATCGTGACGTTCTTCAGTACAACATAGTGTGCCCAGTGGTCATGGTCAACCTGAGCGGGAGAAATCTCCTCGGGATTCAGGCGGAAGTTCTCGTCCACGTTGATGGGCTCGTCAAAGCCGGTGAACGGGGTAGCCAGCTCGGGCTCGTTGGGAGCCTGGGTGGGATAGGTGGTCTTCTTGGCCGTGTAATCCTTCTTCAGAACATCGCCGATGAAGTACTCGTGACCTACGTCACCATAGATGAGGCCGAAACCGGTTTCATCAGCCACATACAGGTAGGCATTGTTCCTGCCACCCTGCCAAATCACCGTAGCATCATATTCCAGCTTGACAATCTGGCCATCGGCCACCTCGGACAGGAGACCCAGACCCATCTTCTCGCCGCTGCTCACGCTCACGGGAATCACCTGATAAACAACGGGTTCACCTTCACGGGCAAAGGAAGCGATCACAGCAACCACATTGTACTTAACGCCTGACTTGACATCTGACTTCTTCACGTTCATGTTGAAGTACAGGGGAGCCTCACCAGTAGCATCCATGATGACCATGCGGTCGAGGTCGAACTGAGCCTCGTTGAACACTGCGTAGTGAGCGAACTTGCTGGCGTTCACCTGGCTGCAGGTCAATACCTCAGGCTCGGTGGGCGTGTTGACGGTGGAAGGCATGAAGTTGACAGGATCAGACAACTCGGGCTCACCGCTATAGGTGATCTTGGTGCCTACAAAGCCGGCGGGGATATTGTCACCGGTAGCGTAGGTCTGGTTGGTCTTGCCGTAGACCAGGGCATAACCCGAAGCATCCTTCACATACATGCGGTTGCCGCTCTGGGCCGTTACGATAACGGGATTGGAGAACTTCACCACGGTGTTGTCAGCTACCTGCTGATAGGCCTTGATGTTGGGAACCGGAGTAGCGGTGCCGAAGGTGTAAGCAGCCTCCACAACTTCGCTCACCTCATTGTCGCGGGCCGAGATGGCCTTCACGGTAGTGGCGGTGCTCACGGTAAACGGAGCCGTGAACTGTGTCGAGCTGGTGCTGGGGGTGCTACCATCGGTGGTGTAATAAATCTTGGCGCCACTGGTGCCGCAGGTGATGTTCACGTTGATGGGATCATAGTAGGTACCGCCCTCAGGGGTAATCACGGGAGCCGACAGACCAGCCTTGCCCACGGTCACGATGATCTTGGTGGCACGCACCTGGTTGGACGTAGCGGTGAACGTGATGCTCCTGACACTGCCTGTCCAGGTACCCTTAGGACCGTTGGGCTCAAAGGTGTAGGTACCCTTACCGGCTTCAGCAGTGAAGCAACCGGGGCCATACTTCTCCTCGCCATTGGCAGCGCACTCAAACTCGATTTGGGTGATGTCGCTCGACTCGCAGCTGATGGTCATCGTCTGGCCCTTGTAAACGCGGTAAGCCCACACGCCCTTGTCGGCGGCAACCAGACCGTTGGACACACTGATAATCACACCATCCTTGGGGACCTCATAGGCCGAGGCTTGCTCTCCAGCGTTGCCCTTGTCGACAGCGGGATCAAAGGTGATGTCGGCAGCCCATGCTACAGCAGCCAACATGCACATGGTGAATAATGTAAAGATTTTCCTCATTGCAATGAAAGTTATTAAATGGTTAATAATGATAGGTTCCACATCTTATAATTGGGCAAAGATAGTGATTATTTTACTTTCCCGCACCACCAGCAGCAATATTTTTTTCAAAAGAAAAAAAACGCCTCACCCGACACCAAAAAACCGGGAATCGAGCACGGCGGCCCGATTTTTTTTATTAACTTTGCAAGTTGGATTGACAACTAAAACAACTATATAAATCAACTACTGAAAATGGCAGAAGACATCATCAATCAGGAAGGAACCAACCAGCCGCAGCGCAAGGAGGTTTCTCCCGAGAAACTCAAGGCCCTGCAAGTGGCCATGGATAAAATCGGCAAGACGTTCGGCTCAGGCTCAATCATGAAGCTGGGTGACGACCACATCGAGGACATCGACGTCATCCCCACCGGCTCCATCGGGCTGGACAATGCGCTGGGCGTGGGCGGCTATCCCCGCGGACGCATCATCGAGATTTATGGCCCCGAGTCGTCAGGTAAGACCACGCTGGCCATCCATGCCATCGCCGAGGCGCAGAAGATGGGCGGCATCGCCGCCATCATCGACGCCGAGCATGCCTTCGACCGCTTTTATGCCGAGTCGCTGGGTGTTGACGTGAACAACCTGTGGATTTCGCAGCCCGACAACGGTGAGCAGGCACTGGAGATTGCCGACCAGCTGATCCGCAGCAGCGCCATCGACATCATCGTCATCGACAGCGTTGCAGCGCTCACCCCCAAGGCCGAGATCGAGGGCGAGATGGGCGAGAGCAAGATGGGCCTCCAGGCACGACTCATGAGCCAGGCCCTGCGCAAACTCACCGCCACCATCAGCCGCACCAACACCTGCTGCATCTTCATCAACCAGTTGCGCGAGAAACTGGGTGTGATGTTCGGCAACCCCGAGACCACCACCGGCGGCAACGCCCTGAAGTTCTACAGCAGCGTGCGCCTTGACATCCGCCGCATCGGCCAGATCAAGGACGGCGACCAGGTGACCGGCAGCCTCACGCGCGTCAAGGTGGTGAAGAACAAGGTGGCTCCCCCCTTCCGCAAGACCGAGTTTGAAATCCGCTTCGGCGAGGGTATCAGCAAGGTGGGCGAGATCATCGACCTGGGTGTCGAGTTCGGCATCGTCAAGAAGAGCGGCGCCTGGTTCTCCTACGAGGGCACCAAGCTGGGCCAGGGACGTGACGCCGCCAAGCAGATGGTGGCCGACAACCCCGAGCTCGCCGAGGAACTCGAGGCCAAGATCAAGGAGGCCATGAAGGCCAAGTGACACCCGTCACCCCTACCCCAACTAACAAAGCAAGCCACGGGAAATCCCGCGGCTTGCTTTTTCTCTCAGTCAGACTAAGTCCAGCCTTGCCGGCTGTGGTCAGGCGAGGTGGAACTTGGTGCGCAGCTTGTCCACCATGTCGAGTTTCTCCCAGGTGAACAGTTCCACGTCCACGTCGCGCGTGTTGTTGTAGAGCGAGAGGAAGGTCTTGTGCACCGTCTCGCACTTGCGGCCCATGTGGCCATAGGCGGCCGTCTCGGTGTACATGGGCTGCAACAGTTTCAGTCGCTCGATGATGGCAGCAGGACGCATGTCAAACTCGGGCATAGCCTCGAGCACGGCGGCAATCTCGGCGTCGCTCACGTTGACATGGCTGGTGCCGTAAGTGTTGACGTTGAAGCTCACGGGCTTGGCACGGCCGATGGCATAAGCCACCTGCACCAGCACCTCGTCGGCAATGCCGGCAGCCACCACGTTCTTGGCGATGTGGCGGCAAGCGTAGGCCGCGCTGCGGTCCACCTTGCTGGGGTCCTTGCCGCTGAAGGCGCCACCACCGTGGGCTCCGCGGCCGCCATAGGTGTCCACGATGATCTTGCGGCCCGTCAGACCGGTGTCGCCGTGGGGACCGCCGATGACAAACTTGCCCGTGGGGTTGACATACTCCTCGGTCTTGTCGTCATACAGCGCCCTGATGTCGTCGCTGTATTGCGCCAACGTGCGCGGGATGAGAATCTCGTGCACATCACGGGCGATGCGCGTCTGGTCCACGTCGTCATCGTGCTGAGTGCTCACGACGATGGTGTGGATGTGCACGGGGCGGCGGGTCTCGCCATCATACTCAACGGTCACCTGAGCTTTGCTGTCGGGACGCAGATAGGGCATCAGCTCCAAATGGTTGTGACGGATGTCGGCCAGCTCTCGCATCAGCGCATGGGCCAGGTCCAGCGTCAGCGGCATCAGGTTGGGGGTCTCGTTGCAGGCATAGCCGAACATCATGCCCTGGTCGCCGGCACCCTGGTCGGCGTTATCATCCTCGGCCCGCTCCACGCCCTGGGCGATATCGCCGCTCTGCTCATGCACGCTGTTGAGGATGCCGCACGAGTTGGCGTCAAACTGGTATTCACTCTTGGTGTAGCCGATTTTCTCAATCATCTCGCGCGCCGTGCGCTGCAGGTCGATGTAGACATCGGTGGTCACCTCGCCGGCAATCATCACCTGGCCCGTGGTCACCATGGTCTCGCAGGCCACGTGGGCATGAGGATCAAAGGCGAGAAACTTGTCGAGAATCGCGTCGCTGATCTGGTCAGCAACTTTGTCGGGGTGTCCTTCGGACACGCTCTCCGACGTGAAAAGATAATTGTTCTTACTGTTCATTGTACAAAAAAATAGTTCATTTTTTGTGGAAAATGAACGCTAAAACTCAATCAAAAAAAACAATGTTGAATCGCATTTTAGCATTTTTTCAAGTGGTTGCAAGCAGCCCAAATTTCCACTGTGGTTGATAAATTCGGCCGCAAAGGTACAACAAAGTTTCCACTTGCTGTACCCTGCGGGCCAGTTTTAATACTTATTTAACTATATGAGCCGGCGCGACGCCTCATCGACGGGGCCAACGTTTACTCCGGTTCGGGCTCTTCGCCAGGTGGCGCATCAACAGGGTCGGTGTCGCGCTGGCTGCCGATGAAGGAGCCGTACTTGTCGTGGGCAAACGATTCATATTCGGCAACAAAAGTGTCATAGTCTGCATCTTCCAGCAAGATATCCTGGAACCAGATGTGCGACTTGTCACGGACATAGTACGATTTTCCTATTACCTCGAAGGTGGAAGGGTCGGCCCCGACCAGCAGAATGTTCTCCGGTCCGCTGAACCAGACATGGGACTTGTCACGGACATAGTACGAGTCTTTTATCACCTCGAAGGTGGCTGGATCGGCTCCGACCAATAACCGGTCCATTTCCCATACATGAGACTTGTCGCGATAATACAATGAGCCGGCTATCGATTTAAAAGTGGCCGGATCGGCTTCGGGCAACAACAAGCCCTTCACATAGACGTGATACCTGTCCCTGGCCGTCCACTTGTCGGTGACTTTAAACGTGGACAGGTCAACGCCATCGATGCGCACCGTGTCGTAATAGGCACACCGCGAGTCCTTGGCCCAGCAGTCTTCATCAAACCACTTGACGACCTTGAACGACGCAATGTCGGCCACATGCAAGGCCTTGGTCTCATAGTAATAGTCTTTCTTGTCATGGAACAGCGGATACCGTTCGGCCTTGAGCGTGGCCACATCAACGCCCGGTACCAGCGTGGACTTAAAATACACCCGCTCGCTGTCATGCCCCAGCCAGTCCTTCACCTGCTCGAAGGTCGCAGGGTCGGCACCGGGCAACGTGTCGTAGCACGTTCCGAAACTGAAGGTCCAGTGACTGCGCACCACCACATCGCCCTGAACCTCATACTTTGGGTCACTACATGCCGTCAGCAGCAAAACCGACAGGCAAGCCAACAAAACCTGTTTCATACGCCTCATTCAAGTTAATGTTTCACATCGCAAAAATACACAACAATTCCCATACATCCAAGCATGGGCCCAAAAACTGCCAGAGGATAATCCGATAACTGAAAACTTTTTATTACCTTTGCATTCCATTAGATGACCTACAAGCAATGATTGAGGCAAGGAACATAGTCAAGCGTTACGGCGACCTGGAGGTGCTCCAGGGCGTGGACATCGACATCGCGCAGGGCGAGATCGTCTCGATTGTCGGCCCCAGCGGTGCCGGCAAGACCACGCTGCTGCACATCATCGGCACCCTGGACACGCCACAGCAGGGCGAGGTGCGCTACGACGGCCAGAACGTGCTGGCCCTCAAGGACCGCGAGTTGGCACACTTCCGCAACCGCAACATCGGCTTCGTGTTCCAGTTCCACCAGTTGCTGCCCGAGTTCACCATGCTCGAGAATGTCGCCATCCCGGCACTGCTCGGCGGGGACAACCGCTCCAGCGCCATGGAGCGCGCACGGCAACTGCTGGAGCGCATGCACCTGGCCGACAGGCTGGACCACAAGCCGTCGCAACTATCGGGCGGCGAATGCCAGCGTGTGGCGGTGGCCCGTGCCTTGATCAACAGCCCCAAGGTCATCCTCGCCGACGAGCCCTCGGGCAGCCTCGACAGCCAGAACAAGGAGGAACTGCACCGGCTGTTCTTTGAGCTCCGCGACGAGTTGGGCCAGACGTTTATCATTGTCACCCACGACGAGGGCCTTGCCGCCCAGGCCGACCGCACGCTGCACATGCGCGACGGCAGGATTGTTGACCAGACGACACGCAAAGCCCCCACCCTCTGACGATGAACACGGCCTTGAGACATCTACCCATCATGCTGCTGGCGGCATTGCTCGCGCTGGCCTCGTGCGACAAGCAGGAGGACATCGACCGCGCCTATACCGACTACCGCTACGACATCGTCACCTATCTGGGGCAAAATGCCACGGGAGCGCTGTTTGAGTACCTGGGGCGCGACGACTCGTCCAGCATCATGCTGCAGTCCAGCGTCACCGTGAGCGACGTCAAGGCACAGCAACGCGTGCTGCTGCGCTACGATTTCACCGACCAGCGCGGCGGTGCCAGCCGTGACATCGACGTGTACAGTTGCAGTGCCATCTTCAGCGACTCGCTGCGCATGATCGAGACGCCCGACAGCCTGCCGCGACACCAGGTGAAGATGCGCAGCATCTGGCGCACCGGCGAATTCATCAACCTGCACTGCCAGGTGGAGTACACGTCCAAGGCGCGCACCTTCATGCTCGTGGCCGATGCCAACTCCCTGGCCAGTGACACCGTCCACTGCTACCTCACCCACAGCCTGAGGGGCGAGACGGGCACCTTCTGGCGCGATTGCTACGCCTCGTTCAACGTGGGCGCCCTGTGGAAGCGCAACACCTTCCACTGCCTGCGCATCCATGTCAACGACGTGACATTCCCCGATACCGAGTATTACGATTTTACAAAACAATAACCATTTTATCACATTCATAATTAACACATTATGGCAAACGAACAACAGAATCCCAACCAGATTAAGATTGAACTTCCCAAAGAAGAATTGCAGGGCCGTTACGCCAACATGGCCATGATTGCACATGGTCCCAACGACTTCTTCCTCGATATGATCCTGCGCGGTCCCAACATGCCGCAGGCACGCGTCCAGAGCCGCATCATCATGGCTCCCCAGCACGCCAAGGAGTTGATGTTCGCCCTCCAGGACAACATCCGCCGCTATGAGCAGACCTTTGGCGAAATCCAGATGAAGCGTCCCGCTGGCGGCAACAGCGGCATCATGGACTTCCCCCTGCCTAAGGGCCAGGCTTAATACAGTGAGGAGTTAGGAGTGAGGAGTTAGGAGTTATCGATTCCAATTCCTGTTCCCGGTCCACCCATGCCGTGACTCTGTCACGGCCAACCGATAAAACGAGAAAACAATGAACCATCCCTTGTATATCTACAACACCCTCTCACGGCGCAAGGAGCATTTCGTGCCCCTCAATGAACCGATGGTGGGCATGTACGTCTGCGGTCCCACGGTCTATGGCGACCCCCATCTGGGACACACCAGGCCAGCCATCACGTTCGACGTGCTTTTCCGCTACCTGCAGCAGTTGGGCTACAAGGTGCGCTATGTGCGCAACATCACCGACGTAGGCCACCTCGAGCACGATGCCGACGAGGGCGAGGACAAGATTGCCAAGAAGGCACGCCTCGAGCAACTCGAGCCCATGGAAGTGGCACAGTATTACACTAACCGCTACCATGCCGCCATGCAGGCGCTCAACGTGCTGCCCCCCAGCATCGAGCCCCATGCCACGGGCCACATCATCGAGCAGGAGGAGCTGGTCAAGCAGATTATGGACAACGGCTACGCCTACGAGAGCAACGGCAGCATCTACTTTGACATCGAGGCCTACAACCGCGACCACCGCTACGGTGTGCTCTCGGGACGCAACCTCGACGAGATCCTCGACGCCAGCCGCGAACTCTCAGGCGTCGGCGAGAAGCGCAATCAGGCCGACTTCGCGCTATGGAAGAAGGCTCAGCCCGAGCACATCATGCGTTGGCCGTCGCCCTGGAGCGACGGTTTCCCCGGCTGGCACTGCGAGTGCACCGCCATGGGCCGCAAGTACCTAGGCAAGCACTTCGACATCCACGGCGGCGGCATGGATCTCGTGTTCCCGCACCACGAGTGCGAGATCGCACAGGCCGTTGCCAGCCAGGGTGACCCGATGGTGCACTACTGGATGCACAACAACATGATCACCATCAACGGGCAGAAGATGGGCAAGTCGCTGGGTAACTTCATCACCCTGGAGCAGTTCTTCACGGGCGACCATCCGGCACTGACACAGGCCTACTCGCCCATGACCATCCGCTTCTTTATCCTCCAGGCCCACTACCGTGGCACGGTGGACTTCAGCAACGAGGCCCTGCAGGCTGCCGAGAAGGCCCTTGAGCGCATGCTCGACGGCTGGCACCGCCTGAATGCCCTCACCGCTGCACCGCAGTCGTCGCTCACGCTCGACAACTACCGCCAGCGTTGCGCCGACGCGATGAACGACGACCTGAACACCCCGACGGTCATCGCCACCCTGTTTGACGCCTGCAAGGTCATCAACCAGGCCAACGACGGCCATGCCACGCTTGCTCAGGCCGATATCGACGAACTGAAGAGCGTGTTCCAGACCTATCTGTTCGACGTGCTGGGCATCCGCGACGATGCCGCCGGCGGCGACAGCGTGAACCTGGAACCCTATCGCCAGGCCGTTGACCTGCTGCTGGAGATGCGCCGCGAGGCCAAAGCCGCCAAGAACTGGGCTACCAGCGACCTCATCCGCGACAAACTCGCCGAGTTTGGCTTCGAGGTCAAGGACACCAAGGACGGCTTTGAGTGGAAAGTGAAGTAATTCTATAGAGGGTGTGCCATCATTCACGTCTCGGTCGAGGCTCGACCTTATGCTGAGAATCGAATGATGACACATCCTCTTGTTTAATGATTAGAGATTAGTGAACAAGGAGCCGCTCATATCAGTCATTGTCCCCGTCTATAACGTCGCCGATTTCCTCGACCAGTGCCTGGACAGCATCGTCAACCAGACCTACCGGAACCTGGAAATCCTCGTTGTGGACGACGGCAGCACCGACGGCAGCGGTGACTTGTGCGACCAGTGGGCACAACGCGATAGCCGCATCCGTGTCTTCCACCAGCCCAACGGCGGCCTGTCGGCAGCACGCAACACCGCCCTCGATGAAATGCAGGGCGAACTCGTCATGATGGTCGACAGCGACGACTTGCTGCACCCCGACAGCACTACGGCGCTGCAGCAACTGCTGGCACGACATCAGGCCGATATCGCCGTGGGCGGTTATGTCCCATTCACGGGCAGCGAGCCTGTATGGCCCGCATCGGCAGCCGATGGTCCCGAGCGCGACTATGACCAGAGGCAGGCTCTGCTGACGGTGCTCTATCAACAGGGGCTGACGCACTCAGCCTGGGGCCGAATCTATAAGGCGGAACTGTTCGACGGCATCCGTTACCCGGTGGGACGGTACTATGAGGACTTCGCTATCATCTATCCCCTGCTCAAGAAATGCCAACGCGTCGTCAAGGTGGACCGCCCGCTATATGGTTACCGCCAACGCGAAAACAGCATTCTGGACAAATTCTCGCCCAAGCGCGCCGACGTCATCAAGATTGGCGAGGAACTGGAGCAATACACCCTGGCACACGACAGCCAGTACACCGATGCCGTGCGCAGCCGCCTGCTGAGCGCCTATTTCAACATCCTGCTGCTCAGCCAGCAGGACCGTTCCAGCGACCTCAGGCAACTGCAGGACCACTGCTGGCAGGGCATCAAGCGCCTGCGCGGCAAGTGCCTGATGGACTCCAACGTTCGCCGCAAGAACAAGTTGGGCATCATCGCCTCATTCATGGGACGCCGTTTCCTGTGCAATCTGCTGGGACGCAATTATCGCCCCAAACCCTAATTTCCATGGTCTTCGGCAAGCGATTTCAAGTTTCGCTGAAAAAATATGCCGATTTGCAGAATTGATTTGGACAAGTTGATTCATTATTCTATATTTGCATAGATAAATAGAATAAACTTTTCTCAATACCATGAACATTTGGGTTTAGTTAAAAGTTTTTTTAGGCTTCAGAACACTAAGGGAAAGACCGGGTGGGAACCCAGTCTTTCTTTTTTCCTCCCTCATCGATGGGAGGCATCGTTAATCATGTCTTGCTTGAAATGTCAGCCTCCCAGCATGGCGGCGACGCGGCGCGTGGCGGCGACAAAGGCGGCCACCTCGTCGAGCGTGTTATAGACGGCAAACGAGGCCCGGACCATGCCGGTCACGCCATAGCGCGCCATCAAAGGCTGGGCGCAATGGTGGCCGGTTCGAACGGCGATGCCCAGTTTGTCGAGCAGCAGCCCCATGTCATAACTGCTGATATTGCCCACCAGAAACGATACCACGCCGCTCTTGCCGGGCGCGGTGCCGAACAGGCGCATGCCGTCGATGGTGCTGAGCCCCTCGACAGCGGCATTGAGCAGTTCATGCTCATGGGCGGCAATATTGTCGATGCCCAAGGCGCGGATGTAATCAATAGCAGCCCCAAAGGCGGCAATGTCCACAAAGTCGGGCGTGCCGGCCTCGAACTTGAACGGCAGTTCGGCAAAGGTGGTGCGCTCAAACGTCACCTGCCCGATCATCTCGCCACCACCCTGGTAGGGCGGCATCTTCTCCAGCCACTCACGCTTGCCGTAGAGAATTCCCACGCCGGCCGGGCCATACATCTTGTGGCTCGAGAAGGCATAGAAATCGCAATCCAGGTCCTGGACATCAACGGCGACATGCGGGGCGGCCTGTGCTCCGTCGATGAGTACGGGCACGCCGTGACGATGGGCGATGGCAATCATCTGCTTGACGGGATTGACCGTACCCAGGACGTTGGACACATGGGCCAGCGCCACAAAACGCGTGTTGTCACTGAACAACTCCTCGTAAGCCTCCAGATCCACCTGGCCGCTGTCGTCGATGGGCACGACACGCAGCATCACGCGCTTGCGCTGCCCGATGAGTTGCCAGGGCACGATATTGCTGTGGTGCTCCATCACGGTGACAATGATTTCGTCGCCGTTTTCCAGCATCTGGCCGAACGACGAGGCCACCAGGTTGATGCCCTCGGTAGTGCCACGGGTGAAAATCACCTCCTGCACGCTGCCCGCGTTGATAAAGGCACGCACCTTCTCGCGCGTCTGCTCCACCAGGTCGGTGGCCTCCTGCGAGAGGGTGTGGACGCCACGATGCACGTTGGCCTTGTAGTGGTAATACATCTGGTCGATGGCCTCGACCACCGAGCGGGGCGTCTGGGACGTTGCCGCGTTGTCGAGATAGACCAGCGGCCGTCCTTCAATCTGGCGTTGCAGGATGGGATAATCCTCTCGTATCTTGTTAATGTCCATTTTCAGTTGTTAGTCTTGAGTCGTTGTCACCTGACGGGTCATTTGGCGGGACGGCAGGCCTGGGAACAGCAGGCGCAGTTGCTCAGCGTGCCGGCAAAGCGTTTCTCCACCAGATAGTGCAGGCGGTCCTTGAGAGCGTCGAGGCGCACGCCGTCGATGACGTCGGCGACAAAGGCCTGCATCAACAGGCGCCGGGCCTCGTCGATGCCGATGCCGCGCGTGCGCATGTAGAACAGTGCCTCCTCGTCGAGCTGACCCACAGCCGAGCCATGGGAACACATCACGTCGTCGGTGTAAATCTCGAGCTGCGGCTTGGTGTACATCTTGGCCGTGGGGGCGCCACACAGGTTGCGGTTGCCCTGATAGGCCTCGACACGCGGGCAGTCGGGCTGCACCAGAATCTTGCCGGCAAAGGCGCCGACGGCATGGTCGTTGAGCACATACTTGAACATCTCGTTGCTGTTGCAGCGCGGTGCGTTGTGGCTGATAAAGGTGCGACTGTCCACATGCTGCTCACCGCTGGCGATGGTCATGCCCAGCAGATGCGTCTCGGCATGTTCGCCGTTGACCTCAACGTGGTAGTTGTTGCGGGTGAAGCCGTTGATGAGCGTGATGCCGTCGATGAGCACGTTGCTGCCCTCGTGCTGGTCGACATAAATCGACGACACGCGGCGCGTGAGCGGTGTGCTCTCCTCCATGTCATAGTAGTCCACCGTTGCGCCCTGCATAGCCACAATCTCGACCACCTGGTTGTTCAGGTAATGGTAGTCGGGACTCTGGGTGTGGTCACACACGAGCAGCTTGATGGCGGCGTTCTTGCCCACAACGATGAGCACGCGGCGCTGCACCATCATGTCGAGGGCGGCATTGAAGATGTTGACCAACTGCAGCGGACGCTCGGCCACGACGCCGTCGGGCACATAGATGAACAAGCCGTCCTGCACCAGCAGCGTGTTGAGGGCCACGGTGGGGTCGCTCAAGCGCGCCTGGCTGCCGTAGTAGGCGTTCATCAGTTCGGGATAGTCCACAGCCGCCATGCTGAAGGGCTCCACCACCACCTGACCGATGTTGCGCTCGGCGGTGGGGCTGCTGTGGAACGCGTCGTTGCTGCTGTAATACAGGCAGGTGCTCAGGTTGGGCACGTCGCAGTGGAAGGTCTCGCCCGGGTCGGCCTCGAAGGGCAGACGGTTCACGTTCACGCCATAGTCATGGGCAAACACGGCCTCCAGGTCGGTCGCCTCGTAGTCCTCGCTGCCCTTGCGCGGCAGGCGGGCGCCCTCGAGGTGCTCGCGGGCGCTGCGGCGCAGCGTGTTCAACAGCGCAGGCGACTGCTGCTCGATGAGGTCACGGTGCTCATCATACAGGTCGATATATTGCTTGAGTGCGTTCATGTCGCTTTATTGCTGTGAATCGACCTGCTCCTTAATCCAATCATAGCCCTTCTCCTCGAGCTCCAGTGCCAGCTCGGGACCGGCGCTCATGACGATGCGGCCCTTGTACAGTACGTGCACAAAGTCGGGCTTGATGTAGTCCAGCAGGCGCTGGTAGTGGGTGATGACGATGGTAGCGTTGTCCTTGCTCTTGAGCGTGTTCACGCCGCTGGCCACGATGCGCAGGGCATCGATGTCCAGGCCACTGTCGGTCTCGTCGAGGATGCTCAGCCGCGGCTCGAGCATCGCCATCTGGAAAATCTCGTTGCGCTTCTTCTCGCCGCCCGAGAAGCCCTCGTTGACGGCGCGCGAGGCCAACTTGTTGTCCAGTTGCACGATGCTGCGCTTCTCACGCATGAGTTTCAGGAAGTCGGCAGCGCTCAGCGGCTCCTGTCCGTAGTACTTGCGTTTCTCGTTCAGCGCAGTGCGCATGAAGTTCACCATCGACACACCTGGAATCTCGACAGGATACTGGAAACTCAGGAACAAGCCCTCGTGGGCGCGGTCCTCGGGCGAGAGGGCCAGCAGGTCCTTGCCGTAAAACTCCACGCTGCCACCGGTCACGGTATAGGCGGGGTTGCCCGTGAGCACAGCGCTCAGTGTGCTCTTGCCCGAGCCGTTGGGGCCCATGATGGCATGCACCTCACCGGGCTTGACGGTCAGGTTAATGCCCTTCAGTATCTGCTTGTCCTCAATCGAGGCCTGTAAATCCTTAATTACTAGCATATTATTTTTTATGTTGTATGTTTTTAGTCTTAAGTTTTAAGTTGTAAGTTTTAAATTGTAAGTTTTAAGTTATAAGTTGTAAGTATGGTTAGTATCGCCTGGAGTCACTCCTAACTCCTAACCCCTAACTTCTAACCCCTAACTTCTAACTCCTAACCCCTAACTTCTAACCCCTAACTTCTAACTCCTAACCCCTAACTCCTAACTCCTAACTGCTCTCACCCCACGGCGCCCTCGAGCGAGATGTTCAGCAGCTTCTGCGCCTCGACGGCAAACTCCATCGGCAGCTTGGCCATTACCTCCTTGGCATAGCCGTTGACGATAAGGCCCACGGCGTCCTCGGTCGCGATGCCGCGCTGGTTGCAGTAGAAGATCTGGTCCTCGTTGATTTTGCTCGTTGTCGCCTCGTGCTCGACCACCGACGTGTCGTTGCCCACCTCGATGACGGGGAAGGTGTGCGCTCCGCTGGTGTCGCTCAGCAGCAGGCTGTCACACTGGGTGAAGTTGCGGCAACCGGTGGCCTTGGGGGCAATCTTCACCATGCCGCGGTAGCTGTTCTGGCTGTGCCCCGCGCTGATGCCCTTGCTCACGATGGTGCTCGTGCTGTGTTTGCCCAGGTGGATCATCTTGGTGCCCGTGTCGGCCTCCTGCCAGTTGTTGGTCAGCGCCACACTGTAGAACTCGCCCACCGAGTGGTCGCCCTTGAGCACGCAGCTGGGGTATTTCCACGTGATGGCGCTACCGGTCTCGACCTGGGTCCACGACAGTTTGCTGTGGTCGCCACGGCACAGGCCGCGCTTGGTTACCAGGTTATAGATGCCGCCCTTGCCGTCCTTGTCGCCGGGATACCAGTTCTGCACCGTGCTGTACTTGACCTCGGCACGGTCCTCGACGATAATCTCGACGATGGCGGCATGCAGCTGGTTCTCGTCACGCATCGGCGCAGTGCAGCCCTCCAGGTAGGAGACATAGGCATCATCGTCGGCAACGATAAGCGTGCGCTCAAACTGGCCTGTCTGGGCCGCATTGATGCGGAAGTAGGTGGACAGTTCCATCGGGCAGCGCACACCCTTGGGGATGTACACAAACGAGCCGTCGCTGAACACGGCCGAGTTCAACGCGGCATAGAAGTTGTCGGTATAGGGCACTACCTTGCCCAGGTACTTGCGCACCAGGTCAGGGTAGTCCTTCACCGCCTCGCTGATGGAGCAGAAGATCACGCCCAGCTCGGCCAGGCGCTCACGGTAGGTCGTCTTCACGCTCACGCTGTCCATCACGGCATCAACAGCCATGCCACTCAGGCGCAGCTGCTCCTCCAGGGGAATACCCAGCTTGTCGAAGGTCCTTTTCAGCTCGGGATCGATGTCCTCGACGCCGCCTTTCTTCAGTTGGCGCGGAGCGGCATAGTAGCTGATGGCCTGGTAGTCGATCTCAGGTACATGGACATGGCCCCAGGTGGGTGCCTTGAGCGTCAGCCAGTGGCGATAGGCCTTCAGGCGGAACTCCAGCAGCCACTCGGGTTCTCCCTTCAGGGCCGAGATGCGGCGCACCACATCCTCGTCCAACCCCTTGGGAATCACCTCGGTGTCAATGTCGGTCACAAAGCCGTACTTGTACTCGGCTTGTGCCGCTTCTTCTATAATCTGGTTACCTTTTTCGGGTTTTTCGGTTTCTTTCATCAGTCAATAACTTTACCTCTTGCCTTAAAGCGGCACAAAGGTACAACTTTTGCGTCAACCGAGCACCATAAAACGGATTTTAATCGGCCCTACCCCACCAAATTCTTTACTGATGAGAGTAGGCAGTCGGTGCTTGCGGCACACTGAAGGTCAGTGGCCAAGGATGACGTCAATCACGGCGTTGATGTCGGCAATGGTGACCTCGCCGTCGGTGTTCACGTCGGCACCGGCGTTGCTGGTTCCCAGCAGGATGACGTCGATGATGGCATTGATGTCGGCCACGGTGACCTCACCGTCGCCGTTCACGTCTCCGTACAGCGGCTGCGGGCCGGGGCCAGAGCCGTTATCGGGATAGTGGCAATAGAACGACTTCACGCTCAGGGTGTGCTCGCCCACCTCACCGTCCTTGTTCAGGGTGAACTTGATGGTCTTGATGTTGAGAGGATAGGTGCCGACATAGTCAGCCCCACCCATCTTCTTCAGGTCTATCAGCAGGGTGTGGTCCACGCCGGTGGCAAAGGTCTCGCTGCCGTCCTCGGGTTTGCACTTGAGGTAGTTGGTCGTGGTGTGCATGCGGTTGCGCGTGTCAATTTGCACATACTCTATCGGCATCGTGGAGTTGAACACGAGGGCGATGGTGTCGGGCAGGCCATACACCACCCAATCCTTGCTCATCTGCAGGTAGGGCGCACGGTTGCTGCTGTAAGTAAAATGGATGTCACCCGTCTCGGTGTCGCAGGTGATGTCCTTGGCGCCGGCGCCCTTGAAGGTCCAACCGGCCAGCGACTCCTGGCGGTAAGGCTCGTCGCTGATTTCCACATTCACCGTGCTGCTGCCGCTGTAGGGGCCCACCTGATAGGCAATGCCGGTCGAGCCGTTGGCACGGCCACGCAGCACGCCGTCGATGACGGTGGCAACCTCGGGGTTGTCCAGCGTCCAGTCGAAGATGGACGGGTCATAGAAATAGGTGTCGTTGACAATCTGGCTCGTCAACTCGATGGGATATTCGCGCTCGTCGATCAGGATGGGCTGCAGCACCATGCCGGGCTGGGCCGGCAGGACATGGACGGGCACCGTGGCGGTCATGCCGTTCAAAGTCGCCGTGAGCGTGCCGCGCAGGTCACCGCCTCCGGCGATGAAGGTGCTGTCGCGCAGGGTGGTTCCCAACGACGGTTCACACGACAGGGTGAAGCCCTTGACATCCTCGTCCACCAGTTCGCCAATCCTGTTATAGCCCAGGATGCGGGGCGTGGTCATCGAGTACTCGGCGATGTCGATGCGGAATTTGTCAAAGGCGATGCTCGCCACCTCATGGTCCTCCTCGCCGATGGCCTCAATCATCCATCCACAGGCCACGCCGCGGGGGTTGCCCTCGGTGGTGGTGTTGACGATCTTGCCGTCGATGAACATCTCGGCCGAGCCGCCGGCATCCATGTTCACGGCCATCTGGATGTCGGGCCACACAGCCTGCATGACCTGGCAGGCGTCCACCGTGGGACAGCCGCGAGACAGGCCATATCTGGGACTGGTGGACATGTCGATGACCAGCATGTACAGGCGGCTGCCGTCGCCGTTAGTGCCGTAGATGGTGCGCGAGTAATAGGGGGTGTTGTAGTCGTCGTTGAAGTTGCGCGAGGTGATCTCTCCGTCCTGGATGAGCGTAGCCTGGCCGGTCACGAGGTTCTCGATGGTGGGATAGGGCTCGGGCTGGCTGGCGTCAAGGGCATGGAACCCCGATGTCACCTCGATGGTGTCCCCCACCTGCAGGGCTGCCATGACGGCCTTGTTGGCATCGCCGGTAACGGCAATGCAGGCATTGGAATAGCCCAGGTGCAGGCGGTCCTGGCCCTTCTCGATGCGGTTGACGACAAACTTCATCGGACTGTTGGTCTTCCACACCTCCTTCACGCTGTCGATGGTGACAAAGGTCAGGAAGTAGTTGTCGGTCTGGTTGTCGCCACGGGTGTTGAAGCTCACCCAGTCGTCCTCAAACGCGCGGCCGTTGCCATAGGCACGATTGTACAGGCAGATTTCGCCACGCACCGCACGGCGGTTCAGGTTGTGATAGGTCACGGGGCCTGCCAGGCGGCTCGAGGTGATGGTGCCCTCCCAGCCGACATGTCCCATCACCAGGCGCTTGTCGGGCGTGATGGCGGCGACACCCGTGTTCATGGGGCCGCCACACCACTGGTCCACCGTGTTGTTGTCGTTGACGATGGTGGTATCGTTGCGCACAACACCACCCATGGGGAAGCCCATCTGCGAGGCCACCAGCGGAGCCGAACTGCCAGTGACAATCCAGAAGTTGGCGTTGCAGGCCACCAGCGGGCGCTTGGTGGGCGTGCGGTGGCGGGCACAGGCATCGGACAGCAGTTCGGTATAGCCCAGGGTTCCCCTGCCGAAGGTCGTCTCGACACGGTTGTAGGGGTTGTTCATGTCCGACTCTATCAGATAGATGTTGAGCGGGTAATCGGGCAGGCGCACAATGGTGCTGATCGTGCCCGGCGCCACCTGGCGGCGCTGCAGCGTGTCGGCATGATAGGCGACACCGTTGATTACAATATCGGCATGCAGCGGCACCATCGCGACGGCTGCCAGCAATAATGAGAAGAGGAGTATTACTTTTTTCATAAGCTATAAATCTTTAACGCCGCTGTGTCATAGCCCGATGACAACGGCTGGGTTGATAGCGCAAATTTACACACAAATTCCCGATTATCACAATAATGTAACCGGGAATTTGCGGTTTTTCCTTTCGGTAACACAATGATTGCACCAGTGGTCTTTCAGTCGGCAGCCAAGAGCTCGTCAATCAGGTCCGAGACATCGTCGATTCCCACAATGCCGTCTCCGTTGATGTCACCGATGCTCATCGTGGGGGCATTGCCCAACATCATGTCGACCAAGGCCACCACGTCCGAGATGCCCACGCTGCCGTCAACATCGACGTCATGGGGCACATGCATCGCCATGATGGCGGCATCGAGCCACGGATAACGCTCGGTGAACCACTTGTTGCGCCACCACACATAACGATCGACCGGATAATTCGAGCCAGTCTTAATCAACTCAAGTTTATTGGCAGCTTTCAGTGCCACGCCCTCGTCGGCTGTCTCAAAGGCATTCATGCTCGACGTGATGTCGTCCACAAAATGGTCACGAATCTGGCACCATAGCCTGACGTACTCATTGACGTACGTCCGATTTGGGTTGTTGAACAAAATGCTCATGTGGACACTGTGGCACCGCGACCATTCTGACGGTGTGCGCTCCGACATATCGAAGTCCCACACCATGGGCATCACAATCTTACTGGCCGATGTGGTGTCATACTTGGTATAGTACCGGTTGGCGCCCGCCTCGTCCTTGGACCCTTCGATGTCGTGGACCAGGCACCAAGCGGCAAATGAGGTCACATCGATCAGTTTAGGATAGTCAGGCGTAGTCAGGCTAGCTTCATAGGCCGCCACCAGACCCTGCATATAGGCCAACTGCTGCGGGGTGATCTCGTCTTCGTCGGGGTACTTGAACGTGTAGTTATAGGACGGTGAATGGGTCGAAGTCACATACACTCCTTCGTTCCACCAGTAGGGGTCACACTCAAAGATGAAGCCCGTGTTCTTGTCCACATTCAGGCGGCAGTCGGGATTGCGCTCGACCGACTCACACAACAGGTACACACCGCGGTACACGCCATTGAGCACCACATTCACATAACGGCAGCCGGGAGTCCACACCATGCCCACAAGACGGCTCACCTTGAAGGCAGCCATCGTGCGCAGCATCTCGTCGCGCAGCAGCACCCAGTTCTTGTCCTTGTACATCGACTCATTGCCACGGAAGAGCAGGTCGCGCTTCTTCTGCAGCTTGATTTTATAAGGTTTTTTGTCATAGTAGGCACTGGAGTTGCCACGTATTTTGATGGTCATGCCGCTAACGTCCTTCTCATAGTCACCGCTGTCATACATCAGGCTGTCCACGCCGCCAATGCGTTGGTAAACAGTTAAGCGTCCAGGCACCTTGGTGGCATTGCTGATGCCTAACCCCATGCAACCGGCTGGAGCCGAAACATAGTCACAAGCGGGCTCCTCATGTTCCACAGTCTCGACACACAACACAGGCAATCCCGTGGCCACCACCTGGCTCAACGTCATGATGGAGTCGCCCACGGCCACCGTTGTAGCTGTCACATCAGCTGCCGCCACTCGGCTGGCCATTATCGACATGACGACAGCCCATGCAATCATCACTTTCTTATACATGTTCATCTGATAATCTCCTAACTTCATTTCTCATACTGTTCACATCAGCAGCTCGTCAATCAGGTCCGAGACATCGTCGATTCCCACAATGCCGTCTCCGTTAATGTCGCCGATGCTCATCGTGGGGGCATTGCCCAACACCATATCAATCAAGGCCACGACATCCGAGATGTCCACGCTGCCGTCAACATCGACGTCATGGGGCACATGCATCGCCATGATGGCTGCATCGAGCCACGGGAAACGTTCGGTGAACCACTTGTTGCGCCACCACACATAACGATCGACCGGATAATTCAAGCCAGTCTTAATCAACTCAAGTTTATTGGCAGCTTTCAGTGCCACGCCCTCGTCCTCGGTTTCAAAGGCGCTCATACTCGTCGTGATGTCATCCACAAAATGGTCACGAATCTGGCACCATAGCCTAACGTACTCGTTGATAAAGGCACGGTTCGGGTTATTGAACAGTTTGCCCATGTACTCGTTGTGGCAGCGTGACCAATCCTCGGGCGTGCGCTCCGACAAGTCGAAGTCCCACACCACGGGCATCACGATTTTGCTCGCCGATGTAGTATCCTGCTTGGTATAGTAACGGTTGGCTCCACCGCCGTCCTTGGTGCCCTCGATATCGTGAACCAGAATCCACGCGGCAAACGAGGTCACATCGATCCACCTAGGGTAGTCGGATGTGGTCAAACTGGCCTCATAAGCCGACACCAGCCATTGCATGTAAGCCAGTTGCTCCGGCGTGATTTCGTCCTCATCGGGGTACTTGAACGTGTAGTTATAAACGGGGCTGTCCACTGAATTGACATACACGGCCTCGTTCCACCAGTAGATATCGCACTCAAAGATGAAACCCATGTTCTTGTCCACATTCAGGCGGCAGTCGGGATTGCGGTCGACCGATTCACACAGCAAGTACACGCCGCGGTACACGCCGTTCAGCACCACAATCACATAGTGATGGGCTGGAGTCCACACCATGCCCACCATACGGCTCACCTTGAAGGCTGCCATCGTGCGCAAGTATTCGTCACGCAGCAGCACCCAGTCTTTATCTTTATAAGTCGACTCATCACCGCGGAAGAGCAGGTCACGCTTCTTCTGCAACTTGATTTTATACGGCTTTTTGTCGTAGTAGGCGCTGGAGTTGCCACGTATCTTGATGGTCATGCCGCTCACGTCTTTCTCATAGTCTCCGCTGTCATACATCAGGCTGTCCACGCCGTCGATGCGCTGGTAAATCGTCATGCGGCCCGGCACCTTGGTGGCATTGCGGATGGTCCGGCCGATGCTGCCAGCCGGGGCCGACACATACTGGCACGTGGGTTCCTCATGGTCCACGGTTTCGACACATAACACAGGTAATCCCGTAGCCACCACCTGGCTCAAGGTCATGATGGAGTCGCCCACGGCCACCGTCGTCGATGTAACGTCAGCTGCCGACACAGGCAGGGGCACCAATAACAAGGAAATGAATGCAGAAAACAAAAGTAAGGTCTTTTTCATCTTTAATCATGATTCTGGTTTATCCTTCGGCAAAGGTAATCATTTTTTTATGATTTTCAGAATACACAATGCCTGCAACCTGTGGATTGCAGAGAAAAGATGGGACAAGAGCCGCATGAGGCCCTATCAAAAAAAAGAGGGATTACTTGCCCACAATATAGCGGTGGAAGGGCAACAGGCGCAGCAACACGACCAGCAACAGGCACACGGCAAAAGCCAGCACGCCGCTTGCCAGGCAATCGACCACCACGGGGCCGGTACCCAGCCAAGAAGCCGTCAACGGCCAGATGATCTGCCGAAGGACTATCATCTGGGACAGGTAGATGCCGAAGGTGCATACGCTCAGCAGCGGCCACCACAGGGCGGCATTGGGCGAACGCCTGCGGTCATAGTGCTCGGGGGAGAAACGGCGCACAACCACAAACAGCAGCGTGGCCATGGCTATGTTGTTGATGCTGATGTCGTTGGTGATGGTGTCGATGTGCTGCTGCCAAGTGATGCCGAAGTCGTCCTGTACCAAAAACTCAAACAGGGGCATCGCCACGATGCCCAGGGCCAGCAGCAGCGCCCACTTCACACCATGGCCGTTCGAGAAACGCGGCAGTCCGTACTGGTGCAGGTAGTAACCCAGCAACACGTAGCCGTAGTAGTTGGCAAAGGCGCCGAACATATTGTGGCTGTACTGCAGCGCCTCGATGAACACACCGTGCTGATAGGGGATGAACGAGGAGAGCACCCACAGCGCCAGCACCAGTTCCACACCCCGCTTGCCCACGGCGGCGATACACTTGCTCACTAGCGGCAAGGTCACATAGACGACCACCAGCACATACACATACCACAACAGTCCCTCAACGGGGTGGAACAGCACCGAGGTCAACAGGCGCGGCGTGAAGTTGTGCAGCAACAAGGCATGCTCGAGCAGATAGACCACCGTCCACACCACCAGCGGCGGCAACACCACGAGCAGGCGGCGCTTGACAAAACGTCGGCCGAGACGGGTGACGGGCAGCAGCAGGGCACCCGTAATCATGAAAAACAGGTTGCAATTTACCGCCACCAACACGGTATAGACCGCGCTGGCCACCGACGGTGTGTTGTAATAGGTGTCATATTGCCTGATGGGCGTGTGGATGAGGATGACCAACAGGCATGCGATGACACGCAGGATGTCAAGATAGGGAATGCGCCGTTGCAGTTTGTCCTCGGTCTTCATGGCCGTGAGGTTTTGCGTTCAAGCAGGGCGACGGCATAGGCCGAGATACCCTCGCCACGGCCAGTGTAGCCCAATTTCTCGGTTGTGGTGGCCTTGATGGACACCTGGCTGGGGTCACAGTTCATGCAGGCCGCCAGTTCGCGCTGCATCGCAGGAATGTGGGGATTGATTTTGGGCTGCTCGGCGCAAATGGTGAGGTCGCAGTTGCCCAGGCAATAACCCTGCTCGTCGATGAGCGCCATCACGTGGCGCAGCAGCACGCGGCTGTCGATGCCCTTGTAGCGCGGGTCGGTGTCGGGGAAGTGGTAGCCGATGTCACGCAACGCGGCGGCACCCAGCAGGGCATCGCACAGGGCATGGATCGCAACGTCGGCGTCGCTGTGGCCCAGCAAGCCTCGTTGCCATTCAATCTTGACGCCGCCCAGCCACAGGGGTCTACCCTCGACCAGGCGGTGTACATCAAATCCCATTCCGATGCGGAACATAGCCATCTCTCAGTTTTTTAGTTAGGAGTGAGGAATGAGGAGTTGGATTAGTTGCCGCCGAACAGGCCCTTAATGCCGTCCATGTCAAACGACAAGGTGAAGCGCAGCGTCTGATCCAACGGACTGTTCTGGGCGGTGGCAATCATGTAGCTGGCATCGATCTTGATGACCTGAAGCGCAAAACCGGCACCCAGGCCGAAGTACTGACGGTTACCGGCGTACTTGCTCTCGTAGTAGTAGCCACCGCGCAGGAAGAACTTCTGGTCGTAGTCATACTCGGCGCCCACCGAATAGGTGATGCGCTTGGCGAAATTGTCCTTGAAACTGTCAAAGATACCTGAAATCGACGACTTGTTCTTCCACGTCTCGAGGGCCTCGTCATAGTCCATCGGGTCATCGAAATCGGCCAGACGGGGCTTGGCGGGAACGAGCAGCTTGTTGGCGTCAAGGGCGAACGTCAGGTTATTGCCCTCGGCCAGCGGGAAGGTGAAGGCCGTACCCAACTTCAGGTTAGCGGGCAGATAGGCGGGGTCATTACCCTTATTGTAGGACACCTTGGAACCGATGTTGGACAGGTTGAAACCCAGCGACCACTGGCACTCGTTGCGACCGATGATGGGGAAGGTCGTGAAATAGCCCGACAAGTCGGCCGAGAATGCCGAGGCGCTCGACGTCTGGTCACCCGTGTTCATGTCACTGTAGCCCAAGTCGCTGTAGATGTAACGCAGCACAACGCCCATCGAGAACTTCTCACTCAACTTGCGTGAATAACCCAGGTCCACCGACAGCTCAAACGGGTTGATGGTCGCCAGCGTGGCGCCTTCGCCATCGGTAGCCATGACCTCACCCAGCGAGAAATAGCGCAGCGAGGTGCTCACGGCCTGGTTATCGTTGCTACCGATTTTGTAGTATCCCGACAGGTTGGCCAGGTAGATGTCGTTGACAATCTTACGCAGCCACGGGGTGTAGGACAACGATACGCCTGCACGGCTGTAAGCGAAAGCATACTTTGAGGCATTCCAGAACTGCGAGTTCACGTCGGCCTCGGTAGCGGCACCCAAGTCACCCATCGAAGCGCCACGCGCGTCGGGGGTGATGCTCAGCGAGGTCACACCCGTGGTCACGGGGTTGAACTCGGTGTTCTTGATATCGTCCTGCGACCAGGCCGACAGGGCAGTAGCCATCATGACGATGGCGAGTATTGACTTGTTCAGTTTCATTTCTAATTAGAAAAAATTACATTTGTCTTTTACCTAATTAACTAAGAAAACCGCCTTTTATTGTATATCTGACTGAATATTCTGTTAGGGAACAATATAGAAGTAGAGCCTGGAACTTTATTTAATGCGGATATCGCTAACGACACTAATTACACAAAATGATATTCAACCATTTGCCATAATCAGATAAACACGCATCATTCGCATTAGTCCCGCAGGAGCTGGACAGGCAGCCATCTTATTGACCCTTCAGTGATCAGCCCAGCAGCATGTCTATCAAGGTGCCCACGTCGCTGATGCCGATTTCGCCGTCCTCGTCAACGTCGGCGGCGATGAGGTCTATCTCGGGGACATTGGTTCCCAGCAGATAGTCAATCAGCAAGGTCACGTCGGCAATCTCAATCAGGCCGTTGGCGTCCACATCGCCGGGCAGTGACGTCACGTCGAGATAAGGCAGATACTGGGACGTCACGTTGGCGACCTGATACTTGTTGCTCTGGGTGGTCACCTCAAAGAAAGCGGTCTCCCGCACGCCCGTCACATCAACGGTCTGGTGACTGCTGGCCGTGCTGCCGCCCTGGCTGAACACGAAGTTCAGCGTGTAGTTGGCGCCGGTGATGTTGAAGGTCTTGTAGTAGAACGTCTCGCCATGCACCACGCGGGTGTCGGTAATCACCTCGCCGGGCCAGCCACCGCACTGCTGCACGCTGTTGCTGTCCCAGCAGTAGTAGGTCACGCGCGGCCAGTTGTTGGGCGCTGTGGTCGGGTCCTTGAGGAAGACGGTGATCTCATACGCGTCATAGTCCTCGTTCACAACCGTGTAGTGGCGGGTAATCACGCCGCTCACGCTGCCGTTGATCAGCAAACCTGCCTTCATGGTCACGCTCTTCCTGATGGGCACGGCCGTGCCGCTGGCAACGATGGTGCCGTTGGTGGCTGTGGGTTCGCTGCCGTCAAGGGTATAGACAATCTGGGCCGTCGAGCTCTGGCTCACCGCTGTCAACGTGACGTTAAACGGGTTCAGCTGCTCACAGCTGGGCACGCTGGCCCACGCGGTCTCGGTGTTCTTGCTCAGCGCCAGGCAATAGTTGGTGCCGCTGGCCACGGTGACATAGCTCGAGGGAATCGTGTAGCCTGACCCGCCCATCGCAGCCATCAGCGTGCCACGCGAGCCTATGGTGCGCTGGATGACATAGTTATTATTTGAGCTGTAGGAATAGCGCGACGTGTAGCTCGTGTTGGTGATGCCGGCCAGTTGGCGGGCGTAAATCATCTGCTTGAGGCTCTCCTTGTAGTCCATCCAGTGCCGCAGGAAGATGCATGGCGTGCCCGGCATCGCCAGGATGAAAGCATTGGCGGCCTCGATATTCTGGCTGATGGGGTCCTGAGGATTGTAGGAGTCACGGTATTGCGTGTCGTGATTCTCGACAAAGGTCACCGCATAGCGGCTGTAGTTGGCATCGAGGTTCAAGCCGCTGCCAGGCAGCGAGGTCCATGCGTTGTTGTTGACCGCATCGCGGATGGTGTAGCGGAACGGGAAGTCAAATGCCGCGCTTTGCACCACGCCGTTCACCTTCGTCCCGTCAAGCCACGACTTCACAGCGCTCACGTTGCCGTCCCAGTACTCACCCACCGAATAGGTAGGCGATGCATAAGCATTGTACAGGCCCGTGTAACTGGCTGCATAGCCCCTGGTCATGTCGTAGCGGAAGCCCGCATAGCCCAGGTCATCGAGCAGCATTTTCAGATAGGCCTTGACAGTGGTCTGCACGTTGGCACTCGAGTGGTCCAGATCGCGCAGGCCGCTCCAGTCCTCGCCGCTGTCATTGTTGGGACTCAGCGACTTACCATTCTGGTTGGCCCAGTTGAGCGTAGCGCCTCCGTCATCGTTGCGGCAGATGTCGGTAGATTGCAGGCGATACATCGTGCCCTTATAGGTCTCGGCGGGAAACGTCACCCAGTCACCGGTGCTCTTGCGGTGGTTGATGACCACGTCGGCGATAGTGCCGATACCCTTGCTGCTGAAGGTGTTGATCATCGACCGCAGCTGCGTTTCGGTACCGAAGGAGCAGTAGTAGTTAGTGAACCAGTACAGGGGGTCATAGCCCATCGAGGTACCGCCGCACGAAGCACTCTGCGGAATCCACACCAGGTCGAAGAACTCGGCCAACTCATCGGCCTGCGACTCCAGGTTAGTCCACTTACTGTCGTTGTAGGAGTCCCAATAGAATCCCTGCAGCATCACGCCGCCATAATTCGCGGGCCACCCCTGCGCCAAAGCCAACACTGGCAGCACAGCGCCCATCACAATACTAAATATCCGTTTCATAATCATGTCTCTTGATCTTGGTTAAAAACGCCACAAATATAGCATTTTTCCCACAAATCCCAACAAAAATGAGACACTAGATGGCAAATAAACAACCCCGGCAGCAATAGATGTTGTCGGGGCTGTTTTATCTAGTTGTCTCTGTTGTCTGAAAGTCTAGTTGCGGCTGCCGCCGAAGAAGCGGAGCAGGTACAGGAACAGGTTGATGAAGTCGAGGTAGAGGCTCAAGGCGCCCATCGTGGCAATCTTGCCCATCGTCGAGGGGTCGGCAATGGCGCACATACGCTTGATGGACTGGGTGTCCCAGGCGGTGAGGCCCACGAAGATGAGCACACCGACGATGCTGATAATCAGGTCAAACATCGGGCTGTGCAGCAACAGCACATTGACCAGGACTGACACGATGAGTCCGATGAGGGCCATAATCAGGATGGAACCGAACTTAGACAGGTCTTGGCGGGTCGTATAGCCGTACAAGGTCATCGAGCCGAAGGTGACTGCGGTGATGGCAAACGTCTTGGCGATGCTAGCACCCGTGTAAATCAAGAAGATGGGAGCCAGCGACAGACCTGTGAGCAGACTGTAGATATAGAACATCACAGTTGCGGTGCCGGTGCTGAGCTTATCGATGCGGGCGCTCAGGAAGAACACCAGTCCCAGCTCGGCAAGCATCAGAATCCAGACGATGCCACGGGTAGCAAAAAGCAGATTCAGCACAGTCGGGTTATTCGCCACAAAGTAGGACGTGAGTGCCGTCAGAATCAGTCCCAGCGTCATTTTGCCATATACCTTGCGCATCACACCAGCGACATAGCGCTGCAGCGTCATCTCGTTCTCGGCTTGAGCAGCGGTCTGATAGCCGCTCTCGTAGTTGTTACTCCAATCGTTCATATTGATAATGTTTTTTTAATTGCAGGAATTAGTTTTTCCAAATAATTGTGCAAAAACTGTGCCAATTCTCCAGTATTATGTCATGAATCGCACTAGGATTTACATGCGGTCAGGCATCTCGATGCCCAGCAGCGACATGCCGCGCTTGATGACGTCGGCAACGGTGGCGCTGAGCAGCAGGCGGAAGGCGCGCACCTTCTCGTCCTGCTCCTTGAGGATGCTGCAGTCGTGATAGAACTGGTTGTACTCCTTGGCCAGGTCATAGACGTAATTGGCAATCAGCGCGGGGCTGTAGTTGCGGCCTGCATCGGCGACAACGGTGATGAAGTCGGCCAGACGCTGAATCAGCGAGGTCTCCTTCTCGTTGGGTGCCACAGCGCTGATGTCCACGGCATTGTGGTCCTCGCCGCTCTTACGCAGGACGGACTGGATGCGGGCATAGGTATACTGGATGAAGGGGCCAGTGTTGCCGTTGAAGTCGATGGACTCGCTCGGGTCGAACAGCATGGTCTTCCTCGGGTCGACCTTGAGGATGAAATACTTCAAGGCGCCCAGACCGATCATGCGCAGCACGTTGTCGCGCTCCTCCTCGGGCACACCCTGCAGACGGCCAGGCTCACCAGCCATCTCGGTAGCGGTGGCAATCATCTCGTCCATGAGTTCGTCGGCATCAACAACGGTGCCTTCGCGGGACTTCATCTTGCCATTGGGCAGTTCGACCATACCATAAGAGAAGTGTACCAGGTCCTTACCCCACTTGAAGCCGAGCTTGTCGAGCAGCAGCGAGAGCACCTGGAAGTGGTAATTCTGCTCATTGCCCACCACATAGATCATGCGGTCGATGGGATAGTCCTTGTAACGCAACTGGGCGGTACCGATGTCCTGTGTCATATAGACCGACGTGCCGTCGCTGCGCAGCAGCAGCTTGTGGTCGAGGCCGTCAGCCGTGAGGTCGGCCCACACGCTATTATCCTCCTTGCGGTAGAACAAGCCCTTGTCCAGACCCTCGAGCACGGTGTCGCGGCCCACGAGATAGGTGTCGCTCTCGTAGTAGATCTTGTCAAACGACACGCCCATGCGCTGGTAGGTCTCGTCAAAGCCGGCATATACCCAGCTGTTCATCTTCTCCCACAGCGCGCGCACCTCGGGATCGCCGGCTTCCCAGCGGCGCAGCATGTCGTGCGCCTCTTGAATGAGGGGTGCCTGTTTCTCGGCCTCCTCCGGACTCATGCCCTTTTCCACGAGTTCCTTGATTTCGGCCTTGTAGTGCTTGTCAAAAGCCACATAGAAGTCGCCAATCAGGTGGTCGCCTTTCTTGCCGGTGGACTCGGGTGTGGCACCGTTGCCCCACTTGAGCCAAGCCAGCATCGACTTGCAGATGTGGATACCGCGGTCATTGACGATATTGGTCTTCACCACCTTGTAGCCGTTGGCCTCCATGATGCGCGACAGGCTGTAACCCAGCAGGTTGTTGCGCACGTGGCCCAGATGCAGCGGCTTGTTGGTATTGGGCGACGAGTACTCAATCATCACCAGTTGGCTATCGTCGGTCACGGGGGTGAAACCGTAGTCGGGGGTCGAAGCCACATGCTGCAGCACACCCGTCCAAAACGACGGCTTGATGGTGATGTTCAGGAAACCCTTGATGACGTTGAACTTCTCAACAGCCTCGCAGTGGGCCAGCATGTGCTCGCCAATCTCCTGGGCCGTCACGTCGGGCGCCTTGTGAGACGCCTTCAAGAACGGGAACACCACAATCGTCTCGTTGCCTTCAAACTCCTTCTTCGTCGTTTGGGGAACAATCTTCTCGGCGGGAAAATCCACGCCATACAACTCCTTGACCGCAGCAGCGGTGGCCTCAGCCAGTATATTATCAATCGACATAGTATATAGTGTAGTTTTTATTGTTATCAATAACGTTTAAACTGCAAAATTACAAAAAATATGTAGAGGCACAAAATCTTGTGCCCCATATTGAGCATTTCCACTTGTCAAGTACCCCTAACCCAGCAAGTTGGGCAGTTTGTGGCCCTGCTCGTCGATGATGACGTCGCGCAGGACGTACCAGATGCGGCCGGCAATGGGGGTGCCGGGGTAGATGAGGCGCAGTTTGTCGATGTAGGACTGCACCTGCTCGCAGTGTTCCTGGTCATCGCGCTTGCCGCTCTTGTAGTCGATGACGAGCAGCTGCCCGTCGGGGCGGCGCACGATGCGGTCGGGGCGCAGGTTGTCGATGACGTCATCGACCAGTTTCCCCTTTTCCTCCAGTTCCTTCTTCCGTTCCTCGCTCATGGGGCTGCTGATGGTGCGTTCGTCATAGACCTTGTTGGCGGGGTCAAACCATGCAGCCACCCTGCTGGCGGGATTCCTCATGGGCTGGCACACGTGTTTCTCCACGCTGTCTAAGCCGCAACGGTCACCGGGTTCCCTGGTGATGATACCGCGCTTAAGGCCCTCGTCCACGACACGGTCCAGGTCGTTACAGTCACGGATACGGCTCAGCAGGCTGTGCAGCCGCTTGCCCGCCTGGGCATAGGGATTGTCGATGTTGTCCACCTTGACGTTGATGCTCAGGCTGATGGGCCTGATGGTGTACTGGTTGAGCGGTTTCTGCTCGGGGCGGCCCTCATCTTCGTCTTTCTTTTTCATCTTGGCGCGGATTTCGTCCCGCGTTGACTTCACGCCCCATTCATACCACTCCTTGACATCGGGGTCGGGTGTGCCATGCCCGGCACAATAGGCGCGGAGCAGATCGGTCAGGTCCTTGGCGGGGCCACCTGTTGCGGCAGTTGACGAAGACCTGCGCTTTTTCTTTCCGTCGGTGTTCTGGTCCTCGTCCTTCTTGACGATGGACTTGCCCGACTTGGCAGTGAAGACATGCATCTCGGTGCACGGGCGGGTAAATGCCACATAGGTCTTGTTCAGGTTGTCGACCAGAAGGTCGGTGCGCTGCTTCACCAGGAAGTCCAACGCATCTTTCTTCAACATGTTGACGCTGTCAAGTTCAACCAGGGTTTTCTTGTTCACGTGCAGCAGTGGCGGCACATCGGTGACATCGCAGTTGATGGCATCCTCGATTTTGAGCAGGCACTCGCCAGGCATCCAGTAGTCCGTTTCCCTTTTCTTATCAGCAAGTTCCCACTCAGCATAGGGGATGAGCACGCAGTCAAACTCCAGGCCCTTGGCGGCATGGATGGTCATGATGTTGACGGCATCGGTGGTCGAGGGGAGGCTCACAGCGAGTTTTTGCTTATTCTCGTCCCAATACTTGAGGAACTCCCTCACACTGCCGCCGTTGCGCTGCGATGCGAAATGCATCACACAGTCCTGGAACGACATCAGGAAGGCCGTCTCGCGGTCGATGTCATTGCCGCTGTCGGCGTTGTCCTTGAAGTGACCGATGATGGTCTCGACGATGCTCACGAGCGTCGTGAGTTCGCTGTCGGCGGGAAGCAGCCGTGCGAGCAGTGCATCATAGTTCTGCTGGTCTTCGCCTTGGCTGCCCAGGGCCACCAGCGGACGCCCCTCCAGGCAGCGGGCAAGCGCCTCGCCGGTCTCGGCAGGGGTTTCGTCGGGGTGGGCGGTCACATGATGGATAAAGTCGTTGAGCGCAGCATACATGCGCTGGTCGCTCAGCCGCTTCTTGAGTATCGAGCGCTGCAGGCGGTCCTGCGGCTCGTCGGCATCGGGGTCATCGTCGTTATCGGAACCCAGGCGGCTCACGTCGATGAAGCGCAGCATGGCGATGATGCGCCTGATGATGGGCGAATTGCTCAGCAGCAACGACTCACCCGAGATGACGCTGATGCGCTTGCCCGTCGTGCGCTTGTTATAATCCAGGATGGCCTCGACCAACTGGTTGCCCTGGGCATGGGTATTGACCAGAATGCCGATCTGACCCCATTGGTAACGCTCATGCAGTTTGAGCAGATAGCCAGGTAGCACGTCGGTCACCTCCACCGTTTCGCTCTCGGCAGTGACGGGTGCAGTCTGCTGGCTGACAGCAGCGGCGATAACGGGATCCAGCAACAGCTGCTGGTAATTGCCCGTGAGGATGCGCACATAGCCCGGCACTTTCTTCTCGTCGATATTGGGCGACATGCCCTGCTCTGCGTCCTCATAGGTCACCCTCACCACGTCGTTGGCACTGCCATACTGCTCGCGCACAAAGGCGAACAGGTCATTGTTGAACTCGATGATTTGGCGCGAACTGCGGAAGTTTCTCGAGCGGGGGCCGCCAGGCGACACCTCGGGCTCATAGATGTAGCCGCCGAAGTCATCCCCTACCCGCTTGCGGAACACCGTCAGGTCGGCGTTGCGGAATCGGTAAATCGACTGCTTGGCGTCACCGATGAGCATATTGAAATTCCCGGAACTCAGGCTCTCACCGAGCAGGGAACTGAAATTGCTGTACTGCTTGGCGTTCGTGTCCTGGAACTCATCAATCATGAAGTGCTTGATGATGGTGCCCACGCGCTCAAACACAAAGTCGGACCCGCTTTCGAGCACGACACCTATCAAGTCGTTGGTGTCGCCGATAAGGATGGAGTTGGACTCATGGCGGTATTCCTCCAGATAGTGGTCAATCATCGCCAGCAGGCCCAACAGGCCCAGATAGTCCTCGATATGCTGATAGAAGGGCACCTGCAGCCGCATCTTGAAGTGGCGCGTTACCAGCGGCAACAGGCGGTCGACCAGTTCCTCGGTGGGTGGGGTCTTGGGATAGAATTGGTCAACTATCTTGTTCGCATCGGCACCTTTCAGCGAATCACCCAGCGGTGCCAATTCCCCCACCAATTCCACCTTATTATACCATTTCTTGAACGACTTACTACCGCTCAAGTCATCATATACCTTCTCCAACTCGTCGCGCAGGGTCTGCAGGTCCTTGTCAATATCGCTCTTCAGTTGCTGGATTTTGCCTTGCAGCAACTGCTTGAAACGGTTGATCTTGCTGAAGTCGCTCGTATAGCGTCCGTCGGCATCGGTCTTGCCCAGGTATTTGCGGATGTCCTCCATGCGGCTGCGGAAGATTTCCATCTTCAGCTGCTTGGCCACGCTGAACATGTCCCCGCCGTCCTCAAAGAATTTCCACTTCTTGCTCTTGGCATCGCTGCGCAGCAGGTGGCGCTGGTGTTCACTCACCCACTTGTCCACCTGGGGCTGTTTATCGCGGCCCAGCGAGAGCAGGAAATTGTGCACCGCTACGCTCACGGCATAGTCCTCCTCGAGCTGGATGTCGTAGTTGAAGTCGCGGTCCAGTTCGCGTGCGAAATTGCGCAGCACGCCCTGGAAAAACGAGTCGATGGTGCTCACGTTGAAGTTGCTGTAATCAAACAGTAGTTCATTCAGCGCCAAGCGTGCCAACTCGCGCACACGCACCTCTGGCAGGCCGCTCTCGTCCATGAACTGCTGCAGATAGTCGCTCTTGACTCCCGGCTGGGCAAGCTTGTGCAACTCGTTGACGATGCGCTCCTTCATCTCGTTGGTGGCCTTGTTGGTAAACGTGATGGCCAGCAGCTGGCGGTGAGCATTGACCACGCGGTCGCCATCGTCGGGGCGGCGCGGCACCATAGGGCTGAAGCTCGTGTCAAACAGCAAGTGCTTGATGTACTGCAGCGCCAGGTTATAGGTCTTGCCCGAACCCGCCGAGGCCTTGATGACCAGCAGGTGCTTGTTATCGTTACTGTCACTCATGTCTTTACTCATCTATTTATTATCCTTATATATATCTAAAGCCTTCAGAATAACTCCTCACTCCTAACTTCTAACTCCTCACTAAATAATCCTTGCCTTGAAGCCCATCGCCGTGAGCTCGTCAAGCACACGCTGGCGGAAATCGCCCTGTATCAGCACCTCGCCACCGCGGGCACTGCCGCCCACGCCCAGGCTGCGCTTGAGCCTTGAGGCCACTTGCTTGAGCGCCTCGTCATCGACGGTAAATCCCGTCACTATCGTTGCCTGCTTGCCACCGCGCCCCTTGCGCTCGAGCACGATGTCGAGCCGCGTCTTGCCCTGCTGCGCCACGGCATCGCCGCCGTTGTCAGCGGGCTGCTGCGGTTCGTCTTGCGGTGGATTCTCATCGGGTACGGGCCTGCCGAAGGCATTGGCCAGCGCGTCTTTCCAGTCGGTTGTGTTCATATCGGTAAAAAAAAAATTCAGTTCACATTAAACTTTATGGTTTCTCCATCATCAAAGGTACAAAAAAATCACGAGATAACCGCATGAACTCGCAAAAAAACGACCGCCAAACGATAAAAAACGGCAAAAATGCTTACTGATTCAAATAAAAGCAGTACATTTGCCACATTGTTTACTTTTTACATTATTAACTAATCACTTTTAAATTCACTTATTTACTATGGCTTACGTAATTTCCGATAGTTGTGTAGCATGTGGAACATGCCAGTCTGTATGTCCCGCCGACGCCATCAAGGAAGGCGACATCTACTCGATCGATCCCGACACCTGCTTGGATTGCGGTACCTGCGCAGACGCTTGCCCCACTGGTGCAATCGCTCCCGGCGAATAATCAAGCAAAGAACAACAAGACACTTATCGCGGCCACTCCCCCATCGGGGAACGGCCGCTTTTTTTGCGCGTCACGGTCGCTGCGCTCGCAGATTAGGGATTAGAGATTAGTGAGGCATCCAGCATTTCTGAATTGAACGAAATGCTGGATGCCTCACTAATCAGAAGTCTAACTTGTCTGAAAAGTTGACAGTGTTGTTTGGTAAGACGTTGCGGCTTAGCGAGAGGCTAAGGGCGATGTCTGCAATCAATTGCCTGCCCGCTTGACGGGGTCGAGGACAACGAGGTTGTAGATGGACGTGCCGCCATGGTTGGTGCCATCGCTGTAGGTGCCATAGTAGCGGTACAGACCAGCGGGCACGGGATTGCCATTACGATCCTTCATGTCCCAGGTCAAGGGGAAATGCGCATTTTCTTTCTTCCACACCAGGTTGCCGAGGGCATCGGTGATGCTCACTGCGACGTCGGGCATGCTGCTGAATGAACTCTCGGCATCAAAGGCCACCGTCCCGTTGACATAGGCAGGCATCTTGTCGGCCACGAGGTCAATCATTCCGCTCTGGCCCACCATGAACGAAATCGAGCGGGTGGCGCTGTTGCCCAGCAGGTCATAGACGGTATAGGTGAGCGTATGGTAACCCTCGCCCAGGTTCATCACGGGATACTCGATACTGATTTCACGGCCCATGTCGCTCACGGTGGCATAGCTCGTGATGTCGCCAAAGGAGTCCTTGCCGCCGTCGAGCAGCAGCGTCATGCCGTTCTGGAGGGCGTTTTCCTGCATGCTGATGGCCTGGTCGTCGGTCACGGTAATGTAGAGCATCGAGTTGGCACCCACGGCAGCACCGCCGGCAAAGCTGGCCTCATCGTTGATGTACATCGTGTTGATCACGGGTGCGATGTCATCGGTGATGGCCACATTGGGGTTGAAAGGCAACATCTTCACCTGCTTGGTGAAGCCATTGACCATGTACTTGCTGTTATCCTTGTGGGCATACATGCGTACCAGCACATTCTCGTTGCTGGCCTTCACCGTCTTGGGAACAATCATCGAGCCGGTGAACACACCATTGACAACGCGGCCCGACACCTCGCCCAGTTTGTCGCGGTTGAAGTAGATCTTGCGCTCGGTAGTCACACCGCCCACCGTTTGCGACAGCGTGGTGAAGCGCGACTGCTTGTCATAGAGCGTCATGGTGGCATCACCGTTGAAACTGGTGTCGAGGTTGCCCTCGGCATCAACGACATGGGCAACCAAGTCATAGCTCATCAGCGGACGGATGGTGGCCACCTCGGTGGTGTCGGTCATGTCGTAGCCGTTGATGTCGATGATGTTGAAGCGGGTGATGGGATAGTTCACCACGATACCGGGGTCACCCAGCAGGAAGAACGACAACTTATTGGTGTTGCCGGCGATAAAGCCCAACTTGCTCTCCTTGTAGGCCTCGCCCAGCGTCGGCATCTTGCCGGTGGCGGCATGGCTGAACATGCCGGCGATGAAGTAGCGATTGAGCAGGTCGTTGCCCGAAGCGAACACCATGCGAGACGAGGTGAGCATCGCAATCGCGCCACCGTCACGCTTGTGGAACATCAGTTCGGCGATACCGCGCGTGTCGCTGTCAAAGTGGGCGACATCGCAGCAGGCCGTCGACATGATGGGCCAGTGGCGGTAGGATGTGCGTGCCACGTCACCGGTGGTCCACATCTTGTTCGTCTTGGTGAACGACACCTTACCGGCATGGCCCACATAGGTGGCGTAGTACATGCCGTTCTTGAGCATATTGGTGAGCATGTGGTTAGCCTCGGTGGCCGTCTTACGGTCCAGCGACACGTTATACTCCGTCTCGGAACGCGGATACTGGATGCTGTGGATGGTGGTCACGTTCATACCCGTCTGCAGTTCGTTGTCGATCATCTCCTTGTAGCCCTCGCCCTGATAGGTATAGAGGGTGGCGTCGGTGCCCTTCGGCTGGTCGCTGATGACCAGTGTGTTGTTGCGCCACACGCCGTAGTCGGGCGTGGCATAGTACTCAACGAGCTTGTCGACGTCGCTCTTGGCCTCGGCAACGTCACCGCAAGTGATGCGGCCAATGCCGATGGTCAGGCGGTCGGCCGACACATCACTGCCGGAGTTGTCCTCCAGGAAGCCGAAGAAGTCGTCGCTCGTGTAGGAGAAGTCCTCATAGTTACTGTTGTCGCTCTGGAAGGTGAGCAGGTTGCCCGGATGCTCGCCCATCACGCAACGGTTGTCAAACGAGCCGGTACCGAACAGCAACAGGTTCTTGAACTTGGACGGGTTGCGGTCATACATCATCTTGCACAGCAGCCTGTAGGCCATGGCGTCGCGGGTACCGCTCGAGAACTCGTTGAACACCTCATCCTGGTCCACGACGAGCACGTCCATGCCGTCGATAGCGGCATGCAGATCAGCCACGCGCTGCGCCTGGTCATGGAACAGCTTGTCGGTGATGATGAGCATGTCGGGGACAGGCAGGCCATGCAGGTTCTGGTTGGCTACCGCCTCATAGCCGGAAATTTTCTTCAGTGTCTTCGACGGGTTAAAGGCCACATAGTTGGTAGCCTTGGCTACGGGGGCAAAGAAGGAAAGGCCGTTGCCGCTGGCATCGCTGTAGGCTGTAGTGCCCACCGACACGGGATAGCAGGTGTCGTCGATGTTCCACACCACCACATCGCTCGAGGCATTGGGCAGCAGGAAACGCTCGTTGCCATTGGTATGGGTATAGCCCATGAGCAGCTGGCCATCGTTCTCCTCGCGGAGGTAGTTGTAGTGCTTGTAGGTCAGCATGAACATGTCCAGACGGGCCATCGTCACATTGGCATCAGGAGAGGAGAACCGCAGCATCGGCTCAAAGCGGCCGCGCTCGGCAGGGTGCTTGAGTTTGAGGGGCGCCTTGGGCGATGCGTAACTATACTTCACATAGTTGCTTGACGCCTCGTTGATGCGCGACGACGCTAACGTATAGGCCGTCGTGTCCGAGCCTTCATCGGTGTGCAACACACCGTTCACATAACTGATGCTCCCTTTCACGTTGGCACCGATGACCGTGTGCACCATGATTGTGCTGTCGGCCAGGTCGGGCATCTTGTAGTCGACATAAACCTTCTCACCGGAAAACTCCTCGCCCAGCATGTCCTTGCCCGAGCCCATGACGGAAACCAGTTCCTTCTCGTGGAAGAAGTAGCCCAGGCTGGTGGGCATGTCCACATAGTCCGACATCGATGCAGCGGGGCGTGCACCGGGATTCAAGTCAGGGCTGTCGTCCTCGGTCAGGAAGTAGTAGCCCTCCAGCGAATAGGGGTTGAACTGACGCACGTAGCAGGGTGTGCCGTTGAATTCGCTCAAGGTCATATTCACCGGGCCGTTGGCATAGAAGCAGATCTTGCTGTCGGTGACACGCAGGATGGGCACCTTGCGCAGGTCATCGATGTAGTTCTCGGCCGTCATCACCTCGTTGATGCGGTTGCCGCCATGGCCGTACACCTTGACACGGGCAGGGTTGCTGAAACCCATCTCACGCAGTTCGTCGTAGGTGATTTCGTAGATTCCACTCTCGGGAACTGAAATCTTCACCCACTGGCCTGATGCCAGCCGTGAGGTGGTGGCGTACATCGTGGTGTTGAATGCATGGGCACTGCCGGCAACCACCAGGGCCAGCATTGCTGCACACAGGTATTTGATTACTGTTAGTTGGCGCATATCTTACAGTTTTTCTCTTCGATTGCTATATCATTCCCATTGATTCTGATATCCGCATCCGCCACAGTCACTGAACTGCTTGGCCAGATGTCGGAAGACAAAAAAGACAAGAAGGACAAATTGATTTTTCACATCGATAATCAATATTTGCCTTTCCTGCCTTTCTTGTCATCATTTCATATAGCTTAGCGTCCTAGCGACTTAGCGTGAAGTCAACAGAGCGCGGATGCCATCTGTCATCTATGATTAACGGCTTGCCCTCTTGACGGGATCGAGGACGATGAGCGGCTTGATGGACGTGCCACCATAGTTGGTGCCGTCGCTGTAGGTACCGAAGTAGCGGTACAGGCCAGCGGGCACGGGATTGCCGTTACGGTCCTTCATGTCCCAAGTGATGGGGAAGCTGCTGTCCTCGGTCATCCACACGAGATTGCCGGTAGCATCGGTCACGCGAATGGTGACATCGGGCATGCGGGTGAACTCGGTCTCGGCCTCAAAGTTGACCTCCTCGTTGATGTAGGCAGGCATCTTGTCGGCTACCAGTTCCATCGAACCGCTCTGACCCACCATGAACGAAATCGTGCGGGTGGCGCTGTTGCCCAGCATGTCATAGACGGTATAGGTGAGCGTGTGCAGGCCTTCGCCCAGGTTGACCACGGGATACTCGATGTTGAGCAGACGGCCCATGTCGCTCACGGTGGCATAGCTCGATACATCATCGTAGGAGCCCTTACCGCTGTCGAGCAGCAGCGTCATGCCGTGCTCGATGGAGTTCTCCTGCATGCTGATGCCCTGGTCGTCGGTCACAGTGATGTAAAGCATCGAGTTGGCACCCACGGCAGCGCCGTCGGCAAAGCTGGCCTCGTCGTTGATGTACATCGCGTTGATCACGGGTGCGATGTCATCGGTGATGGCCACATTGGCATTATAGGGCAGCATCTTCACCTGCTTGGTGAAGCCGTTGACCATGTACTTGCTGTTGTCCTGGTGGGCATAAACGCGCACCATCACATTCTCGTTGCTGGCCTTCACCGTCTTGGGAACAATCATCGAGCCGGTGAACACACCGTTGACAACGCGACCAGTCACCTCACCCAGCTTGTCGCGGTTGAAGTAGATCTTGCGCTCGGTGGTCACACCGCCTACCGACTGAGACAGCGTGGTAAAGCGGTCCAACCTGTCATAAAGCGTCATCGTGGCATCGCCGTTGAAGCTGGTGTCGAGGTTACCCTCGGCGTCAACAACGTGGGCAATCACGTCATAACTCATCAGCGGACGGATGGTAGCCACCTCGGTGCTGTCGGTCATGTCGTAACCGTTAATGTCGATGATGTTGAATCGGGTGATGGGATAGTTCACCACGATACCGGGGTCACCCAGCAGGAAGAACGACAACTTGTTGGTGTTGCCTGTGGTAAAGCCCAACTTGCTCTCCTTGTAGGCCTCGCCCAGCGTCGGCATCTTGCCGGTGGCGGCATGGCTGAACATGCCGGTGATGAAGTAGCGGTTGAGCAGGTCATTACCCGAGGCATATACCATGCGCGACGAGGTGAGCATCGCAATCGCGCCACCGTCACGCTTGTGGAACATCAGCTCGGCGATGCCGCGCGTGTCACCATCGAAGTGGGCAACGTCACAGCAGGCCGTCGACATGATGGGCCAGTGGCGGTAGGACGTGCGCGACACGTCACCGGTGGTCCACATCTTGTTCGTCTTGGTGAACGACACCTTACCGGCATGGCCTACATAGGTGGCATAGTACATACCGTCCTTGAGCATATCCGAGAGCATGTGGTTGGCCTCGGTGGCCGTCTTGCGGTAAACGCTGTTGGTGAATTCTGTCGGAGAACGCGGGTACATGATGTTGTGGATCGTGGTCACGTTCATACCCGTCTGCAGCTCGTTGTCGATCATCTCCTTGTAACCCTCGCCCTGGAAGGTGTACAGGGTGGCGTCGGTACCCTCAGGCTGGTCGCTGATGACCAGCGTGTTGTTGCGCCACACGCCGTAGTCGGGCGTTGCATAGTACTCGACGAGCTTGTCAACGTCGCTCTTGGCCTCGGCCTCATCGGCAGCGGTAATGCGACCCACACCGATGGTCAGGCGGTCGGCCGACAGGTTGGAACCGGAGTTGTCCTCCAGGAAGCCGAAGAAGTCGTCGCTCGTATAGGAGAAGTCCTCATAGTTACTGTTGTCGCTCTGGTAGGTGAGCAGGCTGCCCGGGTGTTCGCCCATGGCGCCGCGGTTGTCAAACGTACCGGTACCGAACAGCAGCAGGTTCTTGAACTTGGACGGATCGCGGTCATACATCATCTTGCACAGCAGCCTGTAGGCCATGGCGTCGCGGGTACCGCTCGAGAACTCGTTGAACACCTCGTCCTGGTCAACGACGAGCACGTCCATACCATCGACAGCGGCATGCAGGTCGGCCACGCGCTGTGCCTGGTCACGGAAACGCTTGTCCGAGATAATGAGCATCTCGGGAACGGGCAGACTATGCAGGTTCTGGTTGTCAACCGACTCAAAACCGGAGATTTTCTTCAGCGTCTTGTTCGGCTCAAAGGCCACATAGTTGGCCATAGCCGACGAAGTCACGAAGAAGTAGCGGCCTGTACCGGAATCGTGGGTGTAGTCTGCAGTACCGATCTCCATGGGGTACTGGGTATTGTTGATGCTCCATACCACCACATCGCTCGAGGCATTGGGCAGCAGGTAGCGCTCGTTGCCCTTGGTCATGGCAAAGCCCATGTTCAACTGGTTGCCATTCTCCTCGCGGATGTAATTGTAGTGCTTGTAGGTCAGGATAAAGTAGTCCAGACGGGCCATCAGCACGTTGGCACTGGCAGAGCCGAATCGCAGCATCGGCTCAAACTGGCCATGCTCGGAGGGGTGACTGAGCTTGAGCGAGGCATAGGGGCCGGCGTAGTTATACTTCACATAGTTGTTCGACGGCTCATAGATGCGCGACGACGAGACGGTATAGGCCGTGGTATCGCTACCACCTTCACCATGCAGCACGCCGGTCACGTAGCTCACGCTACCGCTCACGTTGGCAGCGATGACGGTGTGGACCACGACGGTGCTGTCGGCCAGGTCAGGCATATCGTAATCGACGAGTATCTTGGCAGTCGAGAACTCCTCACCCAGCAATTCCTTACCCGAACCGCTGATCGACGTCAACTCCTTCTCGTGGAAGAAGTAGCCCAGGCTGGTGGGCGTGTCCACATAGTTGGACACGGTCACGGGGCTGCGCTTCGACGGCTTGAGGTCGCTCGTGTTGTCCTCGGTCAGGAAGTAGTAGCCCACCAGCGAGTAGGGGTTGAACTGGCGGGTATAGTGCGGCGTGCTCGAGTAGTCACTCAAGGTCATGCCCACCGGGCCGTTGGCATAGAAGCAGATCTTGCTGTCGGTAATGCGCAGGATGGGCACCTTGCGCAGGTCATCGATGTAGTTGCCTGAGGTCATCACCTCGGGGATGCGGTTGCCGCCGTGGCCGTAAACTTTGACACGGGCCGGGTTGGAGAAACCCATCTCACGCAGTTCGTCGTAGGTGATTTCATAGACGCCGCTCTCGGGAATGGCGACCTTCACCCATTTGCCCGACGCGAGCCGGGACGAGGATGCGTACACTGAAGTGTTGAATGCGTTGGCTGTGCCGACACCGATCAGGGCCAGCATTGCCACGCACAGGAGTTTAATTGTTGTTAGTTTGCGCATATCTAATAGTTTTAGTTTTATTCTATCTGCGATTGCTCGTCTATTGTATATCTGTTGTTTGTCGTCTCGTCCAGTCACACGGTCACCGCTATAGCCGCACCTTGATGTCCAGCACGGGCTGGCCGGCCACAGTCGCCGTCAGGTGGTCGCCAGGAGCCAGCACATGGCACAGACCGGCGTCACCGGTGAACAGCAGGTCGCCCATCTTGATGCTGCAACGCGTACTCACTGCCGACAGCATGTCGGACAGCGGCCACACCATCTCGTCAAGGCAGCAATGCGATACGATCTCGCCGTTGACCATCAGTTGGACCACGGCATGCAAGGCGTCGTCGAGGCTCGCGGCCTCTACCCATTCGCCCACGATGGCTGCGCCGTCAAAGGCACGTCCCAGCACCTCCAGGCGATTGTCATCACCCTGCTGGGCCTGGACGCTCCAGCCGGCGGTCAGCGCGTCCCAGTATCGGTGGGCAAACTTGGGGGCAATGCACTTGCCCAGCCTGCCCGTGCGCACCACGATGGTCGGTGTGGCGACAAAGCGCGCTGCGTAGTCAGGGACAAAGAACGGGCGTCCCGTGTACAGAATGGACGAGTCGGCCATGAGATAGCCCTGGGGCTCTGCTGCCGACCTGCCGTAATTCCCGGTAAAGCCTATAACCTTCATGCCTCGCTGGTGCCGCTTTACTGCTGCTTAGTGTCAATGATCGTGTTGTGCATCCTGTTATAGATGATGGCCAGGTGGGCATAGATTGACGTGTTGGCAATCACCACCTCCTCGGGCGCCTTGATGCGGTAAGGGGTGAAGTTCCACAATGCCGTCATCCCGCTGGCGATGGCCTGGTCGGCGGCCTCCTGGGCACGCTCTACAGGAACGGTCAGGATGGCAATCGACACACCGTGCTCACGCTGCCAGGAAGGCAGGTCGCTGATGTCGTACACGGGCACGCCGTCGACGCTCTGGCCGATGACCTCACCGCGCACGTCAAAGCCCGCCACGATGTTCAGCCCGTAGTGCTCCAGACCGTGGTCCTGCATCAGGGCTGCACCCAGGCTACCCGTACCGATGACCACTGCATCGTGCTGCTCGTTGAACCCCAGGAAGTCCTCGAGTTCCATCAGCAGGCGGTGCACGCTGTAACCGATGCGCGTTTTGCCGCGGATATTGAGGTAGGACAAGTCCTTGGCAATCTGTGACGACTGCACGTTGAGTTCATTGGAAATCTGCGTCGACGACACGTACTCGACACCCATGTTGTCGAGCATGCGCACGTAGGACAGATACCATGGTAAACGCCTGATGGTAGGCTCGGGAAGGATTGCCCTGTTCTCGTTGTTGTTGACCTTGTTCATCGTATAATGATGCAATTAACCGACAAATTTACCTCAATTTTTTGAACGTCAAGCTATCTGCACACGATTTTATTGAAAATATGACCTTTTTTTAACAAATGTTATGGCTTGGCGCTGAAAACGGTATCGCGATACCTTGATATCCCGCAATAGTCCCGCTTGGGACAACAAAAACGAAGCCAGCGAGATGACGTCATTGTCATCTCGCTGGCCATCAGTATGGTTATCGCATATTACTCGCTGGTAACGGCCAGTTTCTTGGCCTTGGTGGCTTCCTTGACGCCATCGGTCGAAATGGTGGCGCGATAGACGTAGATGCCACGCGGCACACGGCGTCCCCCGACGTCGGTCAGGTCCCAAGTCACGGGGGTGGAAGTGTACATGTCGCTGCGGCCGGCCTGCGTGGTGCTCCACACCCTGCGGCCCATCAGGTCATACACCTCGATGGTCACGCTGACGACTGCATCGGGGCGGTTATGCTTGACGTAGAACGAGGTCTCGACGCTGGCGGGATTGGCGGCACAATAGACCTCAGAGATCTCGGGTGCCAGGCCCTTGACGACATTGAAGGTGATGGTCTTCTCGTTCACGTTGTTGTAGACGTCCCACACGCGCAAGCGCAGCGAGTGCAAGCCCGGCGACAAGTCGGTCAGCTGGTAGTTTACGGTGCCCAACGTGCCTTTATCGGCAAACATGGGCGTGTAGTAGCTCACCAGGTCGTTGTAACTGAGGGTGCCGTCGAGGGTGAGCGTCATGCTGTGGCCGATGCCGGCCGACGAGAAGTTCACGCCGCTCTCGTCCCTCACGGTGGCCAGCAGCAGCGGCGACTCGTTGGTGTCGCTGCCGTCGACAAAGTTCTCGTCGTTCAGGCCCAGGGTGATGATGTCGGGACCGATGGTGTCGGCCACCTCCTTATCCTCGTAACCGTAGATATAGAAGTCGCTGCAGCCGCCCTTGGCCTCGAGGCTGTCGAGGCTGTCATAGGCATACAGGTTGATCAGCGACGTGCGGTAGTTGTCATACTCGTTGTTCACCTCGCTGGGGATGATGACGCGCACGGTAAAGCGGCCGCCAGACACGGTGTCCACGTTGATGGCCAGGCGGTTGGTGCGGTCCTCGTAGGTGACAGGGATGCCAGCGCCATAGCCGTGGGTGGTCACCGACTGCTCGGGGCCGAACAGCGTCGACACAATCGCGCCGTTGAAGTTGCTCGCCAGTTCACCCTTGGGCGTCACAATCTTGCCACTGAACTCAACCTGTTCACGCGCCTTGAACTTGGGCATGTCGGTCTTGCTGACGGGCTTGCCATTGATGGTCTCGACCTCGACAGTGTAGGGAGCACAGCCCAACCTCATGGCCGGGTCACCGATGACAAAGAATCGGTGATGGTTGTCCTCAGTGGTGAACGCGATATCGTTCTTGGCCAGGCGAATGATGTCACCGATGCGTTGAGGCTTGCCCTCGGCATCGGTCGTGAAGGCATACTTGCTCACATACTGGCTCAACACGCCATTGGGGCCGATATAGGCCAGACGGGCCGGGCAAACCAACGCGATGACACCGCCGTTGGCATTAAGGAACAAGTGCTCACCACTCGACAGCACAGAGTTGTCGAAGCGGCAGTATTCGCACGTGGCGGCATACAGCACGGGCAGGTGGCGGTAGTAGAGCTGCGTCTCGACATCGGAGCGCATCAGCAGGCCCTCGCCGGTCCAGTTCTGGGTGCTGGCATGGCCGATGTAGTTCCACCACAGCGCGCCCTCGCGCAAAGCGGTGAACATCTTGTTGCGAGCCTCGGGATAGGTACGTGCGCCACCCTCGCTCACAGCATTGAAGGCATCGATGAACACATAGTTGTAAACCATGTTCTCGCCGCCATTCTTGCGGGCGAGGGTAATCATGTCCTTGGACTGCGTCATGTGTACGCCGTCGTTCTCGTCATCGGCCACCATGAGCACCTGGTTCCTCCAGGAGCCATAGGCAGGCTTCTCGACATACTTGACGAGTTTGTTGACTGCCGTGCGGGCCTCGGCCACACTCTTGACAATCATGCGTCCCACAGCGATGCTCATGTCATTCATGTCGGCATCATCGCCATCATCGTAGCGGGTGTCGCTGTCATCACCCAGCACAGCGAAAAAGTCGTCGCTAGTGAGGGAGGTCTCGTCGTTATTGCTGGTATCGCTCTGCCATGTGAGCAGGTGGGGATAACTCAATGCGTCGGTGTTGGAGCCGATCAAGCGGTTGTCATAACTGCCGTTGCCAAAGAGCAGCAGGTAGCCCAGTTTGTGTCCGTCTTCGCTGGTGCCGCGGTCATAGAACATCTTGCACAACCGGCGGTAGGCCATGGCGTCCTGGGTGCCGCTCGAGAACTCGTTGAAGACCTTCTCGTGGTCGAGCACGAGCACGCGGAAGTGGTCATACTTCTCGTGCATCGCTGCCACGCGACGGGCCTGTTCGAGATAGGCGGCCGGGGCCAGGATAATCATGTCGGGCGTGGGTTCGCCGTGGATGTTCTGGTTGTCGACCTCACCGATGTATTCGGGATGGGAATAAGTGCCCGACTCGTCAAAGGCCACCAACTCGCGGCGGCCGTTATTGGCGGGACTAAAGGTCAACGTGCCGCCATCGCCGGCCTGGGCATTAAGTTCCAGCAGGGCAAAGGGCTTTGTCACGTCCCACACACGGGTGGCACTGCCGCAACCGCTCATGCGGTAACTGCTGGCGGTGCTGGCATTGTTCAGGCCGAACACCAGACTGCCGTTGCGCAGGGCCAGTTCACGCTCATAGTTCACCGTGATATAGTCCAAGCGAGCCAGATAGACAGTTCCCTTGCACGAGTAATCGATGGCATAGTTGAGCATCGTTGTACCGGGATCAAGGGTAAAGGTCTTGTAGGACTGTTTCTGCTTGTAATGGGTATGACTCTGGGCATTCATGACCGAGTCAATGATTTCCAGGTTGGTGATGGGCAGTTCGTTGCCGTTATAGCTTATGGTCAGGTTGCTCTTGGCGCCCACGGTCTTGGCACCGAACATGGTAGCCACCCTCACCGTGCTGCCGCTCACGAGCCCCTCCAGGTCGAAGCCGAAAATCTGCTTCTTGGTCGATGCGAAGCTCTCGCCCAGGAACTTGCGTCCCGTTTCGCCAGGATTGACGATGTCCTGCTCGTGGAACAAGCGCGCAGTATAGGTCGTCTGGATGGCGCCCGTGGGAGAGTTGCTCGCACGGGTGATCTCGATGTCCTTAAAGCGGCTGTCGTTGGTCACCAGGTAGGAGCCGGTGATGGCATACGGATGCTGAACCTGCATCTGGTCCACCGATGAGTTGTAGCGCCAGGTGACAGGGCCCTGTGCATAGAACAGGATACGCTCACCCGTACGCACGACGGGCATCTGAGGCAGGTCGTCGGCATAGTTGTCGGCGCTCATCGTCTCGCTCAACGGCGCACCGCCGTAGCCAAACACGTGAATCTGCGACAAGTCACTGCCCAAGCCCCAATTGCGGATGTCATCGGCAGTAATCTGGTAAATGCCGCTCTCCCTGACGGCTATCTTGACCCACTTGCCAGAGGCCAATTTACTCGAGTCGGCATAGAAACTTTTGTCGAGCGCTTGTGCGTGTATAGCGCAACAGGCCAGCACCAGAACGGGCACGGCCATACGGACGAAATATCTCATCATCTTTTTCATCGTCATCTATTTTATAACTTATTAACGTCGATTGCGCCGTTTTATTGCCCCGGCGGCGCGATTACTCGACAACGGGCAGTGCTACGGTGATGTGATGCCCGTCGACAAGGCGGCTGGCCAAGCGGTAACGGCGGTCACCGCAACGGGCCATAATGACGGTTTCATCGGCTCGGACGGCAAACGGCTCCAGAATGATGCCGTCGGTCCAGTCGATAGCGCTGTTGCGCTCAGCCTTGATGATGACCTCCTTGGCCGTCCAGGCAATGATGTGTGATGTGAGGTCATCGGGAGAGAGAAAGTCTTGTTCGCTGGCATTGAGGTACTTGTCGCGCACGCGCAGCACCTGACGGCGGTCGGCCGACTCGGCATCCAGACCGATCACCTGGCTGTCGTTGACCGCCAGTGCCACCAGTCCCATCGTGTGGGTGATGCTGATGTTCGCATCGCGGCCCTCGACCGACGGCGCTCCCTGCCCGTCGTGCTGCAACGCCACCGGTTCCCCGAAGGCCTGAGCCAGCAGCAGCCGTTCGGCTGCCTTCTCACGCTGCCGCTTCACCGGCAACTCGGCCAGGTCTTCACACGGCACTCCCTGCTGCCGACACAATGCCAGCAGTTGCGGCGCCTCCTCTTTGAGCCGCCACACCAGCACTCTCGTGCCACAGGGATATGTCATTTCCCCAGCGAACAAAATACTTCAAATCAATTGTTGGGGCTGTGCCACCATTAGCTTCAGGATTTTTCAGCCCACGCCGTTCTTGGCCATGTCGATGCGGGTGAGGATACGGGGATTGTCCTCGCTGGCAGCAATCCATGAACGGTAACGGCGACGGTTGATGAAACGCTCGACGACATAGGCCAGGGTGAACATCACGGGCAACTGGAGCCACATCATCCAGTAGGGATGTTGCACCTGGTAGAGTGTGGAGCCGTTGGTCTGCATGAGGACATAACCGTTAACCATCCACGTGCTCGGGACGCAGTCCCCAACCAGCCACCACAGGCGAGACATCAGGTAGCGGGGCCACGACACGCCCGTGAGGAAGACAAAAACTACCGACGAGAACACGAACAGCAGGAACACGCTCTCGCGCTCGTTGACGACAGCCGACAACGTCTGTCCCATGAACGACACGGCGATGACAAAGGGCACAGCCAGACAAATGATGTGCAGGAAATTGCCGTTCTGCGGGAAGCCGAACATCAGCGGTATGTAGTGCAGCACATAGATGACGGGAATCACATAGACAATCTGGTGGCACATCATCTTGCCGACAATCGTGGCACCGGGACTGGCTTCAATGGCCATCGGGTCACGCCCTCCATTGCGACGACGGCGCTCGATACTGCCGCCATGCAGCATCGCGATGCCCAATATCATGCTCTGCTGCAATACCAGGGGCAGGATGAACAACAGCACCGTGCTCGCAATGCCCATGGCAGGGTTGCCGACAGGTACCTGACGGTTTTCGACGATGGCCCCGCTCATGCTCACCACGGGCTCAACCCGCATCGCCATTCGCTCGTTGCCCATGGCCTGAGTCACATTGGACAGGGCGGTGAACATCGCCTTGTAGCGCATCATCACGCTCATGTCACAGTAGAGCGACAAGTGGCCCTGATCGCCACGGCCAACACTCTGACCGAACTCACGCGGAATATGCAGAATGCCATAGCACTCCTTGCGGTGCATCGCGTCCTGGGCCTCCTGCATGTTGGCGGCATAGCCCGCGATGGCGATTTCCTGGGTAGCATCGAGTCGGCGCACGATTTCACGGCTCAATTGTGAGCGGGTGTCATCGACAACGACGACGCGCTCGTTGCGCACCACCTCAGGGTTGTAGATGAGGGCATACAGGACAGGATAGACCGCGTTGAGCAGCAGGAAGAAGATGACCACGCCCTGGTCACGGAACACGAGCAGCAACTCGCGTCCGCACACCCTCAACACCTGTATAAACCACAGGAACATTCTGCTATGTTTCACTTTGTCCGTCATATCGTCAGGGTACATACACGGGATTCAGGCACTCCTTCTTCAGCCGCCACGAGAGCAGCATAGGCAGGATGGTGAACCCGATGAGAGCAGCATAATAAACTCTTGAATAATACAGGTCTACGCCGTTCAGGGCCTGGTCGACCATGATGAGGAAATAGTACTTGATGGGCATGACATAGCCTAGGGCCGTCACCCACGGATACATCGCCTCTTGCGGCAGGGAGAAGCCCGTAAACGAGAACGACACCATACCCAGCAGCGTGCACAGCATCGTAGCGTAGCGGAAGTTAGGTACGAAGCAGTACATCAGCACGGCAAAGCTCTGGTTGGCGACCACGAGCAGGAACATCGCACTGAGCATGTGCCACGGATTGCAGTTCAGCGGGAAATCGTAGCAGCGGAACATCATCCACTGGATGAACCAGCCCACAATGGTGAACAGGACGGTTTGAGGCACCAGTTTGCCCACTAGGGCCAGGAACATGCTACCGCCTGAGTTCTTGAGCCACTGGCTACTCAGACCCGACTTCAACTCCAGTCCCAACGAGAATGCCGTCACCAGCAGGATGAACAGCGACAGGAAACAGGGAACAAACGTGCTGTTGAGGTAGAAGTTGTAGTTGGTAAACGGGTTACCGATCATGTGGAGATGCGTCTGATAGGGCACCAAGGTCGACTCAATCTGCTCATTGCGGAGTCCCACCGTGCGCAACGCTGTCTGCACGATACCGCCGTTGACGAGCAGCGAGATGGTCTTGAAACCCTTGTACTGCATCGAGGCGGGCGCGTAATAGGCGTAGTTCACATAGTAGCTCACCACAGGCTGACGACCGCCCAGCGCCAAATTCTCGAGATCGTCGGGGATAAAGAAGAAGCCCATCACCTCGCCGCGCTGCACGGCATCGCGCGCCTCGGCGAAGTTGTTGTAGCGATGACTGATGTTCACCTGCTGGAAACCGTTCAGATTGCGCGAAATGCGGCGCGACAGCGAACTGTTGTCCATGTCAACAATGCCGACCGGCACACGCTGCACGGAGCCGGTCTTGATGAGGTCCATGAGGAACCAGGAGCACAACAGGGGCATGATAACAATCAGCAGGAAGTACATGGGCCGACGCACGAGTTGTATGCACCCGCGCTTAAACGAACGTCCTATGTATTTCAGTATCATCATCATTGTGTTGCCTGATGTGCCTGGCCGGCACGATTATTTCTCCAGAATGATCGACATGCCCGGGCGCAGGTTGGGCACCTTGCTGGTGGGACGCATCCTCACCTCAAAGGTCTTGCTGTCGTACTGGCCCTGGGCCTTGGCAGCCTGCCATACGGCGTAACTGCCCATATCGTGGATGTAATAGACCGACATCTTGGTCTTGGTGTTGTTGAGGGCAGGAATGGTCACATTCACTTCCTTGCCCATGGGCAGGTCGTTGAGCACCTCTTCACGCACGCTGAAGCTCACCCACATGTCGTCCATCTTGGCAATCGACATGATGGGAGTGCCCATAGCCACGAGTTCACCCTCCTGCGGATAAATCTCGCTCACCTCGCCGTCACAGGGGGCCACGAGCACCTGGTCCTCGAGCAGGCTCTCGACCTCCATGACCGAGCCACGGGCGGCATTGGCCATGCTGCGGGCGGCATTCTTGTCTTCCTGCTGGGCACCCTTCACTGCCATGTCGTACTGGGCCTTGGCGGCCTTGACCTGGGCCGTAGCGGCGTCATAGGCGGCTTTGGCCTCGTCACGCTTCTGCTGGGTAGCGACACCCTGCTTGTAGAGGCTCTCCACGCGCTGGTAGGTCTTCTCGGCAATGGTTTGGGCAGCGATGGCCTGCTGCCACATGTTGTAAGCACCCTGCTTGAGCTCCTCGCGGGTACCGCGGGCAGCCTTCTGGTCCTGTGATGCAGCAGCCTGCTGCATCTGCTTGGCCTGATAGTACTTGGCATCGACGGTGCTGGAGTAGATGCTCACCAGCTTGTCGCCCTTGTGTACCGTGTCGCCCTCGTGGACGTAGAAGCGCACGATGCGTCCCGGCAACTTGCCGCTCACGCGCACGGCATCGCACTCGGCCTGTCCCTGGATAATGTCGTCGGCAGGATGGATGAGCAGGATGCCCACGATAGCGATACATGCCATCACCAGCGCAAACACGGCCAGTGCTGCCAGCAGCGCTTTGTCCTTTTTGCGGACCACTGTTCTCTGTTCGTCTTTTTCCATTTTATTGAGTTTTCGGTTGTTGGTTGCTTGTTGAAGTGGATGGTCTGGAGTTCCTGGATTGACTGGATAATCTGGATGGTCTGGATTGATTGGATCAATAACTCAGGTCGCCCATGACCTTGTTGAGGTACTCGTGAGTGAGTTGCACGTCGATTTCCGCATCAATCTTCTCGCTGTTGGCCTTGAGCCATGCCGTCTGGGCAGCCAGCACTTCATCGATGGTGCCCATGCCCTCCTTGAAAGCGATGTCGGCAATGCGCAGGTTCTCATCGGCCTGGGCCAAGTTGGCCTTGGTGGCCTCATAGGTTTTGAAGGCTTCCTGGTAGCGGAAAGCGGCCTGGCTGATCTGCAAGGCGATTTTTTCCTTGGCGTCATCGAGTTCCAGACGCTTGACGTTGGCCTCGACCTGAGCGGCCTTGACCTTGTTGCTCAAGCCGCCCCAGTGCCACAGGGGCATCCGCAGGGTGGCACCCACGCTGAACGCGGCGCCAAAGCGGTTCTCAAAGCCGTCATAGCTGTTGGGGTTGGTGGCATGGAGTGCAGCGACAGCGGCGAGCTTGGGCATCATCTCGCTGCGGGCAACCTTGACCTGCTGGTCATAGATTTTGGTTGCCAGTTCCAGCGAGCGCACGTCATGTCGCTTGTTGAACACCTCATCTAGGTTGTAAGTGGACGGGGAAAGGAGAATGCCCAACTCGTCCTGGCCTTCGTCGGCAAGCGTCATCATGGTGTTGACGGGCAGGCCGCACAACTGGGCGAGCAGCATGCGCGAGAGCGTCACGCCGTTGTCCACCTTGGTCAGGTCCACGTTGGCCTCGTTCAACTTCACGTCGACGGCCAGCTGGTTGGCACGGGTGGCGACACCCTCGTTGACCATTGCCTTGACATCGTTGTCCAGTTTCTCCACCAGGCTGACATAGCTGCGCGCCAGTTTCTGCTTGGCGCAGAGCGACACCACCTGCCAGTAGGCGGCATCCACATTGTAGATGACGTCCTCAATCTTGCTGTCGCGCATCTCGCGGGCAAGCTGCTGTGCCAGGTCGGTAATCTGGTTCATCGCGGTGATTTTGCCGCCCATGTAGATGGGCTGCGTCACCGTCAAGGCACCGCCCATCAGGTTGTGGATGTTGTAGGAGAGGCCGCTCTTGGGCAGCAGGGCGATAGTCGAGGGCACATACTGCCCGTTGACCTGCAGGGGAGTTCCCGTGCGCGGGTCGATGACCAGGTTGTAGTCATAGGTGCCCGTTTCCAGGTTAAAAGACTTGGTGGGGAGCATCTGGTCCTCCTTGACAAGCGACACGCGGCAGGAGTTGTAGATATATCCCGCGGTGAGGTCAAACTGGGGCAGATAGGCCGCTGCAGCCTCCTTGCGTTGATAACCCGCCTTGTCGATGGCGAGAGCCGCCTGCTGAATCTCCTTGTTGTTGCGCAGTGCCATGTGGCGGCATGAGTCCAAAGTCACCACTTGGCCTGATGCCAGAAAGGCAATGACACAAAAAGTTATGAAGATAACGTTACGCATATGTTACTTTATTCTCTTTATTTCCAATCAGCAATAATTGCTGCAAAATTACAGTTATTTTTTGTACCACAACGTAAAATGTCCCAAATTATCCTATAAATGATGAAATTTGGAACACTGCATCTGCAGTTATTGAGTGAAAAGTTAGGGGTTAGGAGTGGATTGCAACAGGCAACTCCTCACTCCTAACCCCTAACTCCTAACCCCTAACTCCTAACTCCTAACTGAGTCACTAGCCCTTGTAGTAGCACTTCACCTCGCCCACGGGGAGCTTGCCCACGAGCAGCAAGGGAATGCGGCTATCGTCGGTCGACATCCAGGCTGTCAGGTCGTCGCTGGACTGCTTGCCGCCCTTCTGGGTGAAGCGGAAGGTGATGCGGTGGGCCTTGCGCTTGGTGCCGTCGCGCATCTTGATGGTTTCCACACCCTTGTAGTTGATGGTGAGATATTCCTTCTCCTTACCCGAGAAGATGACCGTCGTATAGTTCTTGTTGACGCTGAGTTCGTCATAGTCCAGGTTACGCAGCATGTAGAAGACACTCAGCATGTCATAGGCCTGCGACTTGGCACTCAGGTCGATGGTCGTGGTGCCGCTCTTGCGGTAGCGGGTGCAGTGCGCCTTGGTGTGGCTGTAGTTATAGGAGAACTTGACCACGTCGCGGGCATAGTAGTCCTTCTCATGCGTCAGTTTCTCGTACTGCAGCGGCTTGAGTTCGTTGTTCATGGTGCACTTGAGGGTGTCACGCACGGGATACACCTTGTCAGCCCACGAGCGCGTCTTGCCCGTCAGCTGCGAGTAGTAGCCCGACTTGGTCTTGCGGATGCTCAAGGTCGCATCACCGGCATGCTTCCAGATCATGCCCCAGTGATAGACAATCTCATAGTTGAGGGTCTCGTTGGTGAAATCACGCGCCACAGCCTGTTGCGGCAGTACCATGGCCACCATCAGCAACACTAATGTCAATATCCTTTTCATGTCAGTATCAAGCATTAATCATTGTTTTGTTCCACCTTTAGACCGCGGAGGGACCGTTTGGTTTAAACCCGTCATGGACCGACAGGCAGGGTGAAGAAACTGCTGCCCTCCTTCGAGTCCTCTTCGGGCAGGCCGAACAAGGCGCTGTCGGGCAAGGTCACGTGAGTCGTGCAGCCGTCCATCGTCAGGCTGCTGTTGTCACTTCTCGAGCCATACACGCGCTTGATCACGACGTTGCCACCACGGAACTGGGGTGTGGCGCGGAAGGTGACTTCGGCCACGGCTGCCGAGTCGGGCGGATAGGATTTCATCGACATGGAGTACAACAGCACCACGCGCGCACCTTCACGCTTGCTGGACGTCGCGTCCATCCCCAACTTGTCGGAATAGGGAGTTGTCTTGACACTTTTCACCTTGAGGCCGTCGGGTGGATACACATTGAACTGCACGCCATAGGTCGTGTCCTGGTTAGCAAGAATCACCGGCACCGTGACTGTCGAGTCCGGCGAAACCTCAAAACCGGCGATAAATACCTTATTGCGCTGCCCCATGGCATTCAACGCCACCAGCAACGCCAGCAATAGCATAATGTAATGTTTCATTGTCGTGCAGTAATGTACTTATTCGTTATGTCACCGCGGCAAAGTTACAACAATTTTACACAACAGCAACATGCCCCACCTAGCAGCCCGAGAGTCATGGGGCCAGCAACAGGAGGTCAAGGATGGCGGCAACGTCACCGACGCTCACTTCGCCATCGCCGTCAACATCGGCGTTGTCCATGAAAATCGTTGCGGCATCGTTTTGCAGCAGGTAGTCGATGAGCAGGGATATGTCGCTGATGCTCAAGGCACCGTCACCGTTGACATCACCGGGGAGCAGCACTTCCTGGGCGAGTTTCTCATACAGGAACTCGGCGCGCTGCCTGAGCCACTGGGTGGCACGATAGCTCTGCAGGTTGTAGTCTGTGTTATCATTAACCACCGGCTTGCTTTTCTCGATGGAGGCTTTGGCATACTGATAATACTCTCCACAGAACTCGCACAGCTCATCCAGGCCGTCGCCCATGAAATCCTGCCACAGGTCGTAGAGCCGACGGCTCATATCCTCCCCGTAGCGCAAGGCCGCGATAAATTCGCGCTGCTCATAATTGTAATCGCTATACAAGTCAGCGGTCTTGGAAAAATTGAAGTAACTGCCGGCATGAATGCCGTTGTAGCCGAAGGCCCAGTCCAAGTCCCATACCGGTCCGAATACAAAGCGGCTTTCAGGGTCCAGGATGTTCTCGTTGTAGCAGAATGTGCTCTTGGGATGCAGAATCTCACGATTGAGAATCAAGTCATTGAGCATCAGGTACCTGGCCAGGGCGTCGAGATCGACATGAGCCGCATAGCCATTGCCGTCATGCACGTCAGCCACAAATCCATTGAACCGCTCCTGAATCGCGTCCAGCGTGAGCACGGTGGAATCCTCATTGAATTCGGGGTTCTTGATATTGACAGGGATGCCGTATGGCTCCGACATGAACTTCTGCTCTTCCGGCTCGTCGTAGTAAGTATCCAGTTCCAGCAGGGCAGCAGCAGTTTCATCGTCCAGGTCAACGCTGTTACCGGCCAAACCCACCTTCTCGGTGAAGTTGTAATTGCCCTTGTAGAGCCCGTTGATGTACAGTTCCACGGGAACGATGTGGTTGACGCCAACCGTGCCTATCAGGCTGGCGGCCTTCATGCCGATGGCGTTGGTCAGCATCGAGCCCCTACGGTTGTTGGCCAGCAGCACCCAGTTCTTGCCCTTAGACAGGCCAAAGGGTTTCACCTTGCTGGCAAACTTCAGGCGATAGGGGTTTTTGCCATTGATATAACCGGTCCAGGAGTCGTTGCCACGACCTTTGATCTGCACCGAGTCGGTCATCGACGGGAACACGCCGGCCCCATCGATGATAATCTCAGCATCGACGTAGTACTCCTTGCTAGAAATGGGCACGCCGCCCACCGTGTTGATATCAATTCGGGGAACCGATGTGCTGTGGTCTGTCAGGAAGTCCACATCAACAACAACGTCACGGCCGAAAGGCACCAGGCCGTATGCACCCGAAGCCAGACGCTTGAGCACCAAGTCTCCCGAACGGCACACCGTATAAGTCTTAGGCGCAGCAAAACGCATACGACTTTCCTTGCTCTGCTGCAACACGCCGTCAACATAGGCCACTGCATCATTGTCCGACAACGAGAACGTCGCCGTCAGGCGCTTACCGATACCTGCCACCTCGACGCGGATGGTATCATTCTCGATGACACCCACCGCATCGGTGTACACCTGGTAATTGCACTTGTTGGTGAACTTGTAGGACGTGATGGACGGCAGCTCACGGGGCAAGGTATCACTGATGGACTCGACATCCGCCATCGGATACGCATACACGCTACCATCGAGTGCAACAACAGTAAGCTGTCCGTCAATCTGGCTCACCGACTGCACGCACTCATCGGGGAACACCAGCAAGTGTCCATCGATAAAGGTCACATAACTCGTCGCCCCAACGCTCTGCCCAAGCAGAAAGAACGTCAGCACAGCCAACAGGGATAAGCACTTCCTTTCATTAGTCCGATTATAAATCTTCCAAGCCTTCATTCTTTACTTTTAAGTACAGTTTACTCTACACCCAGCAACTTATCAATCAAGGCCGACACGTCGCTGATGGTTACCTCGCCATCACCGTCAACGTCAGCATTATCAAGATCAATCTGTACCTGGTCACCCTGAAGCAGATAATCAACGAGAACGGACACATCACTGATGCTTACCTCACCATCACCATCCACATCACCAAGGATGAGATTTTCTGCCACTAATTTCTCAAAAATGAATTCTGAGCGCTGCCGGAGCCAGTTGATCGCAAGAGTAACCTGATTCGCGTAATCTGTGCCATCAAGAGCAGCCGCTTTATTCTTGGAAAAAGATGGTCTCGCATAATTGTAATAGTCTTGGCAAAACTCACATAATTCATCCAGGTCATCCCCTTTAAAACCTTTCCACAACTCGTACATTCGGCTCTTGAGAGCTGAGCTATTTAACAATGCTGCATAAAAAGGCTGTTGGGTGATTTGTATGTTGAAAAAATCAGCCAGATAACTTTTAACGAAGTAAGAGGCAGCTGTCGATCCGTCATAACCAAATGCCCAGTCCAGATCCCATACTGGTCCGAATACAAAGCGGCTTTCCGGGTCCAAAATGTTCTCATTGTAACAATAGGTACTCTTGGGATGCAGAATCTCACGGTTGAGAATCAGCTCATTAACCATTAAAAAGCGAGCCAACTGGTCAATATCAACATGTCCAGTATAATCGTTTCCATCGTATACATCAGCAACAAAGCTGTTGAATCGCTGTTGTATTACGCCCAGAGTAAGGAGTGTACTATCTGCGCCGAACTCGGGAGACTTGATATTGACCGGTATGTCATATGGAGTTGACATGAACTTTTGTGTCTCGGCTTCATCGTAGTATTTGTCAAGTTCTAACAAAGCTGCAGCGGTCTCATCGTCCAGGTCAACGCTGTTTCCGGCCAAACCCACCTTCTCGGTGAAGTTGTAACTGCCCTTGTAAGTGCCATTAACGTATAAGTCCACGGGGACAATGTGGTTGGCAGCAACAGTGCCTATCAGACTGGCGGCCTTCATGCCGATGGCGTTAGTCATCATCGAGCCCTTTCGCTTGTTGGCCAACAACACCCAATTTTTACCCTTAGTCATGCCAAAAGGCTTCACCTTGCTGGCAAATTTCAGACGATAGGGATTCTTGGAATTAGGATTGGTGGACCATGAATCATTGCCGCGGCCTCGTACTTGTACCGAATCGGTCATCGACGGGAACACGCCGGCACCATCGATGATAATCTCGGCATCAAGGTAGTATTCCTTGCTCGAGATGGGCACACCGCCCACCGTGTTGATGTCGATGCGGGGAACCGATGTGCTGTGGTCTATCAGGAAGTCCACATCAACAACAACGTTACGGCCAAAGGGCACCAGACCGTATGAGCCATATTCCAATTCCTTGAGCACCATGTCGCCCATGTGGCACACCGTATAGACCTTGCTGCCAGCAAAACGCATGCGGCTTTCCTTGCTCTGCTGCAACACGCCGTCAACATAGGCCACCGCATCATTGTCCGACAGCGAAAACGTTGCCGTCAAGCGCTTGCCAATGCCAGCCACCTCGATGCGGATGGTATCATTCTCGATGACACCCACCGCATCGGTGTATACCTGGTAATTGCACTTGTTGGTGAACTTGTAGGACGTGATGGACGGCAACTCACGGGGCAAGGTATCACTGATGGACTCGATATCCGCCATCGGATAGGAAAACACACTGCCGTCAAGGGCGACAATGGTGAGGCTCCCATCATCATGGCTCACGGTCTGCACGCACTCGTCAGGGAGCACCAGCAAGTGTCCATCGTTAAAGGTCACATAACTCGTCGCTCCAGCTACTGGCGCGAGCATAACCAAAAACAGCACAATACAAATGGATATGTAGTTCCTTGTCTTATTTCTCATATTCTTCAGGCTTCATTAAAAATTCATAATCAGTTTACTCGACACCCAGCAACTTATCTATCAAGGCCGACACGTCGCTGATGGTTACCTCGCCATCACCGTCAACGTCAGCATTGGCCACATTGAATGGGTACACATCACCCAACAACAAGTAGTCAGTGAGAGCTGTTACATCAGCAACTGCCACGACGCCATCGAAGTCAACGTCACCTCGAACCATATAATCAAGTTCCAACTTGTTATTGATAAAATCGATACGCTGGCGAAGCCAATTAACTGCTTTAACTGCTTGGGTAGCATAATCAGTACCATCCAAATTAGCTGCCTTATTCTTTGCAAATGATGGTTTTGCATACTTGTAGTAATCCTGGCAAAACTCACACAATTCTTCAAAGCTATTATCTATGAAATCTTTCCAATAATCCAAAAAGCATAGAACCACTCTCGGATTCTTGCCCAAGGCACTGAAAAAGGCAAATTGGCGACCATTTACTTTATTGAAATAGTCATATGTAATATTGTTTGAAAAAAACGAAGCAGATGTTTTTCCATCATATCCATACGCCCAATCAAGGTCCCATGCAGGTCCAAAGACAAATTTAGAGCTATCTGAGAGGATATTCTCATTGTAGCAGTACATGCTCTTGGGATCCGTAATTTCTCGGTTACAGATAAGATTATTTACCATCATATATCGAGCAAGGTTATCAATATCAACATAGTCCACGATATCTTGACCATTATTAAGAGCACTAACAAATTCATTGAAACGGGCTATAATATCGTCCAAAGTAAGCAACGTTTCGTCTTCGCCAAACTCTGGAGACTTCACATTAACAGGAATCTCATATGGTGTTGATTTGAACTTCTGGGTTATAGCTTCATCATAATATTGGTCCAATTCTAGCAAAGCTGCAGCACTCTCGTCGTCCAGGTCAACGCTGTTGCCTGCAAAACCCACCTTCTCGGTAAAGTTGTAACTGCCCTTGTAAGTGCCATTAACGTACAAGTCCACGGGGACAATGTGATTGGCAGCAACAGTGCCTATCAGACTGGCAGCCTTCATGCCGATGGCATTAGTCAGCATCGAGCCCTTAATCTTATTAGCCAACAGTACCCAATTTTTGCCCTTTGTCATGCCAAAAGGTTTCACCTTGCTGGCAAACTTCAGGCGATAGGGATTTTTCGCATTGGGATCGCTCGACCATGATGTATTGCCTCGTCCTTTGATCTGCACCGAGTCGGTCATCGACGGGAATACCCCGGCGCCATCGATGATAATCTCGGCATCGACGTAGTACTCCTTGCTTGTGATGTTAACACCACCCACCGTGTTGATGTCGATGCGGGGAACCGATGTGCTGTGGTCTGTCAGGAAATCCACATCAACAACGACGTCACGGCCGAAAGGTACCAGACCGTATGAGCCATATTCCAACTCCTTGAGCACCATGTCGCCCACATGGCACACCGTATAGACCTTGCTGCCAGCAAAACGCATACGACTTTCCTTGCTCTGCTGTAACACGCCGTCAACATAGGCCACCGCATCATTGTCCGACAGCGAGAAGGTCGCCGTCAAGCGCTTACCGATACCTGCCACCTCGACGCGGATGGTATCATTCTCGATGACACCCACCGCATCGGTGTACACCTGGTAATTACACTTGTTGGTGAACTTGTAGGACATGATGGACGGCAACTCACGGGGCAAGGTGTCACTGATGGACTCGATATCCGCCATCGGATACGCATACACGCTACCATCGAGTGCAACAACAGTAAATTGCCCGTCATCCTGGCTCATGGTCTGCACGCACTCGTCAGGGAGCACCAGCAAGTGTCCATCGTTAAAGGTCACATAACTCGTCGCCGCAGCCACCTGCGACAGCAGCAACATGATAAACAGAATACAAACACGGTAAGCCACCTTGGCAATGTCAGTACCGAGGGTTGTTAATGGGTATTTTTTGCTCATAGGTCAAACACTTTGATTATTACAATTCGGTTTAATTTGGAGTTTAATGTCGCAAAGTTACTTAATTTTATTCACATCATGATTTCCCAAACGGAAAAAACCGAAGTAAAAACCAATATAAACCGAAGTAAAACCCCTAAAAACCGAGACGAAACCCCTGAAAACCCCTAAAAAAGAAGGAAAAGAAAAAGAAGATTTCCCCCTACAACCCCCTATAGAAAAAAATAAAATCAAGAAAAAAAAATTTTCAACAACAACAACGCGCATGCGCGCGTGGCTGCTGCTGTTGCTGCTGGCTAAATCATCAACAAATTTTCGCTGAATCATCTTGGTTTGGGTAGGCAAATGAAAAAATATTGTTAAAACTCTTGACAAGGCGCCAAGAATGTTGTAATTTTGCCAACGAAATTATTGTTTCACCATCAAAAACACCAACTTTACCATGAATAACATCGAATCACTGATTGAACAACGAGAATTGTGCCGCCAGCGCGATGAGGAGTTTCTGGCGCTGTACCGCCCCACCCTTGACGCTATGCTGGAGCAAGGTCTGCCCGAGAGCAAGGCACGCCGCTTGGCCGCCAAGTTTACCATCGCCAACGGACGCCCGCACTACCACGTGAGTTACACGACGGCCTACCGCTGCGTGTGCCACCTGCTGGAGGCCGAGGCCAAGAAAGGGAACAAGTCACGCACCTTCCGCACCGAGGAGGACATGGGGCTGGCCGAACGCCGCTTGCGCCGCAAGATGTGGTACGAAATCACCCAGCAAGTGCGAGAACTGCGGGACCAGGGCATGAGCATCACCACGGCTATCGAGCATGTGCTGGAGCACTGCCGCGCCTCGCGCTTCTTCATCTCGCCGGCCACCGCCCTGACCAAGATCTGCACCAGGGCACGAACCCGCGCCCTGCGCTAGATGAAGTCCAGACCATCCAGCCAGTCCAGAAAATCCAGTCCATCCATCAACTAAAAAACGTAACAGCCATGAATTACCGATTTGACATCACCATTAACCTGAACGAGATCCAACAAACCATCTACACCGAGGGCACCTGGCACCCCGCTGCCAACGCCACCGCTTGGGGTGTGAACAGCAGCAACGAGCCCATCATCGACCGCCGCGTGCGTGAGGGCCTTGACGACCTGCTTGCCCGCATGAGCGGCTACATCGTCGGCCAGAACATCAACTTCAACCAGGAGAGCCAGAACATCGTGCTCAACCTGGCCGTCGAGCGCCGCCCGTTGCTGTCCATCGCCAGCGACTTGAAGAGCGCCATCATCGCCGCCCTGGCCAACTACACGCTGATGACGCTGTATGGCGATGAGGACAGCATCTATGGCACAGCATGGCGCATGCACCGCGCCCGCGTGATGCTGCTGCTCGCCCGTCCATGAGCCGTCAGCCGTCCACAACTGAGCCACCCGCAGGACCCGTATGCCCCGACGTTGCTTGAACGGGGCGAATCGGATTTTGCGGGTGATTCAGTTGCTGTTTTTTATGATAATGTGTATCTTTGCGCAATCAATTCACTAAACTAACCTCTCAACGACTTTTAACTAATGAAACAAAACCGACTCCTAATTCTGCTGATTTCCCTTGCGGTAATGAGCACCGCTTGGGGTGAATCCATCTCCGAGAACCAAGCCCGCAGCATTGCCGCCAATTTCATGGCAAGCCGCACCAGGACCGCCCCAATCATGAAGATGGCCCGCAAGGCACCGCAACTGGGTGCCGCCAGCGGCAACAAGGCCGCCTACTATGTGTTTAATGACACAAAGGGCGGATATGTCATCGTGGCCGGTGACGACCGCGTGCCTGCTGTGCTGGCTTACAGCGACCAAGGTGCATTTGACACCAACGACGTGCCCGAGGCCATGCAGTGCCTGCTCGAGAGCTATGCCGACCAGATGGCCGCGCTCGATAAGGGAGCCAAGGCGGCAGCCCACTTGACGGGCCATCAGCCCATCGCCCCCCTGCTGACCTGCGCCTGGTCCCAGAACAACCCGTATAACATCCTGCTGCCGTACCTGTCTGTAACAGGCAGGCATGCTGTGGTGGGATGCGTGGCCACGGCGATGGCCCAGATGATGTACTACTGGAAATGGCCTGCCCGCCCCACGACGGACATTCCCGCCTATACCACCGAGGAATACAACATCTACATGCCCCAACTGCCGCCAGTGGACTTCAACTGGAACACGATACATGACACCTACGGGACCACCGATACCACGACCATATCGGCTCGCAACGCCGCCAGGGTATCGCTGTATTGCGCCCAATCGGTGAAAATGGATTTCAAGAAGGGCGCATCATCGGCCTATTCCGAAGACATCATAGAGGCCCTGTCATCGTACTTTGGCTACAGGTCTGACATGAAGATGCTCCGCCGCCAGGAATTCACCACCCAGCAATGGGAGGCCTTAATCCTCGCCGAGCTCTCCAATAAGCGTCCCGTCGTGTACCGCGGCAGCAAGAAATCGAGCGGACACGCATTCATCTGCGACGGCTATGACGGCAACGGACTGTTCCACATCAACTGGGGCTGGAACGGCTCGAGCAACGGCTACTTCCTGCTCAACGTACTCAATCCCGATGCCCAGGGCACAGGCAGTGCCGAGGGTGCCTACGGCTACGTCAGCGGCCAGGGCATGATTGTAGGCATCAGGCCCGGCTCGCAGGCCGATCCGGTCTTTGAAATTACCGCCAAGTACCTGGATGTGACAGAATTCTCCAGCACCCGCAACTCCTCGTCGGAGAGTTTCGATGTCACCCTGCAAACGCACTTCATCAACCGTACCAACCAACCCCTCAGTTTCAACTACGGCTGGGCCTTGTATCAGGGCAATAGCATGCTGGAGATTCTGAACAACGGCAGTTTCAACGACCTTAACAGCAACTACTACATCTACCCCACCCGCACGCTGTACCTGGGCGAGGGCATCACCAGCGGCACCTACCGCATCGTGCCCGTCTACTGCGAACTCAACTCCACCAACTGGAGGCCGTGCATCGGCAGCGATGTGAACTATGCCACCGTCACCATCAACGGCAACACCTGTAACGTGACGGACCACGGTATCGCCACCACGCCCGACTACGAGATCAACGACATTTCCGCCACGGGGCACATGCATGCCAACAGGCCCGTGAGCATCAAGGTCAACCTGACCAACCTGGGCACCTCGCGCAACGACCTGCTCTATATGTTTGTCAACGGCCAGTTCCACTCCTATGGATTCATTGACCTGGAGCATGGCGCAACCGGTGACGTCGAGTTCATGTACATGCAGGAAACCACCGGCACCGCCAACCTCACCTTCAGTCTCAACGATGACGGCTCCAGCCCCATCGGCAGCAAGACCCTTAACATCACTTCGATGCCCACGGCCAACCTGAGCGCATGGTATGAAGTACAAAACGTAACCGACCCGAACAACTATCTCATCACGAGCGACAAGTTCAGCCTGGTCGTACATCTCACCAACAACAGTTCGGCCTACAACGAGGACATCACCGTGACGCTCTACAAGTACATCTACGGCAACTACGGCACGACAGTCCAAATCATGAACAAGCCGCTGAGCCTGGGGCGCGGCAGCTCGACCACCATGCAGTTTGACCTGGACAACGTGATGGACGGCTGGAAATACTTCGCCAACGTGTCCTACTACAGTGGCGGCAACAAGGTGTCACTGGGCAGCACGGCCTTCTACACCATCCACGTACCCCAGTCGTCAACGAATGTCTATGGCGATGTGAACGGTGATGGCGAAGTCTCGGTGGCCGATGTCAACATTGTCGTCGACATCATCCTGGGCCACATGCCGTCGGCCGACATCAGGCAGCGTGCCGACGTGAACAAAGACAATGAAATCTCCATCGCCGACATCAACGCCATCATCAACATCATCCTCAAGCAGTGATATCGGCCTGTCGGTCCCTATCTGTAAACACATCTATTAATCATTAAATAACGCAAGCATCATGAGAAGATTCAGTATTCTAACCCTTCTGACCTGCTGGCTGGCCGTCGCCACGGCCCTGGCCGGCCCCATTACCGAGAGTCAGGCCCGCACCATCGCCAGCGACTTTATGGGCAGCCAACTCAAGACTACACCCAGCCTGAAGATGGCCCGCAAGGCTCCGCAGCTGGGAGCCAGCGACAAAGCCGCCTACTATGTGTTCAACGCTACGCAGGGCGGATATGTCATCGTGGCCGGTGACGACCGTGCACCCGCTGTGCTGGGCTACAGTGACAACGGCACATTTGACACCAACGACGTGCCCGAGGCCCTGCAGTACCTGCTCGAGGGCTATGCCGCCCAAATCGAGGCGCTGGACCTCGGCTTCAAGGCCGCTCCGATCCTCATGGGAAGAGGCATCATACGGCCGCTGGTGCCTGCCGTGTGGTCGCAGAACAACCCTTATAACATCCTGCTGCCCTACGTCAACGGCAGTCATGCCGTCGCCGGTTGTGTCGCTACCGCAATGGCCCAGGTGATGCACTACTGGAAATGGCCCGCACGGCCCTCACAGGCAATTCCCGCCTACACCTCCAGCGATTTACAAATCTACATGCCCGAACTCCCGGTCATCGACTTCAACTGGAACGCGATGCAGAACACCTATCAGACCAACGACACCAGCAGCACCGCTGCCCTGGCTGCCGCAAGGCTCACCTTGTACTGCGCCCAGTCGATGGAGATGAACTTCAAAGCCAACTCGTCGGGCGCGACGACAACGCGCATGCCGCTGGCAATGAGCAACTACTTCGGTTACAAGGCGAGTGCCCACACCATCTGCCGCGACAACTTCACCTCGCAGGGCTGGGCCGACGCACTCTACACCGAGATTGCAGCAGGCCGCCCCGTGGTTTACAGCGGCAGCAAGAAATCGGGCGGACACGCCTTCATCTGCGACGGCTATGACGGCAACGGCCGTTTCCACATCAACTGGGGCTGGAACGGACAGAGCAACGGCTACTTCCTGCTCAACGTGCTCAATCCCGACCAGCAGGGCACCGGCAGCGCATCGGGCACCTACGGTTACATCTATGACCAGGCTGCCGTCATCGGCATTGAGCCTGGTACCGGCAATCCCGATGGCGTGGTACTGACAGCCAGCGAGGTCACACTCGACAACTATGTATCGACCCGCTCGGGCACCAACTACAACTTCTCGATAACGGTTTCGGGCGAATTCCACAACTACACCTCCCAGACGTTTGCCGTGAACTTCGGTTGGGGCTTGTACCAGGGCACGAACTTGGTCAAGGTGCTCTCCAACTCCTACAACTCGGCATTGAAGCCCGGCTCTTATTTGACACACGCCTCCAGGGTAATGGGATTCGGCGCCGGCATCACCAGCGGCACTTACCGCATCGTACCCATCTACAGTGAATACAGTGCCAACAACTGGCATCCCTGCATCGGTGCCGACATGAACTACATCGAGGTGACCATCAACGGCAACACGTGCACCTTCAAGGGCTACGGCACGGCTGCCACTCCCGACTACACCGTCAACGACATCAGCTTCTACGGCACCAAGAACCACGGTCGCCCGGTAGACATCAAGGTGAACCTGACCAACAACGGTGATTCCCGCAACCATAAGCTGTACATGTTTGTCAACAACGCATTCACTGCAGCCTCTTACGTCAGCCTGGAGAAGGGCGAAACGGGAGACATCCCCTTCCGCTACTTGCCCTCGGCAGCAGGCACCTACACGTTCACCTTCTCGTGGAAAGACGATGGCAGCGACCCCATCGCCACCCGCAACCTCACCATCAACCAGATGCCTACCGCCAATCTTACCGGCACCATCACTATCACCAATGTCACCGATAACACCAACAAGATCATCAATGACAACAAGGTGAGTGTGAAGTTGACCATCACCAACAACGGCACCTCAACCTATGGCGAGGAAATCTCGGTGAAGCTCTTCAAGAACACCCACGACGGCTACGGCACATCAGTCCAGGGCAAGAACCAAGCGCTCGTCCTCGCTCCTGGTGCCACGACCACGATGGAGTTCAACTTGGACAATGTGGTTGACGGCTGGAAGTACTTTGTCGGCTCCTACTACTACAGCAATGGTCAGCAGCAGACGCTCAAGATATCCTCGAGCTACACCGTCATCTTCCCCGAGGAGCCCCAGTTTGTACTGGGTGACGTGGACGGCAATGGCCTGGTTGAAATCGCCGATGTGACGGAACTCATCGACTACCTGCTGAGCGGTGGCACCATCGGAATGGACGCCGCCGACATGGACCAGGACGGTGAGGTGAGCATCAGCGACGTGAGCGCAATCATCGACTTCCTGCTCTCGAACTAAAACGCCCATTCACACCCGGCGCTAAAAACGGTCGCGCGGCCCTGCATGAGGGTCGCGCGACTGCGTTATTAAGGGGGAGTGCTGCCGATTGCAGCACCGATGCCATTGACGGTTACCTGAGCACCTTGGAAGTGGAGATCGAGCCATCGGTGTAACGGGTTACCACGATGTTCACTCCACTGAAGGGTTCCTTGCTCTCCTGGCCCATGATGTTGTAGTAGCGCACACTCTGTACCGTCTTACCGTTGATGCTGTTGGTCAACTCGGGAATGTCGGTCACCGAGTCTTGACCTTCCAGGTCAAGCGGATAAACGTAATACAGGTAATCACCATCCATCATCGCGGGATCATTGCCCATGGCTACAGGTGCACGGCTAGGCATCTTCTTCTCGACATGACCTGCTTCAGGAACCAAAATGGCAATGTGGAACTCATAAGCAACATTCTCTTGCAATGCATTCTCTCCCTCGGGCTTGCCGTAGTAGGCGGGCGACGGTGTCAAGCGGTTGTACTCCCAGCCCTGGACATGGAATGCACCCACCAGCTCATACTTGTTGTACTCCTTACCGGTCTCCGGATCGACCTTCTCGTACACATCAAAGACGTCATCACCTCTCCAGACGCCCCATACATGAGCCACCTCGCAGACCTTAGCGCGCACAAAGAACATGGAGTTCTTATGCTCCCATTCTATGAGCAGGCTTTCAAGGTTGTTCCATTGTTCGTTGGTCCAACTATCGGGATCGTTCCAATCATAGTCAAACAACTCGGCAAAGTATTCATTTTGCATTACCCAAGTTACTAGAGCCTCCCAAGCAGCTTCATCATCACCTTCGACATAGGGCGGATATAGAACTGACTCGTCGGCCGTACCCGGGACGAGATAAGCCTTTCCCATGAAGTTACAGGGCGTGTAGTGGTTGTAGTGATAGGTGACTGGAGCGGAGCCATCCTCGGGATGCGCGAGTTTCTCGAGCGGATCCTGCAAGTAACCAGGATAACCGATCGTATCCTTCAGCGCAACGGGAGCCTCGTCAAGCTCGATACGATAGGAGAAATCATCAACATAAAGTCCATGTACCGACAGCGGCTTAATCTGCTTGTTGACATACTGGTTCAAGACGTCAAGCGCTGCATCATCGCCGATGATGCCATTATCTTCCAGATAATTGGTAAAGTCGAGCATGATCCAGTTGCTCTGGTCCCAGCCGCGCTCGGCATCCTGCATGTGGGCAATCTCGATACCATAGTCAATAGCCCCAGCAGTGTTGATGTCCTTATCAAAGGCGCGGTTACCCAGATCCTTAGCCCACAGAATCGGTCCAGCGGCCCAAACACCTACCAGCGTATCGCAGACGACGTTATAGGTGGCTGACTGCTCAGGATGAAGTTGTTCGAGGTAACGGAGCGGACGATATCTGTAATTTTCTCCTTTATGAGGAACAATCCATCCAATATAAGGATCGGCAGTAACCAAATTGGTGCCCTCATGGGTAATCTTAGTCTGATTGCCGGGAACCGTTTCATCGAAATAGCTGCCTTCACTACTAGCGAAGTAGGCCTGCGTCCTCATCATGAACGTGGCATTGTCCTCGTTGGGATTGATGGCATGTACAATCTCATCAAGATTGCTTGAAGCAGTCACCTCAAAGCCATAATAAACACACCCGGGGAAATTAAAGATATCGGCTGGCGGGTCAAGTGTGACGCTGATGGGAATCCTGGTTGCTGTGATAGTGCTCTTGTCACCAGGCACGGTCAGAGTATAGACACCGGCTGGTATCATGAACTCGTTGGTGCCAGGATGAGTATCATCAGTGGAACTCAGGGGATAAGCAAAGCCATAGTTGACATTCTGAACTGCATTATTGGGCACGAGACGGTAAGGCTCGATGTAATCGAAGTCGCTCTCATGAACCACCGTCGTCAAGTTGAAGTGGCCGTAGTGGTCATCCTCCATGCCGGCTACGTCGCGGATACCCTTGTAGTAAACGGTCAGGGTGTACACGTCGTTGGCAGGATCATAATTGAACTGCGGACCATTGGGTGCCCAAACGGTCTTGCCGTTCTCGGTTCCCAGCAGGTAAAGGTCACCGACAGGATTGAAGTTTGCCGTGATTGTCACAGGGGCGTCAGGCATCGTGAAGTGGTATTTACCATCCTGACCAGGATTCAACTGGGTAACCTGGCCAGTGACATCGTTGGTCACGGTAACAGTGCCCACGAGATAGCCAGGTGCTTTTACAACAGTGACATCCACTATGTCACCCGTGAAGGCCGAGGATGCAACATCAATTGTGCCTCCCTCAGGCGGGATGCAAACTGTACTGATTCCATAGGGAATATGAGCGAAGTTGGCATTGATGGTCACGGGAGCAGCTGGCATGATAAAGCTGTAAACGCCATTCTCGCCAGGTGTCAACGTGATGGTCTGGTTCACACCGTTCTCATCCACGTAGGAAAGCGTCACATCAGTCAATGCATAACCCACATTGGATGTTACCGTGAAGGTTACTTCATCATTCTCGGGCGCATTGGTCTTAATCAAAGAAATGGAACCGCCCTCAGGAGGTGTGCATTGCTTGGTGATCGCATAGGTCGGAACAAAGTTTGCAATGACCGTCACTTCGGCAGCAGGCATCGTGAAACTAAAGCGATTACCATCCTTAGTCAACGTAATAGTCTGAGTCTCATCATTCTCATCAACGTATGTCGCAGTCACTTCACTCAGTCTATAGCCCGAATTGGTTGACACATAGAAGTTTTGTGAGGAACCTGCAGCAGCATAGTTGGGCAGGCTGTTAATGCTTCCACCCTCTTCAGGTATGCACTCCCTGAAGATTCGGTAAGTCTTGATGAATTCAGCCGTGATAGTCACATCAGCAGCAGGCATCATGAAGTCGTATTCATCCTCGTTAAGTGTCAATGTAGTGGTAATGGTCTCATTATTCTCATCCTCGTAAGACATCGTCACTTTATCCAAACGATATCCCAAGCTAGAGCTTACAGAGAAGGCTACCCAGTCGCCTGGTGCAGCCTTTTGGCCCACAACAGTGTGGAAAGTAAAGGAACCAACACCATCCGGCACGCTCTGGGTGTAGATATTGTATTGATTATCAAACTGAGCCGTGATCGTCACATTGCCGGTCGGCATAGTGAAGGTGTACTCGTTGCTGCCCGAGGATGTGGGAGTGATTTCCTGTTCAGTGGTCTCATTCATCACTGTGAGAGAAATCAGCCTGTATCCGTCGGCAGGAGCAATGCCGAATACCACTTGTTCACCATTAGCTACCGAAATGGTCTGCGGCGTGTTGACGTTATTCAGCCAGATGGAACCACCCTCGCTGGGCGACCAAGAGGTCGTTACATTGTAGGGAGTGCGCACATAGTCGGCATAAATGGTCACGTCATCGCTGGGCATCGTGAAAGTATAGGAGCCATCAGCACTGGGCTCGAAGCTCTCTACGATTCCGTTGTTGCTGTCAACCACTTCCACACCCGTGAGGGTAAAGACAGCAGGATAAGCATCCGCCACAGTGAATGTCACCGACTGACCTGCCTCAGAGCCGCTAGGAGCGGTAATGGTACCAGCGTTGGAACCCTCAGGATTAACTTGCGTAGTGATATTGTAAACCGTGGGTGCCGGGATGGTGTAGGTGGCAGTACCTGGCACAACGATGTAGCCAATATTGGCCTCGGCATTGACGGTTGTAGTCGCACCCACAGCAGTGATTGCTGCAGTATTGTCGGGATCCCAAGTCGTTCCGCCATCGGTGCTGTTCTTGAACGAGGCATTGACCTCATTGGGATTGATGCCGTGTACCAACTCATCAAGGTTGCTGCTGATAGTCACTTGATCACCTGCAGCCACAGTGCTGCCGCTGACAGGATCGAAGGTGAGCGTGAGCGGGTACTCGATGATGGTCATCTGAGTCTTGGCCCTGTTGACCTTGATGCGGTAAACGCCAGCAGGAATCTTGAAGGCGTTGTCGTAGTTCGTCTGGAAACAATCAGTGTATGTATTACCGTCGGCCACCTCATAATTATGGCTTGTGGCATAGATGCGATATCCATTGATGCTGCCCCAGTCGTTATCATTGCTTCCAATGCGTGTTGAAAGACTGAAATAACCGAAGGCCTGATCGACATTAGCATCATCATTGCCACCCTTGAAGTAAACGTCGATGTAGTACTCCTGATTTGTCTCATCAAAGGTGAACTTGGGGCCATAGGGAACCCAATTCGTCCTTCCATTGGCGGTGCCGAGCAGGTAGAGGTCACTGGGAATCTCGTAAGTGGCCGAGCCATTCACGATGAGGTACTGACCCAGAGCGGCCGAAGCAACGATTGTCGTCTCGCCAATGTTGGAAATCACGCGGGTGTTGTCATTCTCCTGAGTACCCCAGTTGTCAATCGAGTTATAGAACGAAACGGGATCCTCATTGGGATTGATGGCGTGTACCAAGTCTTGGAGGTTGCTGCCGATGGTCACCTCGGTGTTGGGCTCGACAATCGTGCCGTTGCCGGGCACACCGCCAGCAGGATCAAAGGTGAGCTCGAGCGGATACTCGGTAATGCTCATCTCGGTCATCTCTTTGTTAACCTCAATGCGGTAAACGCCGGGCTTGATCTTGAAGGAGTTATTGGGGCGGTCACCATAGAGATGAACACCAGTATAACCATCGGCTACCCATGTCTGATTGTTTTCGGCAGCCAGGCGGTAACCAGCGATGTTGTCCCAATTGCCGCCTTCATCAATCTTCTTGGTCAGGCTGAAGTAGCCATAGGCGGGATCGGTATAGGGATCATCGTTGTAGCCCTTGAAGTAAACGTCGATGTAGTACACCTGATTCTCGCCGTCAAAAGTGAACTTGGGTCCATAGGGAGCCCAACCGGATTTACCGTTAGCCGTGCCCAGCAAGTAGAGGTCATGTGCCTCTTCAAAATTGGCCGTCAACGTGACGTCGTTGCCTGGCATAACGAAGGAGAAAACGCCGTCGGCATCAGGCGTGAGCGTCGTGGTAGTGCCATTGTTGGTGTAGGTCACCGACTGGAAGATGTAGCCATCGGCAGCAATGGGCTTGAAGGTCACCGTCTTGCCCTCGTTGGACTTATGCTGGCCGTTGAAGTCGGTATATCCACTGATGAAGTTAAAGATGCCGCCATCAGTGGGATTGCAGATCGTGTCAATGTTATAAGGCTGAAGGAAGTTAGCCGTCACTTTCACGTCATTGGCAGGCATCACAAAACTGTAGTTGTTACCGAAGTCGCTGGTAGCGGTCGGCGCAAGCACAGTCACGGCTCTGGTATTGAGGTCGGTCATGGTTACCTCACCGATACCATAACCGTTAGCCGAACCAACGAAGAAGGTCACATTGTCAAAATGCTGCGACCAGTTACGGCCCTGATCGTCGGTAAGGATACCATTTTCCAAAGTGATGTAGCCGCCATTGGAGGGGATGCACTCGGTGGTCACCTCATAGCTCTGAGCAGGCTTGTACAGATAGACGCGCTGGTTGGCTGCATATTGATTGTTACTTGAGTAGTCCATGTCCCTGAACAGGCTACCACCATTGTAGTGACGGATGGCGAAGGTCTTGCCTCCTGCAGTCTCAGTAGTATTATGGTCAAACCTGATCAACGCATTCTGATTAGTATTTCCACTAACTGAAATGCTGACACGGAAATACTCTTCATAACTGGTGACGCTGCTTGCAGTGAGCAGGTTGTAGCCTTGGCCGTTTGCTGCTCCAGATGATGAACCGGACAGGCTGCTGCGGCGACGCATGTAATTATCGCCCACCTTGATATACCAGGGGCGAGAACTATAACCCGACGACTCAAGTTTTATGAGTTGCACCTCATCGGTCACTTTCACCTTGTTGTTATTGTCAAGCAGGGTAACAGGTGTCGAGGTGAAGGTGGTCAGGTTCTCAGTGGTGCTGTAATAATCCTCCTTACCCAAGGCTTTGGAAGCATATTGGCTCACCAATGCATAGGTTTGACCATTCTCGATCTCAGAATTATCGGTCACCTTTTCATAGATGTCACCGAACTCCTTGTCGTAGGTAATCTCGACCGAACCGAAGCGGACCGGTTTGCCTTCGGTCACAAACTTAATATACTTGGATGGCGTAGAGCCGCCCACCCAGGTGCCGATATAGCCGCTATAGGTATAAGTGCCTGTGGGAGTGTAAGGAGCGCCGGTGAACTCATGGATGGTTGAGGGCCCCCAGTAGAAACAGTCCAGATTGTCATTGGTGGTGTTGTCCAGACAATTGAACTTGATCTTCTTGATCACATAGTTGGTCGAGAAAATGTCAAATACCACCTGCTGGTGCTCCACCAGGTAGTTGACATTGTTCAGACCGCTGGAGAAGGTCATTGTGATGCCGCCCTTGGTGCAATAATACACTCCGGTGCCGTCATCGTAGATTCCCTCGTTGCGGGAAATCGTTACGGTCTTCTCGCCCGCGATTGCATTTGGTAGTGCAAAGGCGAGCAACATGAGATAGATTAGTAATCGTTTCATCATTGTTTAAATAATTAATGGTTAATATAATGGTTATGTCTTGGTTATGTCTTTGGTTACGTCTTTGGTTACGTCTGTTTCAAGATCAAAGCGGCTATTGTTTTTCATCCTCTTTCATCAGTTGGAAAGAAACCCTGAGAAAATCCATAGAATTACAGTCCACAAACAGATGTCAATTTTTTTGTAAAGGGCAAAGATAAATATTTTTTTACAATCGTGCCCCAAAACGAAATATTTTTAAATCATAACTTAAAAAAAATTATAATATTCAATGAATGAATTATACTGCCAGCAAATCATTATCTTGAACATCCAAAACTAAAAAAGTTGGGGAGATGACAAAAAAGAATTAAATTTGCGCCTAATAACCAAGAGACAACGACATGAACAGGCGAGAAATGATCAAGATGACGGGAGCAGCAGCCGTGGGAGCAACGGTGCTGGGCCTTCCCGTAGGGGCAGACGCCCAGGAGAACAACGGTAATGGCACCAATACCGGCAAACGGCGCCTCAAGGTCCTGGCCATCGGCGCCCATCCCGACGACCCCGAGACGAGCTGCGGAGGAACGATGATTCTGCTGAAGGATGCGGGACACGACGTGGTGTGCGTGTATCTCACTCGCGGCGAAGCCGGCATCGCCGGCAAGAGCCACAGCGAGGCGGCAGCCATCCGTGTCGTGGAGAGTGAGAATGCCTGCAAGGTGACCGGCGCACGCCACATCTTCATGAATCAGGTGGACGGTAACACCGAGGTGAACCTGGAGCGCTACAAGGAGATGCGTGAACTCATCGACCGCGAGAATCCCGACATCGTGATGACACACTGGCCACTAGACGGGAGGCGATGTCGGGCACACAGAGCCAGCTGTTCCACCCCACCCACTGGGTGAACATCGAGCGCGTGCTGGAGCGCAAACACGAAGCCTGCAACTGCCACGTGAGCCAGCACATGGATGAAGTGTACGAGTGGCACGGCCCCATGGAGAAATTCCGCGGCCTGGAATGCCGCTGCAACGCCGCCGAGGCATTTGTCCAGCACATCGACAACCTCCCCACCCTGCTGTAATGCGGCAGCCACCGGAGGCTAGCCGGCGGCATTCAATTCCTGATAGATTTTCATCACTTGGGCGGCAAACTCCTGTTTCCCGCTCAATTGCTGCAGTTGCTCGATGAGATTGATGGCCTGGAGCAGGTGGGCACGCGCCTCGTCCAGGTCTTCGCACAGGATATCGGCCTTAGCCAGCCAGAGCGTCTCTTGGATGTCCTCACGGAGTTGCTCGGCCTGTTGTTTCTTCATCTGATTGGCCAGGGTCTGCTGCTGAATGGCCTCCAGATGCTCGTCGATGTTGTCGGGCGTCACTTCGGGCGCCGCGGCACCCGCGAGATGCGGGTCATAACTGAACAGCGGCCCGTTCATGTTCTTGACGGCCACCAGATTCTGGAAAATCTCATCCACCTTGAGCTCACTAGGGCCCAATGGATCGTTCAGCACTGCATCGAGGGCAGTTAATTGGTCATACAGACGCTTTCGCAATTTGGGCGAACCTTTTTTGGTCAGCTGCTGCATCTTGAAGAACAGCGCCTTGGCCTGGTCCAGATGTTGGCGGGCCGCAGCGGTGTCATCGACACGGATTGCCATCACGGCATCGAGTGCCGACTGCATGATGGGCGTCATGAAGGGAGATAATTGATTATTAAGGCTGGATTGCGCCCAGCGCTGGGCACGTTGGGTCTCTATACTCGCCTGCAATCGGCGGTTCGACGCCATGACGTCATCGAGTTGTTGGCGTGAACGGTTCTTGCCGACGTGCGTCTGGTGGCTGGTGATGTGCCATCCACAGCACAGGTCACAGTAGTAGGCACGCGTGGGCGCATGACCGTTGCTGGCCATGATTTCATCACTGTTGTACTGGATAAATTTCAGGGCTGAACCCTCGGTCTCAAAGACCATCTTCACTCTTCCACAGTCGGGGCAATATCTTCGGTTTTTCGTTGGTTTCATACGCTTTTTTACCTGCAACAATCATGCCAAAACGCCCAGTTGCAGCAGGTTGCGAAAGATGCCGTTGACGATTGACATCGACAAAACAAGGCGCTGTGTCATAATTCGCTTCTGGCTTTTAAATCGGGCTAACGGCCAAGCGTAGCACGGATTACTTTGCTGGAATTGCAAATTATGACACAGCGTCCTGTGCCGACCTGTTCGGTGGGTTAGAAGTTGAAGGAGGCGCCAGCGATGAAGCCGATGCGCTGGGCACCCATGCCGTAGAGCACGTCGTAGCGGCGGTTCAGCAGGTTGTGGGCCTGGAGCCAGAGGCCGACGGTGCTGTTGATGCGGTAGTTGGCACCGGCATGCAGGTTGATGACGTCGTCCATGTTGAGGAAGTTGTAGCCCTCGTGCATCTGGGGATCAACAAGCTCGATACCGGGAACATAAGGGCCGAACAGGGCCTTGCGGCCACCACGGTACTCGAGGCCGAGGTTAACCGACAGGGGACGCCACGGGGTGACCTTGAGGTCGATGTTGGCAACGGCCGATGCACGGTCCACGCCCAGTTTGTAGCCATTGTAGTGCTTGTCGGTCTCAAACATCTCGTTGTCATGGGGGGCATACTTGACGCCTGCCGATGCCTCGAGGAACGAGCGGTACTTGTAGTTGACCTCGGCATTGATGTAGTAGCCACGGCTGTCAATCACCTTGTAATCGGACATGAAGGCATTGTAGAGGGCGTTGGCCACGGGGACATTGCCATAGATGATGCCCGGCTCGCCCTTGACAATGGCATAGCCCAACGACACCTTAGCGCTCAGACCCTGGAAGGGACCGATCTTAAGTCCACCCTCGGCATCAAACGGGGTATAGACACTGCCGTAGAGCAGCAGCGGGTTGTCGTAGCGGTAATTGACGAAGTGCTTGCCCTGACGATAGCCCAGCACCTTGCCGCCAAGGATGTTGGCAAACACCGAGAAACCGTCGACCAGCGACAGGGTGGCGCGCACATTGGGCGACACGCGGAAGGTGGGACCGTCGCTGAAGCTGATGTGGGCATTCAAGCCCAACTGCAACTGGTAGAGGTCGCCCTTGAGGGAATAGGTGGGCGAGAGCGTAATCATGCCGGCCTCGTCAAAGAGGTCGTCCTCGCGGTCCATGCGGGCCTTGCTGCCGCGGCGCAGGTATTCGCCCTTGATGTTGAGGGCAACGGTGGACAGCTCATTGAGGTCGTAGGAACCTCCCAGGTTGATGATGCCCCAGTTGTCGTGCACACCGTGCTTGTACAGATTGTTGAAGGGCTTGTCATGGCTGGCGTGGCCATACTGCAACCCCACGTTATAGTTCAAGGGGTTGTCACGCAGCATGAACTGGCTCTTCCAACCCGCGTTGAGGTTGAGGTTGAAGAAGGTCTGTTTCTCGGTGTCCCAGTCAAAGTCCGGGGTAGCCACATAATACTGCCCGACGGGGGTCGGCACGGTGCGGTCAGCCACCTTCCATCCACCATAGTAGTTGTAGATGTCGATGTGTGACACGAGGCCCAACGAGAGGGTACCCTTGCCCAGGGCACGGCTGAAGTCCACACCGAGGGTGTTGTCGTTGAACTTCTGCTTGCTGCGGTTCTCGTTGAGGGTGATGACCTTGCTGGGGTTCTTGCCGTTCCACGTGCTGTTGTGGTTAAGCCAGATGCCCAGTTTCTCGCTTTCCTCGTCCAGGATGCGGTAGCCGAAGTCCACCCTGAAATTGGCCTGGGTGCCGCCGCCCACGTCAAAGTAGCCGCGCTTGTCGCTGAAGTTGTGCGCCGTGCGGTAGCCGTAGGGCAACAGCGTGGGGATGGTGGTGGGCACCTCGATGGGGGTGGTGAGGTCGCTGTAACCCAGTGCGGTCTTCTTACCCGTCGTCGCGGGCTTTTTCACCTTGGGCAGTTCGTTTTTCTTGACAGCCTTTTTCTCGAGGGGCGCGACGTCCTTCTCGAGGGTGATTTCCTTGTTCAACTTGGTGTTGTCCTGGGCATTGGCCGCCGTAACGGCAAACGCTGCTAGCAACATGGCGATATATATCTTTTTCATTTTCATGATCTACAGTTGATGATTGCTTGCGTTGACGGGTTAATTCTTCTTGCTCTTGGTGCTCTTGACATTCTTCTTGCCATTGTCGGTGCTGGAGTTGGACGTTGACGAGGCATTGCCGCCTTTCCACTTGTTCAGGCGCGACTCGATCTCGTTGAAGATGTCCTTCTCCTTGCCGGGATAGCTGCTCTTGAGGCTCTGCAGATACTCACGGGCCTGGGCCACATTGCCCTGCTTGTAATAGACGTCGGCCAGGGTGATGAAGCTCTTGCCCAGCCAGTAGTGGTGGTTGGTGCCGGCGTCGATGAGGGCGTTGACGGTCTGCTCGGCGCTCTTGTAGTTGCCCATCTCGTACTGCATGCGCGAGAGCTCGTAGGAGGCCTGTGCGCCATACTCGTTGGACGGGTCCTTAGCCAGGGCGCGGAAGGCAGCCTCGGCATCGCGGGTGTTACCCACCTGGGCGAAGGCGAGTCCGCGGTTCAGGGTGATCTCCTTCTCCTCGTTGGCGGTGAGGCCGCCACGGTCGAGCAATGCGGTGGCGATGCGCTGCACCTCGTTCCAGTTGCCCATCTGCTTGGCGACACGCAGGGCACCCAGTTGAGCCAGCGTGCGGTTGTCGTCGCTAGTGGCGCGCTCGGCAAGCTCGTTGTAGCTCTTGAGGGCCTCCTCATACTTGCCTTGACGCGAGAGGATGTCGCTGCGCATAGCGAGGGCATCCTGGGCGTAGGAAGCGTCGCCGCCGCCCTTCAGGGCCTCGTCGATAGCGGTCATGGCGCTGTTGTAGTCGCCCTTGCCGTAGTGGTAGCGGGCGATGTAATATTTGGCCTTGGCAGCATAGGCACCATCGGGATAGTCCTTGAGGTACTGCTGCATCTTGTCGATGCTGGGACGCGTGTCGATGGCGGCCTTCTCGGCGGCCTCGAAGGTGAGACGCTCAACCTCGCCCACGTCAATCTTGGGAGCATTGGGGACGCTGTTGAGGAACTTGCCGAACTCAGCCAGCTGGCCACGGTCGGCATAGATGAGTTTCATGTCCTCGGCAGCGGCCTGGGCCTCGTCGCTTGTGGGATACTGGCGGATGACCTTCTTGTAGGCCTCGATGGCAGCATCCTCTTTGCCCGAAATCTTGTTGACGAGGGCGGTCTGCAGCATGCCTTTGCGCGCCTCGGTGCTCTTGGGGTAGGCCTTCAGCAGAGCGGCATAGGTGTCCAGCGCATCGTTGTTCTTGCCGAGCAGCGCCTGGGCATTACCCTTCTCGAGCATGGCCTGCGGAACGAGGTCACTCTTGGGATAAGCCTTGATCAGGGCGTCCATCTGGGCAATCTCGTCGGCATACTGATGGCTCAGGCCCATCATGATGCCCTTCTGGAACATCGAGTAGTCACCGCTAGTATTCTTGTCCATGCGCAGGGCCTGGTCATAGGAGGTCTGGGCTCCACTAAAGTCGCGCAGGTAGTACTGTGCCTGGCCGATGCCCTGATAGGCACTGGCTGCCATGTCGCTGGACAGTTGTTTGCTGTCGATGGCGTTCTGCAGCGCCGTCTTGGCCTCGGCATAGCGATTCTGGTTCAACAGGCTGAAGCCCAGGTTGTACTGGGCCAGGCCGTAGTTGTCATCGCCCTTGTTGACCGATTTCACGTATTCCTGCTGGTTCTTGGCAGCCTCCTTGTAGTTGCCGGTGCGGTACTGCGTCTCGGCGAGCCACAGGCGGCTCTCGTTCAAGGCCGTCTTGTCGTAGTTGCCCACGGCGATGGCCTGCTTGAAGTAGTCGGCAGCCTCACTGGTGCGGTTGTTGGCCAAGGCCTGCACACCCAGATTGTAGAGCACGTTCTGCTTGGCGGTGAGCACCTTGGCACCTGGTTTCTTGATGCGGTTGATGCTCTTGAGGGCGCGCTGGTAGTCGGTGGTGCCCATGTAGGCATCCACCAGGTAGCCCTCGACATTATCTTTATAACGCGAGTTGGGATACTCGTTAAGGAAGTCCTCAAACAGGTCGATGCTCTTGTCGAACGGGGTGCGGGCGCCCTTACTCACGCCGACTGCATAGTTGTAGTAGGCCGTCTCCTTGACGCTGCGGTCACAGTCCATCATCGCCGCTTGCTGGAAGGCCATGTTGGCACCGTTCAGGTCATTGAGCTGGCGCTTGGCCTGGCCGATGTACAGGTAGGCGCTCTGCGAGAGGGCGTCGCTGCCGTCGGTCACGTTGAGCATGTCGTTGACCACGGCCTGGTAGTTGCCGTCGCGGTAGTCGAGCACACCCATGGTGTAGGCCGCGGTGCGGTAGGGTTCACCCTCAGGGTTGTCGAGGTAGCGGCGCAGGTACACGCGTGCCTGGGCATCGTTGCCCATGTGGTAATAACTCTCACCGATGAGCCTGTTGAGCTCAGCGTCAAAGTAGTCGTTCTGCTGCTGGTCGAGCAGGGATTTTCCCTTCTCAATCACCTCGCGGTAATGCTTCTTGTGGTAGTCAATCTGCGTGAGGTAGTACTGCGACTGGTAGCCCAGCTCAGACTCCTGCGGAATGCGGCCGAACTTGTCACGGGCCTCGTCGTAGTCGCCCTGGGCGTAGTCCAGATAAGCCTTGTAGAACTCGCTGGCGCCGCCATAGCGGGCGGTGTGGTCGAGTTCGTGGTACTGACGCTCGGCCTCACGGTAGTTGCCCAGGCGCAGGTTACAGTAGGCACGGCGGTACTCCAGGTCCTCGTCGCTGTCGAGATCCAGCGCACGGTTGCGCACCACCGAGTAGGCGCTCAGAGCGCTCTCCCACTGGCCGCGGTAAAAGAAGTAGTTACCCGCCTTCAGCAGGGCTTCCATGCCCAGCGGCGATGCCGGGTAGTTGTTATAGAACTCCAACAAGGCGTCGAGGCTTGACTCCTCGCCGCGCTCAAACCTGCTCAGGGCGATGTAGTAGTCGACCTGCTCACGCATCGACGCGGTGTTGGGCAGTCGCTTGACGTGCTCGAGTTGGTCGATAGCCCCCACATAGTTGCGGGATTCATACATCTGGCGTCCACGCTCGAGGTAGCCGTCGGCCTCGCTGGACATCATGGCAGGCTGTGCCACAGCCACTGCCGGAGCCAGTACAAGCGCTGACAATAAGACTTTCTTAATCTTCTTCATATATCGTTTTTTAGTGATTTACTAGACTCATGGCGGCGCACAACCAGGGCGTCGCCGACCTTTCACATTAATATTAACTGCAAATGTAAGGATAAATTGCCAAACAACACCGCGCCAGCATCTAAAATAATGCTAAAAAAAGACAATTTATTCCCTCAAGGGCCACGCTGCGGGCATAGCAACTGATGCAGCGACGAGCATCAAGACAGAAGCGACTCGCCTAAGCGCCGCCGAAATCAAGAAAAAAAGAAAATTTCGGGAAATTTATTGGTATAATGTAAAAAATAACTACCTTTGCGTGTTTATTTGGCGAAAAGCCCTAAAACCGAAAGAAATAACTTAATATAAACAATTGTAAATGGCTACATTAGAGAAAATTAGGCAACGCAAGAAGATTCTTGCTCTCGTTATCGGCGCTGCCTTGCTCGCTTTCATTATCGAGGAAGGTGTACGTGCCCTTGGACTGATTGGGTCCACTACCACTATCGCTAAAGTCGGCAGTGAAAAAGTCGAAATTCAGGACTTCATGAACCGCATGCAGCTGGTTAATGCCGATGAGCAAAACAATGATCAAAGAGTTGATGGCGCCGTTCGTCAGCAGCAGGTTCTCGATGAGATGATCAACGAGAAGATGCTGGAGCAGGTGTATGAGAAGCTGGGTATCGAAGTCAGCAGTGACGAGATCACGCAGCTCATGACCGGCAAGAACCCGGCTCCCGCTGTTATGCAGTTTGCACAGCAGGCAGGCGCTCAGACCCCGGCCGAGATCTACGACTTCATCACCAACCCCGGCAAGCACGGCGTACAGAAGGAACAAGTCGCTGAGCTGAAGATGCAATGGGACCGCTTGACCGATGACATCTACAAGCAGTACCGCTTCGCCAAGCTGCAGGACCTGATGGCCGGCTGTATGCAGGCCAATGACCTGGACCGCGCCATGATGGCCGAGGAGGAGAACGTCACCAACGTGGTAAACTTTGCCAAGGTAGAATACAATACGCTTCCCGATGACAAGTATCCCGTCAGCGACGAGGAAATCAAGGCTCAGTGGGAGAAGCTCAAACCCATGTTCAAGAAGGAAGAGCAGTATCGCTTGATCCACTACATCGCCGTGAACATTGAGCCCAACGCTGAGGACATCGCTGCTGCCAACAAGATTGCCGACGCCGCCTACAATGCCCTGCTCAAGGGCCGTGGCGTTGACTCGGTACGCGTGCTTGGCACCGTGCATGTTGACACCGCCAAGGCTGCGCTGAGCGATATGCCCGTTAAGGTGCGCGACATGTTTGCCAGCGCCGAGGTGGGCACCGTTCGCCGCGACACCACTGCTGGCCCCGCCCGCCACGTGATGTACAAGCTCATGAACAAGGAGATGAGTCTGGACTCGGTTATGATGAGTTACGTGATTGTACAGGGTGACGCCAAGATGCAGAAGGAAGTTCTTGACAAGCTCAACGGCGGCAAGACGCTCGACGAGCTCAAGAAGAGCTATCCCCAGAAGGTGGAAGGCAAGCTCAAAGAGTGGCAGCGCGTAGTCAGCGCTCCCGACTCGACCAAGGTCAAGATGGCCGGCACCGACAAGTACTTCGTTTACGCTAGCGGTGCGCAGGGCGCTACCCTGGTCAAGATTGACGAGAAGAAGCCCATGAAGATGTTCTACACCATGGCCACCGTCAGCTATGATGCTTATGCCAGCACCAAGACCAGCGATGGTCTGCACGACAAGCTGCAGGACTACCTGAACAAGAACAAGACCGCTAAGGAATTTGCCGAGAATGCTGCCAAGGCCGGCTTCAACGCTGTCGAGATGGTCGTTTCGGCCAACACTCCTCAGCTGGGTATCGACCAGTTCCAGGGAGGCATCAAGGACACCCGCAAGGCTATCAAGTGGGCGTTTGAGAAGAGCTCCAAGCCTGGCACCGTATCGCCCATCTTCAGCGACAACAGCGACGTGCTGGTAGCTGCCGCCGTCGATGAGATCTATGATGGCGACTACATGCCCTACACCTACGGCCCGAGCAAGGAGATGCTCACCAACCTCGTACGCAACGAGAAGAAGGGCGATGACCTGATCAAGAAGTACAAGGGCAAAGCCAATGACCTGAACGGCTATGCTCAGCTCATGGGTGTGTCGGTTGACACCGCCAACGTGGTATTTGCCGGCGGCGATCCCAAGATCGAGCAGAAGATCATCGGCCGCATCTGCGGTTCCAAGCAGGGCGTTTGCCAGGGTCCCGTCAAGGGCGACAGGGCTGTCTATGTTTACCAGATCGTGAAGCAGGAGAAGTCCGAGCGTCAGCCCAGCAAGGAGGAGCTCGACCGTTCCTATGCACAGCGTCGCGGCAGCCGCATCTACGCCAGCCCTCGTTACATCAACCAGGTGCTGACCAAGACGTTCAAGCCCAAGAAGAACACCATCAAGTTCTATTGATGACTGGCACAATGCCGCAACGAGTGGCATGACACTGAGTCCCGCAGGCCCAATGGCCCACGGGACTTTTTTTATGCCATTACCAGCCACGGGCAGCATAGCGATGAGGGTAGCGGGACACAGGCAAATCAGTCGATTTGAGGCGAAAAAAGCATTTTTCAACGCTCGGGGAGCCCTTATTTCAAAAAAATAGTCTAACTTTGGAGGTTAAACCAAAACATCACCTTTTTTCATGTCAACAGTTAACGAGCGACAAGAGGAAATCATTGAGGAATTTGAAGGTCTGGATGACTGGATGGACCGTTACAGCGTCATCATCGACATGGGCAACGCCATGCCAGCCCTGGACGAACAGTACAAGACGGCCGACAACCTGATTGACGGTTGCCAGAGCCGCGTGTGGCTGCAGGCCGACTGCATCGACGGCCACATGCGCCTGCAGGCCGACAGCGACGCCATCATCGTCAAGGGCATCATCTCGATGCTCGTGCGCGTGCTCGATGGCGCCACACCCCAGGAAGTGCTCGACACCGACCTCTACTTCATCGAGCGCATCGGGCTGCGCGAGCATCTCTCCCCCACCCGCAGCAACGGTCTGCTGGCTATGGTGAAGCAGATTCGCGCTTATGCCCTCGCCTTCCAGGCCCGTGAACACGGAGGCTGCTAAACCAACGACAACAATACATTAATTATATTAACCAAACAAAAACCAAGACAAAGTTATGTTTAAAAACCATCCCAAGGGTCTAATCCCTGCCGCGTTGAGCAACATGGGCGAGCGCTTCGGTTACTACATCATGAACGCCGTGCTGCTGCTGTTCCTGTGCTCCAAATTCGGCCTTGACGAGGGAACGTCAGGCAGAATTTTCAGCGTATTTTACTCAGGTATCTATGTACTGAGCCTTGTCGGCGGTTACATAGCAGACCGCACCCAGAACTACAAGAGCACCATCCAGTGGGGTCTTGTGATCATGGCTATTGGCTACGTGCTGCTGGCAATTCCCATTCTTCACACAGCCGACAACCACATGTGGCTGCTGGTGTTCACGTGCGTGGCACTGTTCCTGATTGCCTTTGGTAACGGTCTGTTCAAGGGCAACCTGCAGGCCATCGTGGGTCAGATGTATGACAACATGGAGGCCGATGCTATTGCCCAGGGCAAGAGCGCCGATGAGCTCAAGGTCATCAAGGAGCGCCGCGACTCGGGTTTCCAGATTTTCTACGTGTTCATCAACATCGGTGGTCTGATTGCACCGTTCGTTGCTCCGTTGCTGCGTCAGTGGTGGCTGGGTGTCAAGGGTATGGTTTATGATGCAGGTCTTCCCGCATTGTGCCATCAGTACCTGAACGATGCCGCCAGCATGACTGGTGAGCAGATGACCAACCTCACCGCCCTCTTGCAGAAGGTGAACAAGGGTGGTCTTGACCTGAATGACATGAACGCTGCTTGCAGCAGCTATCTGGATGTCTTCAACACGGGTGTTCACTACAGCTTCATCGCTTCGGTGATCGCCATGTTCATCTCGCTGATCATCTTCATTGCCTTCAAGAGAATCTTCCCGACTCCCGCCAAGAAGGAAGCTGCTGTCGTTGAGCAGTACACCGCCGAGGAGAAGAGAGCCATGGCCAAGGAAATCAAGCAGCGCATGGCTGCCTTGTTCGCTGTGCTGGGTGTTTGCGTATTCTTCTGGTTGTCATTCCACCAGAACGCTCAGTCGCTGTCGGTGTTCGCACGTGACTATGTCGTTACCGACAAGATTGCTCCCGAAATCTGGCAGGCTGTGAACCCGTTCTTCGTAATCGTGCTCACGCCGATCATCATGGCCATCTTTGCAGCTCTGGTCAAGAAAGGCAAAGCCATTTCCACCCCGCGCAAGATTGTCATCGGTATGGGCATCACAGGTCTGGCTTACCTGTTCCTCGTCCTGCTGAGCATGGCTTATGACTATCCCAATGGTGAGACCTTCCGTGCTATGGGCATTGACCAGCAGATGGCCATGAAGTCCCACTGGTGGGTACTTATCGCAACCTACTTCTTCCTGACGGTTGCCGAGCTGTTCATCTCACCGCTGGGTCTGTCGTTTGTTTCCAAGGTTGCTCCCAAGCACCTGCAGGGTATCTGCCAGGGCTTGTGGCTGGGTGCTACCGCACTGGGCAACCTGATGATCTGGATTGGTCCGGAAATGCTCAACAGACTGCCCAAGCTGTGGATGTGCTGGGCCGTGTTCCTGGCTATCTGCATTGTCGCCATGGGCGTCATGTGGGGTATGGTCAAATGGCTGGAGCGTGTTACCGGCGAGTAAAACTAGACACTACAATACCTTAACAATTTAGGAGAATCTAGGGAATCTGGAACAAGAGGATTTTCTAGATTCTCCATTAAAAAAACGATACAACTATGTTTGAGAACCAACCTAAAGGACTTTTCGCGTTGGCATTGGCCAACACGGGCGAGCGCTTCGGCTACTACACGATGATTGCCGTGTTCGCCCTGTTCCTCAGGTCAAACTTCGGTTTCGACCCTAAGTGGGCTGGCGAAATCTATGGCGATTTCCTCATGCTCGTGTACTTCCTGCCCATCGTTGGCGGTTTCCTTGCCGACAAGTTCGGCTACGGCAAGATGGTGACCATCGGTATCATCATCATGTTCCTGGGTTATCTGCTGCTGTCGGTGCCCCTGGGCGGTCAGACCGTCGCCATTGTGGTGATGCTGGTCGCACTGCTGCTCATCAGTTTAGGCACTGGCCTGTTCAAGGGCAACCTCCAGGTGATGGTGGGCAACCTGTATGACGACCCGCGCTATTCCAACCAGCGTGACGCCGGTTTCTCTCTGTTCTACATGGCCATCAACATCGGTGCCCTGTTTGCCCCGACTGCTGCCGTGAAGATTACCGAGTATGCCCAGACGCATCTGGGTTATACCGCTCCTGGCGAGGCCTATCACTTCGCCTTCATGGTGGCGTGTGCATCGCTGATTCTCTCGATTGCCATCTACTACCTGACGCGCAGCACCTTCCGTCACACCGAGGACACCGGCAAGAAGGCCGACAAAGCCGCCGCTGCCGCTGCCGAGCCCGAGTTGAGCAAGGAGGAGACCAAGCAACGCATCGTGGCCCTGCTGCTCGTGTTTGCCGTGGTTATCTTCTTCTGGATGGCCTTCCACCAGAACGGCTTGTCGCTGACCTACTTTGCCGACGAGTTCACGGCCAAGACCGCCTCGGGTGTCCACACCATGCCGTTTGACGTGATCAACCTGGTGATGCTCATCTTTATTGTCTATGCCGGCTTCTCACTGTTCCAGAGCAAGACGAGCAAGGGCAAGGGCATCTCGGCGGCCATCATCCTGGCTGCCCTGGCTGTGCTGGGTTACAAGTACACCCGCGCAACGGGCACCATCGACATCTCGGCCCCGATTTTCCAGCAGTTCAACCCGTTCTATGTAGTTGCCCTGACACCCGTGTCGATGGCCATCTTCACCTATCTGGCCAACAAGGGCAAGGAGCCCTCGGCACCGCGCAAGATTGCCTACGGTATGCTCGTGGCCGGCGCAGCGTTCTTCATCATGCTGTTCGCTTCACAGGGCCTGAACACGCCCAACGAGCAAGCCGCACTTGCCGAGAGCGGACAACTTGGAGCACTCGTATCGCCCTACTGGCTGATTTCGACCTACCTGGTGCTGACCTTCGGTGAGTTGTTGCTCTCGCCGATGGGCATCTCGTTCGTCAGCAAGGTGGCTCCTCCCAAGTACAAGGGCCTGATGATGGGTGGTTGGTTTGGTGCCACCGCCATCGGCAACAAGCTGGTGAGCGTCGGCGGTTATCTGTGGGGTGACCTGCCCCTGTGGGCTGTGTGGACGGTGTTCATCGCTGTCTGCCTCGCAGCCGCCATCTTCATGTTCGCCATGATGAAGCGCCTGGAGAAGGTCGCTAAGTAATCAACCCCTAACAGCGAGGCGGAGCCTCGCAATACCTCGACGGTCACTGCCCCGGGCGGCCCGTCGGAGTATTGCGAGCCTCCGGCTCGCTTCAGTTTTCACAAGCTATGGACGACAAGCGCAACGAGGGGCGCAGGCAGTGGGCCAGCAAGCATCCTGATGTCGCAGCCACGCCCTCAATGAAACGGCGCATGGTCGGGCACGACTACCAGGAGCGCGCCGTCTATCTGATTACCCTGTGCGTGGAGCAGCGCATTCCTCGGTTGGGAGTCCTGTGCGGGCCCGACAACGACCACGCGCAACCATGGGTGAAACTCTCGCCGCTGGGCGAAAGCGTGAAGGCGGAGTGGCTGGGCATTCCCCGCTACTACCCGCAAATCCGGGTGCTGGCATTGACCATCATGCCCGATCACCTGCACGGCATCCTGTTTGTCACCGAGCCGCTGCCCGTCCATCTGGGAAAAGTCATCAACGGTTTCAAGGCCGGCTGCAACAGGGCGGCACGGGAATCGGTGGCCGGCGTCCCGCTGTGGGAACAAGGCTATACCGATGGCGTACTGCAGGGCAAGGGACAACTCGAGCGTTGGAAGGCCTACCTCGGTGACAATCCCCGGCGCCTATGGGTGAAACGCAACCATCAGGACCTGTTCACCGTCACCCATCATCTCACCATTGCCGGCACAGCCGTGAATGCAATGGGCAACCATCGGCTGCTGCAACAACCGTCGATTGTGCAGGTCTATTGCTCGCGACGAATGAGCGAAGAGGATATCGCGCGCGAGGGGGAACGGCTGCTCGTTCCCGGCAACGTGCTGGTGAGCCCTGCCATCAGTCCCGGAGAGAAGGCCATCATGACCAAGGCGCTCGAAGAGGGGTTCCCTGTCATCCTCATCAGCAGTAACGGCTTTACAGAGATGGCCAAGCCGGGCGGGAAGCTGTTCGATGCCTGCGCTGCCGGCAAGTTGCTGATGGTGTCCCCCTTTGAGCACCGCAACGACTACCAGCGCCTGACCGCTGAATGCTGCCGCACGATGAACGCCCTGGCACGGGCCATCGCCACACGGCAGTAACACCGCTCACTGCGAGGCGGAGCCTCGCAATACCTCAACGGCAACGACACCCCAGCCCCTGCAGCCACGGCCCCTAGCTCTAACTGCAGCCAAGGCTGGGCAGCCCGTCGGAGTATTGCGAGCCTCCGGCTCGCTTTATTTTTCCCCTCTGCATGAAAAAAGCAAAGGCCTAAAACCGATAAGTGAAAACTTCTTTGTATCTTTGTGCTTTAATTCTGTAAACAAATGGAAGAGGTTACCTATCAGGGCCTGACGTTTGAGCCCTACATCAGACGTGAAGAGATTGCCAAGCAGGTTCACCGCCTTGCTCAGGAAATCAAGCGCGACTATGCCAATGAGAATCCGTTATTCCTGTGTGTACTCAATGGTTCCTTTATCTTTGCTGCCGACCTGTTCCGTGCCTGCAGCCTGCACGATGCCGAGATTACATTCATCCGTTTCAAGTCCTACGAGGGCATGGAATCGACCGGTAAGGTCAAGGAAATCATGGGCCTGTCGGAGGACATCACTGGCCGCAACATACTCGTTGTCGAGGACATCATCGACAGTGGCGTGACAGCGGCACAGCTGCGCAAGGAGCTTGCCAAGCACAACCCCAAGTCGGTGAAGATGGTGTCGCTGCTGTTCAAGCCTGAAGCCTTGACCGTGGGCAACGCACCCGAGTATGTGGGTTTTGAAATCCCCAACAAGTTCATCCTGGGCTACGGTCTGGACCTCGACGGCCTGGCACGCAACCTGCCCGACATCTATGTGCTCAAGGAGGGTTAACCCTTCAATAATTAGATACACATTATATAATAATATAATAGACCATTTAACAGAAAATTCAAGATCATCATGCTGAACATTATCATTTTTGGTGCTCCCGGTTCGGGCAAAGGCACCCAGAGCGATAAAATCATCGAGAACTACCGACTCTTCCACATCTCGACCGGTGACGTGCTGCGCGACAACATCCGCCGTGGCACCGACCTGGGCAAGACTGCCAAGGGATATATCGACCAGGGACAACTCGTGCCCGACGAACTCATCATCGACATCCTGGCTCAGGTGCTCGACGAGAACAAGGACAAAGCCACCGAGGGCGTCATCTTTGACGGTTTCCCCCGCACCATTCCCCAGGCCGAGGCCCTGGAGCGACTGCTTGCCGACCGCGGCACCCACATCGATGCCGTCGTGGGTCTTGAGGTCCCCGAGGACGAGCTCATCCAGCGCATCGTGCTGCGTGGCCAGGAGTCTGGCCGTGCCGACGACAACGCCGAGACCGCCCGCAAGCGCCTGGAGGTTTACCACAACCAGACGTCACCGCTGAAGGCTTACTACGAGGAGCAGGGCAAGTACCGCGCTATCCAAGGCGTAGGCGAAATCGACGACATCTTCGAGACCATCAAGTCAACGCTCGATAGCCTGTAATCATCGCCCCACCAGAGGCACACTCCCCCCGATGGACGAGAAGAGCGACAGCCTGTGGCAACGCATTAACCGTAACATACGCTACTGCATCAGCGGCGTATGGAATGACACACGCTCGTTGTGGTCGGTCAAGACACTGAAGATCATCAACCTGAGCGTGCGCTCATTCCTGCGCCATGACCTGCAGATGCGTGCCAGCGCATTGACCTACAACACGGTGCTCGCCATCGTCCCAGCACTGGCCATGCTGTTTGCCATCGGACGCGGTTTCGGTTTCCAGAACCTGCTGGAAACTGAGTTGTTCCGTTACTTCTCGGCCCAGCGCGCGGCACTGACCAACGCGATGGAGTATGTGGACAACTACCTGTCCCATGCCTCGCAGGGCATATTTGTCGGCATAGGCCTGGTGTTCCTGCTGTGGACGCTGCACTCACTGATGAGCAACGTCGAGGACACGTTCAACTACATTTGGGGCGTGACCAACAAGCGTTCGCTTGTGCGCAAATTCACCGACTACTCGGCGCTGTTGCTGCTACTGCCCGTGATGATGGTGTGCTCGGCGGGTATCTCCATCTTCATGAGCGATGCAGTGCAGCACCTGTTCGAGGGCAACCCGCTGTCGCCGATGGCCCACAGTCTGCTGGCCTTCATGCCCACCATCATCTCGTGGTTCATCTTCACCGCCGCCTACAGTATCATCCCCAACACCAAGGTAAGTTTCAAGGGCGCACTGCTGGCGGGAGTGCTGTGCGGCACGATGTTCCAGGTTGTTCAGTGGCTGTTTGTGACGGGACAGTTGTATGTGTCGAAGTATAATGCCATCTATGGTAGCTTTGCATTCCTGCCGTTGATGCTGGTGTGGATCCATCTATCGTGGCTCATCACTCTGGCCGGCGTGGTGCTGTGCTACTCGTGGCAGAACTTCAACAACTACATCTACGACGACCTGGCAAAAGGCATCTCACAGACCTATACCAACCATCTTGCCATTGCCATACTGGCCATGGCCGTCAAGCGCTTCAAGCAGAAAGAAGGGCCGCTCACCCGCTGCGAACTCATCAATGAATACGATATCCCAGGCCTGCTCGCCGACCGGCTGACGAGCGGCCTGCAACGTGCCGGGCTGTTGACCACTGTCACAACCATGAGAGCCGACGACGAGGACGATGAGCAAAAGGAACCCGCCTATGCACCGACCTTTGACCCCGACGACTACACCGTGAACGACGCAACTAACCGGCTGGCCGACCTAGGCAACAGCGACTTCATCACCAAGGCCGACACCCGCTTTGCTCCCGTGATAGACGCTATCAAGGCCCAGCGCGACAAGCAACTGCATGGCGAGCACGACGTGCGCCTGCTGGATCTGCCCGACATTGCACAGTCCCAGCAGCAGTGATGAGATAAGTGCGTTTTTATCGCACAAAATGAAAAAAAACGGCAAATGTCACACTCTTTCAGCAAAAAGTAGTACCTTTGCCGACGAATCCGTACCGGATGCCTGAATGGTGGAATCGGTAGACACGAGGGACTTAAAATCCCTTGGCCATTGCGGCCGTGTGGGTTCAAGTCCCACTTCAGGTACAGTTAGCGGCTGAGAATCGTTTGATTCTCAGCCGCTAATGTTTTGTTCAGTAGCAGGTATTACCCCTACTTCATGACATCGACAAAGGCCTTGCCGATGTTGTTGACGATGTCGCTGGCAATCATGCCGTAAGAGCCATGCTCCTGCTCGGCAAGGTCACCTGCCAGGCCGTGGATGTACACGCCGAGGACTACCGACCAGTCGGGCGGATAGTTCTGGGCGATAAGCGCCGAGATGACACCCGTGAGCACATCGCCGCTGCCGGGAGTCGCCATGCCGGCGTTGCCGCTGCTGTTGACATAGATCTTGCTGTCGGGGCGCACGGTCATCGTGTAGTGGCCCTTGAGCACGATGGTAATCTTGTACAGTTTGGACACGTCGATGGCCTTCTTGAGGCGCTCCTCGTCGGTGGTGTGGGAACCGAAGAGGCGGTCAAACTCGAGGGCGTGGGGCGTGATGATGGAGCGCTGGGGAATGCTGCGCAGCAGCATGGGGCGCATCGCGATGCAGTTGAGCGCATCGGCATCGATCAGGCACGGACGCTTGAAGGACATGATGAACTGGTAAACGGCCTCGAGCGTCGAGTCGTCGGTACCCATACCGGGACCGATGGCCACAACGCTGTAGTCGTGGCGCAGGTCGATGGCCGACGTGACGATATCGTTGTGGTCGGGCTCAAACAGGGCCTCGGGGACTGCCGTCTGCAGCACTTCATAGCCATAGCGGGGCGCGTGCACCGTCACCAGGCCGGCACCAGCGCGCAATGCGCCACGGGCGGCAAGCACAGCCGCGCCCATCATGCCGTAACTGCCCGCCACGAGCAACACGGTACCGTTGTCATACTTGTTGATGAAGGGATTGCGTGGCTTAAGCACCTTCTTGGCATCCTCATGCTCGATGAGGTAGAAGTCGGTCGGGGTGCGTGCCAGGCTCTCGGGGTCGAGGTCCAGGTCAATCACCTTGCACTCACCCACATAGGCGGCATTCTCGGCGAAATAGAACGAGAGGCGCTTGCACTGATAGGTGAGCGTGAGGTTGGCACGGATGATGTTGCGACGGTCGTTGCCTGTGTTCCACTCGCCGAACATGCCCGAGGGGAGGTCTATCGACACGACATAGGCGCCGCTCGAATTGATGTACTGCACCAGCGAGGTGTAGCCACCCTTGAGGGGGGTACGCAAGCCGCTGCCGAACAGTCCGTCCACCACCACATCGTTCTCATCGAGTTGGGGCGGGCTGAAGGTCTGGATGACCTCGACAAAGTTGATCTGGTCGCCCACGGTGGCCAGGAGGCGGTCACGGTTGGTGAGGCAACAGGGCGAGAGCTTGGCCGACTTGATGTTGAACAAATAGACCTCGGGGCGGTAACCCTGCTCAAACATCATGCGTGCAACGGCCAGGGCGTCGGCACCATTGTCGCCAGGGCCTGCAAATATAACGAAACGCTTGGACGTGCGCCAGCGTGAAATCAGTTCATATGACACGGCAGATGCTGCCCGTTCGATAAGATCGAGCAACTGTATATTCTCCTTTTCAAGTGTGCGGTCGCCAATTCGGCGCAATTCATCGTTGGTAAATATCTTCATTGTTGTGGTAGAGTGATTTTCAAGTCCGTATTCGAGTGTTTAAAAATTTAGCGAACAAAGATACTATTTTTTTAGCGGACCTGGGACAAAAAAACCGAAAATCTGAAGAAATAAAAATCTTAAAAAATGTGTAATGCCGAATGCCCCTCACCCACTGCCACCGGCAGCCGCCGTTTATACATTTTTCAGTAGTCCAAAAGTCGCTGTATGAATCCCATTTGGAGTCTCAAACCCCACTGCAAGTGGGATTTGACTGATGAAATCAATAAAATCAGCGACCACGACCGATTGCATAAAAACATTTTTAGTATCTTTGCAGCCGTTAAATCATTAACCATACAACAACAAACGTTCATATTGAATTATTTATGAAAAAGCAATTACTTCTGATGATGGTCCTGATGCTGACGTGCGCCACCGCTTGGGGACAGACGTTCAACATCGGCGGTCATCGAGCAGTGCGTGACACCATCAACAACATGTGGTTGTGCAGCATCCCGCAGTCACACTTCGGTGAGGACTACATCGCTACAGTCAGCTTCGGCGACGACGTCACCGACCTCGCCATTGAGGGCGAGCCGGTAGCCAACGGCGATGAGGTGACCTTTGCCCAGGTGGCAGGCGGCACGCACTATACCGTAACCGGCCACATGGGCGACAGCCTCATCACCGGTTACATCACCTTCACTTGGCTGCCCCTGGTCGAGATCAACGGTGAACCCGTGAACAAGTACGTTTACGGTACCGTCACCGTGAGCGAGCCCGACTCGGCCTTTGCCGAGCCGATGCTGGCCAAGATGAAACTGCGCGGCGGTGCCACCAACACCCCCGACAAGCACAAGCGCAACTATCGCATCAAGTTCATCAACGAGGACAGCACCAAGTGCAACAGGCGCTTCTTCGGTCTGCGCAACGACAACAACTGGATTCTCGACGCCGGCCAGATGGACTTCCTGCGCGTGCGTAACCGCGTGAGCACCGACCTGTGGCTCGACATGTCCCGCAAGCCCTGGTACAGCGACTCGATTGCCAACGTGCGCAACGGTTCGCGCGGCCAGATGGTCGAGGTCATCATGAACGGCGGCTATGTGGGCATCTACAACATGTGTGAGCCCATCGACCGCAAGCAGCTCAAGCTCGAGCGCTACGATTACGAGAACAGGGAATTCCACGGCCTGCTGTGGACCGCCTACAAGTGGACCCGCACCGTGACCATGAGTGACCCCGTGCCCCGTCCCGGCGGTGTCTATTGGGATGGCTTTGAGCAGAAGTATCCCGACTTCAGCGAGATTCGCCGCACCAAGTGGGATCCCCTCGAGAACGCCGTTTACTTTGCCGGCCGCGCCGACGAGGACATGAACCTGAGGGTGGACAGCATGGGCGAGTACTTCGACCTGCCCGTGATGCAGGACTACTACATCTACGTTGTTGCCCTGCAGGCTCTGGACAACGAGAGCAAGAACATCTACTACAGCTGCCTCGACCTGGCTGGCAGCCACCGGTTGACCATGACCCCTTGGGACCTCGACGTCTGCCTGGGCGGCAACTACAACCCCCGTTTTGACCTGCCCGAGATGGTAAGGCCCGACCGACCTGTGGATTGGATCAGCCATGTGCCCATGTTTGACATGATGCAGGTCAAGAGCTACCGCAGCGAGGTCATCGACCGCTACCGCGAGCTGCGCAACACCTGGCTCGAAACCGAGAACCTCGTGAGCCGCTACCGCTCGGCCGTCGATGAGCTGCTGGAAAGCGGTGCTGCCGAGCGCGAGGAGAACCGTTGGAGCGGCGACACCGACCTGGCCAACAAGGAACTCAACCTGGCCAACGAGATGGACTACGTGGAGAACTGGATCCGCAACCGCATGGCCTATTGTGACGAGCATGTGTTCATCGAACCCTTCATCAAGGGTGACGTCAACGGTGACGGTGAGGTTACCATTGCCGACGTCAACATGATTATCGAGATTATCCTCGGCCATCGCTTCAGCGACGAGATCATGAACCGCGCCGACGTGAACGAGGATCTCGAGATTACCATCGGTGACATCAACGCTGTTATCGAAATCATCTTGAAGAAGGCCTATTAAGGTCCTATTAGCCGCATCACGCCTAATCACTTAACACGGATGGCCCTTGCCGCAAATGCGTCGGCAAGGGCTATCTGTTTTAGGTCACGATACATTATTTGATTAACACGTGACATTGGCATTAGCCCCGCAGGGCCTGACCCAATAGCCATAAGCAAAAATATACACGCAAGTAACGCCCATTCAGAAAAATAATGTACCTTTGCGGTAATTAACTTAATACTATTATGACAAGAAAAAAATCATTTTTCGCTTTACTCGTGTTTGCTTCCATGATGTTATCAATGGGCTGCCTGAACGCCCAAGCACAGACTAAGGAAGCGCCAGACTGGAGAAAACTCCATTACCTGTCCGAAGAAGAAATGAGGACCCCCGTGAGGGCCACCAACTTCACCGAGACACCCGCGCCAACCGAAGCGCCCCGCTTCGTGGCAGAGTTTGAACCCATGCAGGCCGTGACAATTGCCTACCCGCTGGGCATTCCTGTTAGCTTAGTTAAATTGTTGGCCGACAACTGCCAGGTGTACTGCATCGTGCAGCAGAGCCAGCAGGCAACGGCACGTTCACGTTTCAGCAGCGCTGGGGTGAACCTGGAGCGCGTCACCTTTGTGAACGCTAAAACCGATTCCTACTGGGTGCGCGACTACGGTCCCTGGTATATCTTCGCCGACAGGACTCCCGCCATCGTCGACAACGTGTATAATCGTCCGCGACTGAACGATGATGCGATATCCGCATTTTTTGCTTCCTACCTGGACATCCCCCTCTACGGCATGAACCTGAAACATACCGGAGGCAACATGATGGAGGACGGACGCGGACATGCCGTTAGCGACAATCTGGTCATCACTGAGAACAACAATGACGAGGCTGACGTGCGCCAGAAGATGCTTGACTACCTCGGCATCGACAACTACCACATCACCATCGACCCGCAGAACGACTACATTGCCCACGTCGACTGTTGGGGAAAATACCTGGCTCCGGATAAAATCCTGATTGCGAAACTGCCGAAGAGCGACAGCCGATATGAGGACTATGAGGAAGTGGCCAACTATTTCGCCACCACCAACTGCTGCTGGGGCTATCCCTACAAGGTGTACCGCGTCGAGGAACCCGGTGGCAACACTCTTGCTCCCTACACCAACAGTCTTATCCTCAACAAGCACGTCTACGTGCCGCTGGGCAGCAACACCTCTTACAATGAACGTGCGCTCCAGGTCTACAGGGAAGCCTTGCCCGGCTACGAGGTGACGGGTGTGTCTAACACATCCTACAACACCGGTTGGCAGAACACCGACGCCCTGCACTGCCGCACACGCGGTGTGATGGACTTCAACATGCTGTTTGTTGACCACAGGAACGTGCTCTACGGCACGCAGGAGTGTGAAGACTCCATCGCCGTCACGAGCAAGTTCATCGCCTATAGCGGAAAGCCCCTGAAAGAGGACTCGCTACTGGTTTACTACAGCATTGACAACGGCCCCTACCAGATTGCACACATGACAGCCACCGGCGCTCCCGATGAATATGTAGGCTACATCAAGGGCTATCACCAGGCATCAGAGGTTGACTACTACGTCTTCGGTGCCGATGAGTCAGGACACCGCTATCAGCAACCAGTGTTCGGCGAACTGGAACCCCACCACTTCACCGTCCACATGTCCTTCATCCAGGGCGACGTGAACGAGGATGGTGAGATGTCTATTGCCGACGTGACTGCGCTGATTGATCACCTCCTGGGCTCCGCAGTATCGCCGTTCAACGCCGCAGCCGCCGATGTTGACAGCGACGGTGAAATCAGCGTGGCCGATGTCTCAGCCCTGATCGATTTAATTATGGAACAGTAACCATGCCCCCTTGGCAGAATCAAGCGAGCACATGCTTGATTCTGCCGATGGGTTTGTTATTGAGTTATAACAAAAGAAAATCGCAGCCAACTAAAAAGTTGACTGCGATTTTTCTAGTGATTCGCGTGGGGCTCGAACCCACGACCCCATCCTTAAAAGGGATGTGCTCTACCTGCTGAGCTAGCGAATCTCCCAAAAAGCGGTGCAAAGGTATATCAAATTTCGCACGTGGCCAAATTATTTACCCCTTTTTTCTTCCCGCTCTGTTTTTAGTATCACTCGGCGACGAGTTTGCAGATCTCGACAATGGTCATCATGGCCTTCTCCATCGAGGGGATGGGGACGTACTCAAAACGTCCGTGCATGTTCATGCCGCCGGCAAAGATGTTGGGGCACGGCAGGTTCTTGAACGAGAGCTGGGCGCCGTCGGTACCGCCGCGGATGGGCTGTACCTTGGGGGTGACGCCGGCATTCTCCATGGCCTGCTTGGCGATGTCGATGATGTTCATCACGGGCTCAATCTTCTCGCGCATGTTGTAGTACTGGTCCTTGATCTCGCAGGTGGCGCAGTCGGGGAACTCGGCATTGATTTTGTTGCAGAGGTGCTCGATCTCGCGCTTGCGGCTCTCAAAGCGGGCACGGTCGTGGTCACGGACGATGTAGTTGAGCGTGGTCTGCTCAACACCGCCTTCCATGTGGATGAGGTGATAGAAGCCCTCGTAACCCTCGGTGTGCTCGGGAGTCTCCCAGCGGGGCAGCATCATGGCGAACTGCATGGCGACACGCATCGAGTTGATCATCTTGTGCTTGGCGGCTCCGGGGTGCACGTTCAGGCCCTTGAAGGTAATCTTGGCACTGGCGGCGTTGAAGTTCTCAAACTCCAGCTCGCCCACTGCACCACCGTCCATGGTGTAGGCCCAGTCGCAGCCAAATTTCTCTACGTCAAAGTGATGGGCACCCAGACCGATTTCCTCGTCGGGGTTGAAGCCCACGCGGATGTTGCCGTGCTTCACCTCGGGGTGCTCCTGCAACCACTCGACAGCACTCAGAATCTCGGCGATACCGGCCTTGTCGTCGGCACCGAGCAGCGTGTCACCGCTGGTGACGATGAATTCCTGTCCCTTGTAGTCGTTCATCTCAGGGAACTGCACGGGATCGAGCACGATGCGGGGTTCCTCGCTCAGGACGATGGGCTCGCCCTCATACTTGACGATGCGGGGCTTCACGTCGTGGCCGCTCATGTCGGGGGCAGTGTCCATGTGGGCGATAAAGCCGACGGTGGGGACGGGCTTGTCGGTGTTGGCGGGCAAGGTGGCAAACAGGTAGCCGTTGTCGTCAAGCGAGATGTCGCTCAAGCCCATGGCCTGCAGTTCACGCTCCAGTTCCTTGGCAAACACCATCTGGCCCGGCGTGGAGGGCGTCAAGTTGGTGAGTTCATCACTCTGGGTGTCGAACTTCACATACTTCAAAAATCTGTCAACTAATTTTGTCATAGTGATATTGTCTTGTTAATGGTTATTATCCAATCGGCAAAGTTACAAAAAAGACTTTAGACTTTGGAGATTAAAGGGGAGTTTTTATTATCGATGAGGGATTATGGGGAAATGGGAAAGTGCGGGAGTGTTAAAAAATTGTTAAATCTAAGAAAAAGTATTGACAAGTTTTGGAACAGGATATATCTTTGCGATATCAAAATGATATCACTTTAAGACAAACTAAATATTAACTTTTCAACTTTTACGATTATGGAAACGAAGGAATTTAATTTCAAAGGCCTGACAGTAAACGGCTTCCTGATGCTGTTTGTAGTGATTCTGTTACCGGTTCTCGCCTTTTGGGGCATTTATAAAGGTATTGTCATTGCCGACATGCCCAACCATGGTTCATTACCCGCAATCCTTATCATCCTAGGCGCATTGTTGCTGATTGCAGAACTGTTTCTTTTGGGTGGCTTCATCATGCTTGAGCCCAACACGGCACGGGTAACCACATGGTTCGGCAAGTACAGCGGCTCATTCACGCGTACGGGCTTCTACTGGATCAACCCCTTCTACGGCACTAAGAAAGTTTCGCTGCGTGCCCGCAATCTGGACGCCGAGCCCATCAAGGTCAATGACAAAGTGGGCAACCCGGTGATGATCGGTCTGGTGCTGGTGTGGAGACTGAAGGACACCTACAAAGCGCTGTTCGAGGTAGACTCGCAGACGATGGCTTCGACCGACGGCTCCCTGGGAGGCAACACCAAGGGCCTGATGAGCGCCCTGGAGAACTTCGTGAGCGTGCAGAGCTATGCTGCCTTGAGGCAGGTAGCCGGCCAGTATGCCTACGATGACAACGACGAGGACACCAAGGAACTGACCTTGCGCTCGGGTGGCGACGAAATCAACGAGCAACTTGAGGTTAAACTCAACGAGCGCCTGTCGCTCGCCGGCATCGAGGTGGTCGAGGCCCGCATCAATTACCTGGCCTATGCTCCTGAAATTGCTGCCGTGATGCTGCGCCGCCAGCAGGCCAGCGCCATCATCACCGCCCGCGAGAAGATCGTCGAGGGTGCCGTGAGCATGGTGAAGATGGCCCTTGACAAACTCTCGAGCGAGGAAATCGTGGAACTTGACGATGACAAGAAGGCTTCGATGGTGAGCAACCTGTTGGTTGTCCTCTGCGCCGACGAACAGGCCCAGCCCGTCGTCAACACCGGCACGCTCAATATGTAACCTTGCGGGACAAATGCGAATTTCGCGAATTGGTCATTATCGATAACCATTCGTGTAATCAGTACAGTTCGCGAAATTCGCATGATGAACCCGCCTAAAGATTTAGCAGACTATGGCAAAGAAAGCCACAAAAAGTTTTATCCTGCGTGTCGACAGCGACACGATGGATGCCATTGAGAAGTGGGCAGCCGACGAGTTCCGCTCGACCAACGGTCAGTTGCAGTGGATCATCACCGAGGCGCTGCGCAAGGCCCGCCGTCTGCCCAAGAAGAAAAAAAGTGAAACCGAAAACCAGGAGGACCATAGCGATGAAACCGATAAGTGAAAAAAAATTGAAGGTATGCCGATGGATCTATGTCATACTGTTCTGCATACTGCTCGGAGTCCTTATATCTAACAATGTCCTGAGCAGCAAGTGGATGCTGTACGCCATAGGAATTGTGGGAGTAGGACTCATCTATCTCATAGAGCACTTCCTCAAGAAGATATCTCCGGAGATATTCCCGCCTTCAGACAAAGAGAAAGAAGTCGAGAAGATGCTTAACGACATCGATGAAGGCAGAATAGACGAACGTGACGAAATGGTCAAATCGCCGCGCACTGTCATCGGGACCCTGTGCGAGATTGTGGTTGTCGGCATCATCGGTTATGCCCTTTATCGGGCATGGACACTGGACCAGCGCATGTTGGGGGTCGTCCTTTTCTCGGCACTTGCCATCGGCACCCTCATCACATCCTATTACACCGACATCAAGAAGAAATACTGTGAGCCGAGTGACCTGGGAGGAGTTATCGCCGTGAGCAACAATCGTCATGTTACCGCCCTATTTGCAGCGCTGGTAACGCTGATATTGACCTACTTCTATGACCCAGGCACCTATTACAAGTGGAGGGCGCTCTATTTCTCATGCGGACTGCTTTTTGCGCTCATGATACCCATCCAATACGTCATCAACAAGCGAAGTGCTACCCTGATGGCCAAGGTCAACAACTACGATCCCCGAAGCATCAGTGTGACACGCACTATTGAGGCCACAGCCTTTGAAACTGCGGCTGTCCTCCTGCTCATCGGCGGATGGTGCGCAGCAGCCATCAAGCACCAGTTGACAGACAAGGGAATCCTGGATATTCCTGTCGCCGACCTCATCATGTGCTCGGCATTCTCCATCGGTTTTCTCATCCTTGCCTATTTCCCGACATGGCTGAATAGCGCTACCACCTTCAAGAGTGACAAGCAGGTTCTGGGCAGCATCAGGCGATGCCGCATTTCGGCTGTTGTGATTGCACTGTTTGGGCTGATTCTTCCTTTCGTTCTCCCCGAGCTCGACGAGAAAACGCTGGATTACCTCTACGTCGCGGTGCTCATCGTGATCTCGATTTGCAACTTCTTCTTTATATCTGATAAAGAAAACGACCCGGCAAATAGCAAATAGGATTATGAAACTGAATAGTCATAGCGCATTCAATCTGCTGGGCATCGTATGCATGGTTGTCCTCATCGGGGCGCTCATGCTGGCAGGATGGGCCGGATTGTCGATGACGGGAATCATCGTCACGGGAATAGTTGTCGCAGCAATCGGCAATTTCGTCGCCATCATTCTGCTGACCAAGTACAGCAGCGAGCGAGAAGAACCCGCCGATGGCTTCCACCTTGATGAGGTGAGGGTGCCCCGCACCGCCTTGAGCACCGGGATTGAGATCATCACCGGTGTCCTCGTGGCCATGGCATGGGCAGTATCAGCCAAGAACGGCATCTTCACCGAGGCCGACGGCAGTTTCAGCTTCAGTACGCTGTTCAGCATGCTCCTTTTCACCTGTACCATCATCTTTATGCTCTGTGATACCTATAGCCCTGGCGACATCCATAACGCGGGCATCCTGACCAATCTCAAACAGGTCAAATGGGCGGTTTACATGAATCGCCTGTTTGCCGTTCTGTTTGCAGCGGGTATGCTGATATTCTCTTTTCCGGCAGTTCGGCAGCAGAACTGGATTGTTATCGGACTAGTTGCGCTATTGCTTCTAGCCTATATCGCTCTTCGCATCCTCATTCGCAGGGCAAGGGATTAAGCACGCTATTAGTTCATCATTTATAAAAACCGAAGAAAATCATGGACAGAAAGAAAGCAATTTACTTATTAGCCATCATCGAGACGCTGGTTTTCTTAATCATCATCGGCATCTTTCTGTTGGGATGGGTGGATCTGACAGGCTTCATCATCGCAATGGGTGTTGCCATGCTCTTATCGATGGGCATCCTCTTCCTCATCATCCGCAAGTTCCAGTAAAAGGCGCTATGAGGCAGGGAGTGGAGCGGTTGTGGCAACGGTGGGGTGATGCCGTGAGGTTTATCTTGTGGGGAGCGACGGTGGCGTTGGTATGCTTTTTGCTGTATCGCGTCATGGTGAACAACAGTACTACACACCTGGAGCCCATGAGCGAGGGCATGCGCGACAGCCTGATGACCGTCGGGGTGCCAACTTCTGTGCCCGACACGCTGGTGAAGTACAGTGCCTTTATGGTGCACTTCAACGGCCGGAATGGCATCGCCAACTGCGCGATTTATGAGCTCGTTAACAACGAGCTGAACGGAACAGTAGAGCGCAGTAACGAGTTCATGCAGGACCCTGGCGTGAAAGGGTGTCCCGAGCCTCAGGACTATGCCGGGAGCGGGATGGACCGCGGCCATCTGGTGCCTGCCGCCGACCTCAAGTGGGATGAAACGGCCATGCGGCAGTCGTTCCTGCTGACCAACGTGTGCCCGATGCGCAAGACGCTGAACGAGGGCGGTTGGGCCCGGCTGGAGGAGAAAGTGCGCGAGTGGATCCTGCGCGACAGTGCGCTGCTGGTGTTCACCGGGCCTGTCGTGAACGAGGGCGACACGACGCTGGCCAACGGGCGGGTAAGGGTGCCGAGCAGTTACTACAAGGTGGTGCTGGCACCATGCGTGAGGCCGATGCGCGCCATCGCCTTCATCTACCCCAACGGGAACAGCGGCGGACGTCTGAGCCAGTATGCCGTGAGCGTGGATGAGGTAGAGCGCCGCACTGGGCTGGACTTCTTCCCCACCCTGCCCGACCAGGAACAGCAACGGCTGGAAAATCCTGTCAATCTCGACGCATTTACCAATTAGGGATTAAACAATAGGAACAAACGATATGAAACAGTTAGCGAAGATTTGGATTCTGGTTGCAGCGATGGTCATGGGCGGTGCCCTGCCACCGCAGGTGATGGGTGACAGCGTGGTGGCCATGCAATGGAGTGCCCAGGCCAAGACAAAGAAAAAGTCCAAGAAGAATAAGCCCAAGAAAAACAAGAAAAACAAGAAAAATACGGTTTCATCGAAGAAATCGGGCAAAAAGAGTCGTCAAGCAGCCGCTAAGGCCTCACCCTTGGTGAGCATTCCCACCATCGGCAAGACGACCACTGTCGTGCCCCAGCAGGACATGAATGCCTTGCTCGGCGTCAAGATTCCCAAGGGCGTCTCCAACCAGGTACTGAACTACAAGGCCATCAGGGTCAACTTCAACCCGTCGTTGAGAATCCCCAACTGCGTAGCCTACGAGCTGACGGCCACCATGGTCGACATGGCCGATGCGCCGGGGCACGAGAAACGCAAAGACTTCAAATATAACCGTGATTCCAAAGTCAAGGCCTGCCCCGACCATTGGGAGTACCGCGGCAGCGGCTACACGCGCGGTCACATGGCTCCGGCGATGGACATGCGATGGGACAGGACCGCAATGGCGCAGTGCTTCTACATGACCAACATGTGCCCGCAGGACACCAAACTCAACAACGACAACTGGCGTGTGCTGGAGGAGAAGATTCACCGTTGGGCTAAGCGCGACAAGCGCATCCTGGTCTTCACAGGTCCCATCGTGGGCAAGAGCCCCAAAATGATTGGCAATGACAAGCAGAACATCGCCGTGCCCGAGGCCTTCTTTAAAGTGTTATACGCCCCCGAGCAGCGCCGCGCCATCGCCTTTATCTACAACAACGAGCCGTGCCCGGGAAACATCAGCAAATATGCTGTCACTGTTCAAGAGGTGGAGCGCCGCACAGGGCTCACCTTCTCCAGCGCCATCCCCAAGCGCCAATGCAACATCGCCGACTGGCAGTAAGAAGCCACAAATCCTTAGTAAAATTCCACCATGGACTGTTTTGAAGGGCTTCGCACGAGTGGTGCGAAGCCCTTCAAAACCGCTAAGTAATAGGGTAAAACTAGAGAGCGAGGCGCAGCCCGAGGTGGCCGTCCTTGAGCGTCTGGTGGTAGTAGTTCCTGTGCGACACACGGCAGCGCACACCGTCATGGCCATAACTGCCGCCACGGTCCACGCGGAGAGAGCCCGAAGTTGGACCCGTAGGATTTGTCTGAGCGCCACTCGTGTAACTGCCCCACGAATCCTGGCACCATTCATACACGTTGCCACTCATATCATAGATGCCCAATTCATTGGGTGCCTTGGTGGCGACAGGCTGTATGGTAGTGGTACAATACCATGCGACCTCGTTGATGTCGTTGCTGCCGGCATATTTATAGCCCAGGCTCTTGTTGCCGCCACGGGCTGCATATTCCCACTCGGCCTCAGTGGGCAGGCGGAAAGTCTTTCCTGTCAACTCGTTCAATTCAGCGACGAACGTCTGACAATCTTCCCAGGAGACTTGTTCCACGGGATGTTGCAGGTCGCCCTGGGAGTAACTCGGATTGCTGCCCATCACAGCCTGCCATAGTTCTTGCGTCACCTCGGTCTGGCCGATGCTGTAACTGGATAAGGTTACTTGATGAGTGGGATATTCTTCACCACCAGCGTCGTTGCCCTGCTCGGCAGTCGCACCCATCGTGAAGGTGCCGCCCTCGACAGTCACCATCGTGAAGGTCACGCCATTGACGGTAAAGGTCTCGGTCCCTGGCGGATTCAGGTATAGGGCGAGGCGCAGACCGAGGTGGCCGCCCGTGTACGACGGGTAGTCTAAGTACCGGTGCAACACCCGGAAATTCACGGCTTGGTACTCGTACCAACTGCCGCCACGCTCCACGCGCCTAGAACCCACAGTCGGACCCGTAGGATTCGTCTGAGCGTCACTCGTGTAACTGCCGTACAAGTCCTGACACCATTCCCACACATTGCCACTCATGTCATAGATGCCCAATTCATTGGGTGCCTTAGTAGCGACAGGCTTAGTTCCATCGCTACTGTTAAGGGTATACCAGGCGACCTCATTGAGGTCGTTGCTGCCAGCGTACTTATATCCCTTGCTGCGATTGCCACCACGGGCGGCATATTCCCACTCGGCCTCGGTGGGCAGGCGGAAAGCCATGCCAGTCAACTCGTTCAATTTATTGACAAATGTTTGGCAATCGTGCCATGAGACGCGCTCCACAGGACGCTGCGGGTCGCTATGGAAGTCACTCGGATTACTGCCCATCACAGCCTGCCATAGCGCCTGCGTCACCTCGGTCTGGCCGATGCAGTAACTGGACAAGGTCACCTGATGGGCTGGCTTCTCATTATCGTAGGCTTCTGGGTCATCATCGCTTGCGCCCATGGTGAATGTGCCGCCCTCGACAATCACCATCGTGAAGGTCACGCCATTAACGGTAAAGGTCACGGTCTCGGGCGGGTTGAGGTCAACATTGCCCAACAGGGCATCAATCAGCATGGCCACATCACTGATGCCGACCTCGCCATCCTTGTCGGTGTCGGCATTAGTGGGGCTGAACATGCCTACATCATTTCCCAGGAGATAGTCTATCAACGAAGACACGTCGCTGATATCCACAAAGCCGTCGCAGTTAGCGTCGCCCAACTGTACATTGTCGGCACTAACAGTTTGCGGCAACAAAGCCGCCAACAGCAAAATGAGAGATTGTAATGCTTTTTTCATTGAATAATTGGTTTAAGAAATGATTAATTTGCTTGCGTGGCTACAAAAATACGAAAAAATTTGGAGAAACAGTATCTTTCAGCGTCTTTCCATGGCATAATGGTTTCTTTTTAACAAAAATAAGTAACTTTGTGATCGAGAAACAAGCATTGAGATGACAAAGAGACAGTAGAGAAAGTTGTATGACCTGTTGACGCCATTGGCGGGATATCCTAGTTACCAGAAGAACGGGGTCTACAAGAGCGCCTATAACGAGAACCTGCCCACCAGTCGCGGCAGTAGCGTCTAGCATGCTCACCGTCAAAAAACCATGAGCCGTGAACATTGAGGAATTACGCGAATATTGCCTGTCGTTGCCTGGAGTGACCGAGGCGACACCCTTCGAGAAATTCTCGAGGGGACGGTTCACCATTCTCGTGTTTTATGTGTCCGGGCACATGTTCTGCTATTTCAACATCGATGATTTCACGTCGATTACCATTAAATGCGCCCCCGAGGAGATGACCGAACTCAAGGAACGCTTCCCCGATGCCATCGGCGAGCCTTACAACGGCAACAAGCGGCACTGGATCAGCGTCAAGGTCAACAGCGAAGTCAATGACACCATGCTCAAGCAGCTGGTGCTCAACTCCTATGAACTGGTGAAACGGCCATCCAGCCGAAAGAAATAAAAAAATGGGATAATGGGCTGTCTCCTAAGCCCGCTCAAGCATTCATCCACTGCTGTCGTTCCTGAGGTGACATCTTCTCGATGGCATAGCGCAGGGCGGTGCGCGGCATTTCGTGGGCATGACGCTCGAGGAACTGCCGCAACAGTTCCATGCTGCAGCGCTTGCCCATCTCGCGCAACATCCAACCCACGGCCTTGTGCATCAGGTCATGCGGATGATGCAGGTGCCACTCGGCATAGCGCAGGCACCATGACGGGTCACCCGCCTGGCTGGTCTTCCAGGTGCTGACCATGCTCATGCGTTTACGCCACAGGTTAGGGCTGGCTGCCAAGCCGTCCATCACTTCCTGTTTATCGCCCAAACAAGTGGGCAGCAACAACCAATGGCCCAGAATCTTAGGTGCCGACAGGTCCACCAGGTCCCAGTTGTTGGCCTGCTCGGCATATTGCAGGTAAACCTTCACAATCTCGTCGCGCTCCTGGATGGCCTTCTCGTCATCGGCCAGCCGCTTTTTGGCCAACTGATCAAATCGCGCCACCATAATCAGCAGCCCGCACAAGCGCACCTCGTGCCAGGGCGACATCAGCAGTTCAGGCACCTCGCTGAGCGGCGTGTCGCCGGCCACGAGTTTCACCACCTGGCGCGTCTGCGGCACTTTCAGCCCCAAGAACTTGTCACCCTCGCCATACTCCCCCGGCCCCGTCTTGAAGAAGCGCATCAACACCTGCCGCTGTTTCTCATTCTGCAGCGACTCCATATACCCTATAATCTCCTTGGCAGTCATCATGCTACAAAGATAATGCATTTTTCGCATTAAATGATTTGCTCTTATCTTTAGTTTTTCATATCAAGCGCAGCAGCCTAAAATCAATAGAATTCCTGTATTTAGAACTACATGCTCAAAGAAAAATCAAAAAAGAAATAAGAAACAACAAACTTTTCGTATCTTTGCAGTACTTACTCATGCAAATACTTCATCATTATTATTCACATAACTAAATTTATTGCTATGGACGAAGCAAAAAAGCAGCAACTGGAATGGTTGCAAAAGATTTTTGAGACATGGATGCCTCCCAAACCTGCGTTTAAGCCTTACCACGAAAGTGTTCCAGAGGGCATGGTTCCTTACATTAGTGTTTCTGACGTGCATGACTATAAGTACAACATCCGCGTCGTTCCAGTGGAAGATTTCGACTCTTATGAAAAGACTGAAGCGGGTAAGATTATCGCACACTATGAGTCGCTTGAGGACCTTGTCGAAGATGGTTGGAGGCTTGATTGATTGCCTAAACCAACCTCGCTATAAATGCCCGCCGAGTTGTTCGCACGGCGGGCATTTGTTGTGGAGTAAGATACGCCGACAACAAGGATGACCGCGCAATATTATTAGATGTTTGCCTGCATTGTTTTGAGATAAGCGAAAAGAATTGTACCTTTGTGACGGTTTAAAAAATACCGATTAAAATCATCTATGGAAACTGCTACTTTGTCTCCGGCCCGCAAGACGATTGTGGGTGTCCAATTCCTGTTCGTGGCATTTGGTGCCACGGTCCTTGTTCCCCTACTTGTGGGCTTGGATCCCGCCACGGCGCTGTTTACAGCCGGTATCGGTACTTTTATTTTTCATCTGGTCACCAAAGGAAAGGTGCCCATTTTTTTAGGCTCCAGTTTTGCCTTCATCGCGCCCATTATCTCGGCCTCCAAGCAGTGGGGCATGTCGGGCACGCTGGCGGGCATGGCAGGCGTTGCGCTGGTCTATTTCACGATGTCGGCGCTCATCAAGTGGCAGGGGCGGCGACTGCTCGACCGCTTGTTCCCGCCCGTCGTCATCGGGCCGGTCATCATCTGCATCGGCTTGTCGCTGGCGCCCACGGCCGTTGACATGGCCAAGGACCACTGGCTGCTGGCATTCATCTCGCTGATGACGGCTATACTGGTGCTGGTGCTGGGACGCGGGCTGTTGAAACTGGTGCCCGTGGTCTGCGGCATCGTGGTGGGTTACATCGTGTCGGCCTGCATGGGGCTCGTGGATTTCACAGCCGTGGGCAGTGCCCCGTGGTTTGCCCTGCCGTCGAGCATCACCCATTTCCAGTTGCCCGAGTTCTCGTGGGAGCCGTTCCTGTTCATGATACCCGTGGCCATCGCCCCCGTGATTGAGCACATCGGTGACGTGTTTGTGGTCAGTGCCGTTGCCGATAAGGACTTTGTGAAAGACCCTGGCTTGCACCGCACCATGCTGGGCGACGGCCTGGCTTGTCTGGCGGCAGCCCTCTTTGGCGGCCCTCCCGTGACCACCTACAGCGAGGTGACCGGCGCGATGCAGATTACGCGCATCACCAGCCCTGTGGTCATCCGTATCGCTGCGGGTACGGCCATCGTGATTTCGGTCCTCGGCAAGTTGAGTGCCATTTTGCAGAGCATCCCTAGCGCCGTGCTGGGCGGCATCATGCTGCTGCTGTTCGGCTCGATTGCCTCGGTGGGCATCCAGAACTTGGTCAACCACAAGGTGAACCTTGACGAGACGCGCAACATCATCATCGTGAGCGTGGTGCTGACGCTGGGCATCGGCGGCGCCATCCTGCCGATGGGCACCTTCTCGCTGAGCGGCATCGGCCTCTCGGCCCTGGCAGGTGTCATCCTCAACCTCGTGATTCCGCAAACTAAACCCAAAGCATAAAAAGAACGAACTATGAAAAGATTCCTCTCCCTACTCATGAAACCGCTGTTTGTGGGCCATCGCGGCTGCAACATCGGTGTCGAGAACACGGCCGAGGCGTTCCGCAACGGCGTCAACGTGTATGGCTACGACGGGCTGTGACGCGTGGCTATTCGAGGTCGTGGGCAGCGTTCACAGTTGGCACACTGGCGACATCGACACTGGCGAAGGAATCTGGCAATTCTTCTCCCGCTACGTGAAATAAAAAAACAACAACTAATCAGTCTGAATTCTCTGAGCCTACTGCTCGCCTTTTTGGGTTATTTTGCGCTCTTGTGGCGATTGCAATCACGGCACAGCATTTGGCAGTTCTCGATGACGGTGCGACCGCCCTCGCGCCACGGCTTGATATGGTCGCCCTCCATAAATTCAAAGTCAAACTCTTTGTGGCACAAAGGGCAAATGTGCCCTTGCTTCTCCCATACGGCCAATTTGATGTCTTCGGGGAAGGCTCTCAAGTCAAGGTGTCGCTCGTCTCTTGTCAGCACATAGGGGATGATACCTGCTTGCTTTTGGATTTCGCTGTCGCGCATAAGGGTTGAAATCTCTTGAGCCATTGCAACGGTGTCAAGTGTTTTGTCATGGAACTGGTCATAATAGAGCGCCCAATCCAAGCCCTTCATGATCCTCTTGAACTTTTTCATTTCAAAGTTGGTGATAGCCCAATTCAGCACGTTCTGGAAATAGGTCCACAAGTTGTTGGCATTGGGATCGTGCTGGTGCTGTGCCATGTAACCCACACGGCTTTGCACCTTGCCCTCGCGTTGCTCATGCTCTGCCATCCAATTCAAGGCCACTTTCAGGAAATCTTGACGGATGGGTACTCCGTTCACGAGGTCTTTACCGAGTTTAGAGGCTCCGCAATTGGTTTTTGAAAAATGGCGCTTGGCGTCACTCACAAAGGGTCCTGCATAGATGGCATTGAGGATTTCCTGCTCGTTGAGCGGTTTGCCCGCAATGTTGATGGTCTTGAACCACTCCAGTTTCTCGCTGTGCTCGCCCTCGCACACATATACCGTCAGCGGGTAGTCCAAGATGCGTTTTTGGATATCAGTTGGCTGGTTGAAGAAGTTCTTGAACTCAAAACTAAATTTCCCTGCCACATATTCGCACAAAGCCAAAGTGCGCTGCTGGCCGTCCATCACCTCGTAGGGACACTCCGCATCATCGCTGCGCTTTACCCAATACATCACGTTCAACGGATAACCGTGCAACACCGTGTTGATGACTGCCTGCTGTTCCTTATCGTTGTAGATGAATTCGCGCTGATAAGGTGGACGGATGTCCAATTGTCCATTATAGCCCCTCACCCCCTGTTCGTCGTTATTCACATAACCCTGAGTAATATCCCTCACGGTCACATTGATTTGCTTTATCGTCATCATATCTTCTTCGGATGTTTGTTGCGGATAATTATTCTTGAATATGGCTCTTTGGGCTTACCAGACTTATCATAATAACCAATATGGCTTGGCCGAGAATTTGGATTTAATAGTTTAATCTTTTCATAAACGCTCCTATCAACTTTAACATTTCCCCCATCTCTTCCAAGTCCAATGAGTTCAAATTGTTCTGGATTAAAGCATCCAAGTATTGTATCTGGTACTCCCATGTTTCCATCATAATCACATGGGATAGAAGATAGCTCACTTACATCAATAGCGTTATAATTATAGTATGTGGGGTATTCTTCTTTTGTATAACGACAAACAAGGTCAAGTTCTTCGTGTCGCCTTTCGTGGTCAAGATTTGTAAACCAACAAATTGCTGGGACCTTAATATAATTTTCGTCTGGATTAAATCCTTTTGAAAGAACATACTTTCTATTTGATTCCAATGTGTTTTCATATGGTGCTTTGTAAACAACAGATATGTTGAAACCAAAACCACACCACATTTTGTTTTGCATAAACAAAGGAAAAATTTCAGAATAGTGTAGTGCGCTCATACGTCCCATGATTACAAACTTTTTTTCATATCTAATCAATTGGGCGATATATTCCCTAAATAGCGAAAAGGGTGGATTTGTCACTACGATATCGGCCTCCTTGAGCAGTTCGATACATTCAGGATCACGGAAATCGCCTGTCTTGAGGATAGAGAGGACATTTTTATCATTCTGCAAGAGGTATTGTACGTCACTTAAGTCAACAGTCCCGTCACCGTTTAAGTCACGGACTTCAGTAATCTCGACTTTATAGGCGATTTTTTTAGGTTCCTCACTAAAGTCACCCCAGTCAATCATTAACTCATCGCCTTGGACAGGAGAGCCGTTGAAGCAAGTACATAAGAGTTTTTTAAGCCCCAACTGGTTAAAGCGCAGAGCAAAATATTTAAAGAAATTACTCTCGTAGGGGTCATCGCAATTGCACAGGATAGTTTTCCCTCGGAAGTGCTGCCAATAGTGCTGCAACTCCCGCTCAATGTCGCTCATCTGCGTGTAAAACTCGTCTTTCTTAGCCGTCTTAGCGGCATTCAGGTTCTTGTTGGCCATGATTGATAATCATTTGGTTTGCATCGACTATCAATCACGCTAAGACACAATAAAAAGGCGAGATGCTCTTTATTGCGTCCAGCAAGAGGCAGCGTCGGTGGAGCCTCTGTTCCCCAATAGGTGTGCATCACGCCCGTAGCGCGTGAGCATCACTATTAAGGGGAATTAGAGACCCATACGAGCCACTAATCACATATTATTCTGCGACTTGTTATTCCAATAAGTTTCCGACGCTTTTGGCTGAACGCGAATAATAGCGAATGCTTGTTATCTTCATCGGGATTTCTCCCCCGAATCACCCACAAAGATAAGGCAAAAGTTCTAAACAAGGAATATATTAATCAAAATTTAATGTTGTTATCGTTGTTTTCCTACTACTGCAGCGACAGGATTGTGTCATTAGGTTGATGAGAATTGTTGAATAATTTGTACATTTGCGGATGGTAAATTAAATGACAATGATGATGAGACGAGTAAACCGCTGTTTGTGGGCCATCGCGGCTGCAACATCGGTGTCGAGAACACGGCCGAGGCGTTCCGCAACGGCGTCAACGTGTATGGCTACGACGGGCTGGAGTGTGACGTGCGCGTGACCAAGGACGGTTTCTATGTCATCAGCCACGACGAGACCACCAACCGCCTGGGCGGCAACCTCACCGTGGCCGACGCGACACTGGCCGAACTGCGCGCTGAGCAATACACCCAGACGCGTGGCGGCGTGACCTACACGGGCCACATCTGCACCGTGGCCGAGTACCTGGCCATCTGCGTCGAGAAGGGCGTGTTCCCCGTCATTGAACTCAAGTGGACCACCGGCATCAACAACAATGACATGAGCAACTTCGACGGGCTGGCCCATCTGGTCATCGACCAGGGGTTGACCGACAAGGTCATCTTCCTCACCTCGATGAAGAAGTCGCAGGAATATATCGCCACCCACTATCCCCAGTTCACACGCCAATGGCTGTGCAACGACAACTGGCAGGGCAACGAGGCCTGGTGTCAGGAATACGGTCTCAATCCCAGTATCTCCATCGGCAATTTCGACGCCAATACCGTGAAGACGTTCCACGACATGGGCCTGCACGTGGCCATGTGGACCGTCGACACCAAGGCCAATTACCTGAAATACGGCAACATGGGGGTCCACATGATGACCTGCAACTCGCTAAATCCCAGCGAGATGCCCGAACTCGATGACATCGATTGGGGCAGCGACGCCCTGGGTGAGCGCACCTCAGACGCCGTTACCGTCAATGCGACCGATTACTACACGATGACCGGCATGAGCGTGGACCACGACACCCCCACGGGCGGCATCTACATCAGCGTCAAGCACCTGAGCGACGGCACCACCCGGGCCGACAAAGTGATGACACCCAGATAAATGCGACGAGAATCGGGAAAATGTTGTACTTTTGGCTACAACCATTCAATGTGTGAAGATATGCTGAAGAGGATTTTGGCTTTAACGTGCATGCTGGCGTTGATGATGCCGATATGGGCAGGCGGGCACAAGGACGACGGGCCCGTCGTGGCGGCCTATGTGACAGGATGGAACGAGTTCAAGGAACTGCCCGACTGCTCGGTGCTGACGCACATCAACTACGCCTTCGGCAACGTGAACAAGACCTACGACGGGGTGACCATCCAGCATCCCGAACGGCTACGGCAATTGGTCGAATTGAAGAAAGACCACAAGATCTATATCGTGCTGAGCATTGGCGGCTGGACGGCAGGCGGCTTCAGCGAGATGGCCTCGACCGAAAGGCGGCGCAAGGCGTTTGCCCGCGACTGCAAGCGCATCGTCAAGGAGTATCACCTCGACGGCATTGACATGGACTGGGAGTACCCCAGCTGCGACGAGGCCGGCATCTCGGCATCGCCCGCCGACATCGACAACTTCACGCTGCTGATGCGCGAACTGCGCAAAGCCCTAGGCAAGGATTACCTGCTGTCGTGCGCCACGATTGCCGATGCCCGCTATGTCGATTTCAAGGCCATTGAGCCCTACGTTGACCTGGTGAACATCATGATGTATGACGTGGGCAACCCACCCTATCACCATGCAGCACTCTACCGCAGCGAGATGTCAGGCCGAGTAACAGCACAGGAAGCCTTCCAGGCACATCTCAATGCCGGGATTCCTGCCAACAAACTGGTGCTGGGGGTGCCTTTCTATGGCCGCTCGGTCAAGGGGTTCGGCGACACCGCCTACGGGGCCCTCGTCAAGCGCACCGACGTCACCCGCATGTGGGACGACGTGGCCAAGGTGCCCTATCTCGTCAACGGCGACGGTGAGTTTGTCTGCACCTATGAGGACGCTGAGTCGCTGGCTTGGAAATGCCGGTTTGTCAAGCAGACAGGCATGCGCGGCGCCATGTATTGGGAATACCGCTGCGACGACGAGGCCGGCACACTGCGCAATGCCGTCTGGAACGGCATCATGACCAACCCCAAGTGATATTTTATGATGATTTACAACTCGCGGGCACCTAGTTTTTCCAGGTGCTTGCGGGTGAGACGTGTCCACTTCTCGGTGGGGGGCGTTGCCTCATCCGCGATGTTGGAAGTCTTGACCTGGCGCTTCCATGTCAGGTAGTTCTCGCTGACAGTGGTACAATCGCCGGTGTTGCGTTGCATTTCCTCAGTGTCCATGCCGATGAGGTAGAAGTCGCCGTTCTGCTGGCGGTAGGTGTAGGAGTTGACCGAGGTGCCGTAGCTGCCTGCACTGCAGAACAACTGCACTGAAATGCAGAGCGTGCCGCGTGGTGTGATTTCCAAGCCGATGTCGTGTTGACAATTCTGGTCCTCGTCGGCTGGAATAACGTTGTCATACTGTTTCCATCGCTGGAACTGCCCCTGCTTGTCACCGAAATAGATGGCGAGGATGGGCTGGTTGAAGTTATAGACAAAGCCGTCGTCGCGGGTGAAGGTGTTCTCGGGATAATCGGGCTTAACCACCACGACAAGATCGGCGATGCCATCCTTGTTCAGGTCACCTTGTGACTCTTGATGGGACCAGCCGGCGGGCACGATGTCATTGACCGAGGTGCCCTGCTGTTTCAGTCCCTCGGCCTGGGCCACGAAGCCGGCACACGACCACATCATCACACAGGCAATGATGGAACAAAAGTTGAATCGTTTCATGGATTGATGCATGTTATCGAGTGAATTATTGACGCTTGAAGCGCATGCCGTCCCACACGAGACGCGTCTCGCACTTCTTGTTGCCATGATAGACGACCACGTTGATGTCCTTGCCCTGCTGCGGCAGGTAGTAAACAGTCACCGTTTCGTCCCACACCGTCATATCGTCGCCCGTCACACATTTGGACTCGTCAATATTGGGCTCGACGTATGCCCCGAGGATTTCTTCATCAGCGCTCCACACCCGGCGAGTGGCGTTGTCATAGATGTAGAACTGGATGCCGCTGTATTGGCCGTTGACGTACTTGCCATCTATCATCGAAACGACGTTCTCGGCAATGATTTTGTGCTTGCCATCGGCACAGTTCCAGTAGCACATATCGATCACGGATTGGGAATCCACGTCATTAAAATCGTCACACAGTCTAGTATCGAACGTGAACCGCAGATACCCGTTTTTCTCATCCAACATGAACTGGTGGCACGGAGGCAGCGGCTCGTTGCGCTGATAGCGCTCCCAGACATCATTGAGAGTCCCTATAATCTCGCTGGTCTCGTCCACGTCGAGAATGGCGGTAAGAAAGTCGCCGATTTTAGGGGCCTTACCTTTGTAGGTCACCTTTTTGGACAACTGGTAACAAAACACGTCAGCAGTATAGGCCTGCTGGGCGAAGGCAACTACGCTGTTCATCGACAGCATCAGTGCACACATAATTATCAACTTTTTCATCATCTCAGTCTGGTTTTTTGGCAAATTTACATAGTTTTTTGAGAATTATATGTATTTTTGTCCATATTTTAGACTCACGACAAGAAATCTAGTTTAAAACCATCATAACAATGAAAAAAATATTTTTCTGTCTTATGGCAATCATCGGAGTGTTGGGCATGACGGCCCAGGGAATGTATGAAAACGAGGTCATCAACAACATCATGGCACGGCGCTCGGTACGCCAGTACCTGGACCAGCCCGTGGAGCACGATAAACTGGTGGCCGTGGTGCGCGCCGGCATCAATGCTCCCAGCGGCATGAACCGCCAGCCGTGGATCGTACGCGTGGTCGAGGACCAGCAGTTGATTGCCGACGTGAACGAGATCTTCGTGCAGGAGAATCCCGAGCAGGTGAAACGCGACCCCCACTTCAAGAATATGTTCCGCAACGCCCCCAATCTGATCTGCGTGTGCACGCCTGCCAAGGGCGGCGGTGAACTGGATGCAGGACTGCTGGGCGAGAACATGATGCTGGCAGCACAGTCGCTGGGCTTGGGCACATGCTGCCTGGGCGGCCCGGTGCGATTCCTGCTGGCCAACGAGAAGTGCAAGTTCTTCCTCGACCGGCTCGACATTCCTGAGGACTACAAGTTGAACTACATCATCGCTATCGGCTATCCCGCTGAGAAACCCGATGCCAAGCCCCGTGACGAGTCCAAGGTGAAGTTCATCCAGTAACACGGCATCATGGGCAAACAGCAAGAACAGATCACGCGCATCCGCCAGATGGAACGCCGGCTCAACACCGCACTGGCGGCGGTGAAACGGCTCTCGACGGCCCTCGACAAGTGGGAGGCGGCACAGGAGGCCATCGCGGCCCTCGATGAGTACTATGGCAGCGACGTGTGGCGGCAGGACCTAGCCGATGACGAAGCCGGCTTGCTGCCCGAAGGGCTGAAACGCGGTGTGCTCAGCGAAGACGGCATCTGGAACATGCTCAGCGACTACCGCGAACTGAACGAGCGTCTGCAGGAAGCTGCTGCAAGGCTCGAGGACAAGCAGCCCCAGCCGTGACATTACCGATATCAGTGATGTAAAGAAAATTTGTGTAACTTTGTCGGCAATATAATCCAGCATCGAGATGAAAAAGAAACAGAAAAGACTATTGTATTACTGCCTGGCGTTCGTGCTGCTGGCACTGGCCGGGTATCAGGGATACCAGAAAACCTCATTCTACAAGAGCGCCTACGATGACGGCACCGCCACGCAGGAGCAGACCAAGCCGCAGGAGGGCAAGGACTACCAGACGACGGGCGACCTGTCGCTGCTGGACGTGAAACTCCCCGAGCGCCTCGACAATCAGACGGTGCACTACAAGTCCATCGTGGTGTACTTCAACAAGTATTACCGCGTGCCCAACTGTGTGGCCTATGAACTGACCAACACCATGACGTCGATGGCCGACTCGCGCGACGCCGAGAACCGCGCCAACTACAAGTTTGAGCGCGACTATGACGTGAAGGGCTGCCCCGACTGGTGGGAGTACAAGGAAAGCGGCTACACCCGCGGCCACATGGCTCCGGCCATGGACATGCGCTGGGACAAGACCGCGATGGCACAGTGCTTCCTGATGACCAACATCTGTCCGCAACTCGACGAGATGAACGACGGCGAGTGGCGCCATGTCGAGGAGGCCGTGCACAAGTGGTCACGCACGGCAGGCCGCCTCATCGTGTTCACCGGGCCCATCTTCTCCAACAACATGAAGCGCATCGGCAAGCATGATGACATCGCTGTGCCCGACCGATTCTTCAAGGTCATCTATTCGCCCGGGCAGAACCGCGCCATCGCCTTTGTGATGGAGAACAAGAAACTGCCCAACAGCTGGACAAACTATGCCACCACCATCGACAAGGTGGAGGCCCTCACCGGATATGACTTCCTCGCCTCGCTCAGCGACGGCGTGGAGAATGTCATCGAGAGTAAACAAAACATTAAAGACTGGCCCAAATACTACCCTAGCCGATGAATACACTAGATCTATTTAGCAGCAACGACACCATCTGTGCCATATCGACCCCGCAGGGCCGTGGCGGCATAGCAGTTATCCGCGTGAGTGGCCCACAAGCGCTCGACATCGTTCAAAGCCGCTGGCAAGGCAAGCCCCTCGCCAACATGGAATCACACACCGTACACCTGGGTCAACTGACCGACAGCAACGGAGACCTGTTGGACCAGGCCCTGCTCACGGTTTATCGCGCCCCCAACTCCTTCACGGGCGAGGACGTGGTGGAACTGGCCTGCCACGGCTCGACATGGATTCAGCAACAGGCCATCCAGACGCTTATTGATGCAGGTTGCCGCCATGCCACCGCAGGCGAATTCACGCGCCGCGCCTTTGCCAACGGCCGCATGGACCTGTCCCAGGCCGAGGCAGTTGCCGACGTTATCGAGGCCCAGTCCCGCGCTGCCCATCATGTGGCAATGAGCCAGATGCGGGGCCGCTACAGCGAGGAGTTGAAGGGCCTGCGCGACAAGTTGCTGCACTTCGTGGCACTCATCGAACTGGAACTGGATTTCAGCGAGGAGGATGTGACCTTTGCCGACCGCAGCGAGGTGACCGCATTGGCCCATGACATCCATGACCTGATTGGCCGCCTGGCCGACAGTTACCGTGACGGCAACGCCATCAAGGACGGCATGCCTGTGGCTATCGTGGGACAGACCAATGCCGGCAAGTCCACGCTGCTGAATGCCCTGCTGCGCGACGACCGCGCCCTGGTAAGCGACGTCCACGGCACCACACGCGATACCATCGAGGACACCGTGATGATGGGCGGCACGCTGTACCGCTTTATCGACACGGCAGGCATCCGCCAGTCGACCGACACCGTCGAGCAGATGGGCATCGAGCGCACCTGGCAGGCCATGGACAAGGCTAAAGTTGTGCTCTGGGTTGTTGACGTCACCAGCGCCGACACCAGCATGGCCCATGATATCCTGTCACACTGCCACGGCAAGGCCCTCATTGTCGTGCTCAACAAGACCGACCTTGACGACGAATTAGCCGCCAAGAGTGAACTGAACGAGGTCCTGCCCGAGGGCACGACCGTCGTAGCTATCAGCGCCAAATGCGATAGCGACATCGAGGCCCTGCGCGCCCTCATCGTCGAGGCAGCCACCCTGCCCGAAGTGGACAGCAATGCCGTCATCGTCACCAACGCCCGCCACTACCAGGCGCTGACTCACGCCCGCGATGCCATAGCCCGCGCCATCGACGGCCTGAACGGCGGTCTGAGCGGCGACCTGTTGGATCAGGACATCCGCGAGTGCCTCCACTGGCTCGGCGAAATCACCGGCGAAGTCACCACCGACAACATCCTCGGTGAAATCTTCGCCCACTTCTGCGTGGGAAAGTAGGTTAGTTTAGTACGCTTTATATACATAGTAAGCTAAACTAAACCACATCAAACAAGCAGACAAATTGGAATTTACTTATTTGTCAATTCCAACAAATGATTCATCGCTTGTTTTTTAGTAAAGTCGCTATATTGAAAGGGCTTTTTACTTTCAAGATACCGCATGAAATAGTCTTTTGCCTCATTGTACCTATGCATGTCCAGACAAACAACTCCAATCATATAAACTGAGTCGTTTATCAGTTGTTTGGCATACCGAACGCCCTCTCCATGCTCTCCGTATGCTATTTCGTGTATGTCCTTATTTATAATCTTTGTGAAGTATTCTAATGACTTGTCAAGCTGGCCAACATAATAGAGCGAACACGCATACGTGTATATATTGAGGTCATCATCTGGCTCGATTTTCATCGCACGCTCAGCATATTTATAAGCCAATTTGAATTGAGAAACACTATCACAATAAAGAGTTGCAGCCAATTGTTGGTAAATATAGTATTCATTAGGATATCTCATCGCATACCTTTTGAGCATTCTTATCATTCCTGTCCAATTGGATTCACTCTTCAAAGATTCCAATTTTGATTGAAATATCTTACCGGTCCTTGTAGGCATGTATCCGCTTTCATTTACTGTATTCATTACTAAATTCCGATTTATTTGATTATTCTCTTTTTCCCTCCATCATATTTATGAATACTTCTTTAACATTGAAGGACTTTATCAATATCCACTTCCTTACGCTGTAAAGCAATATACAGTTTAAGAGGTCACGACCCTTCTTTAGCTAGTGAAGAGCACGAAGTTTGGTTCCCAACAATTCCTCTAAATGATAGGTCGTCTGTTCGGCTTCACCAGTAAACAAAGAATTCTCTATCCAAGGAGCATGCTCGCTCCATTGCTGAATCACTGTTCTGTTTTTTATCGTCTGTTTCTATTTCTACGTTTATGTTTATCTTCCATCGTCTGTCTCTGGATGATGGATTATCTTCTGCCGATGTGCTCAATGGCTAATACACCATACTTGCTGATGAAGCGCGAAGCAATGGCTATAGCAGCAGGCAGGACATCGAGAGAGACCGTTATGCCTACAATGTCAGGCATGTCGTATTCGATCTCTTCAATATTCTCGTTCTGAACGATAACCTTATGATCATTTCTCAGTATGCTAACTATGGTATATAAGCCAAGAGGTGGAGACATCCGATTCATGATTACGGTGTCCATCGGACGCATCTCCATCTTTGGTTGAATAAGCTTTACAGACTTATTACTATACTACAACTTCTTCTTTGAAACAGTTTTTCTTCTTCCGCCTCTACGACGAGTCCTGAAGCCCATCTTGTTGACAAGACTTTCTACCTTTCGGCTTAATCTCTTTGCCCATGGAGGTAGTTGTTTATAATGCTTGCCACTCCACTTGTAAAACGAGCTGCGTAATGCTTTGTCGTTTATCAGTTCTTTGAAATTATGACCAGTTTCTTTGAGATACTGCTGTACAAGGTTTTTTACCCAATCCGTTATTCCAAAGAAACTTAGTATGGCTAATGTTGCCCATATATACGGATTTTCAAAAAAACCTTTCACTGTTAGTAAAGTCTCTTCCATAAAAATAATTACGATTAAGAGGAGTGATATTCATTGTTATCGTTTCACGTTGGTTCTCATGGCTAATGCTGTAGCCTCTCCAACAAGGAACGTGTCTGAGATTTTATAGTGTCGCATACCCTTCTCTTTTTTTGTTCCGCCAGCTATCTCTGCCGTTCTAAGCATTTGATATCTAAACTCCCAATCACCGAAGAAGGTTGCAGCACCAAGAGCAAAGGCGGTTCCACCAGCACTGATGCCCTTTGCAACAAAACCGGCGTCACCAGGCGTCATTTTGAATCCTGGATCCTTTCTAAGATACTCTTTCACACCACATACTGTTTTTCCCATGAATGTAGCCTCTTTCCTTAGCACCTTACACATCTGTTTGTATTGAGCATGCGCAAAATCCTCGTCCACCAATGATAGATAAGAACAGATCAATGCGGTATGAGAACCTCGAATCACCATATTGCGCAACCGTCCTTGTCCCGGCAACTGACCAGCAAGAAGTCCTGTGGATTTGTGAATCCATTTGGTCTTTGCACTCGTGAGCCACTTATTTATAGTGTCGTCATATCTGCCATCAAACAACCTGCTGTAATTGCGCAAAGCAACCAACGTGACAAGCATATCTGGCAACCAAATTGGCTTGCCTGGAAATGAAAGTAGATTGAGATCATACTTGCTTTCAAACATACGTCGATTAAGTGTTTCACATAGTTTGCAAAACAATTCGTCATACCTATTATCGCCACCAGCCATCTTGTAATTACTGATCATCCAAGCAAGAATGCTCAAATAAGTCATGTGACTCTTAGGACCATCAAGCGTTTCCATTGCATCTTCTTTCCACTGATTTGTGTCATACTCACGTATCACAGGCGTATTTACTATCTCTATAATCTTTGCAATGAGAAGCGGACATTTTTCCTTCTTTTCAGGATAAAGATAGCTGATATTTGTCAGAGCATGAGTGAGCATTGAGCAACAATATATTGCCCATTCTCCTTGATACTCACGTCCAATCATTGATGGGGCCTCATTTATGAGTGTTTCAGGATCCGACACAACAATTTTAGAGCAAAGCCAATTTGCTCTTTCAAGAATATCTTCTTTTTCACCTTCCCATTCTGCATGTTCTGGATTTGCAGATACATCGCCAGCATTGCCCACAATCAAACTTCCCGTGACTGACGAGAACACGGAGGCTATCGAAAACATATCTTTAATGGAGGTGTTTTTGATTTTACTCAGAAGATTTAATTTCATCTTTAATGAATAGAAATTTACAGACCGTAAAATGAATTGATATTATTCTATTTTTCAGTTGAGTTCAACAAGTCTTTCACGTCAACGCCAAGGAGTTTAGCAATCTTATCGAGAGTATTCAAATCTGGTTGAACTGTATTCCTGCACCATTTGCTGACAGTACAGGTTGACTTGCCAAGTTGCTCAGAAAGCCATTTGCCTGTCCTGTCCTTCTCTACAAGAACCAATTTTAGTCGATTGAGTTTTGCCATAGAATTCGAGGTTGTATAAATTAAACTTTGATGCAAAGGTATTAAATTTTGATGAAATATACGATTGTTCTCTGGAGAAAGGTGCAGATCCAAGTGTATTTTCTTAGAAAATACTATGAAATGCCACATAAATAGCCCACTTTTCGACTATTATAGTGGTATACTTTTCAATTACTAATTAAACTCTGATCATCGGCAAATAGAGTCTTAGAGACAACTCTGATAGTCACTTCTCGGGCGAAATCTATCCATTTTGAGATATATTTCGCCCGAAAATCTTTGTTTATCTCAAAGCTTTATCAGAGTCTAATGATGCAAGAATATAATGCCAAACGACATTGAAACATTTACGTATTTTCGTAGGTTTTCCACTAAAGCATTTCGGTTCAATCCAGTATTCAATCTTTGAGGATTTCGGCATTTTTCAGTGTTTAGACATTGAGAATTTCGGCATATTTTGCACTTTTCCTTTGACATCTGGGGCGCGCATGCGATTCTTGCGTTCGTCGCACTTCTGCTGCGCCAGCTTGTGATGGTAACGGTGGTCCCCCTTGTTGCGGGATATCTCACGGTAAATGGTGCTTGGATGCGCTTTTAAGCTCTCTGCTATCATTTTTTTGCTCATTCCATTTTGGAGTGACACTTCAATAAAGTACCTTTGTTCCGAGGTTAGTTGATTGTACATGAGCAAACAAATAATTAATTGATCTCGGGGGGAGGCTGCAACCTCCCCATTTTTGCTGTAAATATACTCATTTTCAATCGAAACACGCTCGTCGGGGCTCTGCCCCTTGCCGCTTGGCGTTCCCCGGTGCGTTTTTCATGTTTTACAGCTAACGCACCATTAGAAACTCCTTTCGCACTTCCTATTTGAAATTCCATCGGCCAAGGGAGATAAGGATTTGCTCGAACAAATTTGGCAAATCTCGCTGTTGGTACTAAATTTGCAGCCTTAAATCAATACAACAATGAGAGACATGACTAATTCCGTCACCATCAAGCATCACTATTCGCTGCGGGGGCACAACACCTTCGGGCTGGACGTCAAGGCCAAGCAGTTCATCAGTTATCACACGGTTGATGAACTTGTTGAAGTGTTGGCGTGCCTGCGTGACCAGGGGGAGCAAATCCTGCACATCGGAGGCGGGAGCAACCTGCTTTTCACCAAGGATTTTGAAGGCAGCATCCTTCATTCCGACATCAGGTTTATCCAATTCTTGTCCCGAGATAGCCGCGAGGTGGTGGTCCGCGTGGGTTCAGGCGTCAAGTGGGATGATTTTTGTGCCGAGATGGCCAGCAGCAATTATTACGGCTGCGAGAATCTCTCCTACATTCCAGGCGAAGTCGGCGCATCGGCCATCCAGAACATCGGAGCCTACGGCGTCGAGGTGGAGAGCATCATCCAGCAGGTAGAGACCATAGAGGTCGCGACAGGCAAGCCGCGAGTGTTCCGCACGGAGGAATGTGAATATGGCTACCGGGACAGCATCTTCAAGCGTGACCTGCTGGGGCAGTACATTGTCACGGCAGTCGTCTATCGGCTTTCGGCGGTTCCTGTTGTCCATCTGGATTATGGCCAGTTGCAGCAGTTGCGCTCACGGGCAGGTGTACCCACGGCACAGGAAATCCGCGATGCCGTGATCGCCATACGCCAATCCAAGTTGCCCGAGCCCGAGGAACTGGGCAGTGCGGGCAGTTTCTTCAAGAATCCCGTTGTGCCTGCTGCGGTATTCCAGCAACTTGCTGCTACCTACAGCGATGTACCCCATTACGTCGTCAGCGAGGACGAAGTCAAGATTCCCGCTGCCTGGCTCATCGACCAATGCGGATGGAAGGGAAAGAGCCATGGCGGAGCCGCAGTGTATGAGAAACAGCCGCTGATCCTGGTCAACCGCGGCCATGCTACCCCTGCCGACATCATGGAACTGGCAAGCCTCATCGAGCAGAGCGTCATGGAGAAATTCCATATCTCTCTTCATCCCGAAGTCAATTACATCTAATACAGCAAAAAACAAACAACATTATGGCATCATTTCTAGTTGAAGGAAACCATCCTTTACATGGTGAAATCACCCCTCAGGGAGCAAAAAACGAGGCCTTGCAAGTCATCTGTGCCACGTTGCTCACGACCGAAGAGGTGGTCATCGAAAACGTCCCCGACATCCTGGACGTGAACAACCTCATACACCTGCTGCAGGACATGGGCGTAACCGTCCAGCACGAGGGCAGCAGCACCTATCGATTCAAGGCCGAACACATCGACACCGCATATATTGAGAGCTCCGACTTCATGAACAAATGTGCCAGGCTGCGTGGCTCGGTGATGCTGATAGGACCGTTGTTGAGTCGCCTGGGCATGATGTACTTCGCCAATCCCGGTGGAGACAAAATCGGTCGTCGCCGCCTCGACACGCATTTCAGGGGCATCTGCAATCTGGGGGCGGAATATGCGCTTGACGCCGATAAGCGAGCCTATCGATTTGAGACCAAGGGCCGCCTGCAAGGGACCTACATGCTGCTCGACGAGGCCTCGGTGACCGGCACGGCCAACATTGTGATGGCAGCCGTGATGGCCCAGGGCACAACCACCATCTATAATGCGGCATGTGAACCTTATGTCCAGCAGCTGTGCCGCATGCTGAACCAGATGGGGGCGCACATCACGGGCATCGCCTCCAACCTCCTGACAATCGAGGGCGTGGACCAATTGCATGGTGCACACCATCGCATCCTGCCCGACATGATTGAAGTGGGCAGCTTCATCGGCATGGCCGCCATGACCGGGAGCGAACTGACCATCAAGGACGTCTCATGGGAAAACCTGGGCATCATCCCTGACAGTTTCCGCCGCCTGGGACTGCGCCTCGAGAAACAGGGCGATGACATGTTCATTCCCCGACAGGAGCACTACGAGGTGGAACGCTTCATGGACGGGTCCATCCTGACGCTGGCCGATGCGATTTGGCCTGGTCTCACCCCCGACCTGTTGAGCGTGTTGCTGGTGGTGGCCACACAGGCCAACGGCAGTATCCTGATTCACCAGAAGATGTTTGAGAGCCGCCTCTTCTTTGTGGACAAACTGATTGACATGGGCGCCCAGATTATCCTGTGTGACCCCCACCGCGCCGTCGTCATCGGCCATGACCACCACATCCGTCTGCGCGCCAACCACATGGTATCGCCCGACATCCGTGCCGGCATTGCCATGCTGATTGCCGCCATGAGTGCCGATGGCGTGAGCCGCATCGACCACATCGAGCAGATTGACCGAGGTTACACCAAGATTGAAGAACGACTCAACGCCATCGGTGCCAAGATAACCCGCATCGAGTAGTCACACACGTGAGAGTGGACAGTCCTGTTTTTTTTACGCTTCAAGACACAATCAAGATGACCTGATGCAGAGTCAGGGCGTATTGCGTTTGAATTTGTTCTTGAGGCGTTTGTAGCCTTCGACGCCCAGGATTGTCAGGCCTCCGTATTGACAGGTTTTGGCTAGGCCAAAGAGGATGGTCCATAATACGCCCTTTGCCGTAACGCTGATGGGAAGCAGCATTTGGGCAAAGGACAGTATATAGAACGGTATGCAGCACAACAACACGATGACACCTGTCCTGAACGAGAGTGATTGCAGCCAGGACTTCAACTGATGCCATAGGCGTGAAATCGTGCCTTTTAGTGAATTGGATGACATTCTAGAATCTTCTTGGCCATGCCGTGACAATAATCAGCGCAGTGCCGTAAGCCACCGCAAGTATCGGCATCAGGAACTTGAGAAGGCTGACAAGTTTGTACCTGCCGTCTAGTCTTCTTCCCTGCTTGCGGTTCTCACTTTATTTGAGTGCCGTCGGCAAATGCGTTGCCAACCTTCTTGCCCAACTGGATGTAGTGGTGGTGAATGGGGTCGAAGGTGATAATCTCCATTTTCTCAACGTCGGGTTCACCGTCGATTGCCAGGTATTTCTCATCGCAGAGGACGTTGACAATCTTGGCCACAAGGTTATAGCCCGATGCTGTTTCGTCGAGTTTTTCCTTGATGCGGCATTCCAATGTCATCGGGAACTCCTTGAACATAGGGGCATTTACGTTGGGCGCTTTCACAACAGTCCAACCCGCCTTTTCCATCTTGTCGGGCGTGTCACGGCCACTGGTAATGCCCACGTAGTCTGCTGCCACCATAGTTTGGGCAGTGGCAAAGGCAACTGTCAGGTCACGGTTGTTTTTGAGATTATCGGTCGTGGCGTGAGAGCCAAGCGAAATCATGATTTCGTCATTATCCCACTGTCCGCCCCATGCCGCGTTCATAGCATTGGGCTTGCCATACATGTCGTAGGTACCAATAATCAATACGGGTTGTGGAAGAATCCACGGTTTTGATCCAAAACTTTTCATAGAGCTAATAGTTATTATGGTTATTTAATATATTGTACTTTGTGCCGATACACCCAGCACGCACATAATGGCTATGAGACTAAATATCATTTTCTTCATATCCTTTACTGGTATTTGGTAAATTGATATTTCTTGCGGAGTTCATCCTTTTGTTCGTCGCTCAGGCTGGTAAAATAGCCTTTCCAGCCAGGGCAGAAGTTAATGTGCCACCGCCAGAAACGACCCAGCAGGGAATTGGGTTTCTGGTCGTAATGTGCACGGAATTTGCAGCTTTCGCATTGATGTGCCATAATTCCTTTATTTTTTAAACGTGTTAATAATTGAGTCAAGTTCTTGAGCAAGGCGCTGATAGTCCTCAAGTTTCAGCGGGCATGAAGCGAGTTGTTCACTCATGCCGGCAGGAATGAGGTCATAGGCTTTCTGTTCCATCTCACGACCTTTTGCGGTCAGGCTGACGAGGTGTTGACGTTTGTCTTGCTCCCCCCTTTTGCGGCTGACAATCCCGAGTTTCTCCATGCGTTGGAGCAGTGGCGTGACGGTGTTGGTCTCCAGCATCAGCCGATGGGCGATGTCGTTCACGGGCTGGCAGTCCTTTTCCCACAGCACCATCAGCACCAGATACTGCGGATAGGTGATGCCCAGCTCTGTCAGCATCGGTGTATAGGCGTGTGTGACCAATCTGGCTGCCGTATAGAGGCGGAAGCAGACTTGATTATCTAATTGTAACTCTGCGTGCATGTTAATGCTTTAGGCCAACATGGCCTCGACGTCTTTCTCGAAATCCTTGGGCTCGGTGGTGGGAGCATAACGCTTGATGGTCTCGCCATCCTTCGAAATCAGGAACTTGGTGAAGTTCCACTTGATGTCGCTGTCCTTCTCCACACTGTTGCTGAGGGTCTTGAAGAGCAATGCGGCACCCTTGGCCTTAAGGCCGTGGTACTCCTCGGTAGGAGCCTGAGCCTTCAGGTACTCGAAGATGGGTTCTGCGGCGGGGCCGTTCACGTCAATCTTCTTCATAATCTGGAAAGTCACGCCGTAGTTCAGCTGGCAGAATTCCTCAATCTGTCCGTCGGTGCCAGGGTCTTGCTCTTTAAACTGGTTGCAGGGGAAACCGATGATGACCAACCCCTTATCTTTATACTTCTGGTTGAGTTCCTCCAACCCTGCGAATTGGGGCGTGAAACCGCACTTGCTGGCGGTATTCACAATCAACAATACCTTGCCCTCAAACTCCTTGAAGTCAATCTCTTTACCTCTGCTCGTCAGAGCCTTAAAATCATAAATCTTTGCCATTTTGTCTCTTTTAATTACTATTTCATCGCTTACGGCGCTAAATTACTACAAATGTTTTATATCGCAAGCGATTTTATCATAAACTTTAAGATAGTTTAACAATATATCGTGCGCGATATTATTTTTTGCCATCGAGTTAAATGGATTTACGGTGCCTTTTCCTATTTTTCCGCATTTTTAATGCGATTACTTGAGAAGAGTTGTATCTTTGCGGCAATATCAACTCAGAACCAATAATACCAATACAAACGTCTCAATTTTTTGTTCAATGAAATTATCTCAAGATAAGAAAAGGAAATATCAGATAGTCACGTTGCTTTTCTCACTACTGCTGGGGGTGGGTGTTGCAGCCTTTTACACACTAGTGATGAAGTTCGTTTATTTTGATAATGCGATCGGGATGATCATCCTTACGTTGGTCCCAGCGGGATTATCATGGTTGAGTATCCGTTTGGCTTTTGCCCAATGGAAAAATAGCCACTGGATGTTATTGGCGATGAAGATGGTGCTCTATTTTTGTGGGATGATAACTGCACTCTTTTTGATTATGATGTTGATTTCTTCACAATTCTACCAAGACATTGAGGCTTATCCTCTGGTGGTGATACACATCATTTGGTTTGCAGGAGTGTTCCTGTTGGCTATTGTTCTGATGATTCCCTTCGGTTTTCTCTCTTATTGGCTGTCACGCTTGTCATCAACCGAGAGTCAAGAAAACCGGTTGATAGAAAAAAACGACATCACAGGGACGGGTCTTAACGAAAATAAGGAGGAATAGTTCATTCGACTGTGCTGCGTTCAGTTGGTGTTCATCATCTCAACAGTTTTTCTTCTAAAAAATTTCAGTTCAGTGGGCTAAACTGCTGAATTGTTGCTATATTTGTTCCCGTAAAGTTATCATTAAATGCCACAATGGGAATGAGTTTTAAAGATAAGATAGCGGTCGTGACAGGGGGCGCGCAGGGAATAGGGTGCTGCATCGCCGACGAGTTTCTCAAGGCTGGTGCGCACGTCTGCGTGATTGACAAGCAGCCTGGAAATCACTTCGTGGGTGATATCGCTGACAAACAAGTGCTGGATCGTTTTGCCCGCGAGGTCATCCAGAAACATGGTCGGGTGGACTATCTCATCAACAATGCCCTGCCGCTGATGAAAGGGATTGACGAGTGCAGCTACGAGGAGTTCCAGTATGCGATGAGCGTTGGTGTCACCGCACCGTTCTACCTCACCAAACTCTTCTCTCCTTATTTTGCCGAGGGGGCTGCGATTGTGAACATCTCCTCTTCTCGTGACCGCATGAGCCAACCTCAGACCGAGAGTTACACCGCTGCCAAAGGCGGAATTGCGGCACTGACTCATGCCCTGGCGGTCAGCCTTGCTGGTCGTATTAGGGTCAACTCGATTTCTCCAGGTTGGATTGACACAGCTTATACCGTTTATAAAGGACCAGACGCCACTCAACAGCCCGTCGGCAGGGTAGGCAACCCCATGGATATCGCCAACATGGTACTGTACCTCTGCTCAGACAAGGCGACCTTTATTACGGGTGAAAACATCTGTATTGACGGTGGCATGACCCACCAAATGATTTATCATGGCGACCATGGTTGGAAATTAAATAAATGAATGATGAGACAGAAATATATCATAGCACTTGTTTTGGGGTTATTTTCGCTGATGTCGTTTACCGCATTGGCGCAGTTTAATTGGCCTTATACCATCAAGGACGGGACGATAGTGACCGAGGTGCCTGAGCGACCTGGTGGTCAGCGGTCGGCGCTTGGACTTACAGTTGAGAAAATTCCTGTCGTGAGGGTGGCCTTCGTGGGACTGGGCATGCGCGGACCCGACGCAGTGGAGCGCTGGACACACATTCCCGGCATCGAGGTGAAAGCCCTGTGTGACCACGAGCGCGACCGCGCCGAGGCCTGTCAGGAGATTCTGCGCAAGGCATCGATGCCCGCCGCCGACATCTATTACGGCGAAGATGGCTATAAGGATTTATGTAAACGCACCGACATCGACCTGGTGTATATCGCCACCGACTGGCTTCACCACTACCTGATAGCCCGCGAGGCCCTCGAGCATGGCCATCACGTCGCCATCGAGGTGCCCTCGGCCATGAATATGACCGAGATTTGGTCGCTGATTAACCTGAGCGAGAGCAAACGCCTACACGTGATGATGCTCGAGAACTGCTGCTATGACTTCTTTGAGCTCAACTCGCTCTACATGGCTCAGAGAGGTCTGCTGGGCGAAGTGATTTATGTGCAGGGAGCCTACCGCCACGAGCTGTCACCCTATTGGGACGAATATTGGAAACGTGGGGCCGACGACAAACTCGGCTGGCGCCTGGACTACAATAGCAAGTTCCGCGGAGACGTTTATCCCACCCATGGTCTGGGCCCCATCGCCCAAGTGCTTAACCTTCACCGTGGCGACCGCATGAGAACGCTGGTGGCGATGGATACCCGCTCCTTTAATGGCCAGGAACTGTTCAAGGCCCGCACAGGCGAGTATTGCAACAACTTCAAGAACGGTGACCACACGACTACACTCATCTCAACCGAGAAGGGCAAGGTCATCGAGATCCACCACAACGTGATGACGCCGCAACCCTATAACCGCATGTACCAACTCACCGGCACCAAGGGCTTTGTCAACAAATATCCCGTCGAGGGATTCGCGCTGGCCACCGAGGTAATGAAAAAGGCCGGTGTCAATGTCAGCAAGGACTATACGGGCCATTCCTACCTGAGCAAAGAGGATACCGAGGCGCTCCTACAGAGGTTCACTTCGCCTCTCGTGAAACGCTATGGCGAGGAGGCCAAGGAAGTGGGTGGCCATGGTGGTATGGACTTCATCATGGACTCGCGCCTGGTCTATTGCCTGCAGAACGGGCTACCGCTCGACATTGACGTGTATGACCTGGCCGAATGGTGCTGCCTGGCCGAACTGGGGAGCCTCTCGATGGACAACGGCAACAAGCCTGTACAAGTGCCTGATTTCACCCGAGGCGAGTGGAGCAGGTTCCGTGGATACCGCCATGCCTGGGCCAAGCCCGAGGACGAGGCCGCAACACGTGCCACGGCTATGGAATTCACCAAGCAACTGAAAGCCAAAGGCGCTAAGTATTGGGAAAAGCATTAGGTGTGAGGAGTTAGGAGTTAGGAGTTTAATTTTCTAGGTTTTCTAGAGTATCTAGAACTTCTAGATTATCTAGAGTATCTAGAAACTAAAAAAAAGGGGACTAATAATGGAGAATATCGATACTGCCGGCATTCTGGCACAATTTGAAATAAAGGGTACGGTCAAGGACGTTAAGCCTTTGGGCAACGGACTCATCAACGACACCTACCATGTGATTACCGAGGGCACCGCACCCGACTATGTGCTGCAACGCATCAACAACGCCATCTTCCAGGATGTGGACCTGCTGCAGCACAACATCGAGGTGGTGACGGCTCACATCCGCTGCAGGCTGGAAGCCTGCAATACCGATGACATCGACCGCAAGGTGCTGCAATTAGTCAAGGCCCGCAGTGGCAAGACCTACTACCGCGACGAGGCCGACCGCTACTGGCGCGTGATGGTGTATATCCCCGATACTGTCACCAACGAGGCTGTTACGCCCGAGAGCGCCTATGACTGCGGCAAGGCTTTCGGAAACTTCGAGAAAATGCTGGTTGACGTGCCCGAGCCGCTGGGCGAGACCATCCCCGACTTCCACAACATGGAACTGCGCATGCGTCAACTGCGAGAGGCTGTCGCTAACGATACTGCAAACCGTCTTGACGAGGTGCGCGATATCGTCGAGGAACTGGAGCGCGATGCCGACGAGATGTGCCAGGCCGAACGGCTCTACCGCGAGGGCAAGTTGCCCAAACGCATCTGCCACTGCGACACCAAGGTCAACAACATGCTGTTTGACCAGCAGGGCCAGGTGCTGTGCGTCATCGACCTGGACACGGTGATGCCGTCGTTCATCTTCTCGGACTACGGTGATTTCCTGCGCACCGGTGCCAACTTCACTGCCGAGGATGATCCTGACTTGTCCCGTGTGGGCTTCAACGAGGCCATCTTCAAGGCCTTCACGACAGGCTATCTAGAGTCGGCCCGCGACTTCCTCACGCCCATCGAGATTGAGATGCTTCCCTATGCTACAGCCCTGTTCCCCTTCATGCAGTGCGTGCGCTTCCTGGCCGATTACATCAACGGCGACACCTACTACAAAATCAAGTATCCCACCCATAACCTGGACCGAACACGCAACCAGCTGGCGCTGTATCGCGACGTGCGCCGCCACACCCCGATGATGGCCGCCTTCATCCAAACACTGCTATAGAAGTTTTTTGGTAAATATTTTGAAAAAAACAGCGATGGATGTCACCTTTTGGCATCCTAGCTTGTTTTATTGGTGAACTGCGGTGCAAGCCGAACGCAATGCAAGCGCGCATGTGATTGCTGAGGCGCAGTCCGCAGAACCCGAGCTCAGGCGAGGGAAGTGATTCAAGAAGATGAAAGTTTAACAATTTAAATTCAATAAAAAAATGGATCCAATTTCTGAAATATTAGTGCCAATTGCAATCTGTTGTGTACTTCCCATCATGCTCGTGTGGTTTGTCATTCGCAAGAAGATGAATGAAACCAACCAACGCACTCAAATTGTGCTGGCCGCTATCGAGAAGAATCCTGAAATGGACATCGAAGAAATCATGAAGAAAATTTCGCCCAAGCCCAGGCTGCTGAAGGAGAAACTGCTCACCAAACTGCTGTGGGGATGTCTCGCCATTCTGCTCGGCATCGGATTGATAGGCACAGGGGCATGGATGGGTTATGTGGGCGGTTCTGTCCCCGACGATATCTATGCAGTCGTGTGCTCTGGCTTGATTGCACTCGGTGTGGGCATTGCATTTCTTGTGAATTATTTCGTTGGCAAGAAGATGCTCGCCAAGGAGATAGAGGCTGAGGAGAAGGGTGTGACTGAGCAAGCGTAACCTGTGACCCGCGAAGTCTTCATAGCGCATGTGGAGCGAGAGCAAGAGGCCCTGCGAGGTTTCTTGCTCGCCCTGTGCTGCGGCAACAAGGGCGATGCCGACGACCTGGCACAGGATACCTTGGTCAAGGCCTACCTCTCGCTGGCAGGATATCAGGACAAGGAGAGATTCCGCTCCTGGCTCTTCAAGATTGCCCATAACACATTCTTGAACCATAAGGCGAGTTGTCGCACGATGGAAAGCATCGATGAAGCCCGCACGCTCATCGGCGGCACAGAAGCGGATTCTTCCTTTGAACACCAAGACCTCTACCTGGCCCTGCGCACCTTGCCGCCCAAGGAACGCTCTGCCATCACACTCTACTACATGAACGGGTACAGCATCAAAGAAATCGCCACAATAACTGACGCATCGCAGGATGCCGTCAAGCAACAACTATCGCGAGGACGTGACAAGCTAAAAGCAAGACTACAGTTATGAACAAAGATAAAGCACTTGAGGAACTTTTCCTCGCCAATAAGCAACACTTCGACGACAGTGATGCCTTCATGGCCTCACTCACCAAGCGCTTGGATGCCGTGGAATATATCAAACAACACCAGGAGGCGACCATCCGACGTTACAAGATGGCTGTGGTAATCGCATTCATTGCAGGAATCGTCAGCGGTATCATTGCTATGACATACATCCTCTCAACACCCATGGATGTTCCTGTGTTCACGTTCAAGAATCAATATTTCCTCTTGCAATGGTTGAGCGAGAATTCACGATTCATCACTGCCACTGCCATCTCGTTGCTGATGACCGTTGGCATCACCTCATTCTTCGGCAATATTCAAGAACTCATGAGCATGCGCCATTCTCTCCACCATCAACGCACAGGCATGTAACCACGACAACGTACTAAAGGGAAAACAATAAGTACAATAAAAAACAATGGCATCCGCACCCTTGATATTAAAAACAGCTACGCGCCGCAGGTTTGTATTTATTGTATTTGTTGTTTTCCTTTTATCAAGAATACGGATGTACTAATCTTTATTGTTGTATTATGCCCAGCGGAAGTTGTCTGTGCCGGCGCCGAGTTCAAAGTGGTACTTGGCGATGCCCAAGTCCATCTGGGTGTAACCCACGAGGGAAAAATGGCGCTGGGCGAGGACGCGGGGCAGTTGCCCGTCCTCGGCAGGCAGGAGTTCAAACGAGAACTTCTGCTGATTGATGGCTGTGGGGGCCAGCAGTGCGGCCTCTACGCCACGGCGGAACCACTCGGGAGAATCGTCGCTGATGTTGCTCACCTGGTCGATGCGCTTGATTTTGTGCGTCACGCCCTGTGTCTCACCATAGCCGATGGAGATGTAGCAAGCGATTTTCTCATCCTCATTGAGAACATAGGTCCCGGGAATTTTGGTATAACTCAGTCCCACCCAACAGGTGTTCAGCCCGAGCGTTTGGGCATAGAGCACCAACTGCTCGCCGTAATAGCCGATGCGCTCGTCGAGGTCGTCGGCTTTTCTCCCGATCATGACGATGTAATCATTCACCCCACGGAACTTGCCGTAGCGGGCAAAGGGGCCCAGGAAGGCTTTAGGCTCATTCTGTATCAACTGCATGTGCAGTCCGCCCTCACGGTTCAGCTGCGCGATTTTCTCGGTCAGCGCACACGCATCGGCGTCGCTTAACGGTTGTGCTTTGTAGGCCCTCACGCTGTGGCGGGCCTGGATGGCTTCTTGTAAGGTCATATCTCTATCGTTTTTGTTTCATTGCTATCGTTCAGGCACTAACGCCCGTTGCGGCGGACGATGCGGTCAAAGTAATGGTCGGTGCCGCAATACAGGCAGCGGTAGTTGCCATCGGTCAGCAACATGGCCGACCAGCTGCCGCAGCGAGGGCACCTGGCACGGATGGGGATGTAATCCGGACCCGGATCACCACCGTCACCATCGTCGTCGTAAATGACGTCCTCGTCCTCATTAAAATACTCCGGCAGTTCACCCGTGTTCTGGTGATAATCATAGTCCTGCCACATGTCTTCGTCGTGCGTCATAATCTTTTTTTCATTAAATCTTGTTCATTTTATATTTTACCGCTGCCATCACTTGGGGCGGGTGGTCTCGTTGACCAGATAGACGATGCTCTGGTAAGGAATGCCGCCGTTGGTCTCGAGGCCCACTTCACAGGTGCGGCTGTTGCTATAGCCCATCTCGATGCGGTTTTCCTCAAGCTGGCGGCGCAGTTTTCTCAAGGCCCAACGGTTGACCTCGGGATGCGTCCAACCTCGGTCGCCGGCAAAGCCGCAGCAGCCCACGCCCTCGGGCAGGAACACGTTGCTGCTGCACAGGCGTGCCAGTTTGGTCATGGTGTCCACCAGGCCCATCTCACGCGTGGAACAGGTGAAGTGCAGGGCGATGCGGCGGTCAATCGGGGTAAACTCCAGGCGGTCGCGCAGGCATTCCCAGATGAACTCCACGGGCTCGTAGAGGCGCATGCGGGTGATGCACTTGCGCATGCGATGCAGGCACGGGCTCTGGTCACACACGACGGGATAACGGCCTTGCTGGCTAGCCTGCCACAACGCCTCGTCGAGTTCGGCGGTCTTCTGGTCGGCGATGTCGAGCATGCCCTTGGACTCCCAGATGGTGCCGCAGCACATCCGTTCCATTCCCTCGGGGAAAATGACCTCGTAGCCCGCCTTGCGGCACAACTGCACCATCTCGTTGACAAGGGTATTTTTCACGGGTGAGCCCTTGGACAGGCCCATGGTCTGGTTGATGCACGAGGGGAAATAGACAACCTTGATGTCGGCCGCCAGTTGGGTTTCTCCCGTTGCAGCCAGAGTATGGGGTTGACGGGACTTGCCAGGCATTGCAGGGGTCCACAGGGGCAGTCCGGCCTTGTGCATGGCGCCAGCAAGGCCCTGCATGGCCGAAGAACCCAGCACATTGTGACCCATGCGGGCGGTGTCGAGAACCAGGCGCAGTCCGCTCTTGATGCCCGCGAAATGCCGGGCGGCAAACTGGCCGGCCTTATACCCCATGCTGCCGGGCGGCTGGGCTTCCTGCCGCACCAGGTGAGTCATGTCGGCCACATTGATGCCCATCGGACATGAGGTAGCGCACAAGCCGTCGCCGGCGCAGGTCTGGTCACCCTGGTAGCGGTATTGCTTGACGAGGGTTGCCAAGCGATCGGGGTCATTGCCAGTCTCACGAAGGTGGGAAATTTCGCGCTGGATGACGATGCGCTGGCGCGAGGACAACGTCAGGCCGCAGGTCACGCAATTCACCTCGCAAAAGCCGCACTCGATGCATTTGTTGGCCTTGAGTACGCCTTCGACAGTCGCCCGCACACTATCGTGGCGGTCGCCCTTGGGTGCCAGCTGGGTGCTCAGGCCTTTGAGTTTCAGTTCGGGCAGGGGCTTGAAATGCTTGATGAAGCACTCGGGGTCGTCGTTGAAAATCACCCCGGGGTTGAGCAGATAGTGCGGGTCGAAAATCTCCTTCAGCTCGCGCATGGCGGCAAAAGCCTCCTCGCCCCATTCATACTTGACAAACGGCGCCATGTTGCGGCCCGTGCCGTGTTCGGCCTTCAACGAGCCGTCATACTCCTCGACCACCAGCCGTGCCACGTCGCGCATCATCGATGCATAGCGCTGCACCTCGCTCTCGTCGCTGAACAATTGGTTGATGATAAAGTGGTAATTGCCCTCAAAGGCGTGGCCGTAGATACAGGCATCCGCGTAACCGTGGTTGGCAATCAACCGCTGTAACTTGACAGTGGCCTCAGGCAGATCCTCGACGGCAAAGGCAACGTCTTCGATCAAGCACGACGTACCCACGGGACGCGCTCCGCCCACGCTGGGGAAAATGCCCGAGCGGATGGCCCAATATTTGCCATAGACAGCCGGGTCGGTGGTAAATTCAACGGGGATATAGGTCTGGAACTGCGACAGGCAAGCGGTAATCGTGTCGATGCGGTGCTGCAGGTCGCCAGGAGTCATGGCCTTGGTCTCGGTGAGGATGGCCGTCAGGTTGTGGTAGTCGCCCGGCTCAACGCCCTCGATACGGCCCGCGTCCACGTCGCGCTTGTACTGCAGGTATACGGGGTCGTCGACCGAGGCCAACGACAAATAGTCGAGCATCTCAGCGCTCTTGACCATCAGGCGCTCCTCACTCATGGCGATGTCCTCCTCGCCCGACAGCAACTGCTTGAGGGCCACCACCGCCTCACAACTCTCGCGCATGGTGTAGAAATAGAGCATCGCCGAGGCTTTGCACGGGTAATCGTGAAGCGTTCGCATGGTCACCTGGCTGATAAACGCCAACGTGCCCTCGCTGCCCACCACGCAGTGGGCAATAATATCAAACGGATCATCGTAGGCGACAAACGGCCTCAAGTTCAAACCCGTCACGTTCTTGATGCTGTATTTCTTGCGGATGCGCTCGGCCAGCGGTCCGTTGGCGCGAATGCGGTCACGCAGAGACTCAATCTTGGCAATAAAGTCGGGATGGCTCTGGCGGAATGACTCACGGCTGGCCTCGTCACCCGTGTCGAGCACAGTGCCGTCGGGCAGCACCAGACGTGCCGACAGCAGCATGCGGTCGCTGTTGGCGTGCGTGCCGCAGTTCATGCCCGAGGCGTTGTTGGCGACGATGCCGCCCACCATGGCCGAGCCGATGCTCGCAGGATCAGGCGGGAACACGCGCCCCAGCGGTTTTAAGATTTGGTTCACCCGTGCTCCCACGATACCGGGCTGCAGGGTGATGCTCTCGCCGTCAGGAGCGATGCTGTAGTCCTCCCAATTCTTACCCGCCACAATCAGGATGCTATCGCTCACACTCTGGCCCGACAACGACGTGCCCGCCGCGCGGAAAGTAAACGGCAACCCATAGCGGTTGGCCGCCCTGACGATGGCAGCAACCTCAGCCTCATCCTTAGCGCGGATGACCACCTGCGGCGTCAAGCGGTAAAAACTCGCATCGGTGCCCCATGCCAGGGTACGCAACTCGTCGGTGTAAACCCGCTCGGCAGGCAGCGCAGCCCGTATCTCTCTCAAGAATCCGCTATAGTCCTTCATATCCCTTTAACTTTAACTTAATCAACCCCCAAAGATAGTGCAAGCCGAGAGGAATGCCAAATTTTTAGCAAGTTGAATGTCATGAAAACTTGTTTTCAATGACTGAAACGCAGCAAAAATTATCCAAATTTATTGGGCCATTTCCGAGGCGCAGCCTATCTTGCGCGCAGCGAACGATAGTGCAAGCCGAGAGGAATGCCAAATTTTTAGCAAGTTGAATGTCATGAAAACTTGTTTTCAATGACTGAAACGCCGCCTAGGTCAGATGCGGCTGCTGTGTCAAGGACAAAATGCCCGCGGAGAATCTTCCCCGCAGGCATTTTCATGTCAGGTGGCTATGTCGCCACTATCAATCGCCATTGTTACTACCAGTTACCAGTGAGCAGGTAGTCAATCAGCAACGAGACGTCGCTGATGGCCACCTCGCCGTCATTGTCACAATCGGCGGCCTGGATGTTGATACTCGAGGCATTGCCGGTGAGCAGGTAGTCGATGAGGACGCTCACGTCGCTGATGGCCACCTCGCCGTCGCCATCCACGTCGCCGCGCAGGGTTGCGGACTTGCTGATGACAACATTACGATTGTAGATTGTGCTGCCACTGGCTGAGACCACTGTACCATCGCTGTTGAAGTAGGCTCCGGCAGGTTCGGTAATTGTCAGCCCATCGCTGAGTGTGGGCTGCATACGGATGATGGAAGCGTTGATCCTACCGTAGGCGGTCAGTTTGGTGTTCGCTCCGCTCATGACCAGTCGGCATGTACTGGTGCCACCGTAAATGCCATAATACTTACCGCGGAACAGGGCTTGCACGCCGCCGCTGAGGGTCAGCGTTCGGCCGGTAGTCACCCCGCATCCATAGTAGGTGTCACCAATGCAATTGATTGTACCTGAACCTGAGATGGAAAGTGATTCCTTGACATTGAGAGGCGAATTGTTGCCAGCTGTGGTTTGGATCGTATTGGTTCCCGTAACGGTGATCTTCAAGCCACTGATTTCGTTCCTGATGTTATCGGTGGTGTTGCTGGTGATGGTCGCATTGCTCAGTTTCAGCGTGTTGGTGCTCGGCGTGTAAGTCACTGTGCCTTCCACACCATCGATAAATGACAAGTTGTTGTAGTTCAGGCTGTTGACCTGGACACCATTGATCCACAGATTATAGTGCATGGAATTATCCTCGATGTAAACGGTGGATACATTTATCGGGCCGACATCGCTCGCTGCCAGTTGCACATAGGCTGAACCGCTGTTGATCGTCTGCGACGAGGTCACGCGGTTGAAACGGTCGGAACCGTTGAAAGTGTAGTTCCAAGGCCCTGAGGAAGTATAGCCGAGTGTTTGGCTGGCACCTGTCACACCCTTGAGATAGTCCTTATTAGGGGTGTAGAATATGTAGGGTGCCACAGCGGTCTTGGGCCTGAAGCGATAGACGGTGCCCACCGTGCCCTTTAGCAACATGCCTGTATGGCCGGCGATACCCACGTCGTTGCTCAGTTTCCCCAAGACAAGCGAACGCGTCGCTAAGTCAAACTGGTCGGCGGTATAGAAATCGCCGGTGGCGGGCAGCAGCACGCTGTCATCGACAGGAACCGAGATGGGGGTCCATTGGGTGGTAGGCTTGACCCAAGGCAGCAGTTTGGAGGGCGCTGTAGTGGGATAGTTCGAATAGCTGCTGGTCTTCATCTTGGAGTAGAAGTCGTAGAATTGGTTCAGAGGCACGTAGCAGATGAAGCCTTCGGCGTTGTTCGGGAAGAAATCCCTGCCAAACGTGGTGGTCTCAGTTCTGCTGATGAAGATGCTCGACAGTCCAGTGCAATTGGTAAACGCTCCCGACTCGATGGTGGCCAGTGTTGCCGGCATTGTGAGCTCTCCGGTGAGGGCTGAGCAGGCATAGAAGGCCTGCGACCCGATAAATTCCAGTCGGCTGCCCATGTTGATGGAGTTGAGCTTGTCGCAGAAGTAGAACGCACTTCTGCCGATGTGGACCGGGTTGGGGATGTTCACCGTCGTCAGGTAGAAACAGTAATAAAAGGCTCTCTCGCCGATTTTCTTGACGCACTTGCCGCCATAGACCGCACTCAGGTTGGTGCCCGAGAACGCCTGGTCCTCGATCTCGGTGATGGCGTAGTTATCGACATTGGAACTGTAATACCTGATCGGGATGCTGATCGTGTTAGGGTTGTACATTTCACCCCTGACGATTTTCACCTGGCCATTGAACGTGAGCGTGCTGGCCACCGCGTCGGTATAGGTACCCACGCTGGTGACGGTGTAGTACAGCGTCGTGTTGCCCGAATCGTCGGCCTTTGCAAAGTCGTAGGCCTTGCCGTTGATAGTGGCAAAGGCACTGCTCCACACGCTGTTCTGAGAGTAGGCCGAGACGTTGTTGAACGGCACGCTCAGCTCACAGTTACTGCCGATGCCCGAGAAGTCCATGCCCGAGGGCGGACTAGGTCTATTGAAAATGAGCTTACTCAGTGAGGGCATGTTGGAGAAGGCATGGGTAGAGACCGAAGTCGCAGAGCTGGGAATGCGCAACTCCTCCAGTGTCGTGTTGTAGAAGGCGTAATCGCCAATCGTCCAGACGCCATAGGGAATCTTGAGATAGGTCGACTTGTTGCAGCCGGCAAAGCACCACGGCTTGATAGTCCTGGCCGTGCCATAGAAACCGCCGTTGCCCACCCTGGTGTTGGCGGCGCCCACCTGGTAGATGGTTTCATAGTTCTCGCTGCACAGCCAGCCGGCAAAGCTCTCAAAGATGGTGTTATTGGAACTTACATTAATATTCTCCAAGTTGCTGCACTGTGCAAAAGCACCGTCACCATAGTAGGTCAACGTTTGGGGGATGTACACCCAGGATACAGCAGTATTGGCAAAGCAGCGCACACCCAGTTTCTGTGTGCCATAGTTCTCGGTATCCTTGAGGTACAGGTTGACGGTGGCCAGGTTGGAACAATTGTAGAAAGCGTAGTTGCCGATCGTCTCGGCCGAGATATTGACCTCGGTCAATGCATGGCAGCTGTTGAAGGCATAAGCGCCCACCTCCTTGAGACGGAAGTATGAGCCCACGTCGCTGCGCCCGATTTTCTGCAAGGTCGAGTGATTATAGGCGGCATAGGGTGCAATCTCGGTCCAGTTACAGAAGATGTAAGAGCCACCGCCGTAGGTACTGTTGGTATAGTCATGGGCCGAAGAGGTCATGGGCAGATAGGTCACCCCCGACTGGATGCCCACCAGCGTGACGTTGACGTTGTTGCTCATTGTCGAGGGACTCGTGATCACATAGCACAGGCCGTTCTCGACAAAGTCGTTGGCCTTGACGCCGCTATAGGAGACCGAGCCGTTGCTGTCGGCAGCCTTCCAGGCACTCACGGCGTTGTAGCTGCTGGCGTTGGTCTGGATCGCCGTCAATACATTGCACGTCCTCATGCCCGACAAGGCATAGGACGACAGCGTGGGCGGCGTCGGTGCTGCCACGCCCATCTCCGTCATCGACGAGCAATTCTGGAAGGCATAGTTGTAGATGTGCGTCAGCGTGCTGGGCAGAAAGACATACCGCAGGTTGGTACAGCCGGCAAAGGCCGAGGAGCCTATCTCCTCCACGCCCCAACCCAGGCGTACACGCTGCAGCGTGGTCACGTTCTTGAAGGCCTCGCTGCCGATCGAGGTCACGCGATACTCCCTGCCGTTGTAGGTCACACGTCCGGGAATCGTGATGTCGGTCAAGCCGTCATAGCCACCATAATAGGGGCTGTCGCGCACCCAGCAAGTGCCGTCGTCGGCTTGTTCATCGGGCTGATAATAGATATCACCCACCTTGAAATAGGCACTGGCATACACTGTCACCAATGCCATCGCGAGTGTTAACAGAATCTTTTTCATAGCGCTATAAAGTTTTATTGGGTTGATAATATTTCTAAGGTATTCTAATCTGTGGCAAATATAGCAGAAATTTCTTGAATTTAAAACAATAAAAGCCAAGAAATTTTATTTTTAATACATTTTGGGGTGTGTTAGCTATTAGCAACTCCTAACCCCTAACTCCTAACCCCTAACTCCTAACTCCTAACTCCTAACTCCTAACTCCTAACCCCTAACCCCTAACTCCTAACCTCTAACCCCTAACTACTAACCCCTAACCCCTAACTCCAGAACTCGATTCTCATGGTGGCCATGATATCGAGTTCCTCGCCCCGGGAATCGCGGTAGACAATGGTCAAGCCACGGTACTGTTCAGGCACCTTGAGCACCTCTACCCGGCCCCAACGTGGCGGACCGTAGTCAAACGACTTGCCCGACAGCAGCAACTTGCCGCCCACATAGTCGAACTCGTAGAAGCCGCCACCCAGGCACTCCTCATGAGGCAGCAGCAAGTCGCGGTGCAGCGTCACCATGCCCAACCGCAGGAAGCCACCGCTGGTGATGATAAACTTGGGATGTTCCATAACGGCAAAGTTAATACATCTCCCGTAACAAAACAACACCTGCAGGGAAAAATCCCCGCAGGCGCTGTTCAATGTCATTCGTTTGGCGCTTGCCCGTGTCAGCCAGCCAGCAGCTTGTCGATGATGCGCTGCAGATCGGCAATCGAGAGTTCGCCGTCACCGTCCACGTCGGCCCTGTCGCGCACATCCTGGTCAACCTCGAGCCCCAGGAGGATGTCGATGACCACGTTCACGTCGCCTATCGATACCTCACCGTCGCCGTTGACATCGCCAGGCTCGTATTCGGGCGGGGCATCGTAGTGCATCTTCATGTCGAGCCATGCCAGGCGGTCGCTGATCCACTGCTTGAGGTAGGCAATCTCGTCTTCATAGCTGCTGGCGATGTAGTGGTTGGGCCAGACGAACTCGCCCCATCGGGGCCAGGCCTGGGAGTTGCGGGCCTCGGCACCGCCCACCGTCACCTCGTTGACGAGCGAGTCGATGGTCGCCCAGATGTTGCGCTTGCTCAGGTTGGCCGCCCTCATCTCCCGCCACCGGGCGTTGCGCTCTTTCCAATAGCCGTTGAGGTCATTGTTGAGCTTGTACCACCAGAAGGGGATGAGGTAGGTCTCGCCCACGCGGTACATGATGTCGTTGCTCTGGTAAACCCAGGTGTAGGTATTCCAGCTGTTGTGGTGCCTGGCGTTACCGTAGCCCAGGTTCATGTCCCACAGCACCATCTTGAACCGCGAGTCCACACTGTCGCGACGCTTGAACATCTTGCCGCTCAGGCGGTAGCCGTCCACGTTGTGGCTGAGCTCGGTAAACAACTGGTAGTCGATGAAGTTCTGGGTGTCGATGTACTTGCGGTAGCCCGTCTCGGGGTTGGTGTAGTCGTCCTGTGCAAAGGCGTCCTCCATCTCGTCGATGGCATTGTTGATATACTCCAGTTGGGCGGGGGTCATGTCCTCATACTCGGGGGCCTTGTACTGGAACAGAATCTGACGGTCGTCATACACCTTGCCGGTGCGGCTCACGGGGTGATACTTGGAAACGTGGGTGGAGTCATCGTCGGTGTCCACCTCGACGAGATAGCCACCCGTGAGCTCGTCGCCCGTCTCACCGGGGTCGGGCAGGTTCAAGCGGTGCTTGCCCGTCGAGACAACCTCGCTCAGGACATACACGCCATAGTAGATGCCGTCGAGGTAGAGCTCGCACAGACGGCCGTCGGGGGCGTACTCCATCCAGGGGCGTGCCAGCTCAAACGTGAGCAGGTCGCGTATCATGCTACGGTCGGCATAGGGGGCCATCAGCGCCCAGTTGTTGTCCTTGCCCATTCCCAGGATTTCGACCTTTTTCTTCTTGTCGCTCACCTCGAGCGGCTGCTCCAGGGTGCGGAAGGAGTAGGGCTTCTTGTCGCTCATGTTGTAGGTGGAGTTGCCACGGTAACGCAGGGCGATATAGCCCTCGTAGTCGATGTGCTGCCCCGGGTGGGCCACCGTGTCACCATAGTTGAGCTGCCCCTTGCCGTTGTGGATAATCTTCATGTGGGCCGAAATCCTCTCGTCGCGCTGAATCGTCGCGCCGCCCACCTCAATCCACACGATGGGCAGATTGGTCGATGTGATGGTTATCGTCGTGTCGTCAGGGGGAAAATTGTCCGGGTCCTGGGCAACGGCCACATTCCCCAGCATCAGGATGGCCGCCAGCAATAAATAGAATTTCTTCATGCGTCGAGTTAGTCGTTTTGTAATTTGGGCGCAAAATTAGACAAAAAAACCAATATTTCAACAAGTTGGCACAAAATTAGTGGTCAGGAGCCAGTTTATAGCCACTCACTCCTAAAGGCTAATAGCTGTTAGCTGTCAGCAACTCCTAACCCCTAACTCCTAACTTCTAACTCTTAAAGCAGCAAATCGATGAGGGCCGTCACATCGCCAATGTCAACGATGCCGTTCTCGTCACAGTCAGCAGCCACCTCGTCGATGTTGCCACCACCCATCAGGTAGTCGATCAACACCGAGACATCGGCAATCGTCACCTCGCCGTCGCCGTTCACGTCGCCAAGCAGGTGGGCATTGGGGTCAAAGCCCAGTTGGCTGTCCATCCAAGCGATGCGGTCACGGAGCCACTGCTTGAGGTAGTCCACCTCATCCTCGTAGTCGTAGGCAACATAGTAGTTGGGCCAAACATACTGGCCCCAGCGCGGCCATGCCTCGCTGTTGCGCTGCTCGGCACCGTGCGACGTGAGCACCGTGGCCAGTGAGTCCACCGTGGCCATCAGACGGTCCTCGCGCAGGTTACCACGGCGGTACTGCGCCCAGCGTGCCTTCAGGGCGGCCGTGTAGTTGGGGTCGGTGTTGAGCTTATACCACCAGAAGGGTATCAGCTGCGGGTCCCCCTCGTTGTGCAGGATATTGTTGTTGCGGTATATCCACGTGTCGGTGCGCCAGCCCTGGTAGTAGTCGGCGTTGCCATAGGCCAGGTTCATGTCCCACACCACCATCTTGAAGCGCGCGTCCTCGCTGTCACGACGCTTGAAGAACTTGCCGCTCAGGCGGTATCCGTCCACATTGTGGCCCAGTTCCATGGCCAGCTGGTAGTCGACAAAATTCTGCACATCCAGGTATTGGTCATAGATGGAAGCCTTGCCAGGGAAAAACGCCCACAGCGCCTGTTCCATCTGGTCGATGCGGCCCGTGATGTATGCCACCTGCTCCGGTGTCAGTTCCTCGTAGTCGGGCGACTTGTACTGGAAGTTGATATAATCGCTATTGTAAGTTATGCCGGCGTTGCTCACGGGATGGTATTTGGATACATAGGTCACCTCGCCGTCGGTGCGGTTCACCTCCATGATGTAGCCACCGGTGATGGAGTCACCACTCAAGCCCGGGTCAGGCAGATTCAGGCGCGTTTTGCCCTTGGAGACGACCTCGGTAAGGATAAACACGCCATAGTAGGTGCCGTCCAGGTAGAGTTCGCAGTAACGGCCCTGCGGCGTGTACTCCATCCACGGGCGCGACACCTCAAAGGCCAACAGGTCACGCATCATGCTCTTGTCGGCATAGGGGGCCAGCAGGGCCCAATTGTTGTCCTTGCCCATGCCCAGGATGTTCACCTTCTTTTTCTCACCGCCTTCCTCCAGCGGCTTGTCCAGCGGACGGAACGAATAGGGCTTCTTGTCGCTGGCGTTGAACGACGAGCTGCCACGGTAGCGCAGAGCCACGTAGCCCTCATAGTCAATGTGTTGCCCCGGGTGGGCAACGGTGTCAGCATAGTTGAGCTGCCCGTCCCCGTTGTGGATGATCTTCATGCGCGCCGTGATGCGCTCATAACGGTCGATTAACTGGCCATCCACATCAAGCCACACGATAGGCAGGTTGGTCGAAGTGAGTTCCACATACTCGTTGTCGGGCGGGTAGTTCCAGTCCCACCACGAGGCGCGGGCGGTCCCGGCAAGCGCCAGCAGCGCCACAGCAAGCAATAACAATCGTTTCATATAGCAGTCTTCATTTTTTCAGTCGTAGCCGCAAAGATACTATAAAGTTTCCAGATGTAAGATTCCAGCCAGCGGTTTTCGGTTGCAAGTCATCTCCTGTAAAAACCAGCAATCGGTTTTGAGGGATTACACTGAGAAAGAGTTAAGCATTACATCCCCTGATTATCACATGTCCTCTAACGAGAGACCTCGATAAGAGGAGGTATAGCCAACACACTTTTTTGTGATCTTGAAGAAAACCTCAGCCTTGGCTCGCAGTATGGAAAGGTCTATATTTCGCTGCTGGCGTTTAACTTCGATAAACTCCACATGCTTGGATAACTCGTCAACAGCAATGATGTCAATCTGATTCTCGCCGCGCCGGTCATGCCATTCTCCAATGCGTGTGTAATTTCCAGACTCTATCAGTTGCTGCCTGAAGTAATTTTCCAGCACGATTCCGCTGTAAGTCTCATAATCACGGGTAATGATTTCCTTGAGTTTGTCGTACGCTCCTATCTCGAGCATATAGTTGTACTTGAACACAAAACGAAACCAAAAGCACAGGAAATTGTCATGAATTTCATAATGGACATTCTTTCGGGGAGACTGTTCATACAAGGGTTGTGCCTTGTGAATCAATCCGTAGTCATCCTCAAGACGAGTCAGATAGCCACCAATTTCCTTCTTCAGGATTCCTTCAAGGTCACCACGAGTGTTATGCCCCTGGGCGATGAGCGAAAGGATAGAAAAATAGACGGTGTAGTCACGTCCAAACTCCTCAACAAGCATCGACCGACCTTCATCGATATAAGGCGAATCCTGAGAGATGATATTAGCCAGCATGGCCGATTGTGAATAACAGGCATTATCCATCAGCAATTCCACATATTTCGCCACCCCACCCGTAAACAAATACAAGGCCAGCAAATCTTCATTACTGTATTGAGGATTATATACAGCCATGATGTTTTTCAGCATCGATGGAGCAAAAGGCCGTACGGTAATGCGTTGTGTCTGGCGGTTGTATAGAGGTTCCTTCTTGTCACGGAAAATCTTGTTCATAAGCGAATTGACCGAGCCGCACACCAACAAATTGATGTGAGCCGAATCCTTGTAGAGGTCCCATATCTTCTGCATCTCGCTGAAAATAGCCTTATTCACACGATAGAACTCCTGGAACTCGTCTATCACAAGGGTAAAATGACGCTGGCTAGCCAACCGCATCAAGTATTCAAAGACCTGTGAAAACCTATCAGGCCTACCCAGCAGAGGAACGCCAAGTTTCTCTTCAATCTCAGTGGCACAGTCAGCACACAACTCGCTCTCGACCTTGCGAGAAACAAAAAAATACAAGAGTGGCTCGTCACTATAAGCATTGAGCACCAAAGACGTTTTACCAATGCGACGGCGACCTGTTACTACCGTAAATTGGGCTACAGTGCGCGACAATTCACGGATACCACGCAACTTCTCTATCTCTCTTTCCCTGTCAAAAAACCTCATAATCAATTCACTATTAAAGAAACCACCAGTTCCGAAACCACGGTTTCGGAACCACAAAGGTATATCTTCTTTTTCTCATGAGCAACAAAAATTGAAGGAATTATGCTAAAAACGTGGCTAAAAAACACATCGGGTCCTGCATGCTGGGCAATCTAGACGATTATTTTGGAAACAATTGGTGCCTGCAAAAAGAAGGCGGTTAAGGTTGGACTGACTAGGCACGAATTGATGAAACCCGTGAATGAGCTAGGGCTTGGATGGCAGTCAAGGGGTTGGGGCTGAGGAGGGGTGGTTGCGGGGGTGGTGGGCGAGGATTTCGTCGCGCAGGCGGGTGCGGTCGATGTGGATGTAGATCTCGGTGGTGGTGATGCTCTCGTGGCCGAGCATCTGCTGGATGGCACGCAGGTTGGCACCGCCCTCGAGCAGATGGGTGGCAAAACTGTGGCGCAGGGTGTGGGGACTGATGACCTTGCGCACGCCGGCCAACTCACACAGTTGCTTGACGATGTGGAAAATCATCTGGCGCGTGAGCATAGCGCCCCGACGGTTCAGGAACAGGATATCCTCGCTACCGCGCTTGGCCACCTGACGGGAACGCGTCTGCTCCAAGTAAAGGCTGATTTGCTCGATGGCAACGGGAGAGATGGGCACCAGGCGCTGCTTGTTGCCCTTGCCCTGGATGATGACATAGCGCTCCTCCATGAACAGTTGCGAGAGGCGCAACGCCACCAACTCGCTCACGCGCAGGCCGCAACCGTACAAGGTCTCGATGATGGCGCGGTTGCGCTGGCCCTCGGCCTTGGACATGTCGATGCAGGCGATCATGCGGTCAATCTCGTCAACGGTGAGCACCTCGGGCAGGTGACGCCCGATTTTGGGAGCCATCAGCAATTCGGTGGGGTCAGTTTCCATAAACCCCTCCATGCGCAGGTACTTGTAGAAACTCTTCACCCCGCTGATGATGCGCGCTTGTGAGCGGGGCTGGATGCCCACATCCTGCAGTGTGCAGATGAAACGCTCCAGGTCGTCGGTCGTGGCACGCTCCACAGCGATGCCCGCATCGGCAAGGTAACGCGTGAGTTTGTCCACATCGTCGCCATAGGCCTGAGCCGTGTTGGCACTCATGCCCTTCTCCAAGACGAGATGCCCCAGAAAACGCCGCTTCACGTCCGCTATGTCGGTAATGTCGCGCATCTTTTTAATAGTTAGGAGTTAGGGGTTAGGGGTTAAAAACTCCATGGATAGTATCGGTGAGCAATGCGTCGTAGTTGTCGTTGGCAATGACGGTCACATTGTCGCCATCGAGAATCATCTGCATGCGACGATTGTCGCCGCCATCGAGCCAGTCAAGACGCATCGACAGCGTGTCGCCCTGCCAGGCATAGGCCGCAACATTGGTAAAAGGTCGCTTCATGCCCATGAATTGCTCACGGCAGTCGGTGATGTAGATGGGACGATCGACATCGGTAGTAAAACGCCATTGCCCACAGGCAGCCACCGCCCGCAACGGGCCGCGCCCGTCCATCATGGTGAAAACCCGGTCATCACCCTCGCGCTCCACCGTGATGGACTGTATGCCCAGCAGATTCTCCTCCAGGGTGATGTTTCGGCCCAACAGGCGCTGCTCGAGGGGATGCGTCGCCTGGCCCTGCGGCAGGTCGATGACAAAGCCGCCGAAGTCGCCCTGCTCACTTCCATGTTCTTCTCCCACCATCGGCTCTACCAAGCGATAATAGATGATGTTCAGTTCGTCGCCATAGTTGGCAGCCCGGCCATTGATGACGATGACCAGATCCAACTTGGGGAGCACGTAAATGAGCTGCCCGCCATAACCTGCCGCAAAAAACGACTCGGCCCGCGGGTGCTGGATGGCCTTGGTCTGGTAACCATAGCCCAGGTAGTAGTCATCCACATTGTAGCCCGTGAACCACGAGCGGATGCTGTGCCATGCCGAGCGCAGGGCTTGCACGAACTGCTGCCACAGCGACAACTGGGGCGGCGTAATCTGGGACGTGCTGATGTGGCGCTGCGTCATGTCGTGAATCCACTGTTCGCTCACCAGCTGGCGTCCGTTCCACAGGCCACCTTGCAGCATGAGCAGGCCCAACTTGGCCTCGCTCTCGGTCTGCAGACGCAGCCCCCAGCCGGCAATCTCAACACTGTCGGGAGCCAATTCCCAGTCGGCCTCGACGATGTGCATAGGCTCGAAAATGCGTTCCCTCACATACTCCAGCAGCGACTTACCCGTCAAGCGCGTGACAATGGTCGCCAGCACATGCGTTGCCATCGAGTCGTAGTGAAACTTCTTGCCCACATCGTGAAAATCATGGTTGAACCAGGCCGTGAGCCAATCCTCCTGGCCCATGCAGATGCTCAAATCCTCGAGCCGGCCCGTGGCCATCATCAGGACGTTGCGCACGGTGAGGCTGTCCAGCGCGGGCGACAAAACCGGGGGCATCTTGTCACGCAGGAACTTGGACACCTTGTCATCGACCGTGAGCAACCCGTCGTCAACGGCAAGGCCCACGGCAAGGCCCGTGACCGTCTTGCTGGCACTGTACAGGTTGTGCAGGTCGGTAGCGCTATAGGGGGCGGCATGCATCTCGTCAATGACCTTGCCATGGCGCAGCACCATGATATGGTGGATGTCCACATCGGACCTGGCCTGTAAGCCCAGATAGAGGCTCTTGAGCAAATTGGGGTCCACGCCCTCGGCCTCGGGGGTAGAACGCGGCAGTTCCCCCACCTGGGCTACAGCAGTGAGGCCCATGGCCATGAGGAGCAATATCGAGCAAAAGCGCTTAATCATTTTTCTCTGTGAATGGGATAGTTACAGGTTTGGAGTTGGGATAAGTGTCACGGATAGTCACCTCATGCTTGCCAAAGTCGAACGTAAACACCTGGCCGCTAATCCAGTCTACATAGTGCACCCTCACCTCCAGCATTGAGGGCGTGTTCCAGGCATAGGCCGCAGCGGCCGTGAAACCGTGGGCAAAGCCCTGCATCCGGTTAATGGCATTGATGGAATAATAGGGGTAACCGTTCATCGTGGTGTACTCCCATGAGCGATAGCCCAGAGCGAGATGCTCTCTGTCCTGCCCTTTATACTCCACCTGCATCGCATTGCTTGATGGCCCCAGGTAAAGCGCAATCTGCTTCATCCCGAACTTGTTGGAGGCCAGTTCCAGCACTTTGCTTTGGGGTTTGCCCTTTTTGCCCTGAGGGAACTGCAGTTGGGCTTTGGCACAAAGGGTTTCGAGGCGTTTCTGCAGTTTCGTCTCAGGCTGGAGCGGAGCGGCTTGCAAACCCGGCATCAGTTGGTTCCAGATGCAGGCCAGTTCCTCATGCCCGTAGAGTTTCATGCCCAGAATCACCACCACGAGGTCCTCCTGAGGCACTACCACGGTATATTGCCCCATGGCCCCGTCGGCACGGAACGAGCCAGGCCACTTGCTCTGCCACACCTGGTAGCCGTAGCCCTGATTGCCGTCGGTGGGCGGGGTAGTCGTCTTGGCGCCGCCGTCGATGAGGCGTGAGCAGGCGGCACGCACATAGTCGGCACTCACCAGTTGCTCGCCGTCCCACTTGCCCTCGTTGAGCAGCAACTGGCCCAACTTGGCCATCGTCTCGGCCTGGACGCGCAATCCCCAGCCGCCGGTGTTGATGCCGTCGGGACTGGTTTCCCAATCGGCCACGATGATGTGCATGGGGGCAAACAGTTTCTTTTGCAGGTACTCCAGCATCGTCTGGCCCGTCACCCGCTGCACGATGGCCGACAGCATGAAGGTACACATCGAGTCGTACTGGAATCGGCTGCCCGGTGAATCGGCCACGGGCTTGGCCAGCCAGTCCTTGACCCAATCCATGCTGTTGTTGCGCATGGTCCAGTCGGGCTCCACACCCGAGGCCATCATCAGCAGGTCGCGCACGGTCATCGCAGCCATGTTGTCGCTCACGCGGTTGGTGCGTTTGTCCGGGAAAAAGGTCATCACGCGGTCCTCGAGGCGCAGCAGGTTCTCGTCAATGGCAATGCCCACTGCCAACGAGGTAAACGTCTTGCTGGCCGAGTACAGCGTGTGGCTGTCCTCGGCACGGAAGGGGGCGGGATGCAACTCGGCCACCACCTTGCCGTGGCGCATGACCATCACATGGTGGATATCACACTCGGGCAGGCCCAGCAGCGAGTCCATCATGTTGATGACCGCCTGGGTACTGATTCCCTCGGCTGCAGGCGTGCTGCGGGGCAGGTCGCCCGTCTGTGCCACAGCCATTACACTGGCTGCCACCAGCAGCCACAACAATAACAAACGATGTTTCATTTCAGGTCAAAAGAGATTGTTGCAGGCTGGGTTCCCGGGAAGTCGTCCCTGAACTTCAGCTCATGCTTGTCAAAGTCAAAAACATAGGTGCTGGCGGTAATCCAGTTCACATAGTGCACACGCACCTCCAACGTGGAGGGAGTAGTCCATGCCCACGCCGCCGCTGCCTCGAAATCATGGACGAGGTCACGCATCCGGTTAGCCGCATGGATGGGATAAGGCGGGAAGCCCTTCAGGGAGCCATAGCGCCACTCACGGTAGCCCATGGGGAACGATTCGACAGGCATCCCGTTGCGGGCTAGTTTCAGGGTATCATTATCCACAGTGGCCCACTGCATGCCATAGCCATTGGGCCTGAACACAAGGCGCTTGCCGTTGACCGGCTGCCCCGTGGATTTGCCTTGGGGGAGATATATCAAGGCGTGGGCGCAAAGGGAGTCCAGACGCTGCTGCAGGACCTTTTCTGATGCCAACGGGCTATCCCCCACCCCCGCCAGCAACACGTCACGGATGTAACCCATCAGCGCATTATTGTCATTGATGACTCCCAGGATGACAATCACCATGTCCAGTTTAGGCAGCATGACGACATACTGACCGTAGGAACCTGATGCCATCGATACATCACCATAGCCGGGCCAGGTGGTCTGCCACAACTGATAGCCGTAGCCGAAACGGGTGGTCGTGTCAGGGGCCACTTCGCAGTCGATAATTCGTGAACAAGCCTGATCCACATAGTTGGCACTGACCAACTGTTGTCCTTGCCAACTGCCCTTGTTGAGCAGCAGCACGCCTAACTTGGCCAACGCCTCGGCAGGAACCCGCAGTCCCCAGCCACCAGTATTGACGCTGTCGGGGCTCATCTCCCAATCGGCACGCTTGATGCCCATCGGCGAGAGCAGTTTCTCGTTCAGGTAATCGAGGAGCGTGCGGCCGGTGACGCGCTGCAGGATGGCCGCCAACACGTGGGTACACATCGAGTCATAGCGGAATCTCGTACCGGGCTCCTCATCACAGGGCTTGGCCAACCATGCCTTCACCCAGTCGGCGTTCTCGCTCCGCAGGGCGACATCGGGTTGCACGCCCGACGACATGGTGAGCAGGTCGCGCACCGTCAGCGAGGCCATGCGGTCGCTAATCACGTCCGGCATCTTGTCATGGAAAAACGTCATCACGCGGTCGTCGAGGCGCAGGCGGTTCTCATCGATGGCGATGCCCACGGCCAGCGAGGTGAAGGTCTTGCTCACCGAGAACACCGTGTGGCTATCGCTGGCCCGGAACGGTGCGGGATGGGCCTCGGCCACCACCTTGCCATGCCTGATGACCATCACATGGTGGATGTCACCGCCCTGCAAGGCCAGCAGCGAGTCCATCAGGTCGATGACCGCCGCAGTGCTGATGCCCTCGGCAGCAGGGGTGCTGCGGGGCAGGTCGCCCGATTGGGCACGCGTCAAAAACGGAATGGACAGGACCGCGATTCCCGCCAGGACAAGCAATATGATGAGTACACGTTTCAGCATCCTATTCTATCTCTACTTGTATTGCGACAGGGCATTCTCCAACTCGGTGCGGATGAGCACTTTCAGTTCCTCGGGCTCCAGCACCTCGATGCTGGCGCCATGGGACATGATTTCCTCCTTGAGGTCATAGGTGATGCGCATCCTGTAGGAGAAAATCGAGTAATGGTCATGCACCTCCTCCTGCTGTGAACTGTGCAGCGGCAGGGCACGGAAGTACTTGGCCTGGGTGGGTTCCACACGCAGGACGATGCGCTTGGGACGGTTGCTGTTGGTGATGATGCCGAAGCAGTCCTTGAAGAACTCCGACGGCTTGACCTCCTCGGGCATCGCGAACGTGTCCTGCATCAGATTCAGATTGCTGATGCGGTCCAGCGAATAGGTCTTGATTTTGCCCTCCTTGACATTGCGGCCGATGACATACCACAGTTGCTTGAAAATCTTGACAAAATAGGGTTCCAGCACGATGCCGTCGGTGGGCAGCGACCGCGTGTAACTCTTGTAGGAGAAGCGGATGCGGCGGTTCTGCTTGAGGGCATCGATAATCACCGGCAGGTGTTCGCGGGCCGAGGGCACATTCTCGAGCATGATGCGCCCGCTGATGTCATGGGCGCTGCTCAGCATGCCGCTCATCGACACCGAGTCCATGAGCCACGAGCGCAGTCGTGCGTTGTTCTCGCTGCCCGAGTCATCGATATAGTACTCAAAGGTGGCCCTGTCGCACTTGATGTCGATGTCGAACATCTCCTCGATGGCATCACGGTAGTGGAAGAAGGTGCGACGTGCCAGGGGCCGTCCATCACTGATTTGACTCGAGAGCCACACCTTGTTCAGGTCCTTGAGCGTGATGCGGCCATAGCGGCCGATGGTGTCCACCAGCCACACATAGCGGTTAATCAGGTTGCGTATCATGTGAATTAGAATTGAGGACAGAATAGCGGTTAGGCAGCGGCGGCAGTCCCACGTTTCCTGAGCAGAGCCAGGCCTATCATGGTGAGAGCGGCATTTAACAGCAGCAACTCAAAGCCCAAGGTGTAGTCATAACTGCTCTTGAGCCACATCTGGATAAAGAAACTGATGACGGGAGCCGCGATGCACACCACGGGCACCAGACGGTCGCGCACGGGCGTCTTACACATCATGCCGAAGGCAAACAGGCCCAGGATGGGGCCATAGGTGTAACTGGCCAGCGTATAAACCGCGCTGATGGCGTCGCTGTTGCTGATGGCATAGAAGATGAGGATGACAAGGCCCATTCCAGCGGCCATGGCGACATGCACCATGCGGCGAGTGCGTCCCAGGGCGGTGTCGTCCTGTTTTTTGTCGGCCTCAAGGATATCGACGGTAAACGAGGTGGTCAGCGAGGTCAGCGCCGAGCCAGCTGCCGAGTAGGCAGCAGCAATCAGGCCGATGATGAACACCACACCCAGCAATACGGGCATGCCGTCGCTGAAGGCCACCGTGCCGAACAACTCATCGGTCTTCTCGGGCATGGCGATGCCGTGGGCACGCACATGGAGCGTGAGCAGGGTACCCAGAATCAGGAACAGGGCAATGACGATAACCTGCAGGAAGACGCTCACGATAAGGTTCTTGGCCGATTCGTTGGCGTTCTTGCACGCCAGGCTACGCTGCATCAGGTCCTGGTCCAAACCGGTGGTGGCGATGACCATGAAGATGCCCGCGATGAACTGTTTCCAGAAGTAGGTGCCCTCCTTAGGATTGTCAAAGAAGAACATGCGCGACGTGTCGTCGCCAGCCACGGCCTTGCACAAGCCCGCAAGGTCATAGCCCAGTCCCTTGGCCACGAAGTAGATGCTCAGCACCACCGACAGGATGAGGCAGAAACTCTTGAGCGTGTCGGTCCAGATGACGGTCTTCACGCCGCCCTGCAGCGTGTACAGGAAAATGAGGGCGATGGTGACAATCACGTTGACGACAAACGGTATGTCCAGCGGCGTGAACACCAGCAGTTGCAAGGTCACGCACACCACATAGAAGCGCACGGCGGCACCCAACATCTTGCTGATGAAGAAGAACCACGCGCCACTCTTGTGCGTGCTGCCGCCGAAGCGCTGTTCCAGATAGCCGTAGATGCTGACCAGGTTGCGCTTGTAGAACAACGGGATGAGCACATAGGCGATGACGAAATAGCCCACAATAAAGCCCAACGCCATCTGCAGATAACTGAAGCCCTTGGTGACGACCATGCCGGGGACTGAGATAAAGGTCACACCCGAGATGGGCGCGCCGAGCATGGCGATGGCGACGATGAACCACGGGGCCTGACGGCCGCCGCTCAGGGCGGTGGCGGTGTCGCTCTTGCGCGAGGCAGCCCACGAGATGATAAACAGCAGTATGAAGTAGCCAACGATGGTGGCAAGTACAATCCAGGGAGTCATTATTTTTTGAGTTGTAAGTTGTAAGTTTTTAGTTGTAAGTAAGATTACTAACGCCTCTCGCAAACAGGCTATTCCTCGTAGAGGAGGTAGGGCTTGCGCTGGACCTTGAAGAGTTCGACGTCGCCCTGCCAGGTCTCCTTGATCTCGGCAGCGCTCTTGCCCTGGGCAATCATCTCGCGCACGCGGGTGGTGCCCATGAGTTTGTCAAAGAAGTTGCTCTTCAAGTAGAACTGGTGCCCACCTTTGGTGAGGTTGCGGTAGGCGTCGATGACATACTCCAGGTTGATGCCCTGGGCAATGACGTCCTCGGCATCCAGGTTGTGCAGGTCCACGCCATGGCACAGTTTGTCCATCTGCGGCGGCGTCTTGGCTCCCGGGCGGCTGGTGGGGGTGAATTCAAATTCATAGCCCGTCATGTCGGGGTGGCCATAGACCTGGAAAGGCCAGTCGGTGCCGCGTCCCAGGCTCACCGTCGTGCCCTCGAAATAGCACATCGAGGGATAGAGGTAGATGCTGAGCATATTGGGCAGGTTGGGACTCGGGGCGATGGGCAGGGTGTAGCGCGTCTGGTGGGTGTAGTTCTGGCAGGGGATGACGGTGAGGTCACACTTGCGGCCCTCCTTGAGCCAACCCTCGCCATTGGCCATCAATGCCAGTTCGCCCAAGGTCATGCCGTGCACCGTGGGGATGGGCAGACGTCCCACACCCGACTTGAGCGACATGTCCAGGATGGGCCCATCGACATACATGCCGTTGGGGTTGGGGCGGTCCAGCACCATGAACTGCTTGTTGTAGGTCACCGCGGCATCCATCAGGTTGATCATCGTCACATAGTAGGTGTAGAACCGCAGTCCCACGTCCTGGATGTCGGTGACGATGACGTCGATGCTGTCCATCACCTGCTTGCTGGGCATGGGCGACTTGCCGTCGTAGAGCGACGCGATGGGGATTCCGGTCTTCTCGTCAACACCGCTCGAGACATGCTCGCCGGCGTCGGCATTGCCGCGGAAGCCATGCTCGGGCGAGAAAATCGTCACCACGTTCACGCCGTTCTCGAGCATCAGGTCCAGGGTGTGCTTGTCACCCACCATGCCCGTCTGGTTGCTCAGCAGCGCCACGCGCTTGCCCTTGAGCAGCGGCACATACTCGCCCGTGCGTGCTGCGCCCAGCACCACCTCGCCGTCGCCCACTGTGGCGGCCGGCTGTTGGGCGTCACTGACTTCGGCGGGCCCTTGGGCGGCCGGGACGTTCACGCGGTTGCTGCAGGCGTTGAGGGTGGTCATCGACGAGAGCGACAGCCACACCACCAGCATCAATAATGTAATTCTGGTCTTTGTTTTCATTGCAGTTGATTTCATCTGTTTTTACCTTGCAAAAATAACTATTATCATCGAAAAAACAACACCTGTCCGCCATAATTTTGCCAGAAAGTGGCACACACCCGATTTTTTCATGAAATCGCACTTGTCGAGGGGCTGATTGTGAGCAGAAAATTGTACATTTGCGGTGCAATAACGATGAAACTGGTGCTGCGCATATTGGGGACCTATCTGGTGCTGACGCTGCTGTTTACAGCGGCGCTGGCAGCCGTGTTCTGCAACCCCAAGGGCGCCATCGAGGGCCATGTGCGGCAATCGGTGCAGCAGGTGACCGACGATGGCCTGATGTTCACCACGCGCGTGGGCGAGGTGGAGCCGTGGAAGGTGGGCACCTTCAGCGACTGCCTGATACTGGGCATTGCCTATTGTGCCGACAGCAGCCACCCGCTGGCCTCGGCCATGAACGACCAGTTCCTCATGGTGGGCGACTCACCGGTTAAGGGTGCCCGACTGATGCTATCCCACCCCGACGACCCCTCGTTGAGGACCATCATCTACTGCCGCTACTGGCATGGCAACCAGTTGGTGGTGAGGCCGCTGCTGTGCATCACCACGGTGCACGGCATGCGCATCATCAACATCGTGCTGCTCACGCTGCTGTGGCTCACGCTGCTGGCCGTGATGTGGCGACGCATCGGCCGTGCAAGCGCCCTCATCGTCATGGGATGCCTGGCGGCCGTAATGGTGCCCACGGTGCCCTTGTGCCTGAACTATGTGCCCACGTTCTACATTGCCCTGCTGGCCTCGCTGGCCATCCTGTGCTGGCAGCCCGCCACGAGCGACAGGGACCATGCCGTCATCACATTTTTCGTCATCGGGGCGGTGACCACCTACTTTGACCTGCTCACGACACCGATGGTGGCCCTGGCCGTGCCGCTCATCGTCTATATGCTCTACCGCAAGCCCACCGCAGCGTGGCGCACGGTGATCATGCTCTCGCTGGCATGGCTGACGGGCTATGCCGCATTGTGGGCCACAAAGTGGCTGCTGGCAGCGCTCATCACGGGGCAGGACGCTTTCCAGGACGCCATGGGGGCCGTCACGCAGCGCACCATCGGGCACGGCGAGCAGGATTACATGCGCTGGTGCCTGAAGGCGACCACGGCGGCGCTGGCGGCAGTGATAATCATCACTGCAACGCTCACGGCCTTGTTCGGCAAGTCGTGGCAGACCCTGCGCCGCAACAGTTGGATGCTCCTCGTGGCCATGGCCAGTTTCGTATGGGCCTTCGTCCTGCTGGAGCACACCTGGCATCACCTGCACTTCACCTGGCGCACCTTTGCCGTACTGGCCATCGGCATCATGCTGTTCCTGTGGCACAGCCTGGACCTGAGGCATCCATTCGCATTGTTCAAAAAAGACTAGAGAGATATGAATCAGATTGCTGTGATTATACCATGCTATAACGAGGCCGCCACCATCGCACAGGTGGTGAGGGACTTTGCTGCGGCATTGCCCGGCGCGGCCATCGTGGTGGGAGACAACAATTCGCACGACGAGACGGCACGCCTTGCCCGCGAGGCAGGAGCCATGGTCATTGCGGAGCCGCGGCAGGGCAAGGGCAACATGCTGCGCACGCTGCTGCAGTCGGTCGAGGCCGAGTGCTACCTGATGGTTGACGGCGACGCCACCTACCCCGCCGAGAGTGCCCGCCAGTTGTGCGACAAGGTGCTGAACGAGGGCTGCGACATGGTCATCGGCGACCGCCTGTCATCGACCTATTTCACCGTGAACCAGCGCCGCTTCCACAACACGGGCAACCGCATGATGCGCGGCCTGGTGAACTGGATGTGCCACAGCAACGTGCAGGACATCCTCACGGGTTACCGCGCCATGAGCCGGCGCTTCGTGAAGAATTTCCCGCTGCGCTCCACGGGGTTTGAGGTGGAGACCGAGATGACGGTCCATGCCCTGGAGCACAGTTTCAAGGTGGATGCGGTGCCCGTCGATTACCGTGACCGCCCCGAGGGCAGCCACTCCAAACTGAGCACCTGGGGCGACGGCCTGCGCGCCATCAAGACGGCGTTGACCTTGTTTGGCGAACACCGCCCGCTGCGCTTCTTCAGCATCATCGCCGCCGTGCTGCTCCTGCTGGCACTGGTGCTCGTCACCCCCGTACTGATCGAGTATTTCCAGACGGGCCTCGTGCCGCGCTTCCCCACGCTGATTGTCAGCGGCTTTATCGCCATGCTGGCAATGATGCTATGGGTGGGCGGCGTCATCCTCGAGGTCATCTCCCGCAACAACTGGAAACAATACGAACTGATGCTCATGCGCGACCGCCACTAACGCTTATCAAACAACACGAACAACGTGGAACAACATAAACAACAACTTTTTTGGCATCCGCACCTCTTTGCCTCACGCTGAGTTTTTGGTTGAAGACAAGAAAGACAAAAAAATACAACATAATTTAATATATTGATATTCAATATATTGTCCTTGTTGTATTTGTTGTTTTTTTTAATTAAGGTGTGGGGTTGGGGGCTAATGCACTATCATTAATTTGTTTTTTACTGCCTGGCGCCGAGGGTGATTTCCTGGGGGGCGGGGGGCATAGACAAGGGGAAGACCATCTTGACGTCGAAGGGGTCAGTGACGTCGATGATGAGGTAGCACTGGCCTTGATAGACGATGGGATAGAAACCGTGGGGGTCATAGTCGGTGGGGAGGCCGTAGCGGTGGCGGCGCGCCATGTCGGTGGGGTCGGCCGAATCGCCACAGACCGAGAAGCGGTAGAAACGCGCTGTCTGGAAGGTGCAGGGCACATACGGTGTCTTGATGAGGATGGCGGCATAATCCTGGTCAGGGAAGGTGTAAACGGGGCCGACGAGTTCGGGATGGTCGCTCGGGAGCACCTCGGAGACCGCTCCGTCGAGCAGACGGCCTTCATGGAAACGCACATAGACCGAGTCGCTGACGAACTGCACGTTTTTCTTGTTGAAATAAGCCCGGTAAATGATTTCGTGGGCGAAAAAGCGCGTCGAACTGAAATTCATCGGCTTGACGAAACGGCTGTAGCCGTCGAACTGGCGTTCGCGCACGATGGCCTGGTCGGGGGCATTGACAACCTCGGTGATGACCGCGTCGTCATACACTTTGTACTCCTGCAGCATCTTCACGCCGCGCCCGAAGGTGAACACGGCCAGGGCCAGTGACACGACGATGAGCGCCACACGTGCCCAGGGCCAACGGCGCAGCACCCTGTCGACCACCATCGCCAGCAGGATGAATGCCACAGTCACCAACGGAGCATAGGCCCGCTCATGGTTGACGCCCAATGCAAGCATCACCAGCAGCAGCGCCACAAATACATAGGGCCACGGGCTCTGCTTGACGGCACGGCCACGCTTCAACAGCAGCACGACCAGTCCTGCCACCAGTGCCAACACGGGCAGATAAAAGCGCCACATCTTCTCGGTGAAGATGCACCAGCGGCTGTACAGCAGGTCGGCCACGGGCAGGTCATAAACCAAGCCTCCCTCGGCGGCACGGCTCCATGCCCCAGGCGAGGCCACAAGCAGCAGCACGCCTAGCAGATAACCGCCCAACGCCAAGGCCGATGCACGGTTGAAACGCTGACGGTTGCAGGCATAATACAACACCAGTCCCAGCAGGAAACCAAACGAAGTCGCCTCATTGAAAGCACCTGCGACAAAGGCCCCGACTGCCATCAGCAGCCCTCTGCCCCACCCCATGCCATCGGCACGTTGCAAAGCATAGACCAGCGCCACCGAGGCCGTGATAGCCCACAGGTAGTTGCAACTGCCCGCCAGCCACAGCATCGTCTCACCGGGCACGGGATAGCAGGTGCCCGTCACGGCCAGGAACAGCGCCACGGGCAGCAGCGAACGCCGCCCGGTGGTCACGAGACTGAGCAGATGCAGCAACAGGCCGAATACGAGGGTGTTGCACAGGTTGAATACCGTCTTACCCAGCAAGCCGCAGAACAGCATCGCCACCAGGTCGGCCAAGCGGCCGTTGGAATGGGAATAATGATAAGTGTAGGATTGCAGCCAGTCACCCAACGAGTGGACCGGCGTCCACAGACCCTCGATGAGGCTGTAGGCCAGGTCGTCCTCCTTGAGGGTGGTGAGGATGTTCATCACCAGGAACACCGCACAGGCCACGGCAATCAGCACCCAGTAGGCGGCATCGTGCCATCGGCTGGACATTGCATTGCGGGATGTGGCGGTCGAGGGATTCATAGCTTATCGTGATAGCGTCACCCTGGTGGCCAGGGGTTCTTTCCTGTCAATGGGGAAATCGATGCTCGTGACCGTTGAGTCGGGCACGTCGAGCACCAGCAGGCAGCGCCCACGGTACTGCAGCGGGTAGCAGCCGTGGTAGGCTCCATCGCGGCTGCCGCCAGTCGGCGTGGCCGTGTGGTAACGGGCCAGCTGCGACGAGAAGGGGATGGTGTCGGTGTGCAGCAGCGCCACCATATAGGGCTGGCCGGGGAGACTGAGCACCGAGTCCACCACGTCGGGGCGATCGCTCGCGAAGGGCAACGCACGCGCGCCATCGAGCAGGCGGCCCGAGTGATAACGGGTATAGACCGAGTCGCTGACAAACTGCACGTTGTCCTTGTCGTAGAATGCGCAGTAGATGTCCTCGCGCACGAAGAACTCCGAGGAGACGAAGTATAACGGCGTGACAAAGCGGCCGTTGCCCGAGAAACGGCGCTCGTGCAGGACCGCATGGCGCGGTGCCGCGGCCAATTCACGTTTGATGTCGTCCTCAAAGGCTTTGTAATCTCGCAACGACTTGACGCCATGGGCCATGGTAGCGCCCGCCAGCAGCAGGAATCCAGTGACCAAGGCCAGCCTTAGCCAGCGGTTTTTCAGCGCCCTGTCGAGAACGGCGACGGTGATGATCAAGCCAACGGTCGTCAACGACGCATAGGCACGGTCCTGGGCAATTCCCAAGCCGAACATCACCAGCGACAGGCACAGGAACACATAGGGCCACACCGAGCGCTTGGCTGTCGGCCAGCCGCGCCACACCAGTGCCACCACGCCAGCCACCACCGCCGTGAGCGGCGTGACGAAGCGCCACACCTTCTCGCCGAAGACGTGGCAGCGCGTCAGCACCATATCGGTGAACCCCAGATTGAGGATAATGTCGCCCTGGGCGGCCCGTCCCCATGCTCCCGGCGAGGCGACAATCAGCAGGATGCCTGCGAGATAGCCCGCCAGTGCCAACAGCACACGACGGCTCCAGCGGTCACGGTTGCACATGTAGTACAACACCATGCCGCCAAAGAAGCCGAATGAGGTGCCCTCGTTGAAATTGCCGGCCACAAAGGCGCCCAACAGCAGCAACACCGCCCTGCCCCAGCCTAACGGGCCTGCCGGCTGCCGCATCAAGTAATAGACCAGCAGCAGCGAGGCAGTGACAGCCCACATGTAGTTGCACGAGCCGGCGACAAACAGCAGCGTCTGTCCCGGCACGGGAAAGCAACAACCCACGCAAGCCAGAAAAGCCGTCAGCGCCAGCAGCGAGCGGCGTCCTGTGCTCAGCAAGCTCACCAGATGAGCCATCAAGCCGAACACCAGCGTGTTGAGCACATTGAACAGCGATTTGCCCAAGAAGGCGCAGAACAACGTCGCCAGCAGGTCGGAAAAGCGCCCGTTGGCAGTGAGGAAATGGTTCCACTGCGACAACAACACCTCACGCACCGACGTCAGCCTCCCGATGAGGGCAAAGCCCATGTCGTCCTCCTTGTAGAGTGTCAGCCAGTTCATCCAGTAGAACACAGCGCACGCCAGCAGCATGACACCCCAGTAGGCGGCATCATGCCAGCGGTTGCATCGGCTCCAACGGTCGGACGGATTCATCACAGGTTTTTAGGCGGTTAGGCTTTAGACCTTAGCTGTCTTGAACACCTAAAGCCTAAAGCCTAACACCCGTAAAAGTTCAATCAGTAATAAATGTGCTAGACAGTGAGGATTTCCTTCTCCTTGGCAGCGAAGAGTTCGTCGATTTTCTTCATGAACTTGTCATGAATCTTCTGCACCTTGTCCTCACCGTCCTTGCTGATGTCCTCGCTCATGCCTTCCTTGACAGCCTTCTTCAGACCCTCGATGGCCTCGCGGCGGGCATTGCGGATGCTCACGCGGGCCTTCTCGCTCTCGGCCTTGGAGTCCTTGACGAGCAGTTTGCGGCGCTCCTCGGTCAGGGGCGGGATGTTGAGGCGGATGACCTCACCGTTGTTGACGGGCATGATACCCACGTTGCTGTCGATGATGGCCTTCTCGATGGTTCCGATCATGTTGCGCTCCCAGGGCATGATGGCGATGGTACGCTGGTCGGGGGTGCTCACGTTAGCCACGTTGTCGATGGGCACGGGGCTGCCATAATAGTTCACACGGATGCCGTCCAGAATCTTCACATTGGCTTTACCTGCACGGATGTGTGCGAGGGTGTCATCGAGGAAATCCACGGCTTCCTGCATCTTTTTCTCGGCTGCGTCGAGATAGAATTTCACGTCGTTCATTGCGTTGAATTTTATTTGTTTGTTGGTTGATTTGTTGTTTTAGTGGTCACGAAATTACACCATTTGCCACAACCCTGCAAATTTTTTGCCAAAAATCGGCGACAGGAAAGATTTTATGGCTGACCTGCCGGGACAGTGGCCCACTGCGGATTGGGAGCCGTGCGGACGAGTTCGACGGTATCGCCCTCCAGGTCAAAGGGACAGAACTTCAGCCGGGCGACCGCATCATCGGGGAGGACAAACAGGAGGTATTCACTCCCCTGGTACAGAATCGGGAAATAAGGCAGCGACACCAGCCGCTCGCCCCGCAAATCAAAGGTGTGGGCAAACTGATAGGTAAACGACACCGTGTCCTGGTGCATCTTCACCGCCATGAAGGCCTGGCCGGGGACGGCCAGCACCTGCTCGAGGTGTGACGGCATCGAACTCGTGAACGGCATCGGCTGGGCCCCGTCGAGCAAGCGTCCCTGATGGTAGCGGGTGCAGACGGAATCGGGCACAAACTGGATGTTATCCTTGCCGAAACGGCGGCACAGCGTCTGGCAACGGATGAAGTAGTTCCAGGAGTCGTAATTGAACGGCTTGATGAAGCGGCTGTAGCCACCGAACGTGCGTGCCGGGGCAATCACCTGGCGCACACCGGGCTGTGACATCTCGGCCACGGCCTGGTCGTCATAGGCTTTATAGGCCTTCATGGTCATGATGTTGGACGGATACCACTTGGCGCAGACCGCCAGACCCACCACAATGACGGCCACACGCGCCCACGGCATGCGCCGTGTCACGTCGTGCAAGGCCATCAACACTATCATGAGGCCCACCATGGCCACCGGGAAGAACAGGCGCTCCACGGCACGGCCGATGACAAAGGCGAAGGCCAGCATCACGATGAATATCCAGGGCCACGGTGTGGACGTGAACACCGACTTGAATCCGCGCTTGATGACGGCTGCCACGGCGATAACCAGTACCGCCAGCGGGGTGACATACTTGAGCGACAAGGTGGTCACGACGCGCATGCGCTCGGCCAGGAGCGACATGATGCCCGCATCATGCGTCACCTCGAGCGAGGCCCTGTGCCACGCACCGGGGCAACTGAGCAGCAGCACCACTCCCGCCATGTAACCCAACATCGCCAGGACTACGGCACGGTCCACACGGTCACGGTTGAACAGGTAGTACATCACCATGCCGCCAAACACGCCGAAGGTCGTTCCCTCGTTGCTGCCGCCAGCCAGGAAAGACAGCAGCGCCACGGCCACCGCCTGCCACCAGACGGGACGAGGGTTGCGGTGCCACAGCAGGTAGGCCACCACCAGCAGCGAGGCAGTAAAGGACCATAGATAGTTGCAACTGCCCGCCACCCACAGCAGGGTTTCGCCCGGCGTGGGACAAGCAGCGACGATAAAGGTGTAGAGCACGACCAGCGCCATCGCCGAGTTGCGTCCGGTGGACAATCGGCTCACCAAGTGGGCCATGAAGCCGAACACCAGGGTGTTGCACACATTGAAGGCCGTTTTCCCGAGAATGCCGTTGAACAGGAAATCGACCAGGTTGGCCGTGCGCGCATCAAAGCACATGTAGGCCAGCCAGGCACGCACCACATCAACGAGGCTGCGGATGGGATCTCCGCTGCCCTGAGCAGTCTGGATGAAGGAATGGAAATAGTCGTCCTCCTTGAGCGTGGTGTAGAAGTTCATCAGCAGGAACACTGCACAGCCTCCTACCAGCAGCAGCCAGTAAACGGCACTGTCGAGCCACGCGGCACGTTGCCCGAGGGACCGTTTCATCGACGCTATGTGGTCACCGCCTGTCACAGCACTTCCTCGCCATTGTACTCGCGCACGAGATACTCGGGACGGTTCTTGGTCTCGTTATAGATGCGCCCGATGTATTCGCCGATGATGCCCAGCGACAGCAACTGGATGCCGCCCAGGAACAGGAGCAGAATCACCATCGAGGGATAACCCTGCACGGGATCGCCCCAGATGAGAGCCTTGATGAACACATAGAGCATGTAGACAAAGGCCAGCATCGACACGATGAAGCCGACGATGGTCGAGATGCGCAACGGCACGTTGGAGAAAGACGTGATGCCGTCGATGGCCAGCGAGAACAGTTGCCTGAAGTTCCAGGACGAACTGCCGGCCACGCGGTCACCGCGGTCAAAGACCACCTCTTTCTTCTTGAAGCCAATCCAACTGAACATCCCCTTGGTGTAACGCTCGCTCTCGCGCATGCGTTTCAAGGCATTGATACAGCGGCGGTCAAGCAGGCGGAAATCGCCCACATTCTGCAGCACGTCGAAACGCGACGAACTCTGCAACAACTTGTAGAACAGCAGTGACAGCCGCTTGCGCAGCCAGCTCTCACGGCCGCGCGACTGGCGGCGTGCATACACATCCTCATAGCCCTGCTCCCAATAGCCGAGCATCTCGGGGATGAGCGAGGGCGGATCCTGCAGGTCGGCATCGATGATGACCATGCAGTCGCCAGTCACATAGTCAAAGCCCGCCAGCATGGCGGTCTCCTTGCCGAAGTTGCGCGACAGGTCCACGTAGTTCACGCGCGGGTCGCTGGCACGCAGGCGTTTCAGTTCCTGCAAGGTGCCGTCGACACTGCCATCGTTGACAAACATGAGTTCCCACTCATAGTTGGGCTGGCTGTCCATGAGTTTGAGCAACTCGGGATAGAGCAGCGTCAAGGACTTTTCCTCGTTATAGCACGGGATGAGGATGGATATCTTTTTCATTGTCGTTCACTTGTTGAGGTCACGAAATTAGTCATTCTTCACTAATCCTGCAAATATTGGCCGTCAAAACCGCGGCGGCAGGCCGACTTGGCTCACGCAAACGTGAGTGACGACAGGCGGTCGGCACGCAGGTAGGCCGCAGCCTGTGCCACCTCGTCGGGGGTGACGGCACGGATGCGCTCGATGGTCTCATCGATGGACTTTACACGGCCGAAGTTGAGCAGCCCGCGCCCGGCACGCATCGCCATGAACTCGGTGCTGTCGGCGGCAACGACGAGTTGGCCGCAGTACTGCACCTTGTAGGCATCAAGACGGCGGGCCGGCAACAGTTCCTCGCTCAGGCGCGTCGTGATGCGCTCTATCACGCGCAGGCTCGACTTCACGTCATCGGGGTCACAGCCCAGATAGATTTCCAGCCAGCCGCAATCGCTGACCATCGACAAGGTGGACTCGACGGTATAGACGTAGCCGCGCCGCTCACGCAGTTCCACATTGAGCAGCGAGTTCATGCCGGGACCGCCCAGAATGTTGTTCAGCAACATCAAGGCATAGCACAGCGGATGGTCCATGGCCGGCATACGCGCGCCCACGATGGTGTGGGCCTGATGCGTACCCATGCCGATGACCTGTCTGAACGGGGCAACCTCGGCAGGCACCTGGCGGTGGCGCGGCGCCATCGCGTGGCTCATGCAGCCGAAGTGCTTCTCGGCCAAGCGGAACACCCGCTCGGGACGCTCCGGCCCCACCGAGAAAAAGGCCATGTTGGTAGGCACATATAAAGTTTTGAGGTAGTGCATGCAGTCGTCCTGGGTGAGATGCTCCAGGTCCTCTTTACGGCCCAGGATGTTATGTCCCAGCTCACTGCCGGCAAACAGCAGGTCCTCGAAATCGTCATACACCGCATCGGCCGGTGTGTCGCGGTAACTGGCCGCCTCCTCAAGCACCACGTCGCGTTCGCGGTCGAGTTCGTCCTGTGGGAACACCGACCACTGCACCAAGTCGGCCAGCAGGTCGATGGCCCGCTCCAAGTGCTGCTGCGGGAACACCGAGTAAATCATGGTGCCCTCCTTGGTGGTATAGGCGTTCAACTCGCCGCCCACGCGCTCCATGCGGTTAAGGATGTGCCAGGCGCGGCGGTGGCGGGTACCCTTGAAAATCGTGTGTTCTACAAAATGGGCCAGCCCGTAATGGCCTTCGAGTTCATCACGGCTGCCGGCATTGACGGCCAGGCCGCACCAGGCCACCTGCGAGGTGGTGGTGATGTGGACGAGGCGCAGGCCGTTGGGGAGAGTATGGTAATTGATTGTCATTATTCAGTTGTCTATTATCTAGAGCCTTGAGTTGAGGTGGAGAACGTGCTGGACGAGCAGCATCTCGTGGATGTCGCTGCGACGCACGTCCATGTCGTCATAGTTAGGATTCTCGCTGCGCAGGACCACCATGTGGGGGTCGGTGTGTCGGCGCACATACTTCACCAGCCTGAAGTCGTCAAGTTGAACGACATAGATCTGGCCCCAATAGATTTGGTCAGGATTGGTGAGTTCGCGCACGGCTACAAAGTCCCCATCCTGGATGACGGGAGCCATCGAGTCGCCGCTCACGCGCACGATGCGGCAGTTGGGGTTGACATTGGGCAGGTTCACCCACCCCACGATATTCTCGCTGGCAAACAGGTCGTTGCGCCCCGAGGTGTTCCCTGCGGTGGCATCCACGTCATAGACCGGCGTGCCCATGGGTACCGTGCCATCGCCACTAGCCATTGCAGCCATGCGGCCGTCAGCGCCGTCGATGTGCACCGTGGTCTTGCCGAACGGCAGGTCCTTGCCCTCGAGCAGCCACTCCTTGGATACACCCAAGTTAACCACCAAGCGGTTCAGGAACGAGTCGCTCAGCGGCATGTGGGCATTCATATACTTTGACAGATTGGAGGTGTCCACGCCGATGCGCTTGGCGAACTGCACCTGTTTCAATCCCATCTCCCTCATCAGATACTTGATGCGAGCGATGATTTCGGTGTTTTTTTCTTGATCCATGATTTTAAAAGGATTATGTTTTTCATGTCGGCAAAATTACCATAAAAATTTGCGAAATGCAAATTTTTCGACACATTTCACCATTATTTCACCATTATTGCTCCTCGTAACCCAGTTGTGCATCCATCCAGGCGATGCGCTCACGAATCCACTGCTTCATGTGGGCCAATTCGTCGGCAAAATCGGTGGCAATGTAGTAATTGGGCCACACCTGTACACCCCAACGCGGCCAGGCCATAGTATTGCGGTGCTCAGCGCCATGCGAGGTGAGCACGAGGGCCAGCGAGTCGATAGTCGCCATCAGACGCTGCTCATTGACGTTGGTCTTGCGGTATTGTGCCCAGCGCTCACGCAGTTGCGCGGTGTAGCGCGGGTCGTTATTCAATTGATGCCACCAGAAGGGAATCAGATACTCATCCCCATCACTGTAGAGGACCGGGTTGCTCTCATATACCCAGGTGTCGGTGCGCCAGCCCTCACGGTAGCGGCAGTTGCCGAAGGCGATATTGAAGTCCCACACGGTCATCTTGAAACGCGGGTCCTCGCTGTCGCGCCGCTTGTAGAACTTGCCGCTCAGGCGATAACCGTCCACGTTGTGGCTCAGTTCCATCGCCAGTTGGTAGTCGATAAACGACATCACGTCGATGACCTTATCGTACTGTCCTACAGCCAGTGCTCGCTCCATGCGGTCGATGCTGTTGTTGATATAATTCAACTGGACATCGGACAACTCGGCGTGGTCAGGCGACTTGTATTGGAAACGGATAAGGCGGTCGGTGTAAGGGGTGCCGTCGGGGGTAACCGGGTGACGCTTGGAAGTATAGGTCACGTCATCATCGCAGTCCACCTCCATCATGTAACTCCCGGTGAGCGCGTCACCGCTCTCGCCCGGCGACTGCAGGTCCAGGCGGTGGCCGCCCTTGGAAACCACCTCGCTCAGGATATACACGCCATAGTAGATGCCGTCGAGGAACACCTCGCAGTAGCGGCCCTGGGGCACAAACTCCATCCACTGCCGTGAGATTTCAAAGGCCAGCAGATCGCGCATCATGCTCTTGTCGGCATAGGGGGCCAGCAGAGCCCAGTTGTCGTCACGGCCCATGCCCAAGAGTTTGACCTTGCGCTTGGTGGCGACGTCACGCCACATGGGTTCGGAGAGGGTGCGTATCGAGTAGGGTTTCTTGCGGCTGTCGTTGTAGGTGGAATTGCCACGGTGCCTGATGGCGATATAGCCGTTGTAGTCGATGTGCTGCCCCGGATGGGCGATGGTATCGGCATAATTGAGACGTCCGGCGCCATTGTTGATAATCTTCATGTGGGCATTGATGCGCTTGTCGCGCATAATCGAGTCCCCACCCACCTCAATCCAAACGATGGGCAGATTGGTGGAGTCTAGCTCCACCGACGTGTTGATGGGCGGGAAATTACCGGCGTGCTTGACACAACCCACCAGGGGGAGCATCAACGCCAGCAACGCTATCATCACTATCACTCGTCTCATAGCCATTCAGAACAAAAACGTGGCAAAGATACAACAAACTCTTGAAATCTCCAACAACATCACTGCAAGAGCATTACTTCATCATTCGGACAAATGCTATTGAACTATTAGTCAATAACTTAAAAACCCAGTTCAAAAAAATGGCATATTTCATTTTTTTATATTACTTTTGCAGTTCAATTGAGAATCGCTAAAAAGTAATCATCGCAGAATGAAAATAATACGTCTATTGCTGTGCTTAACGCTACTGTCACTGGCAAATGTATCACATGCCCAGCGTCCCGACAACTATCCTCCCGACCGGACAGACGTCGTGATTGACAGGACCAATCTGCCCATCGTGTGGCTCGAGGTGGACCATGCCATGATATTGAGGGACGAATACATCACCGCACGCATGAAAATCATCGACAATGGTGCAGGCAACCTTAACTATGGTGACACCATAGCACACCCCGGACAGCACATCGATTATAACGGCTACATCGCGCTGCGCTACCGCGGCAACACGTCGTTCTCGCAGAGCGACAAGAAACCCTATTCCATACGCCCGCTCGACAAGCCGCTCGAGGAAGGCGGCACCAAGAAGAAGGTCAAACTGCTGGGCATGGGCAAGGACAACAAGTGGGCCCTACTGGCCCCCTACAGCGACAAGAGCATGATGCGCGACCTGCTGGCTTTTGAGATTTCAAGGCCGTGGATGGACTACACGCCCCAGGGCCGCTACTGCGAGGTGTACCTCGACGGCATCTACTATGGCGTGTATATCCTGAGCGAGGTCGTCTCCAAGGGCAAACAACGGCTCAATCTCGATGACCCCGGGACCGCTGATGACGCGCTCACCGGCGGCTACCTGCTGGAGGCCGACCAAAACGAGGGCTTTACCATCCAGTCCAGGTACCTCCCCGTTTCCAGCACCGGTGAGCAGCTTCCCTGCTATGTACACTACCAGTATGACACGCCCGACTATGAGGACATGGTGATGGTGCAGATACAGTACATCCGTGCACGGGTGTCTGAGATGGAGGACGTGATGGCATCGTGGTACTACCGCGACCCAGTGAGGGGCTACCGCAACTACATCGACGTGGAGTCGTTCGCCGACTTCCAGTTGTCGATGGAGCTGAGCCACAACGTGGACGGCTACCGCAAGAGCAGCAAGTTTTTCAAGCGCCGCGACAGTGAGGGCCCGCGCTTCAAGATGGCCATTTGGGATTTCAACATCGCCTTCGGCAACTGTTGGAAATACGAGAATTACAAGACCGACACATGGATTTACCAGACCAACGACATCTTGTACCAAAACGGCGAGACGGTGCTGATTCCCTTCTGGTGGTACCGCCTGAACAACGATCCGTACTACCAGCGCGTGATTAAGGACCGCTGGTTCCAGTACCGCCGCAACAACGTGAGCTACGAGCGTCTCGCAGCCAAGTTGGACTCGATGGCCGAAGTGCTCACCATCTATGATGCCGAGCACCGCAACAGCCAGGCCTGGCCACGATGGGGCGTGAGGGTATGGCCCAACTACTACGTCGCCTCCGACCTCAGGGACGAAATCAGTTATCTCAAGAACTGGATCAAGGACCGTCTGGACTGGATGGACGAACAGCTGGAATACTACTCGCGTCATCCGCGTGGCGATGCCGATGGCGACGAAAATGTCAACATCAGTGATGTAACTGTCATCCTCGACTACCTGCTCACGGGCAATAGCGACGAGGTGGACCTCACGGCCGGCGACTGCAACCTGGACGGCAACTGCGACATCCAGGACGTCATGCTACTGATTGACTATGCATTGAATGGAACTTGGCACTATTAATCCCGTGGCAGACAATAATAACCCAATCATAAAACATTAGATTATGGCACACATCTGCGAAAACTGCAAGTTCAGGGCCCATTATCACAAGAAGCCCGACTCGTTGTTGGGCAAGTTCTGGCGCTGGCACATCAACTTCTGCCCCGGCTGGCGCAGCTACTTCTCGCGCCAGAGCGAAGAGAAGAAGGCTGAGTTGCGGACAATGTATCATTTTAACAAACTGTAGTCAAGATGTTGCAAGAAGGATTAAGTCACAGCAGCCAACTGACGGTCACCGAGGCCGTCACGGCCATTACAATGGGCTCGGGCGACATGCCTGTGCTTGCCACGCCGGCCATGATGGCACTCATGGAGAATGCCGCCATGCTAGCCGTGGCCGAGCATCTGCCTGAGGGATGCACCACTGTGGGCGGGCACATCGCTTCGTCCCACCTCAAGCCCAGTCGCCTGGGTGACACCATCACCACAACTGCCACGGTAACCAAGGTCGACGGCAAGAAAATCGAGTTCAAGGTCGAGGCCCGTTGTGGCGACACGCTGTTGGGCGAGGGCACACACCTGCGCTTCGTCGTGGACCGCACGAAATTCCTGTCAAGGTTGTAACGAATTTCGTTGCCGAAACTTTAATAACAAAACCAACAATAACAAATTGAAAATGAAGAGATTATTTTATATTGCAGTGCTCGCTGTTGCATCGCTGGCCATGACGGCCCAAGCCCAAGAGCAAGCGGCGCCCAAGAAGGTATATAATGAAAACATCAACCCGCTGGAGCAGATTGACCAAGCATTGCTGCAGGCCCGGGCCGAGGGCAAATTCGTCATCTGCCAGGTGGGCGGCAACTGGTGCCCCTGGTGTCTGCGGTTTGCCGACTTCATCACCAACGACAGCACCATCAGCAGCATCATCGAGCAGAACTTCATCTATATCCACGTCAACTATCACCCCCGCAAGGCGGGCGAAGTGGGCAAGGCGCTGATGAAACGGCTCAACAACGCTGGACGCTTCGGCTTCCCCGTGTTTGCCGTGCTCGACGAGCAGGGCAACGTGCTGCATCTCCAGGACTCGAGTTTCCTGGAGGAAGGCAAGGGCTACAACAAGGAGAAGGTGCTGCGCTTCTTCCAGAATTGGACACCCAAGGCCGTCAGGGAAGAATAACCGATCCCTAATCCGTCACGTCATGGCAAGCACCCCCGATCTCGTGCAATACATCGCCGACCAGTGTGCCGGAGCCGGTGAAATCACCGTCAAGAAGATGTTCGGCGACTACGGCATCTACTGTGACGGCAAGATTTTCGGGCTCATCTGCGACGACTGCTTCTACCTCAAGCCCACCGATGCAGTGAGGCCGCTGCTGCGCACCGTGGAACTGCGTCCGCCCTACGACGGAGCCAAGGACTATTTCCTGATCACCGATGTGGACGACCGCGATTACCTCTCTGCCCTCGTCAGCGAGACGTGCAAAGCCCTGCCAGAACCCAAACCCAAGAAAAAGAAGAAATCATGATTAACGAAATTATTGAATTCAACAAACAATTCGTTGCCAACAAGGACTACGAGCAGTATGTGACCGACAAATATCCCAACAAGAAGTTGGCTGTCTTGTCCTGCATGGATACACGGTTGACCGAGTTGCTGCCCGCCGCCCTGGGCCTCAAGAACGGTGACGCCAAGGTGATCAAGAATGCCGGCGGACTGGTGATTTCACCCTTTGACTCCGCCATGCGGAGCCTCGTGGTGGCGGTCTATGAACTGGGCGTGGAGGAAATCATGGTGGTGGCCCATTCCAACTGCGGCGCCTGCCACATGAGTTATGGCCACTTCCACGAGGAGATGCTCAAACGCGGCATCACCGACGAGACGCTCGACACCATCCGCCGCTGCGGTGTTGACCTCAACCACTGGCTGGAAGGCTTTAAAGACACACCAGAGTCAGTGCGCCGCACTGTCGATACCATCAAGACACATCCGCTGATGCCCCGCGACATCACCGTGCGCGGCTTCATCATCGACTCGGTAACCGGCGCACTTGAAGAAATCATGTAAAAACACAACATTATTTTGCATTAAAACTATGGAAGAGAAAAAAATCATCATTTATCAGAGCGAGGACGGACAGACGAAGATAGACGTCCGCCTGGAGAACGAGACGGTCTGGCTGACCACCCATCAGATGGCACTACTGTTTGAAAAAGAGGAGTCCAACATCCGCCGTCATGTTATCAATGTTTTCAAGGAAGGTGAGCTTGAAAGAGAGAATAACGTGCAAAAAATACACGTTATTGGAGTAAAAAAGCCCGTACCTCTCTACAACCTTGATGTCATCATCTCGGTTGGATACCGCGTGAAGAGCAAGCGTGGTACGGCCTTCCGCATTTGGGCAAGAAAGGTATTGAAGGACTATCTTATCAAGGGCTATGCCGTGAATGACAATATCCGCCGCGAGCAGATTGGAGAGCTACGACAACTTGTTGGCATCCTGGGGCGTACTATCCAGAATCAGCCCTTGATGCCCTCGGAAGACAGCCAAGCCTTATTCGACGTGGTCACCGATTATGCCTATGCGCTGGACACGCTCGACAACTATGATTACGAGCGATTGACCATCGAAAAGACCACCCAAGAGGAGCGCTTCCGCGCCACCTACAATAATGCCATCCGTGCCATCGAGGGACTGCGCGAAAAATTCGGTGGCAGCAGCCTGTTCGGCAACGAGAAGGATGACTCCTTCAAGAGCAGTATCGGACAAATATACCAGACCTTTGGAGGCGAGGAACTCTATCCTAGCGTGGAGGAGAAAGCCGCCATGCTGCTTTATCTCGTCATAAAGAACCACTCCTTCAGCGACGGCAACAAGCGCATTGCCGCCACGCTTTTCCTCTGGTTCCTCAACAACAACGGCATACTCTATCGTGAGGACGGCACCAAGCGGTTGGCCGACAACACACTCGTTGCCCTCACGCTGATGATTGCCGAGAGCAAAAGCGAGGAAAAAGACGTGATGGTAAAAGTGGTGGTAAATCTGATAAATCAGACGAATCAATAACTGCGTTTTTATCCAATCCATTTGCATTTGGAACTTTTTAACCCGATTGAATTATGCTGAAACTCAATAAAGTACATCACATTGCACTGATCTGCTCCGATTACCAGCGGAGCCTCGATTTCTATACCCGCGTGATTGGCTGCCAGGTCATTGCCGAGCATTGGCGCGAGGAACAACAGTCCTACCTGACCAAACTGTCGCTGAACGGCGACTATGTCATCGAACTGTTCTCGTTCCCCTCGCCGCCACAGCGCCCGTCTTACCCCGAGGCTGCAGGCTTGCGCCATCTTGCCTTTGAGGTCGACGACATCGTGGGCCAGGTAGCGGAACTGGACCGCATGGGCATCGCCCACGAGGACATCAGGACCGACGCCACGACAGGCAAACGCTTTGTCTTCTTTGATGACCCCGACGGGCAACCCTTGGAAATGTACGAGAAATCCTAAAGCAATTCGCGAGAGTTGTGAATTTTGGATAACTTTGTGGCCTAATTGATAAGAATCACGACATGTTTTACTTGATAATAACGCTGGCAATGGGCCTGCTGGTACCATTCCAGATTGCTGCCAATTCGCGTTTGCGCCAGGTCGTTGGTCCGGCCTACGTTTCGACGCTTGTTTCATTCTCGGTATCCACATTGGCCCTGTTGCTGGTGTCGCTGTTATCGGGCAGCCCCATCGTCCCGACGGGAGAGATGCTGGGCGAGGCATCCTGGTGGAGCTGGTTTGCAGGACTCGTCGCTGTAGTGACCATCACCATTTCCATCCATTTGTTCAAGGAAATCGGGCCCTTGCAGGCTGTCATCATCCCGATGTTCAGCCAACTGATTTTCAGCCTGCTGATTGACCACTTCGGGTGGTTCGGTGCCAACGTGATACCGATGGGTCTCAAGCGCATCATCGGGTCCTTATTGCTCATTGCGGGCGTGACGCTCGTCGTCGTGCTGCCCAAACTCAATGCCCAGCGGCAGGATGCGAACACCGGCAGAGGGTCCCGGCAACTGTTCTGGCAGTTGTGTGCAGTCGTGTCGGGTTGCTTGTCGGCCAGCATCACGGGTGTCTATGCCCAGTTGTCGAGCGTTGTGGTCGCCCATGGTGGCAACCCCATGCAGGCAACGACCGTGGCCTTCTTTGTCGCCACGATGGTACTGCTGCTCTTCTGCACCCTCAATGGCAGCGTGCGCTTGATTGGCAAGGCCTTCTCTCGTGAGTACCCCTGGTGGATGTGGACGGGCGGCTTGTGTGGCGCGATTATCGTCTTTGGCAATGCGTGGCTGGTCGCCCATGTCGGCGTCGGCGTCTTCGTCATGGCTCTGCTCGTCGGCCAACTCGCGTTGAGCCAACTGATGGAGCACTACGGGTGGCTCGGGGCCCCGCGCAAGCGCATCACCTGGCTCCAGATTGTCGGCATCCTGCTCATGCTCGGCGGTGTCGCCCTCATCCGTCTGTAAAGCGTTTTCTCTTCAAAAATCTGCATGACAACAAGGATGAGTATGCCTCCTCATCTTGCCGATTACAGCCGCTAGTTTTTTACTGTTTTAAAAAATGGTGCCCACGGTGTCGCAGGCTAGGATCACGAGGTCAACCCAGTTCTCAAGTTTTGTCTTTGGTCTGGCCATCGCTCGTGGTGTCGTTCTTTGTGGCCCAGCGCTTAATGGTCTTCCCGATATCGATCAGTGCCATGAGCTGAGCCGCGTAATTCATAAATTTCAAAAGTCGTCTCATAATGTCGTTGTTATTGTAATTAGTTGTTAATAAAAATGTTAGTTAAATCTCAGTATATATATAAGGCGACTACGGGAGACGGGAAATGGGCAAACCGACGATGAGAATTGGAAAAACTTTATTACCTTTGTGGTGAGCATCTCGCAAGATACTCCGAACCGCCAAATTATTATACTTAA